>NZ_FXUY01000001.1:4227500-4827500 GCF_900182985.1 Pseudomonas helmanticensis | reverse complement strand
CACGATAGGAATGTAGACCGCGCTCCAGAATTCGACACCCTGCTCGGTCTTGCCCTTGAGCCATCCGCTTTTGTTCAGATAACTGCCCAGACCGATCAACAGCAGCATCGCAATGCCGACGCCGCCGACGTTGGCCGGCACGCCGATCAGCTTGCCGAGCAGTTCACCGACCCAGATACCCACCAGCGTACAAAAGGCGAGAAACGCCACACCGTAAATAATCATTGTTGTAGTCCTCAAAGTGCATCGTCGAATGTTGTTTTTGTTGTTCGAAGCTTGAGTCGCGGCGGTTTAGAGTTGGCGGCTACCCTCCTCACGCAACAGCGCTTGCAAGGTGTCGAGCCGCGCACTGTCGAAGGCAGTGACGGTGCCCTGCTCGAACACCCGGCGCGCCAGCCCGGTCAGCACCGCACCGGGCGGCAGTTCGATCTGTAAACGTACGCCGCGCTCGTAAGCGCTTTGCACGGTGCCGCGCCAATCCACCACGCGGCACATGTTGAAGGCGAGGTCGTCGCGCAGCGCTTCTACTTTGGTCACAGGGCGTGCGCGGCTGCCGCTCAGGTAAGCGATTTTCGCGGTTTTCAGTTCAACCTTGGCGAAGGCTTCGGCGAGGGTTTGTGCCGGTTTTTCCAGCAGTGGGCAGTGCGAAGGCACGCTCACTGCCAGACGTTTGGCCAGACCGGCGCCACGACTGCGCGCGAGTTCAGCCACGGCTTGCATGGCCTTGTCGCTGCCGGCAATCACCACCTGGTTATCGGCATTGATGTTGGCCAGATACACCGGCGAATCTTCGCTGTGCACCTGCGCCAGCAGCGTTTCGACTGTGGATAACTGCAGGCCGATGATCGCGGTCATTCCATAGCCTTGTGGATAAGCTTGCTGCATCAGTTCGCCGCGCAGGCTGACCAGATGCAGCGCATCGCTGAAGCTCAAGGCGCCGGCAACCACCGCTGCCGGGTAAGCGCCGATGGACAGGCCGGCGACATAATCTGCCGTGAGTCCGTCTTGCAACAGCTGCCGCGAAGCAGCGACGCCGGCGATCAGCAGGCACAGCTGAACCGCCCTTGTCGTGCGCAACGCTGCGCTGGAATCCAGCAGCGATACATCTTCACCGAGCACATCACTGGCCTCGACCAACGATTCCCGAGGCAAACGCTGCAGCATGCCCGCTTGCTGCGCACCCTGGCCGGGGAACACCAGCAGACTGCTCACGCCGCCTGCTCCTGCGGATTCCACGGATCAATCACCAGGCAAGCCTGATGGGCATTTTTCAACAGCACGCGCGCCGAACCGCTGGCCCACTCACGCAGCGCCACGGCACCGAACGGCGTTTGCAATTGCATATCGACCCGGCACACGGCCTGATCAAAAAGTTCGACCAGTTTGCGTGCCTGATTACGAGTGATCAGTTGCGGTGTACGCAGAATCAAATCGAGGTCGCTGGCCGCGTGCATCGCGATAAAACCACTGGCCAATTCAAACCCGACACTGCCACTGACACCCCAGACCCAACCGCAATCGTCGAGCATTGGCCGCAGTTGTTTGAGCGCCTGCATCACTGGCAGATCGCGTTCGCAATCGACATGACAAAGCACTTCGGGGCTGACCCGACAGGCAGTCGAACCCAGTGCCATAAACGCTGCCAGCCGCTGCTCGCGCAACACACCGCGCACGCCGACCGCGACAAAACCTTCAGCACTCAACGCGCGCCGCACCACCACCGGTTGCCCAGCGGCCAGCGACTCGACCGCCCACAACGGCGCATCCGCCGGCAACTGCGCCGGGGTCATGCCCCAGAGCAGATCGTGGGCCAGAGGCGTGCTCACCACTGCGCCATCAACAGTTCGCGCACTTTGCTGGAAGCCGCACGATTTTTCGCGCCGAGACGATTGCTCAAGTCAGTGCTGGAGACATCGCCGATGGCTTGTTTGAGGCATTCGTTAACCCTTGAGAGATCCTCCGCCGTCGGCTGCTCGATCTGCTGCACCGACAAGGTTTCCCAGAGCAATCCGAGACTCGCATAGCTGTCGATGTCATAAGCCATCGGCGGCACGCTGGCGGCCAACGCTTCCAGCTCTTCAACACTGCGCAAGGTCACCCGTGCGGCCGAAGCTTTGCCCATCGCATGCACCATCACGCCCGGATCGCGCAGCGCAATCAAACGGTTGGCCTGGTAACCATGAGCCAGAAACGCCCCGGACATAGCCTTACCCACCAACAACGCAATCACCGGATGCCCGGCCAGACGTGCGCGGGCATAACTGTCCGCCGCACCGGCCAGCGCCTGGTGAATGCCGAGGGCTTCTTCACGGCGACCGTAGGCCTGGCTCGGCACATCGACGATGGCGATGATCGGGCGCTTCTGCGCTTTATCGCGGTCAGCCGTGATCGCGTCATCCACAGCCTTGGCCAGACCCCAGCCTTCGAGCAAGCCGACTTCGCCATTACGAGCACGCGGAAAACGATTGTCCGGATCAGCGACCACAGCGATAAAACGCCCCAATTCACCGTCAGCGACCCTCAACGATGGCGGCAGCCCTTCGACCTTGAGAGCGCCGGCGCTCAAGGCGTTAAACCAGTTCAAACCGCGCAATGAATAACCGCTCATGAGCGCTCTCCTTGATACAGGTCGCGAACCACCGACGGTTCGATTTGCGGGTCAGTGTTCAGACTGCCGAGACGTTGCAGAAACCATTCGGCGCGTTGGCTGCGCGGCTGCGCCGGCAAACCTTGCTGGAGCAATTCACCGACCTGCTGACGAATCTTCGCCACGTCGTCGGCGACATAACGATCCACCAGACCACTGGCAAAACGCTGCTCGCCACCGGTCAGGCTCCAGATGAAGGGACGGTCGCGGGAGTCGTATTCCTCGATCCCGGCTTCTTGCTCAATCACCTGCGGGCCGTTCAAACCAAGGCGTGCTTCCTGAGTCACCAGCAAATAACTGCACAGCGCCGCCGCAATCGACATGCCGCCGAAGCAACCGACGCTACCCGCAACCACACCGACCACCGGTTGGTACTGCTGCAAATCGACAATCGCCGCATGAATATCAGCAATCGCCGCCAGCCCGAGATTGGCCTCCTGCAAGCGCACGCCACCGGTTTCCAGCAGCAACACCGCGCGGGTCGGAATGCCTTTACGGTTGTCTTCAGCCGCCAGTTCCAGCGCGCCGGCAATCTTCGCCCCACCGACTTCGCCAAGGCTGCCACCCTGGAACGCGCCTTCAATCGCGGCAATGACTATCGGCAAACCGTCGAGGCTGCCCTTGGCGATCACCACGCCGTCATCGGCCTGCGGCACCACGCCCTGGCGTTCGAGCCACGGCGACATCACCCGTTGAAACGGATCAAGCAATTCGCGAAAGCTGCCGGCATCGAGCAAAGCCTTCGCCCGTTGCCGCGCGCCGAGTTCGACGAAGCTGTGTTTGTTAAGCAACGCTGCGCTGTCAGTCATGGCCGATCTCCTCGAAACCTTGTTCCAGACGCAAGCGCACCACCCCCGGCGTCGCGCCGAAATCGTGGATATCAATAGCCATCGCCGGCGGCGTGGTGCCGTCGAACATCCGCGCAAACAGGTGCTGCCAACGCAACTGGGCGCCGTTGACCGAGGTCTGCACATTGATCGTCAGCTTGCCGGCCAGGCCCGGTTCGATCAGCACTTCCAGATCACCCGAGCCGACACAACCAACCAGCGCGCGACCGCGTGGCGGCTGCCCGGCGGGGAATTCAAACGATAGGGTTTCCATCAAAACGCTCCCTGAAGGATGCCGTCGCGCTCGATACGGTCGAGCAGCAGCGTGGCGGCGAGCAAGTCGGCGGCGCCACCGGGCGAGGCATTCAATGCGATGAGTTGTTGATCCAGTTCGTGCAGCCGGCGGCGACCGCTGAGGCTGGCGCTACCACCGGCGTCGAGTACCGCTTGCGCGCCGAGTTGCATGGCTTGCAAGCCCTCTTCGCCGGCGCGGTAGAGCACGCAGGTGTCAGCGAGGTCAGTCATGATCGCGAGCAAGGCATCGAGTCGAGCGTTCTGTTCGCCGTGGCCGTTGGCGCGGCTGCGTTTGAGTTGTGGCAAGCCACGTTGCAGAACTGAGGGGAAGCCGAGTTGCGCTTCTTCACGAGCACCGCGAGCGCCATAACGCAGGGCGACTTGGGCGCCGTGGCTCAAAGGTTTGGGGGCGTGGCGGTCATCCAGCAAGGCCAGTCGCGCGGCGCGCAATGAAACTGCATTGGCGCTGGTGGATTTCGGCTCCATTGCAGCGGCGGTCACCAACAATCCCAGCGCCCAAATTGCGCCGCGATGCGTGTTCACGCCGTTGGTGGTGGTGAGCATGGCTTGCTCGCCCTCACGGCCGATGCGGCCAATCGCTTCGCGCAACGTTGAATCGACTTCGCCGATTTCAACCGCTGCTTCAGCCATCTCCTTGAACGCCGGCCACAACGACAGCGCCGACGCGTGCATCAGGCCCAGGTGCAAATCGGTGTGCGCGCCATTGCCGCGACGGTCGACCAGTGCCGGTTTCGGCGACAGATCCGCTTCGTCAATCAGCGCGTCCACCGCAAGATCAGCCAATCGATCAGCCAGGGACAGCGGTTTCGCTTGCAGGTTAAGTGCGTGCATTACCAGCTCCTGAATTTGGCGGGCGGGTTGTACAGGCCGCCGGACCACTCGACCAGATCGGCCACGCTTTTTGCCGCGAGCAATTCGCGAGTGGCGTCGGTGCGGCGGATGCCGAGGTCTTCGGGCAAGGCGATCAGGCCTTCGCGGCGCATGCGTTCGGTGTCTTTCGGGTTGTGGCGCAGGCCGATGGCGGTGACGCCGGCGACCGCAGCGATCATCGCCTGGCGCTCTTCCAGCGAACGCGCCTTGTACAGGTAGGCGATGCCTTCTTCGGTGAGCAGGTGTGTGACGTCATCACCGTAGATCATGATCGGCGCCAGCGGCATGCCGCTTTTCTTCGCCACTTCCACCGCGTCGAGGGTTTCGACGAAGGTCGGTTTGCCGCCCTCCTGGAATGTCTCGACCATTTGCACCACGAGTTTCTTGCCGCGTTCGAGCATCGGTTGCTGCGAATCGTCGTGGCGCATGTCCAGCCACGCCGGGGTGCCGTGACGGCGACCGCGCGGGTCGTGGCCCATGTTCGGCGCGCCGCCGAAACCGGCGAGACGGCCACGGGTGACGGTCGAGGAATGGCCGTCGCCATCGACTTGCAACGTCGCGCCGATAAACAGATCCACCGCGTATTGCCCGGCGAGTTGGCAGAACATCCGGTTGGAACGCAGCGAGCCATCGCGGCCGGTGAAGAACACGTCCGGGCGCGCGGCGATGTAGTTTTCCATGCCCAGTTCGGTGCCGAAGCAATGCACGCTTTCGACCCAGCCGCTCTCGATCGCCGGGATCAGCGTCGGGTGCGGGTTGAGCGTCCAGTTGCGACAGATCTTGCCTTTGAGGCCTAGGGATTCGCCGTAGGTCGGAAGGATCAATTCGATGGCGGCGGTGTTGAAACCGATGCCGTGGTTGAGCGACTGCACGTTGTGTTTTTCGTAGATGCCGCGAATCGCCATCATCGCCATCAGCACGTGCACAGGCTTGATGTGGCGTGGGTCGCGGGTGAACAGCGGTTCGATGTAGAACGGCTTGTCGGCGACCACGACGAAATCGACCCATGAGGCGGGAATATCAACGCGTGGTAGCTCGCTGACGTCGTCGACCAATTGGTTGACCTGGACGATGACGATGCCGTCGCTGAACGCGGCCGGTTCGATCAGCGCCGGGGTGTCTTCGGTGCTCGGGCCGGTGTAGATGTTGCCGGCGCGGTCGGCCATGAACCCGGCCGAGAGCACGACGTTGGGGATCAGGTCCACCACCAGTCGCGCGTAGAGTTCGATGTAAGTGTGAATCGCGCCGATTTCCAGCAGGCCGTCTTCAAGCAACTGGCTGATGCGCAGGCTCTGGGTGCCGGCGAAGGAGAAATCGAGCTTGCGGGCGATGCCGCGTTCGAACAGGTCGAGGTGCTCGGAGCGACCGACGCTGGGCATGATCATGTGCAGGTCGTGGAGCTTTTCCGGGTCGGCCTTGGCCAGCGAGCGCGAGAGGAAATCCGCCTGCTTCTGGTTGTTGCCCTCCAGCACCACACGGTCGCCGGGATGAATCAGCGCTTCGAGCGCGGCGACGATCTTGTCGGTGGGCAACACCACACCGTCGGCCAGCCCGCGCACCTTGTCGAGGCGGCGCTGCTTCTCATCGCGCCGCCGCGTCCAGCGCGAGTCGGGGGAAATTGTTGTTGTCATGCTCACTCCACGGGGTTCGCTGTCGTGGAGCTAAGGTAGGCGTGTGGGGTGGGGGCATCAATCAAGCGCGGCGGTGAATCATTACGCTCAGGGTAACGATCAAGAGCCGCCCTCACCCTAGCCCTCTCCCGGGGGGAGAGGGGACCGACCGAGGTGTATAGCGCCATACATCGACCTGCCCCACCGAGTCGATTATGGATTCACAGCGGTACTTTCAGGTCGGCGTAACTTGTTAGCATCCCGCGGTCGGCCCCCTCTCCCTCCGGGAGAGGGCTGGGGTGAGGGTCGGCTTTTAAATCACTCCGTCGGCACCAACCGATCCAACAAACGGTTGACGGCCATCTCCGCCACCATCACCACCTGCGCAATACCTTGCACAGTCTTGCGGTGCGTACCTTCCACCGTTGCTGCGTGGTTATTGAGCATGACCGTAGCCGAACCAAGGGTTTCGCTGGCGTCAGCCAGCAGGGATTCGGTGTCGGCATTCGGGTTGGCCATGTACAGCGTGTTCGGGGTGTAGGGCGTGGCCATCAGGTCGGCGTTGGTCGGGCCGAGGTAATGGTCGAGGGCGCGTTCGGCGGCTTCGTGGAATTTCTTGGAGTCGGGGGATTCGTAGGGGGATGCCGGGTCTGTGAGCGGGGGGTTAGGCGTTGGTTTAATCATCTTCAGGTTCCGAAATAAAGCTGGAACCACTTCTCTGCTAAAAGAAGGGGTGGCAGCTGAACGCAGGTTAGCAGACCGGGGAACCTAAGGAAGCCGGCGCGCCGAAGCGCCCTGCGCACAGCCGCCATCGAATGCAGGCGAAGCCTGACGATGGTGTATGTGCACCCTTAGATTAACCACGGGCTGCTAAACCCGATCACTGGGAATCAGTGACGGAATCAAGTTACGCAGCATGCCAAAGGCGCACAAGCCGGCGGATTCTGGTGCATGCGTAGGCAGCGGCGCAAGGATTTGTAGGCTAGGGAGCCGTAACACAGAGTGTCTTTAAACAGCGGGGCTGGAAGGCGTTTATTGCGCACGGAGATTGAGGATTTTTCTGTCGGATTAAGGTGTGGCGACTGGCGCTTTCGCGAGCAGGCTCGCTCCCACAGGAGGTCTGTGTCGTACGCAAAATCCAGGATCACCGAAGATCAACTGTGGGAGCGAGCCTGCTCGCGAAGAGGCCATCCAGAACACTGAAGACTCTGGATCAATGGACCAGCCCCGCATCCACCAACAACTTCTCCAACCCCAACAAATCCGGCACCTTCGCCACCTGTTCCCCGACCTGCACCGCTGCCTGCTCCAGCGCACACAACGGCACGTCGACATAACTCAACTGGCTATCAAGCTTGTAAGAACGCGGAATCCCCTGCACCAGCAGCGCAATGAACTTCAACTCCGGCAACCCGCCCAGCGCATTCAAAATCACGATCCGCGCACGCTCGCCAATGACGATTTTCTGCCCGCACGCCGACTCGAAACTCAACAACGGAATCTGCCGCTCACGCCACTTGACCCGCCCCAGATACCACGGCGGCGTATCCAGATCGAAGGCACTGGCCTGGTAATCGATCAACTCAGCAACAGCAACGTTAGGCAGGATCAAATTACGATCCGCCAACGGCAGCAACAACCCGGTCAGTTGGCTGGTGCGCTGATTATGCCGGCGCTCATGCATGTTTCTTGCTCCACTGGGCAATGCTTTCAAGCAACACCGACTCTTGATACGGCTTGCCGAGGTAGTCGTTGACGCCGATGGCCATCGCACGGTCGCGGTGTTTCTGCCCGGTGCGTGAGGTGATCATGATGATCGGCAGGTGTTGCAGGCGCTCGTCGTTGCGCACCTGGGTGGCGACTTCGAAGCCGTCCATGCGCGGCATTTCGATGTCGAGCAGCATCAGGTCGGGCATGTGTTCTTCGAGCAGCAGCATGGCGTCGACGCCGTCCTTGGCGGTCAGCACGTTCATGCCGTGACGTTCGAGCAAACGGCTGGTGACCTTGCGCACCGTGACCGAGTCGTCGACCACCATCACCAGCAACGGTTTCTGCGGTTCGCTGTCGATTTCCGGCAGCGTCGGCGTCTGTGCAATGCGTGCCTGCATCGCGCGGATCGGCGCGAGCAGATCGAGAATCAGCACCACCCTGCCGTCGCCGAGAATCGTCGCCCCGGACACGCCCTGCACCGCTGCGAATTGCGCGCCGAGGCTCTTGACCACGATTTCGCGCGTACCCGCCATCGCATCAACCTGCACCGCAATGTGCCGGTCGTTGTAGTGCACCAGCAGCACCGGCAATGGCAAGTTCTGCCCGAGCAGTTTCGGCCGTGGCGCGGTTTTCAGCAGTTCGCCCAGGTAGCACAGCTCATAGGTCTGGCCGCCGTATTGATAGCGCGGCGGATCAACGCGGAAGTGCCCTTCCAGATCATTCGGCAAGACGCGGACGATGCCTTCGATGGTGTTCAGCGGGATCGCGTATTGATCCTCACCGCACTGCACCATCAACGCGCGGTTGACCGACACGGTGAACGGCAAGCGAATACGGAAATGCACGCCCTGCCCCGGCACGGAATCAATGCTCATGCTGCCGCCGAGTTGCCGCACTTCTTCATGCACCACGTCCATGCCGACGCCGCGCCCGGAAATCTGGGTAATCTTTTCCGCCGTGGAAAACCCCGGCTGGAGGATGAACTGCAACACGTCGCGGTCGCTGATCTCGGCTTCCGGCGCGAGCATGCCGCGCTTGATCGCCTTGCGCCGCACCGCTTCCAGTGGCACCCCGGCACCGTCATCGCGGATATCGAAAACGATGTCGCCGCCCTCGCGGGACAGGTCGAGGCTGATCTGCCCTTGCGCCGGTTTACCCGCCGCCAGGCGCACTTCGGCGGATTCCAGACCATGGTCGACGGCGTTGCGCAGCATGTGTTCCAGCGGCGCGGCCATGCGTTCGAGGACGTTGCGATCCATCTCGCCTTCGGCGTTGCCGACGACAAACGCGACGTCTTTGTTCAGCTCTTCAGCGACCTGGCGGACGATGCGTTTCAGGCGCGGCAACATGCGCTCGAACGGCACCATGCGCGTGCGCATCAGGCCTTCCTGCAATTCAGTGTTGATGCGGCCCTGTTGCTGCAGCAGGTTCTCGGCGTCGTGGTTACGGCGGTCGAGGGTTTCCTTGAGATCGAGCAGGTCGGAAGCCGATTCGAACAGCGCCCGCGACAGTTGCTGCAACTGTGAATGACGGTCCATTTCCAGCGGATCGAAATCTTCGTAGCCGAGGCGTTCGGCATCGACTTGCTGACGGCTGAGAATCCGCCCCTGGGTTTCAGTGTCGAGGCGGCGCAACTGATCGCGCATACGCTCGATGGTGGTTTCCATCTCGTTCAGAGCGATCTGCGCGTCGTTGACCTGCTGTTCGATACGGCCCCGGAAGATCGAGGTTTCGCCGGCCAGATTGACCAGCTCATCGAGCAGTTCGGCGGAGACTTTGACCATGTCCGCGCCAGCCTCGGCAACCGGCGGTGCCACGTCAGTCTTGACCGGAACAGGTAGCACTGGCGGCGTTTCTACCGTCGCCGGATGACTGAAATTCTGGATCGCGTTGATCAGCCGATCCGCCGGTGGGCACGGTTGCCCGGCGCGCACGCCATCGAGCATTTGCGCCAAACGATCATGCCCGCGCTGCACCAGCGCAAACAGCTCCGCCGACGGCTGCAAGGCGCCACTGGAAAGACTTTCGTAAAGGTATTCCAGCTCATGCGCGAGGTCGCCGATCGGGCCGATCTCGACCATCCGCGCGCCCCCCTTGAGGGTGTGCAGATCGCGCAGCAGGGTTTCCACTTCCTGACGATTGCCCGGCTCGGCCTGCCAGCGCAGCAGTGCGGCGCCGGAGTTTTCGATGATGTCGAAACCTTCTTCGAGGAATATCTCCAGCAACTCCGGGTCGTGACCGGCGCTGTCGTGATCGGTTGTTGCTGGCGGCACTTCGGCAACGTTCTGGCCTTGGCGGACCTGACGGATAACGTCGATCAGATCCTGTGCCGGCGTCAGCGGCTGATGGTTTTGCAGTTGATCAAGCAACAACGCCAAGCGGTCGTGACTTTTGAGCAGCAATCGCCCCAAGGTTTCGCTGTAGCTGTAGCGACGATCGACCAGGCCTTCGTAGAGACTTTCCAGCTCTTGCGCCAGATCGCCGATGGCCTCGACTTCAGCCATCCGCGCGCCGCCCTTGAGCGTATGCAAATCCCGCTGCAACGAGGACAGCGGCGCTGTGTTGTCGGGGTCGCTGAGCCAGCGCTGCAAGGCTTGGCCGGAGCTGTCGAGAATGTCCACCGCTTCTTCAAGGAAGATCTCGACAATTTCGTCATCGGGTTCAAGCGCCATTGCCTTTTGCTGCAACTCAGCGGTGGCGCTGCCCAGTTCACGGATACTCAAAGTACGGCTGCCATCGCTGCGAATCAGGCCCATCGACGACGGATCGAGGCTCTCATCAAGCAGATCATGCAGGGCCCGAATCCGCGCCGGCTGCGGCGTGACTTCCTGCCCGGCCGCCAGTTCGTCGAGCATGTTGATCAGCGCTTCATGAGCGTTTTGCGCTTCCTGGAAAAACCGCTCGCTGACCGCCAGGCTGCTTTCTTCCACAGCGCCATACAGGTCGAGCAAGGCTTCACACAGGACATCGACCGGCAGCAGATCGGCCATGTGCGCGCCTTCGCCGAGGGTGGTCAGTTCATCCAGCAAGGCGCTGAGTTCCTGACGCTCGCCGGGATGTTGCTGCCAGCGCTGCAAGAGGTTTTCGGCGTCGAGGAGGATGTCCATGCCTTGGGCGAGGAAGTTGTTGATCAGTTGCGGGTCACGCTTGATCCGCAACCCGGTGTTCGGTGCATTGAGGATGGTTTCGAGGCGCTCGGCGAGCAGCGCGTCGGTGCGTTTGATCAGCGATTGCGCACCGACAATCGGCGCCAGCGGATCGTGCTTGAGCTGACGCAGGCCAATACGAAACAGGCCCTCGGCTTCCAGCAGCAATTCCACTTCGTCGAGGTCAAGCGGCAACTGATGCGCCTTGAACTCGCGGGCCAGTTGATCGAGCGACGCGGCCAATTCGGCAATCGGCAAAACCCCGGCCATTGAGGCGCTGCCCTTGAGCGTATGCAGCGCGCGCTGCAATTCATCGCTGGCCTGCAACGGCACATGCTCGGCGGCTTGATCGAGGAAACGGTTGAGGCTGGCGAGATGGGTTTCGGCTTCTTTGCGGAAGATCTCCAGCAACAGCGGATCGAGTGCAGCGACATCGTCGATGTCTTCGGCGGCCAGCGGTTCGTCACCTTTGGCCAATGCGTGGGCACGGGCGGCAAGCTGATCGACATCGCTGCGCTGACGCTGGCTGTTAGTGGCGAATTCGTTGATCAATTCGGGCAGCAAGAGCACCGTGTCGGTCAGCAGTTGCTGCACCACCGATCCCGGTTCGACACTTTGTTCAAGCACACGGTTGAGCAGGTTTTCCACGGCCCACGCCAGCTCACCGAGGATCAGCGCGCGGACCATGCGCCCGCTGCCCTTGAGGGTATGGAAGGCGCGGCGCAGTTCAGTCAGCGCATCGCGATCCTGCGGGTTGGCGGTCCAGCGCGGCAGGTATTCATGGAGCACTTCGAGGACTTCGTCGGTCTCTTCGAGGAACACTTCGCGCAGCTCGTCGTCGATCGGTTCTTCGCCGGCCGGCGGCGGCATCAGGCTGCCGGGCGTGATCAGCGCCGGCGGGTTCAGCGCGGAAACCGGGCTGGCCAGAACCTCGGCCAACGATTGCACGATCTCGGGATCATCCAGCGCCTGCAGGTCCTGCATCACCAGCGCTTCGCTGGGGCTGAGAACGTCTTCGAGCACGGGCACAGAGTGTTCGCCGGGCTCTTCGTCAGGGAAATAACCGAGGTTGGCGAGGGACTTCTGCGCGATGTCCAGCAGTTGCTCGCTCGGCGCCTGCGGATCGTCACTCAAGCGCTCGAGGTAGTACTCGAGGCTGCTGATGACATCGGCCAGACGATCCAGTTGCTCCCAACCCGGCTCGTGCGGATCGAGCAGCAGATGCTCGCGGATAAAACCGTTGCAGGCCTCGACCAGACTCGCCGCGCGGCTGAGCGGAATCATCGCCAGCGCACCGCGCACCTGGGTCAGCAGCGCCGGCAACGGTTGCAGTTGCTGGCGATCCCAATCGGCGTCGATGTAGTCGACGATCATGTCCTTGGCCTGTTGCAGGCAGATGCGCGCTTCCTTGATCACGATCTGATAAATCTGCGTCAGGTCGGTGGTGGGCAAGCGCGAGTCTTCCGGACTTTCCGGCTCGACCGTGCCGACCATTCCGGCCAGCGTCGCTTCGACGTAAAGCAGCGCGCCGGCAACGTCCATCAGGATCGCGTCATTCGGTTCACGCTGGCCTTGGGCGAGGCTGAGCACCACGGCCAGTTGATCGATGATGACTTTGCGCGGCTGGCCGAAACCGAGCACGGCAAGGGTGTCGGCGATCTGCCTTAATGGCGCGAGCAGGCTTTCCAGATCCGAAGTGTGCTGGCGATCGCTGCGCACGAACAGATCGAGGCGTTCCTTGACCCGCACCAGCTCTTCGCACAGTGCCGCCAGCACCGAGCGCATCGCGTCGCGGTCAGGGCCGGCCAGGCGCGCGCGTTCTTCGTCGACCATCGCGCTGTCGGGCAACGCGTCGTCCAGCGAGTAGCGATCTTTCATGGTCAGCATCTGCCCGGTGGGATGTTCGGCTTTGGCAATATAGAACAACAGGCTTTTCAGCAGCTCCGCCGGGGGCGGCTGATTAAGGCCCGACATACCTTGCTCGAGCAGGCGCTTGAGCTCTTTGTCGGCGTCCTTGAACAGACTGCGCAGCGCCGGACTGTTGGCGATGGCGCCTTCGCGCATGCCTTCGACCAGCGCCGAGGCGACTTGCCACAACGGGCTCAGGGGCGAATCGCCGCTCAGCGCTTCGAGGCGGGTGAAGACTTTGGCCAGGTACTCGAGGTGCGTCTGGTCGTCCTGCTCGCGCAGCAAACCGACCAAGGCCATTTGCAGCATCTGGCGTAATTTGCGCAGCACATTCGGCAGTTCGGCCGGTTCCAGCAGTGCCAACGCTTCTGCGCTCAGCGGTGCTAACTCCGGCAATTGCGGGCTGAACAGGCTGGTTTCCGAGAGCAGGCTTTCGCCACGGGCACTGCGCAGATCGTTGATCAGCGGCAACACCACCAACGGCAGATCCCGGCGAGCGTTCTGCACACGGTCGAGGTAGATCGGCAATTGCCCGAGCGCTTGCAACAACAGGTGCAGGGCTTCGTCGCGATGGCTGACGCGCTCGTGCTGCAAGGCTGCAACCAGTTGCTCCATCTCTTCGGCGAGCAGGGCGGCACCGTAGAACTCGACCATTTGCAGGCTGCCGTGGACCTGATGGATGTAATCCAGGCATTCGTCCAGCCCCGCAAAGGCCTGCGGATCATCGAGCACGGCTTCAATCGCCTGATGCGCCTGCTTCAGCGTTTCGGCAATTTCGCCCTTGACCCATTCGAGGGCCACATAGTCGTGCCGATCACCCATAACCGCTCCGATCACACTTTATCCGTCGCCGGCGCGGACGCCGCCGGCAAGGTGAATCCGGACACCGAACGGCGCAGTTGACTGGCCATTTTCGCCAGGTTGCCGATGCTTTCGGCGGTGGCCGTGGAGCCGGACGAAGTCTGCGAAGTGATCTGCTGGATCACGTTCATCGTCAGCGAGATCTGCCCGGCCGACGAGGTCTGCTGCTGCGCCGCGTTGGAGATGCTTTGAATCAGCGCCGCGAGGGTCTTCGATACGCCTTCGATTTCTTCCAGGGCCACACCGGCATCCTGCGCCAGTCGCGCGCCGCGCACCACTTCGGTGGTGGTCTGCTCCATGGAAATCACCGCTTCGTTGGTGTCGGTCTGAATCGCCCGCACCAGGGTTTCGATCTGCCGGGTGGCGGCGGACGAGCGCTCGGCGAGGCGCTGCACTTCGTCAGCGACCACGGCAAAACCGCGCCCGGCATCACCGGCCATCGACGCCTGAATCGCCGCGTTGAGGGCGAGGATGTTGGTCTGGTCAGCGATGTCGTCGATCAGGCTGACGATGTCGCCGATTTCCTGCGACGACTCGCCAAGACGCTTGATGCGCTTGGCGGTGTCCTGAATCTGTTCGCGAATGTTGTCCATGCCGTGGATGGTGTTGTGCACCACCTCGTTGCCCTTGTTGGCAATTTCCACGGAGCGCTCGGCGACCGCGGAAGACTCAGCGGCGTTGGCCGAGACCTGATCGATGGATTCGGCCATGTCGCTGATTGCCGTCGACGCTTCGGAAATCTGCTGGGCCTGATGCTCCGAGGCCTGGGCCAGGTGCATGGCGGTGGCCTGGGTTTCCTGCACCGCTGCGGCGACCTGGCCGGCGGTGAGGTTGATGGTCGCGACCAGATCGCGCAATTGGTCGACCGAGTAGTTGATCGAATCGGCGATAGTGCCGGTGAAGTCTTCGGTCACCGAAGCCGTCACCGTGAGGTCACCGTCGGCGAGGTCTTCGATTTCGTCGAGCAGGCGCATGATTGCGTTCTGGTTGCGCTCGTTCTTCTCGGCGGTTTCGCGCAGTTGCCGGTTGGTCTCGCGCACCATAACCATGCCGATGAGTATGATCGAGGCCAGCGCCAGCAAACCGAGGACGTAACCGCCGATAGTGTCGGTGTTGCGCCCGCCGGCAAGGTTTTCAAAACCGGTGGCCAGGTGCGAGGCTTCGTCGAGCAGGGTTTGCGAGAGGCTGAAGATGTTGCTCGCCGATTCGCGAACCTTGAACAGCTCGGGCGAGGTTTCGAGGATTTCATCGACAGAGCCGGAGACGAACTGGAACAGCTCGGAGATTTCGCTCAAACGCGCGCGGGCGTCGCGGTCTTCGACCTGGCTGATTTTCAGCGTCGGGTTGCCTTGCAGCATGCCGTTGAGCACTTGGCCGAAACGGGTGGCGTCACGGCCAAAGGCATCGGCGGCTTGTTGGGAGTTTTCATCGCCGGCGAGCACGGTGTTGACCGCGCCGAGGATGCGTTCAGCCAGCAGCGATTGGCGCTGGGCCATGGCGACCTGCGCCGCCGGGGCGCCACGTTGCAGGAGGATTTCGACGACTTTTTCGTATTCGATCTGCAACTGCGGCACGGTTTCGGCCAGGGTCGCGGCGACCTGATGCAGCGACAGCACGGTCTGTTCGCTAGAGAGAATGGCGTCAGTGTTTTTCAGCAGGCGTTCCCAGTCCAGTTGCACGGCGCGCATTTCCGGGCGCACGGTGGCGGGGGCTGGCGGCAGGCCAGTGACCGCGTCGCCCTTCTTCAGGTAACCCCAGCGCAAGGCGAAATCGTTGCGCGCATCGCTGAGCAGCTTGAACGCGGCAGCCTTGCCGGCCGCGGCTTCGGTGGCGTTCTTGGCAATGCGTTGCGAGAGCACGCGCAGCTCACCGGCGTGGCCGATGTACTGTTTGTCGTAGTTCGCCTGGGTATTGAGGTACGCGAAGTTGGCGAACAGCAGCATGATGAACACGATCAGTGCGATGAACAGCACGATGATCTGCGAGCGACTGCGCGATCCTTCCGCCGGCTTGCCTGTTTTTGCTTTTGTCATCGGTCCTCGCCTAATTTGAAGCTCACCGAAGAACCTGTAGGAGTGAGCCTGCTCGCGATTGAACGATAACGCGGTGTACTTGATACACCGCGGTGCCTGAATCGCGAGCAGGCTCACTCCTACAAGGGATCTTTGTTGTAACGGCTATACCGCGACGCTCATGAACACCGGGGATTTGGCCAGGGCAAACAGGCTGAACACCCGCCAGTTCTGCTCACGCCGGAAATAGCCTTTGACGAACTCGGCCTTCGAGCCCTGGCGCTTGCTGATCGAGATCGGTTCGAAGCTGTCCTGCTCGAAATGCTGCAAGCCGATGACTTCATCGACCATCAACCCGGCAAACACATCCCCATGTTCAACCACCAACACCCGCCGCTGTTTACGCAACGGCGACAGCTCATGCCCGAAAAAGCCGCACAGATCCATGATCGGCAGCAGCCGCCCGCGCAGGTTAGCCACGCCTTTGACCCATGGCTTGACCCCGGGCAACTGGGTGAAGCGCGGTTCGTGCAGCACTTCGCTGACTTCGCCCATCGGCGCCACATACCAATGCTCGCCGAGGCGAAAGCCGATGCCGCTCCAGCGATCCTGACGCGCCGCTTGCGACGGCAGGTCTGCGGCCAGCAAGCGGCAGCGCTGGTCGATTTGCCAGAGCAGTTCGAACGCGGTCAGCGATTCGCTCATGGTCGCGCGATCAGCCTTTGAGCACGTTATTCAGAGTCTTGATCAGGGTGTCTTCGTCGACCGGTTTGGTCAGGTAGTCCTTGGCGCCCTGGCGGGTGCCCCAGACCTTGTCGGTTTCCTGATCCTTGGTGGTGATGATGATCACCGGGATGTGGCTGGTCTCGGCATCCTTGGTCAGTTGGCGGGTCGCCTGAAAACCGTTGAGGCCGGGCATGACGATGTCCATCAGCACCGCGTCGGGTTTTTCCTGACGGGCCAGGGCCACGCCGTCGGCGCCGTTTTCGGCCTTCAACACTTCATGGCCGTGCTTTTCGAGCATGCCGGTGAGTTTGTACATTTCAGTCGGCGAATCATCGACGATCAGGATACGTGCCATGGTTTTCCCCATTTTTCTTGTCGACCCCCGGCCCGCTGGCCGAGCATCACTGTACGTGTCTTACTGCGGCAGAACGGCGGCGAAGCCCGGAACATGGGCCTGGATCGCGCTGAGCAGTTCTTCCTTGCTGAAAGGCTTGGTCAAAAATTGATCGGAACCGACAATCCGCCCCTTGGCCTTGTCGAACAGTCCGTCACGCGATGACAGCATGATCACCGGCGTGGCCTTGAATGCACTGTTGTTCTTGATTAAAGCGCAGGTCTGATAACCATCCAGACGCGGCATCATGATGTCGACAAAAATGATCCCGGGATGGTTGTCGGCGATCTTCGCCAGGGCGTCGAAACCGTCGATCGCCGTGATCACTTCGCAACCGACATTCTTCAACAATGTTTCGGCGGTGCGACGAATCGTTTTCGAGTCGTCGATCACCATGACCTTCAAGGCGCTGGACTGCTGTTCCATAAGAGGGCTCTACCGTCGCCTTTGCGAATCAATTTGTCCGTTTTGCGGTTATGAATGGCTCGAAACCCTTGATGCTCAAGGGCCAGCACGCTACGCCAGCCTTTTTAGCACAGTCTCCAGATGCAATCTATCGACGGGTTTTTCCTTGACCGAAAACCCGCCCGGCGCCACTCTGGCGGCACTTTTTCAATACCGATCCGGTAGCCAATTTTCGAGGAAAACCCAATGAGCGTTCGCGTCGGGATTGTCATGGACCCTATCGCCAGCATCTCCTATAAAAAGGATAGCTCGCTGGCCATGCTGCTGGCCGCGCAAAAGCGCGGCTGGGAACTGTTCTATATGGAGCAGAGCGACCTGTATCAGGCCGAAGGTCAGGCACGCGGGCGCATGAAGCCGCTGAAAGTCTTCGCCAATCCGGAAAAATGGTTCGAACTGGACGCCGAGCAGGACAACCTGCTGAGCGATCTGGACGTGATCCTGATGCGCAAGGATCCACCGTTCGACATGGAGTTCGTTTACTCCACCTACCTGCTCGAACAGGCCGAAACCGCCGGCGTACTGGTGGTGAACAAGCCGCAGAGCCTGCGCGACTGCAATGAAAAGCTGTTCGCCACGCTGTTCCCGCAGTGCACGCCGCCGACCATCGTCAGCCGTCGCCCGGACGTCCTGCGTCAGTTCGCCGACCATCACGGCGACGTGATCCTCAAGCCGCTGGACGGCATGGGCGGTTCGTCGATCTTCCGCCACACCGCCGGCCACCCGAACCTGTCGGTGATCCTCGAAACCCTGACCTTGCACGGCAAGCAGCAGATCATGATTCAGGGCTACCTGCCGGCTATCGTCGATGGCGACAAGCGCATCCTGATGATCGACGGCGAGCCGGTGGATTACTGCCTGGCGCGGATTCCGGCACTCGGCGAAACCCGTGGCAACCTCGCCGCCGGTGGTCGAGGTGAAGCGCGTCCGCTGACTGACAAGGATCGCTGGATCGCTGCTCAAGTCGGCCCGACCTTGCGTGAGAAAGGCCTGCTGTTCGTCGGTCTCGATGTGATCGGTGAAAGCCTCACCGAAATCAACGTCACCAGCCCGACCTGCATCCGTGAAATCGACAATGCGTTTGGCACTGACATCGGAGGCATGTTGATGGATGCGATCGAGAAGAAGCTGCAAGCCGCCGGCAAATTGCCACAAGCTTGATGCACGTCACATGCAGTCTGTCGCTTGAAGCGTGAAGCCCAAGGCGTGAAACCAACATTGCGTTATCATGCGCAGCCTCTGAAAAACGCGATGTTGGTTTTCTTGTCATGACCCTCCCGTCCGATCTGCCCGCAGAACTCGCCCATCGTGGCGTGCGCCCGGCCGATCGCCTCGGATTTACCTTATTCCTTGCTGCGTTGATCCATTTGGCGCTGCTGCTCGGAGTCGGCTTCACGATGGTCGAGCCCAAGCAAATCAGCAAAACCCTGGAAATCACCCTCGCCACCTTCAAGAGCGAAAAGAAGCCGGAGAAGGCTGACTTTCTTGCTCAAGAGCATCAGGAAGGCAGCGGCACGCTGGACAAGAAGGCGATCCCCAAGACCACTGAAGTGGCGCCATTCCAGGACAATCAGGTCAAGAAAGTCACCCCGCCACCGGCCGCCAAGCCGCAAGTGCAGGAAGCCGCGCCCAAGGCTGCGGTGACCACCGTCGCGCCGAAGCCGAAAAAAGCGCCGACCAAGAAAGAAGAAACCAAGACCGAAGTCAAACCGACGGTCGACGCACCGGAATTCGATAGCTCGCAGCTGTCCAGCGACATCGCCAGCCTCGAAGCCGAACTGGCCAAAGAACAACAGTTGTACGCCAAGCGCCCACGCATCCACCGCTTGAGCGCGGCGTCGACCATGCGCGACAAGGGCGCCTGGTACAAAGACGACTGGCGCAAGAAGGTCGAGCGTATCGGCAACCTCAATTACCCCGAGGAAGCCCGGCGCAAGCAGATCTACGGCAATTTGCGCCTGATGGTTTCGATCAACCGCGACGGCTCGCTGTATGAAGTGCTGGTACTGGAATCGTCCGGCCAGCCGCTGCTGGATCAGGCGGCGCAGCGCATCGTCCGGTTGGCGGCACCGTTTGCCCCGTTTACCGGGGACTTGTCGGACATCGACCGTCTGGAAATCATCCGCACCTGGAAATTCGCCCGGGGCGACAAGCTCTCCAGCAATTAAAAGACACCGCAAATCCCCCTGTGGGAGCGAGCCTGCTCGCGAATGCGGTGGATCAGCTACATCAATGTTGAATGACACACCGCTTTCGCGAGCAGGCTCGCTCCCACATTGGATCGGTGTGTTGCTTACATCTCCAGCTTGTCAGTTTGCCCCCCGAACGCCACACTAGCGCACATGAAAAACGTCAGCCCCAGCTACCTCAAGCATCAATTCCTGATCGCCATGCCACACATGGCCGACCCGAACTTTGCCCATACCTTGACCTACATCGTCGAGCACACGGCCAATGGCGCTATGGGGATTGTGGTCAACCGGCCGCAAGAGCTGAATCTGGCCGACATTCTTGAGCAACTGCGCCCGGACGTCGAGCCGCCAGCACTCTGCCAGCACGTACCGATCTTTATCGGCGGCCCGGTGCAGACCGATCGCGGTTTTGTTCTGCACCCGGCGGGCAAGACCTTCCAGGCCACCGCGCAACTGGACGGCGAGCTGGCCCTGTCGACCTCGCAGGACGTGCTGTTCGCCATCGCGGACGGCGTCGGCCCGGCGAAAAGCCTGATTGCCCTCGGTTACGCCGGTTGGGAAGCCGGGCAACTGGAAGCCGAAATGGCCGACAACGCCTGGCTGACCTGCCCGTACGACGCCGACATCCTCTTCAACACCAGCAGCGAATTGCGCCTCGAAGCGGCGGCCCGGCACCTGGGGATCAACCTCAGCCTGCTGACCAGCCAGGCAGGTCACGCCTGATGGCCCTGCGCCTGATTCTCGGCTTCGACTACGGCACCAAACAGATCGGCGTCGCGGTCGGCCAGGTGATTACCGGCCAGGCCCGCGAGCTGTGCACCCTGAAAGCGCAAAACGGTATTCCCGACTGGAATCAGGTTGAAGCGCTGTTCAAGGAATGGAAACCCGACGCTGTGGTCGTCGGCCTGCCGCTGAACATGGACGGCACGCCGAGCGAAATGTGCCTGCGCGCGGAGAAATTCGCCCGCCGCCTCAACGGCCGTTTCAACGTGCCCTTCTATACCCACGACGAGCGCCTGACCACCTTCGAGGCCAAAGGCGAGCGATTGGTGCGTGGCGGCCAGAAAGGCAGTTACCGCGACAACCCGGTGGACGCCATCGCCGCCGCTCTGCTGTTGCAGGGGTGGCTCGATGAAAACACTGCATTGTTTGAATCCTGACAAGCGCTTCGGCGCTTTTCTTTTGAGTGAAAAACCGAGCCGCGTCCAAGGACCCGGCTCGCCCCCAACAAGGAGCAACCATGAGCCTGCCAAATCCCGCCGATCTGATCAGCCAGATGGCGACCCGCCTCAAGGCGCACCTTGCCCAGCGTGAAATCTCTGAACCGCGTTACATCGGCATTCGCACTGGCGGCATCTGGGTCGCGCAGGCTCTGCTCAAGGAATTGGGCAGCGACGCGCCACTGGGCACGCTGGACGTGTCCTTCTACCGCGACGACTTCAGCCAGAACGGCCTGCACCCGCAAGTGCGCCCGTCAGCCCTGCCCTTCGAGATCGAAGGCCAGCATCTGGTGCTGATCGACGACGTACTGATGAGCGGCCGCACCATCCGCGCCGCCATGAACGAATTGTTCGACTACGGCCGCCCGGCCAGCGTGACCCTGGTCTGCCTGCTGGATCTGGACGCCGGTGAGCTGCCGATCCGCCCCAACGTGGTCGGCGCAACCTTGTCGCTGGCCGCTCACGAACGGGTGAAGCTGTCCGGCCCCGAGCCGCTGACGCTCGAACTGCAAGACTTCAACCTTTAATCCGCCCTATTGAGAGTCCCCTTCGCGATGACGCCTCTAGATACCAAGCGCCCGCTGCAGCTCAATGATCAGGGCCAGCTGCGCCACTTCCTCTCGCTCGACGGCCTGCGCCGCGAGTTGCTGACGGAAATCCTCGACACTGCCGACTCGTTCCTCGAAGTCGGTGCCCGGGCGGTGAAGAAGGTCCCGTTGCTGCGCGGCAAGACCGTTTGCAACGTATTCTTCGAAAACTCCACACGCACCCGCACCACCTTCGAACTGGCGGCCCAGCGGCTGTCGGCGGACGTGATCACCCTGAACGTGTCGACCTCGTCGGCAAGCAAGGGCGAAACCCTGCTCGACACCCTGCGCAACCTCGAAGCCATGGCCGCCGACATGTTCGTCGTGCGCCACGGTGATTCCGGCGCTGCGCACTTCATTGCCGAACATGTTTGCCCGCAAGTGGCGATCATCAACGGTGGCGACGGCCGTCACGCGCATCCGACGCAGGGCATGCTCGACATGCTCACCATTCGTCGGCACAAGGGCAGCTTCGAAAACCTTTCGGTGGCCATCGTCGGCGACATCCTGCACTCGCGGGTCGCGCGTTCGAACATGCTCGCGTTGAAAACCCTCGGTTGCCCGGACATCCGCGTGATCGCGCCGAAAACCTTGCTGCCGATCGGCATCGAGCAATACGGCGTGAAGGTCTACACCGACATGACCGAAGGCCTCAAAGACGTCGACGTGGTGATCATGTTGCGCCTGCAGCGTGAACGCATGACCGGCGGCCTGCTGCCGAGCGAAGGCGAGTTCTACCGGCTGTTCGGCCTGACCACCGCACGTCTGGCCGGGGCTAAACCCGATTGCATCGTCATGCACCCGGGGCCGATCAACCGCGGGGTGGAGATCGAGTCCGCAGTGGCCGACGGCCCGCACTCGGTGATCCTCAATCAGGTCACCTACGGCATCGCGATTCGTATGGCCGTGTTGTCCATGGCCATGAGCGGGCAGACCGCCCAGCGCCAATTCGAGCAGGAGAACGCCCAGTGAAGCTCAGCATTCTCGGCGCACGCGTCATCGATCCAAGCAGCGGCCTGGATCAAGTCACCGACATTCACGTTGAAGCCTGCAAGATCGTCGCCCTCGGCGGCGCCCCAGCGGGTTTCACGGCAGTAGAAACCATCGATGCCCAAGGCCTCGTTGCCGCTCCGGGCCTGGTCGATCTGAACGTGGCCCTGCGCGAGCCGGGTTACAGCCGCAAAGGCTCGATCATCAGCGAAACCCGCGCCGCCGCCGCCGGTGGCGTGACCAGCCTGTGCTGCCCACCAAAAACCAAACCGGTGCTCGACACCTCCGCCGTGGCCGAGCTGATCCTCGACCGCGCCCGCGAAGCCGGCAACACCAAGGTGTTCCCGATTGGCGCGCTGAGCAAAGGTCTGGACGGCGAGCAACTGGCTGAGCTGGTCGCGTTGCGCGACGCTGGTTGCGTGGCGTTCGGCAACGGCCTGGAGAGCTTCCGCAACACCCGCACACTGTGCCGGGCGCTGGAATACGCAGCGACCTTCGACCTGACCGTCATCTTCAACTCGCAGGATCATGATCTGGCAGAGGGTGGTCTGGCTCACGAAGGCGCGGTGGCCAGCTTCCTCGGTCTGCCGGGGATTCCGGAAACCGCTGAAACCGTGGCCCTGGCCCGGGACCTGCTGCTGGTCGAGCAAACCGGCGTGCGTGCACACTTCAGCCAGTTGACCAGCGCTCGCGGCGTGGCGCTGATCGCGCAGGCGCAGGCCCGTGGCTTGCAGGTGACGGCGGATGTCGCGTTGTATCAGTTGATTCTGACTGACGAAGCGCTGATCGACTTCAGCAGCCTGTATCACGTGCAGCCGCCGCTGCGCACTCGCGCTGACCGTGATGGTCTGCGTGCAGCAGTGAAGTCCGGTGTGGTCTCGGCGATCTCCAGCCATCACCAGCCGCACGAGCGTGACGCCAAGCTGGCGCCGTTCGGCGCAACCGAGCCGGGCATCAGCAGTGTTGAGCTGTTGCTGCCGCTGGCGATGACGCTGGTTGAGGACGGTTTGCTGGATCTGCCGACGCTGCTGGCGCGTCTGAGCGCTGGCCCGGCTGAGGCATTGCGCCTGCCGGCGGGCAAGCTGGCGGTCGGTGGGGCGGCGGATATCGTGCTGTTCGATCCGCAGGCTTCGACGGTGGCTGGTGAGAATTGGCTGTCGAAGGGTGAGAACTGCCCGTTCATCGGGCATACATTGCCTGGGGTGGTTCGCTATACCCTGGTGGATGGCCGGATCAGCCACCAGGCTTGATACCGGGTTGCCTGCATTCGCGAGCAAGCCCGCTCCCACATTGGATCTGTGATCGACACGAATCCCCTGTGGGAGCGGGCTTGCTCGCGAAGGCTTATTGGAAAGCGCCGCGATTCTCAGCGTTGCGCACGGAAACCTGATCGTTCAGCGTCCAGAAGTCATACAGCACCCCCAGAAAGAACAACCCGCCCGTCAACAGATAGATCAGTCCGCTGATCCACTTGCCTTGATACATCCGGTGCACGCCCAGCGCGCCGAGGAACGTCAGCAGAATCCACGCCACGTTGTATTCGATCGGCCCTGCGGTAAAACGCAGATCCGCCTCGCGATCCATCGCCGGGATCAGGAACACGTCGATCAACCAGCCAATCCCGAGCAAACCGAAGGTGAAAAACCAGATCGTCCCGGTCACCGGCTTGCCGTAATAAAAACGATGAGCACCGGTAAAGCCAAAAATCCACAGCAGATAACCGATCACCTTGCTGTGCGTATCCTGGGGTTGTGCAACCTGCTGATAGCGGTTCATGGATGACCTCATTTGCCTCGATAGATAAATTTTTTCGGACTTTCTGTGACTTTTTTGTGTCGAGCCGACAAGTGGCTCTTCACTGTTACACCTTGCGCAAAGCCTTATTACACCGCACTTGTGTCCGACAATCGCGTCAATCTGCCGCTTATTTGGTTCCGTTGCCCACAAGCTGAATCGACCAACGGACTCAGAAGGGACAAAAAAGCTGTTATAAAGTTGCGCGCTATCACTGAAGAGCCACGCCTAATGCGACCATTTTTCAAGACATGGCTAACCATCTGCCTATTAATGCCACTGGCCGCCCACGCCACCAATCGTGAGCAACGTCTTCCCAACGTTAACGGCTTCACCCCTAAATCCCATGCTTCGGCTCCATCGAGCAAAAGCAGCAAAAGCAAAACCACCACGCTGAGCAGCAAGAGCCACAGCAAGCTGGTGCCACCGATGGCGAGCAAGGAAAGCAGCAATGTGCTGAGCCGTGCGGTGAACGTCCTCGGTACACCTTATCGTTGGGGCGGCAGCAGCCCAAGTAAAGGCTTCGATTGCAGCGGCCTGGTGAAATACGCGTTCAACGACGCCACGTTCGACCTGCCACGCACCTCCAACGCCATGGCCAGCGGCCACGGCGAGAAAGTCGAGCGCAAGGATCTGAAGCCGGGCGACCTGATTTTCTTCAACATCAAGAGCCGTCGGGTCAACCACGTTGCCATCTACCTGGGCAACGACCGCTTCATCCACGCCCCGCGTCGTGGCAAAGCGGTGAGCATCGATACGCTGAACAAGCCGTATTGGGAACAGCATTACGTGGTTGCCAAGCGCGTGTTGCCGAAAGAGCCTGCGAGCAAGCAGATGCGCGTCGTTCAGCGCTAACACCATACCGATCGTTCCCACGCTCCGCGTGGGAATGCCTCAATGGAGGCTCCGCGTCCGCTTCGGCAGGGACGCAGAGCGTCCCGGGCTGCATTCCCACGCAGAGCGTGGGAACGATCACTCCCTCAGAAATTATCCGGCGTACGCGCCTTCTCCCGCGCATGCTCGCGGCTGATCAAGCCTTTGGTCACCAGATCCTTCAGGCACATATCCAGTGTCTGCATCCCCAGCGAGCCACCGGTCTGAATCGCCGAGTACATCTGCGCCACCTTGTCTTCGCGGATCAGGTTGCGGATCGCCGACGTCCCCAGCATGATCTCGTGCGCCGCCACCCGTCCGCCGCCGATCTTCTTGATCAGCGTCTGCGAGACCACCGCCAGCAACGACTCCGAGAGCATCGAGCGGACCATCGACTTCTCGTCACCGGGGAACACATCCACCACCCGGTCGATGGTTTTCGCCGCTGAAGTCGTGTGCAGCGTGCCAAACACCAAGTGCCCGGTCTCGGCAGCAGTCAGCGCCAGGCGAATGGTTTCCAGATCGCGCATCTCACCGACCAGGATCACGTCCGGGTCCTCCCGCAGCGCCGAGCGCAAGGCAGTAGCGAAGCTGCGGGTATCACGGTGGACTTCACGCTGATTGATCAGGCATTTGCGCGATTCGTGAACGAATTCAATCGGATCTTCAATGGTCAGGATGTGGTGATGACGATGGCTGTTGAGGTAGTCGATCATCGCCGCCAGCGTGGTCGACTTGCCCGAACCGGTCGGCCCGGTGACCAGCACCAGCCCGCGCGGCGCGTCGGTAATCTTGCGAAAGACATCGCCCATGCCGAGGTCTTCCATGCTCAGCACTTTCGACGGGATGGTGCGAAACACCGCCCCCGCGCCACGGTTCTGGTTAAAGGCGTTAACCCGAAACCGCGCGACACCGGGGACTTCGAAGGAAAAGTCGGTTTCCAGATGTTTCTCGAAGTCGACCCGCTGGGTGTCGTTCATGATGTCGTAGATCAATTCGTGCACTTGCTTGTGATCCAGCGCCGGCAGATTGATCCGCCGCACATCACCATCGACGCGGATCATCGGCGGCAGACCGGCCGACAGGTGCAGGTCGGAAGCGCCTTGTTTGGCGCTGAAGGCCAGCAGTTCAGTGATATCCATAGCGCTCCTCAATTCCAGTAGAATGCCGCGAACCTTCAGACCGCCGGCGCCTCTTGATGTCCACGATAGCAGACAACATTCTCCACGTTGGTTCGCGCATCCAGACCGCGATCCAAGCCGCACACCGTCCTGAAAACAGCGTTCAATTGCTCGCCGTGAGCAAGACCAAGCCTGCCGAGGCCTTGCGCGAAGCGTACGCCGCCGGCCTGCGTGACTTTGGCGAGAACTATCTGCAGGAAGCCTTGGGCAAACAGCTCGACCTGGCCGATCTGCCCTTGATCTGGCACTTCATCGGCCCCATTCAATCGAACAAGACTCGGGCGATTGCCGAGCATTTCGACTGGGTGCACTCCGTGGATCGCCTGAAAATCGCTCAACGCCTGTCCGAACAGCGCCCGGCCGAGCTGCCGCCGCTGAACATCTGCATTCAGGTCAACGTCAGCGGTGAAGCCAGTAAATCTGGCTGCACCCCGGCCGATCTGCCGGCATTGGCCGAAGCCATCAACGCGTTACCGCGCCTGAAGCTGCGCGGCTTGATGGCGATTCCCGAGCAGACTGAAGACCGCGCCGAGCAAGACGCGGCATTCGCCGCCGTGCAGAAGTTGCAGGCGAGCCTCGGCTTACCACTCGACACACTGTCCATGGGCATGAGCCATGACCTTGAGTCGGCCATTGCCCAAGGCGCCACTTGGGTTCGTATCGGTACGGCCCTGTTTGGCGCCCGCGATTATTCCCAGTCTTGAACGTTTCCAGATAAGGACCACACATGAGCAACACACGTATTGCGTTTATCGGTGCGGGCAACATGGCGGCCAGTTTGATCGGCGGCCTGCGCGCCAAGGGTCTGGAAGCGGCGCAGATCCGCGCCAGCGACCCGGGTGAAGAAACCCGCGCCAAGGTCAGCGCCGAACACGGCATCGAAACCTTTGCCGACAACGCCCAGGCCATCGACGGCGTCGATGTGATTGTGCTGGCAGTCAAGCCGCAGGCGATGAAAGCCGTGTGCGAGGCGATTCGCCCAAGCCTGAAACCCAATCAACTGGTGGTCTCCATCGCGGCTGGCATCACTTGCGCGAGCATGACCGCGTGGCTCGGCGAGCAGCCGATCGTGCGCTGCATGCCGAACACCCCGGCGCTGCTGCGTCAGGGCGTCAGCGGTTTGTACGCGACCAGCGAAGTCACCGCCGAACAGCGTCAGCAAGCTGAAGAACTGCTGTCTGCCGTGGGCATCGCCCTGTGGCTGAACGAAGAACAGCAACTGGACGCGGTCACTGCGGTGTCCGGCTCCGGTCCGGCGTATTTCTTTCTGTTGATCGAAGCCATGACCGCCGCCGGCGTCAAACTCGGCCTGCCAAAAGACATCGCTGAACAGCTGACCCTGCAAACCGCACTCGGCGCCGCGCACATGGCCGCCTCCAGCGACGTTGACGCAGCCGAACTGCGTCGTCGCGTGACCTCGCCAAATGGCACCACCGAAGCTGCCATCAAATCATTCCAGGCCAATGGCTTCGAAGCCCTGGTCGAAACCGCACTCGGCGCCGCCGCGCACCGCTCGGCCGAAATGGCCGAACAACTGGGCAAATAAGGAGCCTTACATGATTGGATTGAACACTGCAGCGGTTTACGTGCTGCAAACCCTCGGCAGCCTTTACCTGCTGATCGTGCTGCTGCGTTTCGTGCTGCAATTGGTGCGGGCGAACTTCTACAACCCGCTGTGCCAGTTCATCGTCAAAGCGACCCAGCCACTGCTCAAGCCGCTGCGTCGAATCATCCCGAGCCTGTTCGGCCTCGACATGTCGTCGCTGGTATTGGCGATTCTGGTGCAACTGGCGCTGATGGCGCTGACCCTGCTGCTGACTTACGGCACCACCGGTAACCCGCTGCAACTGTTCATCTGGTCGATCATTGGTGTGACCGCGCTGTTCCTGAAGATCTTCTTCTTCGCCCTGATCATCAGCGTGATTCTGTCGTGGGTCGCGCCGGGCAGCCACAATCCGGGTGCTGAACTGGTCAACCAGATCTGCGAGCCAGCGCTGGCACCCTTCCGCAAAATCCTGCCAAACCTTGGCGGTCTGGATCTGTCGCCGATCTTCGCCTTCCTCGCACTGAAGCTGATCGACATGCTGGTGATCAACAATCTGGCAGCGATGACGATAATGCCGGAAATCCTCCGCCTGCTGATGTGAGCTGGTTCCGATGGGACGGTGACGACTTGATCCTCGAGTGTCACCTGCAACCGGCAGCCCGCAGCGATGACTTCGCCGGGCTGCACGGTGATCGTCTGAAGATCCGCCTGACCGCGCCGCCGGTCGAGGGCAAGGCCAATGCTTGTCTGATGGGCTTTCTGGCCAAGGCGTTTGGCGTTTCGAAAAGCCAGGTCAGTTTGCTCAGTGGTGAGTTGAACCGGCAGAAACGGGTGAAGATCTGCTCGCCGAAAAAGTTGCCGGATTTGCCTGACCTGATGCGCCCAAACTGAAGCACCGAGTCGCCCCATTCGCGAGCAAGCCCGCTCCCACATTGGAATGCGATCCCCTGTGGGAGCGGGCTTGCTCGCGAATGGCCGCACCTCGGTCAGAAGCGAACACATCAGGGCCCGATCGTTGCTTGCCGCTAACCCCCCCGGTCTTTAGACTTACGCCTCATTTCAACGAGAGCAGGGTCGATGCCAACTGCCTTTCCCCCCGATTCTGTTGGTCTGGTGACGCCGCAAACCGCGCACTTCAGCGAACCGCTGGCGCTGGCCTGCGGCCGTTCGCTGGCCGCCTATGACCTGATCTATGAAACCTACGGCACGCTGAACGCGCAAGCGAGCAACGCCGTGCTGATTTGCCACGCCTTGTCCGGCCATCATCACGCGGCCGGCTATCACAGCGTCGACGACCGCAAGCCCGGTTGGTGGGACAGCTGCATCGGCCCCGGCAAACCGATCGACACCAGCAAGTTCTTCGTGGTCAGCCTGAACAACCTCGGCGGCTGCAACGGCTCTACCGGCCCGAGCAGCATCAACCCGGAGACCGGCAAGCCGTTCGGTGCCGACTTCCCGGTACTCACCGTGGAAGACTGGGTGCACAGCCAGGCGCATCTCGCCGACCTGCTCGGCATCGGCCAGTGGGCGGCAGTGATCGGCGGCAGTCTCGGCGGCATGCAGGCGTTGCAATGGACCATCACCTATCCAGATCGCGTGCGTCACTGCCTGGCCATCGCCTCGGCGCCGAAGCTGTCGGCGCAGAACATCGCCTTCAACGAAGTCGCGCGTCAGGCGATCCTCACTGACCCGGAATTCCACGGCGGCTCGTTCCAGGAAGCGGGCGTGATTCCCAAGCGCGGCTTGATGCTGGCGCGCATGGTCGGCCACATCACTTACCTGTCCGACGATTCGATGGGCGAGAAATTCGGCCGTGGCCTGAAGAGCGAGAAGCTCAACTACGACTTCCACAGTGTCGAGTTCCAGGTCGAAAGCTACCTGCGTTATCAGGGTGAGGAGTTCTCCGGCCGTTTCGACGCCAACACTTATCTGTTGATGACCAAGGCGCTGGACTACTTCGATCCAGCGGCGAACTTCGACGATGACCTGGCAAAAACCTTTGCAAACGCCACGGCCAAGTTCTGCGTGATGTCGTTCACCACTGACTGGCGCTTCTCCCCGGCGCGTTCGCGTGAGCTGGTGGATGCGTTGATGGCCGCGCGCAAAGACGTCAGCTATCTGGAAATCGACGCACCGCAGGGCCACGACGCCTTCCTGATTCCGATCCCGCGCTACTTGCAGGCGTTCGGCAATTACATGAACCGCATCACGTTGTGAGAAAGCCATGAGAGCTGATCTGGAAATCATCCAGGAATGGATCCCCGCCGGCAGCCGCGTCCTCGACCTCGGTTGCGGTGACGGCGAGCTGCTGACCTGGCTGCGCGACAACAAGAACGTCACCGGTTATGGCCTGGAAAACGACGCCGACAACATCGCCGAGTGCGTGGCCAAAGGCATCAACGTCATCGAGCAGGATCTGGACAAGGGGCTGGGCAACTTCGCCAGCAACAGTTTCGACATCGTCGTCATGACCCAGGCCCTGCAAGCCGTGCACTACCCGGACAAGATCCTCGACGAAATGCTCCGGGTCGGTCGCCAATGCATCATCACGTTCCCCAACTTCGGCCACTGGCGCTGCCGCTGGTACTTGGCGAGCAAGGGCCGCATGCCGGTCTCCGAGTTTCTGCCGTACACCTGGTACAACACGCCGAACATTCACTTCTGCACCTTCGAAGATTTTGAAGAACTTTGCCGCGAACGTGATGCGAAGGTCATTGATCGGCTTGCCGTGGATCAACAGCACCGCCACGGGTGGGCCAGTAAGCTATGGCCTAATCTGTTAGGTGAGATCGGTATCTACCGCGTCAGCAGCCCGCAGCTTGCAGACCACAAAGTCGCGGTCTGAGCCACGTCATTCCGAGGAGCACGATCATGGGTCGTTTAACGTTGTTGTTATTGACTGCCTGCCTGAGCGCCAGCGCGCTGGCGGCCGACGTCATCAAAGGCGAGCGTCAGGAAACCTTTGGCGACGTGACGGTGCACTACAACACTTTCAACTCGACATACCTGCAACCGGACATCGCCAAGGCTGCCGAGCTGATCCGCAGCAAGAATCAGGGCGTGATCAATGTCTCGGTGATCAAGGACGGCAAACCGCTGGTCGCCAGCGTCACTGGCACGGTCAAAGACCTGACCAGCCAGAGCGTGACGCTGAATTTCCGCCAGGTGACCGAACAAGGCGCGGTTTACTACATCGCCCAATATCTGGTGGAACAGCAGGAAACCCGCACCTTTGAAATCAAGGTGCAGAACGGCGACAAGATCAACACCATCAATTTCAACCAAGAACTCTTTCCCGGCGAATGATGAACATCAAGCAGCTCGTACTGGCCAGCCATAACGCCGGCAAACTCAAAGAACTTCAGGCCATGCTCGGCGAATCGGTGCAACTGCGCTCGATTGGCGAGTGGAGCAAGGTCGAGCCGGAAGAAACCGGTCTGTCGTTCGTCGAGAACGCGATCCTCAAGGCACGCAACGCTGCGCGCATTTCCGGATTGCCGGCGCTGGCCGACGATTCCGGTCTGGCGGTGGATTTCCTCGGCGGTGCGCCGGGCATCTATTCGGCGCGTTATGCCGACGGCAAGGGCGATGCGGCGAACAACGTGAAACTGCTCGACGCCTTGAAGGACGTGCCGGAAGCCGAGCGCGGTGCACAGTTTGTTTGTGTGCTGGCGCTGGTGCGTCATGCCGACGATCCGTTGCCGATCCTCTGCGAAGGCTTGTGGCACGGGCGGATTCTGACCGCTGCCAGCGGCGAACACGGTTTCGGTTATGACCCGCTGTTCTGGGTGCCGGAGCGTGACGTGTCCAGCGCCGAATTGAGCCCGGCCGACAAGAACCAGATCAGCCACCGCGCCCGTGCAATGGATCTGCTGCGCCAGCGTCTGGGCTTGAAATGACCCGTGATTCTTCTGCGTCGTCGCTGATCGTCGGCGGCGCCGCCTCTTCGCCTCGGGCGCCGTTGCCGACGCTGCCGCCCCTGGCGCTGTACATCCACATCCCGTGGTGTGTGCGCAAATGCCCTTATTGCGATTTCAACTCGCACACCGCCAGCCCGGTGCTGCCGGAGCAGGAATACGTCGACGCCTTGCTGGCCGATCTCGATCAGGACCTGCATGCGGTTTACGGCCGTGAAATCATCTCGATCTTCTTTGGCGGCGGTACGCCAAGCCTGTTCAGTGCAGAAGCACTTGGGCGTTTGCTCGAAGGCGTCAAGCAGCGCATTCCGTTTGCTCACGACATCGAAATCACCCTGGAGGCCAACCCGGGCACGTTCGAGCAAGAGAAGTTTGTCGCCTACCGCAAGCTGGGGATCAATCGCCTGTCGATCGGTATCCAGAGCTTCCAGCAGGAAAAGCTCAAGGCGCTCGGGCGGATTCACAACGGTGACGAAGCAGTGCGCGCGGCCGGGATGGCGCGTCAGGCCGGGTTCGATAACTTCAACCTCGACTTGATGCACGGCTTGCCGGATCAGTCGCTCGACGATGCCTTGAGCGATCTGCGCCAGGCCATCGAACTGAATCCGACGCACATCTCCTGGTATCAGCTGACACTGGAGCCGAACACGGTGTTCTGGAATCAGCCGCCGGTACTGCCGGAAGATGACACGCTGTGGGACATTCAAGAAGCTGGGCAGGCGTTGCTGGCCGAGCACGGTTACGCGCAATACGAAGTGTCGGCTTATGCTCAGGCCGGGCGCCCGGCGCGGCATAACCTCAATTACTGGAGTTTTGGCGACTTCATCGGGATCGGCGCGGGTGCGCATGGCAAGCTCAGCCATCCCGACGGGCGCATCGTGCGCACTTGGAAAACCCGTTTGCCGAAGGACTATCTCAACCCGGTAAAAAGCTTTCAGGCTGGCGAAAAGGCGCTGACCAATGACGAGATGCCGTTCGAGTTTCTGATGAACGCTTTGCGCCTGACCGCTGGCGTCGAATCGCGCCTGTACCCGGAGCGTACCGGGCTGTCGCTGGAAAGCCTTGCCGAAGGCCGGGCAGCGGCAGAACAAAGCGGTCTGTTGCAGGTCGAACCGTCACGTCTGGCGGCCACCGAGCGCGGACAGCTGTTCCTCAACGACTTGCTGCAACAATTTCTGAACTGATTTCAGTGCTAAGGGAAAACGCATGGATTTGATACTCGACCTGCTCGCCACCGTCTCCCGCTGGAGCCGCAGCAACCTCTCGGAAATCGCCCTGGCGCTGGTCGGCTGCCTGCTGGTGCTGTTCGGCGCCGACTTCAAAGGCTGGGTCGAGCAACGCCTGGGCAGCATCGCCGGGGCCTTGCGCATACCGCTGATGTCGCTGCTGTGCGTAATCGGCAGCGGCGCAGCACTGATCTACGCCACGCCGTGGGTGATCAAGGGCTTGAGCCAATTCAACAACTACAGCCTGGCGCCAGTGTTGTTGGTAGTCCTCGTCCTCATCGGCGTAGTCGCCGACCGCCGCTAACCCCAAGAAAAAACTGTTTTGATCGTTCCCATGCTCCGCGTGGGAATGCCTCAATGGACGCTCTGCGTCCGCTGTGGGACGCAGAGCGTCCCGGGCAGCATTCCCACGCAGAGCGTGGGAACGATCATAGCGTGATGTTTAAGCGAGTTTTTCGAACTTCAGGTCCCAGACGCCATGGCCAAGACGTTCGCCGCGGCGTTCGAACTTGGTGATCGGGCGTTCGGCCGGGCGTGGCACGCACTTGCCGTCTTCGGCGAGGTTGCGGTAGCCCGGGGCGACGTTCATCACTTCCAGCATGTATTCGGCATACGGTTCCCAGTCGGTGGCCATGTGCAGAATGCCGCCAACCTTCAACTTGCTGCGCACCAGTTCAGCGAACGAGGCCTGAACGATACGACGCTTGTGGTGACGGCTCTTGTGCCACGGATCCGGGAAAAACAGCATCAGGCGATCGAGGCTGTTGTCGGCGATGCAGCGGTTGAGCACTTCGATCGCGTCGCAATCGTAGACCCGCAGGTTGGTCAGACCTTGCGTCAGCACGCCATTGAGCAGCGCGCCGACACCCGGACGGTGAACCTCAACGCCAATGAAATCCTGATCCGGTGCCGCCGCAGCCATTTCCAGCAGCGAGTGGCCCATGCCGAAACCGATCTCCAGCGAGCGCGGTGCCGAACGGCCGAACACCTGATCGTAATCCACCGGCGCGTCGGCCAGCGGCAGGACGAACAGCGGCGTGCCCTGATCCAGACCTTTTTGCTGGCCTTCGGTCATGCGCCCGGCGCGCATCACGAAACTCTTGATGCGGCGGTGTTGGCGCTCGTCGCCTTCTTCCGTCTGGATAGGCGTGTCGTTCGATTCAGTCATCAATGGCTCTTACTTGATCAGACCATCCAGCGGCGAAGAGGCGCTGGCATAGAGTTTTTTCGGCATACGGCCAGCGAGGTAGGCCAGACGGCCTGCAACGATGGCGTGTTTCATGGCTTCAGCCATCATCACCGGCTGCTGGGCGTGGGCGATGGCCGAGTTCATCAGCACCGCATCGCAACCCAGTTCCATGGCGATGGTTGCGTCGGACGCAGTGCCGACACCGGCATCGACCAACACAGGGATTTTCGCTTCTTCGAGGATGATCTGCAGGTTGTACGGATTGCAGATCCCCAGGCCGGAACCGATCAGACCGGCCAGCGGCATCACCGCGATGCAGCCGATTTCCGCCAACTGACGGGCGATGATCGGGTCATCGCTGGTGTAGACCATCACGTCGAAACCTTCCTTCACCAGCGTTTCCGCGGCTTTCAGGGTTTCGATGACATTGGGGAACAGGGTCTTCTGGTCAGCCAGCACTTCCAGCTTCACCAGGTTGTGGCCATCGAGCAACTCACGGGCCAGGCGGCAGGTGCGCACGGCTTCGATGGCGTCGTAGCAACCGGCGGTGTTCGGCAGGAAGGTGTAGCGCTGCGGCGACAGCACATCGAGCAGGTTCGGCTCGCCTTCGATCTGACCGAGGTTGGTGCGGCGCACGGCGAAGGTGACGATCTCGGCACCCGAGGCTTCGATGGCCTGGCGGGTTTCTTCCATGTCACGGTACTTGCCGGTACCGACCAGCAAACGCGACTGGTAAGTACGACCGGCCAGCACAAAAGGCTTGTCGCTACGAACGATGCTCATGGGGAATCCTCTTTAGGGGTGAGGGTCTTGCAGAATTCTGTGCCCTTGCGGGCCGCCCGACTAGCCGCCGCCGATGGCGTGCACGACTTCGACGTTGTCACCGTCGTTGAGCGTGGTGTCGGCATGCTGGCTGCGCGGGACGATATCCAGATTGAGTTCGACTGCCACCCGGCGTCCGGTCAGTTCCAGACGGGTGATCAGGGCCGCAACGGTCTCGCCGTCGGGCAGTTCAAGGGATTCACCGTTCAACTGAATGCGCATGCGCAATGCCGCCATCATTTTTAGGGGCTGGCATTCTAGCCCGATCAGTCAGGCTGACCCAAGCCATTCGTCTTGAAAGCGCTTGCTCCGCGCAAATGCCTGTCTACGCGGCCAACTGTAGGAGCTGCCGCAGGCGGCTCCTACCGGGAACAGTTAGATCAGATCAGGCGCCAGGCGGGAACAGTTTCAGATCAGGCCAGGCGCCAGGCGGCGAGGCCCAGGCATAGCCAGCCGATCAGGAATGCCAAGCCACCGAACGGAGTGATGATCCCGAGTTTGCTGATACCGGTGGTGGTCAGCACATACAGGCTGCCCGAGAACAACAGGATGCCGACGGTGAACGACACGCCGGCCCAGGTCACCAGTCGCCCCTGAACGTGCGTGGCCAGCAGCGCGACGCCGAACAGCGCCAGCGTGTGTACCAACTGATAGGTAACGCCGGTATGGAAAATCGTCAGGTATTCGGGGGTCAGGCGGTTTTTCAGGCCGTGGGCGGCAAATGCGCCCAGCGCCACACCGGTGAAACCGAAAAAAGCGGCCAGCATCAAAAAGCCACGCAGCATGGGGAACTCCAGTCAGTCTCGATCGGCAGGGTCTGTATAATGGCCCGCTCCACGGGTTCGGCCAAGCCATCTCTATGCTGCGTACTATTTTCCGTCGTCTCACGAAGGCCCTGCTCTGGTTCGCGGGTGGCAGCGTCTTGCTGGTGCTGGTGTTTCGCTTCGTGCCGCCGCCGGGCACGGCGCTGATGGTCGAACGCAAGGTCGAATCCTGGGTCGACGGCGAGCCGATTGACCTGCAACGCACATGGAAGCCGTGGGACGAAATCTCCGACGACCTCAAGGTCGCGGTCATGGCTGGCGAGGATCAGAAGTTTCCCGAGCACTGGGGTTTTGACTTCAGTGCGATCCAGGCAGCGCTTGCCCATAACGAACTGGGCGGCTCGATTCGCGGCGCCAGCACCTTGAGCCAGCAAGTGTCGAAGAACCTGTTTCTCTGGGCCGGTCGCAGCTATCTGCGCAAAGGCCTCGAAGCCTGGTTTACCGCGCTGATCGAGGTGTTCTGGCCCAAGCAGCGGATTCTTGAGGTGTACCTGAACAGCGTCGAGTGGGATGACGGAGTGTTTGGGGCCGAAGCCGCGGCCCGCCATCACTTTGGCGTGAGCGCGAAGTCGTTGTCACGCCAGCAGGCGAGTTATCTGGCTGCCGTTTTGCCAAACCCGCGAGTCTGGAGTGCCAGTCATCCGACCGCTTATGTCTCGCGTCGGGCCGGGTGGATTCGGCAGCAGATGAGTCAGTTGGGTGGTGATAGCTATCTGCTGGGCCTCAACGATTCGCGGCGGGCACCTTGGTCGCAGTGATTTAACAGCAAAAGATCGCAGCCTGCGGCAGCTCCTACATGGGAATGCGGCCACCTGTAGGAGTTGCCGCAGGCTGCGATCTTTTGATCTTCCAACAAAAACGCCCCGATCATCGCTGATCGGGGCGTTTTTTATTGCCTGCTCGCCGGTTATGCGGCGATCGACAACTTGAGCTTGTTCATCGCGCTCTTCTCGAGCTGACGGATCCGCTCGGCCGACACGTTGTACTTCTGCGCCAGGTCGTGCAGCGTGGCTTTTTCTTCTGCCAACCAACGCTGGTAGAGGATGTCGCGGCTACGTTCGTCCAGCACTTCCAGCGCTTCGTGCAGGTTGTGGTTGGAGTTGTCGCTCCAGTCGGCATCTTCCAGTTGACGGGCCGGATCATACCGGTGGTCTTCCAGATAGTTGGCCGGCGACTGGAAAGCGCTGTCGTCGTCGGCTTCAGCAGCCGGGTCGAAGGCCATGTCATGGCCGGTCAGACGACTTTCCATCTCGCGCACTTCCCGCGGCTCGACGCCGAGGCTTTCCGCCACACGGTGGACTTCCTCGTTGTTCAGCCACGCCAGGCGTTTCTTCTGGCTGCGCAGGTTGAAGAACAGCTTGCGCTGGGCCTTGGTGGTCGCGACTTTCACAATGCGCCAGTTGCGCAGGATGAACTCGTGAATTTCCGCCTTGATCCAGTGCACGGCGAACGACACCAGACGCACACCCATTTCCGGGTTGAAACGCTTCACGGCCTTCATCAGGCCGACGTTACCTTCCTGGATCAGGTCAGCCTGAGCCAGACCGTAGCCGGAATAGCTACGGGCGATATGTACGACAAAACGCAGGTGGGCGAGCACCATCTGCCGAGCCGCCCCCAAATCCTGCTCATAGTAGAGACTCTCGGCCAGTTCACGCTCCTGCTCCGGCGTCAGCAATGGAATGCTGTTGACGGTGTGCACGTAAGCTTCCAGGTTCGCACCCGGAACCAACGCATACGCAGGCTGCAAAGAATTGGTCATACGAAAAAACCTCCCACTTACATACTCGTGCCTCTCGGCACTGCGAAAAATTGACCGGGAATTCAAGTACAAGTTCCCAAAAAAACCGCAAGGCCAATCACGCGCAAAAAAAGATTCTACTTCGGCGCCAGCTCCCTGAGATGACGTGCGACTGCAATCCATGCACCGATATAACCCAACAGCACCGCGCCAAGCAAGAGTGACAGACCGTCGGCAACTGGCACTCCGGCCAGAGCGAAATCACTGCCGTACAAGCCGGCCAGCCCAACCACTGCATCGTTCAGCCAGTTCAAGCCAAATGCCAACAGACCCCAGGACAGTAGCCCCGCACCGAAGCCATACAACGCGCCCATATAAAGGAAAGGACGCCGCACATAGCTGTCAGTGCCGCCGACGAGTTTAATCACTTCTATCTCGGTGCGGCGGTTTTCAATATGAAGACGAATGGTATTGCCTATCACCAAAAGTAATGCAGAAACCAGCAACACCGTCAGACCGAAGACAAAACGATCGCCAAGCTTGAGGATGGCGGCCAGACGCTCGACCCAGACTAGATCAAGTTGCGCCTGTTGTACCTTCGGCAGCTCGGAAAGTTTTTGTCTTAATGCTTCCAGCGTCGGCTTGTCGACTTCGTTCGGGGTGACCAGCACCACGCCGGGCAACGGGTTCTCCGGCAGCTCGCGCAGGGCTTCGCCCAGGCCTGACTGCTGCTGGAACTCTTCCAGCGCCTGATCGCGACCGACATATTCAGCGTCAGCTACGCCGGGCATGCCTTTGATCTGTTCGCGCAACGCTTCACCCTGCTGCGGGCTGGCGTCGAGTTGCAGATACAGCGAAATCTGCGCCGCACGCTGCCAGGAGCCGCCGAGGCGCTCGACATTGTTGAGCAGCAGTGACAAGCCCATCGGCAAGCTCAGCGCCACAGCCATCACCATGCAGGTGAAGAAACTGCCGATCGGTTGTTTGCCGAGACGACGCAGGCTGTCGAGCAGGCTGGCGCGATGGCTTTCGATCCATGCACGGAACAGCGTGGCGAAGTCCGGGCCGTCGTCATCGTCGTGTTTTTTCTTCTTCGGTGGCTGCGGATCGGCGGCTTTCGGGGCCACGCGCTCGGAAACCTTTGGACTGCGTGTCGCACTCATACGCCGGCCTCCCCGTCGCCGATCAAGCGGCCACGTTGCAGGGTCAGCATGCGATGGCGCATGCGCGCGATCAGTGCGAGGTCGTGACTGGCGATCAGCACGCTGGTGCCGAGACGGTTGATGTCTTCGAACACGCCCATGATCTCGGCCGCCAGACGCGGGTCGAGGTTACCGGTCGGTTCGTCCGCCAGCAGCAAGGCCGGACGGTGGACGATGGCGCGGGCAATGCCGACGCGCTGTTGCTGACCGGTGGACAGATCGCCCGGGTACAGATCGGTTTTATCCGACAGCGCCACGCGCTCCAGCGCCGAATCGACGCGCTTGGCGATTTCGGCCTTGGACAGCCCGAGAATCTGCAGCGGCAACGCGACGTTGTTGAACACCGTGCGATCGAACAGCAACTGGTGGTTCTGGAACACCACGCCGATCTGCCGGCGCAGGAACGGAATCTGCGCGTTGCTGATGGTGCTCAGGTCTTGCCCGGCCAGCAGCAGTTTGCCGCTGGTCGGACGCTCCATCGCCAGCAGCAGGCGCAACAAGGTGGATTTACCGGCACCGGAGTGACCGGTGACAAACAAGAACTCGCCACGACGGACTCGAAAGCTCAGCTCATGCAAGCCGACGTGACCGTTCGGGTAGCGCTTACCGACCTGTTCGAAACGAATCATGAACGCTCCCGCTCGGCAAACAGTGCCTGGACAAAGGGTTCGGCTTCAAAGGTACGCAAGTCGTCGATGCCTTCACCGACGCCGATGTAGCGGATCGGCAGGCCGAACTGCTTGGCCAGGGCGAAAATCACCCCGCCCTTGGCGGTGCCGTCGAGCTTGGTCAGCGCCAGGCCGGTCAGTTCGACGGTCTGGTTGAATTGCTTGGCCTGGTTGATGGCGTTCTGGCCAGTACCGGCGTCGAGCACCAACAGCACTTCGTGCGGTGCGTCGGCGTCGAGCTTGCCGATCACCCGGCGAACCTTTTTCAGTTCTTCCATCAGGTTGTCTTTGGTGTGCAGACGACCGGCGGTGTCGGCGATCAACACGTCGATGCCACGGGCCTTGGCGGCCTGCACGGCGTCGAAGATCACCGAAGCCGAGTCGGCGCCAGTGTGCTGGGCAATCACCGGGATCTTGTTGCGCTCACCCCAGACCTGCAATTGCTCCACGGCGGCGGCGCGGAAGGTGTCACCGGCGGCGAGCATGACTTTCTTGCCTTCCAGTTGCAGCTTCTTCGCCAGTTTGCCGATGGTGGTGGTCTTGCCAGCGCCGTTGACGCCAACCACCAGAATCACGAATGGCTTGTTCTGCGAGACGATTTTCAGCGGTTGTTCGACCGGTTTGAGCATCGCGGCCAGTTCGGCTTGCAGGGATTTGTACAGGGCGTCGGCGTCGGCCAGTTCTTTGCGGGCGACCTTCTGGGTCAGGCGCTGGATGATCTGCGTGGTGGCTTCGACACCCACGTCGGCGGTGAGCAGACGGGTTTCGAGGTCATCGAGCAGATCGTCGTCGATGGTTTTGCGGCCGAGGAACAGGCTGGCCATGCCCTCGCCGATGCTGGCGCTGGTTTTCGACAGGCCTTGTTTCAGGCGGGCGAAGAAACCGGCTTTGGATTCTTCGGTGCGCGGGGCTTCGACGGGCGCTTCAGCGAGCACTTCGACCGGCACAACTGGCGTAGCGGCGACAGGTGCAGGTGCAGGTGCAGGTGCAGGCTCGGGCTGTTGAATGACCGGGGCAACAGGGGCGACAACTACTGGAGCAACAGGCTCGGGAACGATAGTTTCAGCGACTACAGGTTCTGCAATAACAGGTGCTGCAGCAACCGGCGCAGGCTCAACAATCGGCTCAACTACACCTGCAACTGCGGGAGCGACTTCGGCCACGAACGCAGGCGCAGGAATCACTGGCGTGATGTGCGGCGCAGCCTCTTCAACCAGTGCCACCGGCTCTTCGGCCACCGGCAATGTCAGCCACGGCGCGGCCGCCGGAGTCAGCGGCAATTCAGCCGCCACAGGCGCTTCAGGCGCAGGCTCGGGCTCAACCGGTTGCAACACCGGCTCGGCAAGCGGCAGCACAATCGGTGCCGGCTCTTCTTCTATTACCGGAGCAGGTTCCGGCGCAGGCTCGGGAATCGCGGGCGGCTGTTCGACGACGGGTTCCTGCGGTTTCTTACGCAGCCATCCGAACAGGCTTTTCTTCTCGCCAGCCGCAGCTGGGGTCTTCTTGTCGTCGTTGGAACCAAACATGGAGGACGGCTATCTCACGGTAGCGACGCGCCATAAGGGCGCCCCGGCAAATAAATATTCGATGCAGAACAGACTGTGTTTCATCCAGCTTGTTCACGCGCAACATTTTGTCGAGGCGCCACAGGCACCTCAAAGGTCGATTAATACGAAGGACTGGAACGGCATCGTCGGCGAAAACGCAGAGTTTAGCTGACAAACTCAAAGCTTCTGCCGGGAACCCATACAACCTATCGACCGATCAGTGGCTTGATAGGCGTGGCCGCCAGTAAAACGGATCAGTATCCTAGCACCTCCTCGCCCGCCTACGCTAAGACCAAGCGGGCAGCCCAACAGGTTAAAAAACGAATGAATGCTCTAGCCCGCCGCGCCGCAGGCCTGCTGCTCAGCACAGTCTGCCTGCCCCTTTCGGCCCTGGCGGCCGACCCGCAACCGACTCACGAATTCACCCTCGACAACGGCCTCAAGGTCGTCGTGCGCGAAGATCATCGCGCGCCGGTGGTGGTCTCGCAGGTCTGGTACAAGGTCGGTTCCAGCTACGAAACCCCGGGCCAGACCGGTCTGTCTCACGCGCTTGAGCACATGATGTTCAAGGGCAGCGAGAAAGTCGGACCCGGCGAAGCGTCGCTGATCCTGCGCGATCTGGGCGCCGAAGAGAACGCCTTCACCAGCGACGACTTCACCGCTTATTACCAGGTGCTGGCCCGCGACCGTCTGGGCGTGGCGTTTGAACTGGAAGCCGACCGCATGGCTAACCTGCGCCTGCCGGCCGACGAGTTCGCCAAGGAAATCGAAGTCATCAAGGAAGAGCGCCGTTTGCGCACCGATGACAAGCCGATGTCCAAGGCTTACGAGCGCTACAAGGCCATGGCCTACCCGGCCAGCGGCTACCACACGCCGACCATCGGCTGGATGGCTGACCTCGACCGCATGAAGGTCGAAGAGCTGCGCCACTGGTACCAATCCTGGTACGTGCCGAACAACGCCACGCTGGTGGTGGTGGGCGACGTCACCCCGGACGAAGTGAAAACCCTCGCCCAACGCTATTTCGGCCCGATCGCCAAGCGCGATGTGCCGCCCGCAAAAATACCGCTGGAACTGGCCGAACCCGGCGAACGCCAGATCACCCTGCACGTGCAGACGCAACTGCCTAGCCTGATGCTCGGTTTCAACGTGCCAAGCATCGCCACCGCTGAAGACAAGCGCTCGGTCAACGCCCTGCGCCTGATCTCGGCACTGCTCGACGGCGGTTACAGCGGTCGCATCCCGACACAACTGGAGCGCGGCGAAGAGCTGGTCTCCGGCGGCTCCTCGAACTACGACGCCTACACCCGTGGCGACAGCCTGTTCACCCTGTCGGCAACGCCCAATACGCAGAAGAAAAAGACCATGGCGCAAGCCGAGGCTGGTTTGTGGAAACTGCTGAAACAGCTGAAAACCACCGCGCCGTCCGCTGAAGAACTGGAACGCGTGCGTGCGCAAGTGATCGCCGGTCTGGTCTTCGAACGTGATTCGATCACCAGTCAGGCCACGGCGATCGGCCAATTGGAAACGGTCGGCCTGTCGTGGAAGCTGATGGACACCGAACTCGCCGATCTGGAAAGCGTGACTCCGCAAGACATCCAGAACGCCGCCAAGCTGTATTTCACCCGCGAACGTCTCAGCGTCGCCCACGTCCTGCCACTGGAGACGACTCATGAGTGAGCGCAAAACCCCTCGTTTGATGCTGCTCGGCCTGATCGCCATTGCGGTGATCGGCTCGACCGCTCTCTATCTGTCGCCAAGCGCTGACAGCAAGGCCAGCGAAGCCCTCGACAACGCCAAAACCCAGCAGAAGCTGCAATCGCTGGCCGAACTCGACGGCAAGGCCCCGGCCAGCCGCAAGCTTGATGTGCAAACCTGGAGCACCGCCGAAGGCGCCAAGGTGCTGTTCGTCGAAGCCCATGAACTGCCGATGTTCGACATGCGCCTGATTTTCGCCGCCGGCAGCAGCCAGGACGGCAGCGCGTCGGGTCTGGCAGTGCTGACCAACGCGATGCTCAACGAAGGTGTCGCCGGCAAAGACGTCGGCGCCATCGCGCAGGGTTTTGAAGGTCTGGGGGCGGATTTCGGCAACGGTGCTTTCAAGGACATGGCGCTGGCTTCGCTGCGCAGCCTGAGTGCTGCCGATAAACGTGAACCGGCGCTGAAGCTGTTCTCGGAAGTCATCGGCAAACCGACCTTCCCGGCCGACTCGTTCGCGCGCATCAAGAACCAGATGCTCGCCGGTTTCGAATACCAGAAACAGAACCCCGGCAAACTCGCCAGCCTCGAGCTGATGAAGCGTCTGTATGGCGATCACCCGTACGCGCATTCGAGCGACGGCAATCCGCAAAGCGTGCCGAAGATCACCCTCGCGCAATTGCGTGAGTTCCACGCCAAGGCCTACGCCGCTGGCAACGTTGTGATCGCGCTGGTCGGTGATCTGTCTCGCGCAGAAGCCGAGGCGATTGCCAATCAGGTCTCATCTGCGCTGCCGAAGGGTCCGGCGCTGGCGAAGATCGCGCAACCGCAGGAACCGCAAGCCAGCGTCAATCACATCGAGTTTCCGTCGAAGCAAACCAACCTGCTGCTCGCGCAACTGGGCATCGACCGTGACGATCCGGATTACGCCGCGCTGTCGATGGGCAACCAGATCCTCGGTGGCGGCGGTTTCGGCACACGCCTGATGAGTGAAGTGCGCGAGAAACGCGGCCTGACTTACGGCGTGTATTCGGGTTTCAGCCCGATGCAGGCGCGCGGCCCGTTCATGATCAATCTGCAGACCCGCGCAGAAATGAGTGAAGGCACCCTGAAACTGGTGCAGGACGTACTCGCCGAGTATCTGAAAACCGGGCCGACACAGAAAGAACTCGACGACGCCAAACGCGAGCTCGCCGGCAGCTTCCCGCTGTCCACCGCGAGCAATGCCGATATCGTCGGCCAACTCGGCGCGATGGGCTTCTATAATCTGCCGCTGAGCTATCTGGACGACTTCATGCGTCAGTCGCAAAGCCTGACCGTGGAACAAGTCCGCGACGCCCTGAACAAACACCTGAGCACGGACAAAATGGTCATCGTCACCGCTGGCCCGACCGTGCCGCAAAAGCCGTTACCGGCCCCATCTGATAAACCTGCCGAGCAACCGCTCGGGGTTCCGGAGCATTAATGGCAACTCGTCCCCCTAAAAAGCCTGCGCATAACGTCCACAACGGTGTGAACCAGTTGCGCATCATTGGCGGCCAATGGCGCAGTCGCAAGCTGAGCTTCCCCGATGCACCGGGCCTGCGCCCGACGCCGGATCGCGTGCGTGAAACCCTGTTCAACTGGCTCGCGCCGTACGTTGAAGGGGCCAAGGTGCTTGATCCGTTCGCCGGCAGCGGCGCGCTGTTTCTCGAAGCGCTGTCCCGTGGCGCGGCCATGGGCCAGGCGCTGGATGCCAGCAACATCGCGGTGTCCAGCCTGAAAGAACACCTCGGCACGCTGCGCTGCACCAACGGCCAGGTGCAAACTGCTGACGCCCTGCGTTATCTGGAAACCCAGACCGCCAGCGCGTACGACCTGGTGTTCCTCGACCCGCCGTTCAACCAGAACCTGCTGCCGGTGGTTTGCGCCCTGCTGGAAGAACGTCAATGGCTGGCGCCCGAGTCGTGGATCTACACTGAAAGCGAAACCGCGCCGTCGACGCTGGGCCTGCCGGGCAACTGGCGCCTGCACCGCGAGCAGAAATCCGGGCGGGTTTATTACGCCCTGTGGCAACGTACGGCAGAAATCGCCGCCTGACCCAAGGCAAGCAAAAACCTGTGGCGAGGGAGCTTGCTCCCGCTGGGCTGCGTAGCAGTCCCCCAAAGGACCGCCCCGCGCCCCGGCGGGAGCAAGCTCCCTTGCCACAATGAGCCTGTGTACTCTGGAAATTGACTAACAGCTTTGTGGGCCTCATCACATCGCTGCATCGAGAACCATCGTGTCCGCCTCTTCAGAACGTTTCATCCCCGCCTTCGGCCTCAGCAATCCGCACCTGCAAACCTTGTGGGGGCCGCTGTGGCGCAAAACCGTGCATATCCAGCGTGAGCGCGAGCGCCTGTGGCTTGAGGATGGCGACTTCCTCGATCTCGACTGGCACGGCCCGCACACCGCCGATGCGCCGTTGGTGCTGGTGTTACACGGGCTGACCGGCTCTTCCAACTCGCCTTACGTCGCTGGCGTGCAAAAAGCCTTGGCCGACCAAGGCTGGGCCAGCGTTGCGCTGAACTGGCGCGGCTGCTCCGGCGAACCCAACCTGTTACCGCGCAGCTACCACTCCGGCGCCAGCGAAGACCTCGCCGAAACCATCAAGCACCTGCGCGCGAAACGCCCGTTGGCGCCGTTGTACGCCGTCGGTTATTCCCTCGGCGGCAATGTGCTGCTCAAGCATCTGGGTGAAACCGGCAGCGCCAGTGGCGTGCTCGGTGCAGTCGCGGTGTCGGTGCCGTTTCGGCTCGATCAATGCGCCGACCGGATCGGCCAGGGATTTTCCAAGGTCTATCAGGCGCACTTCATGCGCGAGATGGTCGCCTACATCAAGAACAAGCAACGGCAGTTCCAGCACGACGGACGTGAGGACGGGCTCGCAGCACTGGCAGCCCTCGGCTCGCTGGAAAACATGCGCACGTTCTGGGATTTCGATGGCCGGGTGACAGCGCCGCTGCATGGTTTCAACGATGCCGAGGATTATTACCGTCGCGCATCGAGCCGCTATTTCCTCGGCGAGATCCGCACACCAACTCTGATCATTCAAGCGGCAGACGATCCGTTCGTGTTCCCGCACAGCCTGCCGTCAGCGAACGAATTATCGGCTTCTACCGCTTTTGAATTGCAGGCTCGCGGCGGCCACGTCGGATTTGTCGACGGCTCAGTGCGCCAGCCCGGCTACTACCTCGAACGCCGTATCCCGCAATGGCTGGCCAGCGTGTCCGCATGAGCGATCAGGGCGAGTCGATCCGATTCTGGCAAACCGCGCCGCTGGCCGGTGTCGAATTGTTGTCGGCACGCTACATCGAGCATCGCTTCGCCCCGCATGTGCACGACGGTTTTGTGATCGGCATGATTATGGCCGGCGCCCAGCGCTACCGTTATCGCGGCGCCGAGCATCTGGCCGGCAGCGGCACGCTGGTGCTGATCAATCCGGACGAATTGCACACCGGGCACAAAGGCACTGAGGATGGCTGGCTGTACCGGGCGTTTTATCCGGAGACCGGCAAGATTGTTTCACTGCTGGATGAGCTGGAACTGTCCACCAGCAATCTGCCAGCGTTCGGCGCCACGCTGTACCGCGACCCGGATCTGGTCAGCGGCTTTGCACAACTGCACCGCTTGCTCGAAAGCCCGGCCAGTGCGCTGCAACAACAAACGGTCTGGCGCGAGATGATGTTGTTGCTGTTGCAGCGTCACGCGGCGGTACGAGAAATCGGCAACCCCGGCAAGGAGCACCGCGCGGTGCTGATCGCCAAGGACCTGCTACATACGCACCTGGCAGCGCCGCCGTCGCTGGAAGAATTGGCGGCTGCGGTCAATCTGTCGCCGTTCCATTTCGCCCGCGTGTTTCGCCGCGCGACCGGCATGCCGCCGCACACCTGGCTAATGCAGCAACGCATCGCCCAGGCACGGGCGCTGTTGCAGCACGGCTGCCTGCCGGTGGAGGTCGCCACGCAATTGGGTTTTGCCGATCAGAGCCATCTAAGCCGACAGTTCAAGCAGGCTTATGGCGTCGGACCCGCCGCCTACCGCAGTGCCCGTCTGGAAAGCTGAAAGATCGCAGCCTGCGGCAGCTCCTACAGGAGAATGCATTCCATGTAGGAGCTGCCGAAGGCTGCGATCTTTCGCTCTTATTCGCCGGTGGCAATACCGCGCGAAGGCTCATTGATCCACTCACTCCACGACCCCGCATACAACGAACCCAACGGATACCCCGCCAGGCACAACGCAAACAGGTTGTGACACGCCGTCACCCCGGAGCCGCAATACGCCACCAGATCGGACGGCGAACGCCCACCCAGTTTCGCCGCAAAGCGTTGTTTCAGCTGATCGGCCGGAAGGAATCGCCCGTCGCTGCCAAGGTTGTCGGTGAATGCCGCGCACTGCGCACCGGGTATATGCCCGGCTACCGGGTCTATCGGCTCCACTTCCCCTTTGAAGCGCGGCAAGGCTCGGGCGTCGATCAGCGTCAGCGTCGGCTGGCCGAGGCGCTGTTGCAATTGCTCGGCGCTGAGCAGCAAAGCCTTGTCCGCCTGACCACTGAAGTTGCCACGCACAACCGTCGGCGCATCCAGACTCAGCGGCAAACCCGCCGCGTGCCAGGCCTTGAGCCCGCCATCGAGGATGAACACTCCGTCTCGCTTGCCCAGCCAGGCGAGCAACCACCACGCCCGCGCCGCATAGGCGCCCGGGCCGTCGTCATACAGAACCACTTCGCTGTCGTGGTTGATGCCCCAGGCTTGCAGGCGCTCGATCAATGCTGCCGGTTCGGGCAGCGGATGACGACCCGTCACGCCTTTGACCACGTTGCCGCTGAGGTCACGCTCAAGGTCGGCGAAGTTCGCCCCGGCAATGTGCCCTTCGGCGTAGCTGCGCTGGCCGTAATCCGGATCTTCGAGGGCAAAACGACAATCGAGAATCAGCAACCCGGGCTGTTCCTTGCGGGCATCCAGTGCTTGCGGGCTGATCAACTGCGCAATCGGCATAACGGGCTCCTGTGGGATTTCAACAGAACGGTTTATTTCACGTCTTCGAGGGCCTGGGCCAGGGGGACATAGAACTCGTCGAACAGGGCGTTGACCTGGTCGCGCGCCTCATCGGTGACAAACCCGGCTTCGAGCACCAACACCTGATACACGCCGCGTTTAACCGCTTGCTCGCTGAGGTGGTTGGAATTTTCACGGGTGGTGCAGAGGAAACGCACCCACGAGGTCAGGATGATCCAGGCGTTGAGCGTCAGGGATTCAATCTGCACACGGTCCATCTTGAGGATTCCGGCGGCAACAAAGCCTTCGTAGATCGCGGCGCCCTGAATCACGCAGCGCTGCGAGAAGCGCCGATAACGCGCGGCCAGTTCCGGATCGCTGTCGAGCAGATGTTCAAGGTCGCGGTGCAGAAAGCGGTAACCCCACATCGCCGAGAGCAGTTCCTTGAGATAGAAACGCTTGTCTTCAACCGTCGCAGCACGCCCCTGCGGCGGGCGCAGGAAGCTGTCCACCAAGGCCTCGTACTCACTGAACAGCACGGCGATGATCGCCTGCTTGTTGGGGAAGTGGTAGTACAGGTTGCCCGGAGAAATCTCCATGTGCGCGGCGATGTGGTTGGTGCTGATGCTGCGCTCGCCCTGTTGATTGAACAGCTCGAGGCTGTTCTGCACGATGCGCTCGCTGGTTTTTATTCGTGGGGCCATGGCTTGAGCTTTAATTCAGAGTGCGATGAGGGGCATCTTACGACCTATCCGGAAATGGATAAAACAAAGCTGCGCACGGAAGTCATTTGACTTTATAGAGCATAGACTCTAAAAAGTTCATCACTACAATAAATCCGGAGCCTACGATGACTGCCGATATTGCCTACCTGCAAACGCTGCAACAGCCACTGGAAGAGCTCAATCGGCAGTTCAAAGCGCAACGGGCTGCTTACGCCGTCAACCCGATGCCTGCTGCGGCCCAGCGCCAGCAATGGCTGAAGGCTTTGCGCGATGTGCTGAGCAACGAGCGCCAGGCCCTGATCGACGCCATCAGCGCGGATTTCAGCCATCGCAGCGCCGACGAAACCCTGCTCGCCGAACTGATGCCGAGCCTGCACGGCATTCATTACGCCAGCCGCCACCTCAAAGGCTGGATGAAGGCCTCGCGGCGCAAGGTTGGCGTCGCGTTCCAGCCGGCTTCGGCGAAAGTCGTGTATCAGCCGCTGGGCGTAGTCGGCGTCATCGTCCCGTGGAATTACCCGTTGTATCTGGCTGTCGGGCCGCTGGTCGGCGCATTGGCGGCGGGCAACCGGGTAATGCTCAAGCTCAGTGAATCGACGCCGGCCACCGGCCTGCTGCTCAAGGAATTGCTGGCAAAAATCTTCCCCGAAGATCTGGTCTGCGTAGTGCTCGGCGAGGCCGACATCGGCGTGGCGTTTTCCCGCCTGCCGTTCGATCACTTGCTGTTCACCGGCTCCACCAGTGTCGGCAAACATGTGATGCGCGCCGCAGCGGAAAACCTCACGCCGGTGACTCTCGAACTGGGCGGCAAATCCCCGGCCATCGTCTCCCGCGACGTGCCACTGAAGGATGCCGCCGAGCGCATCGCCTTCGGCAAAACCCTCAATGCCGGGCAAACCTGTGTCGCCCCCGATTACGTATTGGTACCGGAAGACCGCGTCGGCGGCTTCGTCGAAGCCTATCGCCAGGCCGTGCAGGGTTTCTATCCAACCCTTGCCGACAACCCGGACTACACGGCGATCATCAACGAGCGCCAATTGGCTCGACTCAATGGCTACATCAGCGATGCGACCAGCAAAGGCGCGCTGCTGATTCCGCTGTTCGATCAAGGTCAGGGCCGCCGCATGCCGCACAGCGTGCTGCTGAATGTCAGCGACGAGATGACGGTGATGCAGGACGAAATCTTCGGCCCGTTGCTGCCGATCGTGCCGTACCAGGATCTGGAGCAGGCATTTGCCTACATCAATCAGCGGCCAAGGCCTCTGGCTCTTTACTACTTCGGCTACGACAAACGCGAACAGAACCGCGTGCTGCACGAAACCCACTCCGGCGGCGTGTGCCTGAACGACACGCTGCTGCACGTGGCGCAGGACGACATGCCGTTCGGTGGTATCGGCCCGTCCGGCATGGGCCATTACCACGGGCACGAAGGCTTCCTGACATTCAGCAAGGCCAAAGGCGTGCTGATCAAACAACGCTTCAACGCAGCCAGACTGATTTATCCGCCTTACGGCAAATCCATTCAGAAGCTGATCCAGAAGCTGTTCATTCGCTAGATATCTGTCACTGCCGGGTTATAAAAACAATGCACCCAAGCCTGACCGAAACACCTGCCCTGTCGCGCCGTGGCCTGCTGAAATTCAGCCTAGGCGCCACGGCATTTCTCGCCACCGCCGGCCTCGGCGCCAGCCTCAGTGGCTGCTCATCCAGCGTCGCGGCCAATGGCTTCGTCTCGTTGCGCGACGGCGATCTGCTGTTTCTGCGCGCACTGATTCCGGTGATGCTCGACGGCGCCGTGGCCGCCGAGAAAATGCCGGCGGCGGTGGATGGCACGCTCAAGTCGCTGGACTACAGTCTCGATCACCTCTCGCCGGAGATGCTCAAGCTCACCCGCCAATTGTTCGACGTGCTAGCTATGGCCGTGACGCGCGGGCCGCTGACCGGGATCTGGGGCAGTTGGGAAAACGCCAGTGCCGAGGCAATGCGCAACTTCCTCGATCGCTGGGAAAACAGCTCATTGAGTTTGTTGAAAATGGGGCACAGCTCACTGCAGCAAATGGTGCTGATGGCCTGGTACACGCGCGCGGAATCGTGGGGGCATTGCGGCTATCCGGGCCCACCTACCGTCTGAAATCAGCGCCGCGCCTTTCGCGAGCAAGCCCGCTCCCACATTTTGAAACGCATTCCTCTGTGGGAGCGGGCCTGGCGAAGGGGCCCGCAAAAACAACAAAAACAAGAGAACCTGACCGATGCCCGTACCCGACCCCTTCCGCGAAGGCCTCGCCCGAGGCTGGAAAACCTTCAACGGCGCGCAACTGACCGACGACCTGACGCTTGAAGCCGATGTCGCCATCATCGGCAGCGGCGCCGGCGGTGGCACCACCGCCGAAATCCTCAGTGCCGCCGGCTACAAGGTGCTGCTGATCGAAGAAGGCCCGCTGAAAACCAGCTCCGACTTCAAGATGCTCGAAGACCAGGCCTACAGCAGCCTTTATCAGGAAGGCATCGGCCGCATGAGCAAGGACGGCGCGATCACCATCCTGCAGGGTCGCGCGGTCGGCGGCACGACGTTGATCAACTGGACATCGAGCTTTCGCACGCCCGAGCCGACGCTCGAGCACTGGGCCAAAGAACACAACGTCAAAGGTCACAGCGTCGCCGAGATGGCGCCATGGTTCGAGAAAATGGAACAGCGCCTCGGCGTCGCCCCATGGATGGTGCCGCCGAACGCCAACAACGACGTGATCCGAAAGGGCTGCGAGCAACTCGGCTACAGCTGGCACGTGATCCCGCGCAACGTGCGCGGCTGCTGGAACCTCGGCTATTGCGGCATGGGCTGCCCGACCAATGCCAAGCAGTCGATGATGGTGACGACCATTCCGGCCACCCTGGAAAAGGGCGGCGAACTGCTTTATCTGGCACGTGTGGAAAAACTGCTGATCAGCGGCGACAAGGTTTCCGGCCTGCATTGCGTGGCGATGGATGAACGCTGCGTCGAAACTACCGGGCGCACCATTACCGTCAAGGCGCGGCATTACGTGCTGGCTGGCGGCGGCATCAACAGCCCGGCACTGCTGCTGCGTTCCGACGCACCGGACCCGCATAAAAACCTTGGCAAACGCACCTTTCTGCACCCGGTGAACATGTCCGCCGCGCGTTTTGATGAGGTGGTCAATCCGTTTTACGGCGCGCCGCAGTCAATCTACTCGGACCACTTCCAATGGAAGGACGGCACCACCGGGCCAATGGCGTTCAAACTCGAAGTACCGCCGCTGCATCCTGCGCTGGCGGCGACTTTGCTTGGCGGTTTTGGCCAGGAGAGCGCGCAACACATGGGCGACCTGCCGCACACCCACGCGATGCTGGCGTTGCTGCGCGACGGTTTCCACCCGGACAGCAGCGGTGGCGCGGTCGAGTTGCGCGGCGACGGTTCGCCGGTGCTCGACTATCAAGTGTCGTCTTACGCCTGGGAGGGTCTGCGTCGGGCCTTTCACGTCATGGCCGAGATCCAGTTTGCCGGCGGCGCGCAAGCGATTATGCCGATGCATGCTGACGCCCGCTATGTGAAAACCTTGGCTGAGGCCCGCACGCTGATCGATGGTCTGAGCCTCGAGTTGTACCGCACGCGGCTCGGCAGCGCCCACGTCATGGGTGGCTGTGCGATGGGCGAAGAGCCGAAAACCGCGGTCACCGACAGCCTCGGCCGTCATCATCAACTGAGTAATTTGTCGATTCATGACGGCTCGCTGTTTCCCACCAGCATCGGCGCCAACCCGCAGTTGTCGGTGTACGGCCTGACCGCACAACTGGCGACGGCCCTCGTCGAGAGGCTGAAAACCCCGTGAAAACCGTTAATATTCTCATCGTCTATAGTGCTTTCTTACGCAAAAGGCGACTTGGCCGACCGGGACGGCTGCGATACCATCCGACTCCCCAACGGACTCCCGCCAGGACGACGCGATGAACCGAGTGTTGTACCCAGGTACCTTCGACCCTATTACCAAGGGCCATGGCGATCTGGTCGAACGCGCCTCGCGCCTGTTCGATCACGTGATCATTGCGGTCGCCGCCAGCCCGAAAAAGAACCCGCTGTTCCCGCTGGAACAACGGGTCGAACTGGCTCGCGAGGTCACCAAACACCTGCCGAACGTGGAAGTGGTCGGTTTCTCGACGCTGCTCGCGCATTTTGCCAAAGAGCAGAATGCCAACGTGTTTTTGCGCGGTTTGCGCGCGGTGTCGGACTTCGAATACGAATTCCAGCTGGCCAACATGAACCGCCAGTTGGCGCCGGACGTCGAGAGCCTGTTTCTCACACCGTCCGAACGTTACTCGTTCATTTCGTCGACGCTGGTGCGGGAAATTGCCGCGCTCGGCGGCGATATCAGCAAATTCGTCCACCCCGCCGTGGCCGACGCCCTGACCCTACGCTTCAAAAAGTAGGAGCTGCCGCAGGCTGCGATCTTTTGATCTTAAAATGATCGCAGTCCAGTGCCCTTGATCGCACCCGCGTGCACTGCGCTCGCCAATGCGGCACAATTGCGCGCATTGATTTATAGCGCCCGGGCCTGCCGCCCCGGCTGGAGTTAGCATGTCCCTGATCATCACCGACGATTGCATCAACTGCGACGTCTGCGAACCCGAGTGCCCAAACGCCGCCATTTCCCAGGGCGAAGAGATCTACGTGATCGACCCGAACCTGTGCACCCAGTGCGTCGGCCACTACGACGAACCACAATGCCAGCAGGTCTGCCCGGTGGATTGCATTCCACTGGACGAGGCGCATCCGGAGACTGAAGAGCAGTTGATGGAAAAGTACCGCCTGATCACCGGCAAGGCCTGAATCGCTAAAAAGATCGCAGCCTGCGGCAGCTCCTACACAGATCTCATGTAGGAGCTGCCGAAGGCTGCGATCTTTTGATCTTGCCCTTCACTCGCGCTGCTCAAACCCCTCTCCCGTACACCCCAGGCACCGCACAAACGCCGCCTTCGCCGGATCAACCACCAACGCCTGCCCCGCATCGCCAATCCCGCCACCCAGTGCGGTAAACGGCAATGACACGACAAACGCCGCCGTACCGATCACCGTTGCCACCACCAATAATGGTCGGGCAATCAGCAAATCGCCGATCATGGCGTAGGCCGGGGGATTCTGGATGGCATAACGAGGATCGCCGCTGCCGCCTTCCGTGGCCTGAACGGCCAGACTGGAACACAGCAACAGCGTCACCAAGAGAACTTGCAGGCATTTCATGGCACGATCCTTCGGGCTGAACAGTGAGACAACTCACTATAGACCGTAGGACTTTTTCAGCTTTTTGCCTCAGCTCTGGCAGCGCGGGCAGAACACACTGGCGCGCTGCCCCAGCTTCACTTCGCGCAGCCCGGTGCCGCAGACCTTGCAGTGTTCGCCACCACGGCCATAGACGAACAGCTCTTGCTGGAAATAGCCCGGCTGCCCGTCGCCACCGATGAAATCACGCAACGTGGTACCGCCGCGCTCAATGGCAGCGGCAAGGATGCGTTTGATCTCGATGGCCAGCTTCAGATAACGCGCACGGGAGATGCCACCGGCCTCGCGACGTGGATCAATCCCGGCAGCGAACAGCGCTTCGGTCGCGTAGATGTTGCCAACGCCAACTACCACCGCGTTGTCCATGATGAACGGCTTCACCGCCATCGACCGCCCGCGCGACAGCTGGAATAAACGTTCGCCATCGAACAGATCGGTCAATGGCTCCGGCCCGAGACGAATCAGCAATTCGTGATTGAGCGGATCGGTACTCCACAACATCGCACCGAAACGTCGCGGGTCGGTGTAGCGCAGCGCCAGCCCCGATTCCAGTTCGATATCGACGTGTTCATGCTTCAACGCCGGCAGCCCGACCTCGACCAGACGCAAATTGCCCGACATGCCCAAATGGCTGATCAGCGTGCCGACTTCGGCATTGATCAACAGGTACTTGGCGCGTCGTTCGACCAGCACGATGCGCTGCCCGGACAGACGCACATCGAGGTCTTCGGGGATCGGCCAGCGCAAGCGCCGATCACGCACGATCACCCGGCTGACCCGCTGGCCTTCCAGATGCGGGGCAATGCCGCGGCGGGTGGTTTCGACTTCCGGCAATTCAGGCATGGTGTTCTCGAATCAATGCGCGCCGAGGTCGCGGATCGTTTGTTTGAGGGTTTCGAAGTCGTAATCCGACAGCCCTACGTAATCGAGTACCAGTGGCCCGACAGCGTTCCATTCGAAATCTTCGGTCTGATTGCCCAGCACTCGATAGGACGCGCAAATGTGCTCGGCCATCTTCAGGATCGCCAGCAGGTTTTTCAGCTGACTGTTGCGCGATGATTCATCGCTGAAAATCGCCAACGCATTGTGGTGATTGGCAATCGCGGCGCTGACGTGTTCCGGCAGACGCCAGGATTTGGCGGTGTAGTAACCGACTACCGCATGGTTGGTATTGAACTCGCTGTTTTCAGTGTCGACCACGCGACATTCAGCACTGGCATTGGCGTAAGCCTTTTCCAGCACCGACATGTAATTGGGGAAACGCTGCAACATCAACGGCACGCCGCAATCGTGGAACAGGCCCAAGGCATAAGCTTCGTCACCGGCCTGAGTACCGATGCGCTTGGCCAGGGTCAGGCAAGTCATCGCCACGTCCTGGGCCGTGTCCCAGAACCGGTTGAGGGTGACGATAGTGTCGTCGTTCATCTCGCCCTTGATCGACTGCGCATTGATCAGGTTGATGATCGAACGGCTGCCCAACAGGTTCACCGCACGCTGGATCGAGGTGATCTTGTTGCTCAAGCCGTAGTAGGGCGAGTTGACGATTTTCAGCAGCGAGCCGGACAAGCCAGGATCCTGGGCGATCAGCTTGGCGATCACCTCCAGGTCCGGGTCGGGCATGTACTGCTCCATTTGCAGATCCACCATGATCTGCGGTTGCGCGGGCACACTGATGCCTTGCAGCGATTGTTGAATCTGTTCGGTGGTCAGCTCTTGGGACATAAGTACACACTCTGGGACAGGCGGCGATTCTAACCCCGGAAACTGCAGGGCGACACACCGATGGGCATATCGGAGGAACTTTCATTCAAGCTCAGGCTTCGGATTTTGTAAGGCGCAATGGCCAGTTTCTGTCCGTTGAGCCAGCAAATTCCCGCAGACTCAGGAGCTTATCGATGGCCACCTCACTTAATGGCAAGCGCGTCGCTTTTTTGGTAACCGATGGTTTCGAACAGGTTGAATTGACAGGTCCCAAGCAGGCGCTGGAGCAGGCTGGCGCGCAGGTCGACATCCTCTCGGCCGAGGCCGGCAAGGTCAAAGGCTGGAACCACGACAAACCGGCCGACGACTTCAAGGTCGACCAGACTTTCCAGGCCGCCAGCATTGAACAGTACGACGCTGTGGTGCTGCCGGGCGGCGTGCAGAACTCCGATACCATTCGTATCGATCAGGATGCCCAGCATCTGGTCAAGACCGGCGCGTCTGCCGGCAAGCCGATTGCAGTGATCTGCCATGGCAGTTGGCTGCTGATCTCGTCAGGGCTGGTCAACGGCAAGACCATGACCAGCTATAAAACCGTCAAGGATGATCTGGTGAACGCCGGCGCGCACTGGGTGGATAAGGAAGTGGTCAAGGATGGCAACCTGATCAGCAGCCGGCAGCCGGATGATATTCCGGCGTTCAGCAAAGCGCTGATCGATACACTGTCTGCCTAGCTTTCAAGGCTGTCTTCGCGAGCAAGCCCGCTCCCACATGGGAATGCATTTCAAATGTGGGAGCGGGCTTGCTCGCGAAGAGGCCATCAGCGTTTCATCGCACGCCAAACCCGACACCACACTCAACACGCTATACTCCCGCTCTTTTTTCCGGAGCGACGTCATGTCCCTGCCAAGCCTGCGCCTCAAAGCCAATGCCGACCGTCGCCTGCGCAACGGCCACTTGTGGGTCTACAGCAACGAAATCGATGTAGCCGCCACCCCGTTGCACGGCTTCAAGGCCGGCGATCAGGCGATTCTCGAAGCCGCCGGCGGCAAGACCCTGGGCATCGTGGCGATGAGCCCGAACAACCTGATCTGCGCCCGTCTGGTGTCGCGCGACATCAAACTGCCGCTGGACAAATCCCTGCTCGTGCATCGCCTCAACGTCGCCTTGTCGCTGCGCGAGCGTCTGTTCGACAAGCCGTTCTATCGCCTGGTTTACGGTGATTCCGACCTGTTGCCAGGCCTGGTTGTCGACCGTTTCGGTGACATCCTCGTCGTGCAGATCGCTTCCGCGACCATGGAAGCGCACAAGGATGACGTCATCGCAGCACTGACCCAAGTGCTCAAGCCAAGCGGTATTCTGTTCAAGAACGACTCCGCCGCGCGTGACGCCGAAGGCCTCAACCGCTACGTCGAAACCGTGTTCGGCCTGGTGCCGGAGTGGGTTGCGCTGGAAGAGAACGGGGTGAAGTTCGAAGCACCGGTCATCCAGGGCCAGAAAACCGGCTGGTTCTACGACCACCGCATGAACCGCGCACGCCTGGCGCCTTACGCCAAAGGCAAACGCGTCCTCGACCTCTATAGCTACATCGGTGGCTGGGGTGTGCAGGCAGCGGCATTCGGCGCCAGCGAAGTGTTCTGCGTCGACGCTTCGGCCTTCGCCCTCGACGGCGTCGAGCGTAACGCGGCACTGAACGGTTTCGCCGACAAGATGACCTGCATCGAAGGTGACGTTTTCGAAGCCTTGAAAGAGCTGAAAGCCAGCGAAGAGCGCTTCGACGTGATCGTTGCCGATCCTCCGGCGTTCATCAAACGCAAGAAGGACATGAAAAACGGCGAAGGCGCCTACCGTCGCCTGAACGAGCAAGCCATGCGCCTGCTCAACAAGGACGGCATTCTGGTCAGCGCTTCGTGCTCGATGCACCTGCCGGAAGATGACCTGCAGAACATCCTGCTGACCAGCGCCCGTCACCTGGATCGCAACATCCAGATGCTCGAGCGCGGCGGTCAGGGCCCGGATCACCCGGTGCACCCGGCCATCGCCGAAACCCGCTATATCAAGAGCATCACCTGCCGTCTGCTGCCTAATAGCTGATCGGCCTGAAAGCGCGGAGCCCACGGGCTCCGCGCTTGCTTTCAGGCGGTGCAATGCCGTCGACAATACCCTTCAGACTTTCAACTCCTACAAATAACTTCCTGTGACCTTGCAGGAAATTTCCGCGCATCTTAAATCCTGCGATATATAACTTACACAGTTTGCGTCTTGACGCGATGACTCCGACAACATTACTGGATTTTTCCTACTTAACATTCGCTTGCCAATAATCAATTACAAACTATGATTAAGTTGTCACCACGAGGTGGCATCAATCTTGATGAACAAGGAGTTCACACTATGAAAGCAATTACTCTGGAAACCAACAAAATCGCAAACCTGGCTTTTCTGGTTGCACCTAAAGTCCGATAAGTAAGTCAGGACGCCGGGGAGTGCCGGCCCCCCAGCGTCCTTCCGACATTATTCCAGAGCGAAGCGTTGATCATGCACATCAATCCGTACCTATTCATATTGCCGCGCACACCCGGACTGATAGTCTGGAACTACAAAGACCACGTCCAACACGAACTTGATCTTGGTTATGCAACTCGCCTTGCCAAACTTATATCAAACCCGAACGCATTTGATAATTGCAACATAATAGACACGCAACTTCTGAACGCAGGAATACTGACCACTTCAAAAATAGACAGCCCAACATGGGGATGGGATGAACTGTCGAAGATTTACCATATCGGTACGCAAAACATCCCCTGCGAACACCCCCCACAGAATATCCAGGAGTGGTCCAGTCAATACCTGAGCCATTGCAACGAAGTACTGAGCAAACCCTGCCCCGAAGATGAACGCCCTATGTTGGCCGCCGATCAACGCATCGCGTTGCCCGCTCCCGGCGTGCTGACCGATACCCGACTCGGCAGCGTACTGTTGCAGCGTAAAACCTGCCGATCCTATACCGGTGAAGCGATCACCCTGAATGACCTCGCCACCCTGCTCTACCTTTCCCTGGGCTTTCTGCACGAACGTGAACATGACCGCGACGACAACATTGCCGCCGGGCTCGATGCACGTCGCAGCAGTCCTTCGGGCGGAGGCCTGAATGCCTGTGAGGGTTTTGTCCTGGCACAGAATGTCAGCGGTCTTGAGCCCGGCATCTACGCCTATCACCCGGCTGAACATTGCCTGAGCCTGATCAACCCGCTGCCTGAAGCGGCGCTGGGTCATCTGCTCGGCGGTCAGCATTTCATCAACAACCTGCCGCTGGGACTGTTCATCACCGCACGATTCGACAAGCTCTGGTGGAAATACGAACACTCGCGCGCCTACCGCATGGCGTTCGTCGAAGCGGGTCACCTCTCGCAGTCGTTTCAATTGGTTGCCACTGCACTGGGTCTTGGTACCTGGCTGACGGGCGCCTTTGCTGATGAGCAGGTCGAGACACTGCTGAAGATTGCAGGCAGCGCGGAACAACCGCTGTTCTTCGTCGGCTGCGGCGCCAGTGATGGTCAGGCCATGTGTGAGGAAATTCAGGCTCTGTTGCAGGAGGCCAGCACATGAGTGCGCTGCCGTGCGCTCCAATGGAGGCACCTGCTGCCTGGGCACTACGCTTCACCCTTGGCGACTGGAACAACCGTGCCTCGGTACGCACCAGCCAGCACGACTTCCTGTTGCCGGAAGACGTTGAACAACAACTGGAGACCCGCCACTGGTTTCCGCCGGCATTTCTGCCATACCTGGCGCATCCGGCCATTCAGGCTGCGGGCGCCGCTGTCCGGCACCGGTTGGCAGCCAACCATCTGGTGCACTTTCTCGACTACACCACGCTGCTCGAACACCGCATCGTCAACCGCGCCGTCGAAACCATCATCCACGGTGAGTTGCCGGCCTACATTCCCGCGCGGATGAAAAATGCTGCCCTGCAGCTATATACCGATGAGGGCTACCACGCACTGTTCTCCAACCGACTCGCCGAACAGATAGCCAGCCGGTATGCCATCGTTGATCGCCCGGTGATGCCGCTGCGCATCAGCCGATTGAATTCCCTGATCGCCCGCACACCTCAAGGCAACCGCCCGCTGGCCTGGTTTCTGCTTGGCTTCGTCTCGGAAACCATCATTGCCCGGGAGCTGCTGGATGCCTGTCGTGACAGCCTGGTCTCCAGCGTGAGTGACATGTTGCGCGATCATCTCGCCGACGAGGCGCGCCACAGCCGCTACTTCGCCGAAGTGTTCCATTACTTGTGGCTGACGCTGAACAGCCGTCAACGCACCTTCAGCGCCAAGCTGCTACTGGAGGTCATCGGCCTGTTCTTCGAAGTCGACCCACGCTGGTTGCAACAAAGCCTGCGCGGCGCCGGTATCGCCGAAAGCACTATCAAGGAAATAGTCGACGGTCTGGCCGATGCACAAGCCAGCCGGCAACGCGCCAAAACGGGGGCGACGGCAACACTCGACGCACTGAAAAACGCCGGATTCTTTGCACTTCCCGACAACCAGAAACTTTTCGCCAAGGCAGGACTGATCGATGGATGAAGGAAAATCTGCGGCAAGCGTCCGCCAACAACGCGCTGCCGTAAGTCTGCTGATGGCGATGGTGCTGCTGGGGGTTTTTCCGCTGGATGTTTTGCTGCCTTCCTTTCCAGCCCTGGCCGAACATTTCGGCAATACGCCAACGGACATCGCACTGTCGATCAGTCTGTTCGCCATGGGCATCGCCTTTGCGCAGTTGCTGATCGGGCCGTTATCGGACGTGATCGGGCGTAAGGGCCTGCTGCTTGCCGGCATGATGATCTCGATGCTCGGCGCCCTCGGTTGCGTACTTACCGCTGATTACACGCTGTTCCTGATATTCCGGGTCATGCAGGCGTTGGGCTGCGGCTGCTTCGTACTGTCTCAGGCACTGGTCCAGGATCTGTTCGAAGGTGAACAACGTGATCGTCTGCGTATCCTGATGGTGACCGCCACGGGAATTTTCATTTCGCTGTCACCTTTAGCCGGCACCTTCCTGCAAGCCACCCTCGGCTGGCGCGGCAGCTTCTGGGTGTTCATCGCCCTGGCAGGCGTGGTGCTGATCAAGGCCTGGCTGTTTCTGGACGGCAGTCGCCCGATCCACAATGGCCCACACCCGGGCTTCGTTCAGTCCTATCGACGGGTATTGGGGGATGTCGAGTTCGTCAGCTATTGGCTCATATCGGCGTTCGCTTTCGCCTGCCATTTCTCGTTCATCGTGATCTCGCCGCTGATCTTCATGGACCGCCTGCAACTCGCGCCCTATGACTTTTCGCTGATCCTGCTGATCTACGGCGCCGCCTATATCGTTGGCGGCATTGTTGCCACGGTCCTGACCCGCAGGATTTCGCCCGGTAAGCAAATCACTGTGGGTTTGAGCCTGATTCTGCTGTCGGGACTGGCGATGCTTTATCTGTCGTCGAACTTTGCGCTGGCGCCTGCCACCGTACTGATCCCGATGCTGATCTGTACCGCCGGCACCACCATTGCGCGCCCGGCCGCCACTTCTGGCGCCATGCGTCTGTTCCCGGAAATCGCCGGCACCTCGGCTTCGGCGGGCAGCACGATCATCTTTATCTGTGGCGGATTGATCAGCGCGTTGATCAGCCTGAGTCCGGCCAACCTGCAATCGACGCTGGGTTACAGTTTTGTTCTGTTGAGCAGCGTTGCGCTGGCACTCAACAGCTGGATTCGGCGGCGTGCCACGATCCCCGGCGCCGAGGCCATGACCCAACCCGGCAGCGAATAAACCTGCCGGTCGTCATCCCGCACGCTTCGTTGGCACTGCAACAACGCTTTGCGCCATTCCCTCCAGACGCCAGCGGTGTAGAATCGGCTGATTCATCGCCATTCATCCCCCGGCGGGTTTATGAGCTCGGGCTGAGACCAGCGGCGATCCCGCAACGTCATCGGCAACTTCCGGACACCCGGTCATTTTCTGAGTGTTCCAGACGTCAATAGAAGCTCACTCCCCTTTTGCACCTGATTAGTAAGTGATTAGCCGCCCGGAGTGCTCCATGCCAGATTATCGTTCGAAAACATCCACCCACGGCCGCAACATGGCCGGCGCCCGCGCATTGTGGCGCGCCACCGGGATGAAAGATGACGACTTCAAAAAGCCGATCATCGCCATTGCCAACTCGTTCACCCAGTTCGTACCGGGCCACGTGCACCTTAAAGACCTGGGCCAACTGGTCGCCCGTGAAATCGAACGCGCCGGCGGTGTAGCGAAAGAATTCAACACCATCGCCGTGGATGACGGCATCGCCATGGGTCACGACGGCATGCTCTATTCGCTGCCGAGCCGCGAGATCATCGCCGACTCCGTCGAGTACATGGTCAACGCCCACTGCGCCGACGCCATCGTCTGCATCTCCAACTGCGACAAGATCACCCCGGGCATGTTGATGGCTGCCTTGCGCCTGAACATTCCGGTGATCTTCGTTTCCGGCGGCCCGATGGAAGCCGGCAAGACCAAACTCGCCTCCCACGGCCTCGACCTCGTCGACGCCATGGTGATCGCCGCCGACGAAAGCGCTTCTGACGAGAAAGTCGCCGAGTACGAGCGTAGCGCCTGCCCGACCTGTGGTTCGTGCTCCGGCATGTTCACCGCCAACTCGATGAACTGCTTGACCGAAGCACTGGGTCTGGCATTGCCGGGCAACGGTTCGACCCTCGCCACCCACAGTGATCGCGAGCAATTGTTCCTGCAGGCCGGCCGCACCATCGTCGAGCTGTGCAAGCGTTACTACGGCGAGAACGACGAGTCGGTATTGCCGCGCAACATCGCCAACTTCAAGGCGTTCGAGAACGCGATGATGCTCGACATCGCCATGGGCGGTTCGACCAACACCATCCTGCACTTGCTCGCGGCCGCCCAGGAAGCCGAAATCGATTTCGACCTGCGCGACATCGACCGCCTCTCGCGCACCGTTCCACAGTTGTGCAAGGTCGCGCCGAACATCCAGAAGTACCACATGGAAGACGTGCACCGCGCCGGCGGCATCTTCAGCATCCTCGGTTCGCTGGCCCGCGGCGGTCTGCTGCACACCGACCTGCCGACCGTGCACAGCCGCAGCATGGAAGAAGCCATCGCCAAATGGGACATCACCCAGACCGACGATGAAGCTGTGCATCACTTCTTCAAGGCCGGTCCTGCCGGTATCCCGACGCAGACCGCGTTCAGCCAGTCGACTCGTTGGGAAACCCTCGATGACGACCGTGAGAACGGTTGCATCCGCAGCTTTGAACACGCCTATTCGCAAGAAGGTGGCCTGGCCGTGCTGTACGGCAACATCGCCCTCGACGGCTGTGTGGTGAAAACCGCCGGCGTCGACGAGTCGATCCACGTCTTCGAAGGCAACGCGAAGATCTTCGAAAGCCAGGACAGCGCCGTACGCGGCATCCTCGCCGACGAAGTGAAGGCTGGCGACATCGTCATCATTCGCTACGAAGGCCCGAAAGGCGGCCCGGGCATGCAGGAAATGCTCTACCCGACCTCGTACCTGAAATCCAAAGGTCTGGGTAAAGCCTGCGCCTTGCTCACCGACGGGCGTTTCTCCGGCGGTACGTCGGGCCTGTCCATCGGTCACGCTTCGCCAGAGGCAGCAGCCGGTGGCGCGATCGGTCTGGTGCAGGATGGCGATAAAGTACTGATCGACATTCCGAACCGCTCGATCAACCTGTTGGTCAGCGATGAAGAACTGGCGGCACGCCGCGCCGAGCAGGACAAGAAAGGCTGGAAACCGGTCGAGATCCGTCCACGCAAAGTGACCACCGCCCTCAAGGCCTACGCCCTGCTGGCGACCAGCGCCGACAAAGGTGCGGTGCGTAACAAAGCGATGCTTGACGGGCTGTAAGTCTTAGCTGTCGAAAAAAATGCCCCGCCAAGTGCGGGGCTGATCGTTCCCACGCTCTGCGTGGGAATGTCTCAAGGGACGCTCCGCGTCCAGTGACGCGGAGCGTCACGGGCTGCATTCCCACGCAGAGCGTGGGAACGATTAACCCGATCCCTTCCGGGGGTTACTGAATTTCTTCTGGTTTGACGATCACCCAGTTCTTGTCCGCAGTCACCGGTAACCCTTCTTTTGCCTGCGCCGCCGCATGCTTGGCCATCATGCCGTTCAACTGCGTCATGTACTTGTCCTTGCGGTTGATCCACAAGTGAATCCCGCCCTTGGCCACGTCTACATCGTGGAACAGCATGTAACCGTCGCTGGTCGGAGTATCGCCACCGACCAATACCGGTTTTTTCCATTCGTCGATGTAAGTCAGGATCGCTGCGTGTTTGCCGGCCATCCAGGTCGCTGGCGTCCACAGATATGGCGTCAGTTCCAGGCCAAGGTTGGCCTTCTCGTCATATTTGCCTGCCGTGATCTGTTTGCGCGCGGTGGTCAATTCGTTGGTCTCGCGGTTTTTCAGCAGCGTGGTCACGCCGATGACGTTCTGCGGTTTGACGTTGTAGCCATACTTCGGATCCGCCGCGACCATGCGCACCAGTTCTTCCGAGGCAGCGGTCATCACGTAGACCTCGATGCCGTTCTCCATCAGCTTGTTGTACAGCTCAACCTGGCCGGTGAAGATTTTCGGTGGCTGAACGTCGAGGTTTTTCACCACATCGCCTTCGTAGTATGTGGCCGGCACCGGTTTGCCCGAGGCCATCAGTTCATCAACGTAGCCTTTGAGTTCCTTGAGGGTAAAACCCGAGAACACCTGCGCCACCCACGGGTAGCAGACCATGTCGTCGACTTCGCAGAGACGGTAGTAGTAACTGAACAGGCTTTCCTTGTGGTCGGCAGTGTCCTTGAACGGCATCAGTTTCAGGGAGGGATCGAGTTTGTCGCGGGTGATCAGGCCCTTGTTTTCCATGAACGGCAGCAAGGACTCTTCGAGGTCGTAACGGTAACTGGTGTTGTCCATGTCGAACACCGCGTAGTTACCCTTGTTGGCGTTGGCCGCGATCATTGCGTCCAGCGCCTTGGCCTGATCCGCCGGCCAGTGTTTCAGGTCGGTGGCGAAAGCCTGAGTAGCCAGGCCCATCCCCACAGCCAGTGCGACAGCCAGAAATTTCGGTGCGAACTTCATCGACGTTTTCTCCCTGATGTAAAAGCATCGACGCTAACAAATGTGTGTGACAGTCCCCGTCTGTCAGCGACCGCTGATGCCGCTATTTGCGCCAGATGCATTACCGAGAACGACACGCGCTTATTCCAAAAACGACGGACAACCTGCAATTTCGGTATTAAATCATTGGAAATCAAACTGTTAGGCTTGCCGGTTCGCAGCAGCCCCGGAAGGCTGTTGGCACAGTCTTTCCTGGAGTTCTCATGAACCTACCGTTGATTCTCAACCTGCTGGTGTTCCTCGCCTTGCTCTTCGGTCTGGCACAAACCCGCCACACCACGTGGAGCCTGGCGAAAAAAGTCCTGCTGGCACTCGCGCTGGGCGTAGCGTTCGGCGTGGCCCTGCACACCGTTTACGGTGCCGGTAACCCGGTGCTGAAAGCGTCGATCGGCTGGTTCGATCTGGTCGGTAACGGCTACGTGCAGTTGCTGCAAATGATCGTCATCCCGCTGGTGTTCGCCTCGATCCTCAGCGCCGTGGCACGTCTGCACAACGCGTCGTCGCTGGGCAAGATCAGCTTCCTGACCATCGGCACGCTGCTGTTCACCACCGCAATTGCGGCACTGATCGGCATCGGCCTGACCAACCTGTTCGGCCTCACCGCTGAAGGTCTGGTCGCCGGTACCCAGGAAATGGCCCGTCTGCAAACCATTCAGACCGACTACGCCGGCAAAGTCGCCGACCTGAATGTGCCGCAACTGCTGCTGTCGTTCATCCCGCAAAACCCGTTCGCCGATCTGGCGCGGGCCAAGCCAACGTCGATCATCAGCGTGGTGATCTTCGCTGCATTCCTCGGGGTTGCCGCACTGCAACTGCTCAAGGATGACGTCGAAAAAGGTCAGAAAGTGATCAACGCCATCGACACCCTGCAAGCCTGGGTGATGCGTCTGGTGCGTCTGGTGATGAAGCTGACCCCGTACGGTGTGCTGGCGCTGATGACCAAAGTGGTCGCCGGTTCCAACCTGCAAGACATCATCAAGCTCGGCAGTTTCGTTGTGGTGTCGTACCTCGGTCTCGGCCTGATGTTCGTCGTGCACGGTTTGCTGGTGTCGGCGGCCGGGATCAACCCGCTGCGTTTCTTCCGCAAGATCTGGCCGGTGCTGACGTTCGCGTTCACCAGCCGTTCGAGCGCGGCGAGCATTCCGCTGAGCATTGAAGCGCAGACCCGGCGTCTGGGGATCCCGCAATCGGTGGCGAGTTTTGCGGCGTCGTTCGGTGCGACCATCGGCCAGAACGGCTGCGCAGGTCTGTACCCGGCGATGTTGGCGGTGATGGTTGCGCCAACCGTAGGCATCAACCCGCTGGATCCTTTGTGGATCGCGACGCTGGTGGCGATTGTGACGTTGAGTTCGGCCGGTGTGGCCGGTGTCGGTGGCGGCGCGACGTTCGCGGCGCTGATCGTGCTGCCGGCGATGGGCTTGCCGGTGTCACTGGTGGCGTTGCTGATTTCGGTAGAGCCGCTGATTGATATGGGTCGCACGGCGTTGAACGTGAGCGGTTCGATTACCGCTGGTGCGATTACCAGTCAGGTGATGCAGCAGACCGATAAAGCACTGCTGGATGCCGATGAGCATGCAGAGTTGGCGCAGGCTTAAGTGCAACACATACTTGTGGCGAGGGGATTTATCCCCGTTGGGTTGCGTAGCGACCCCATTATTTTGGGGCTGCTGCGCAACCCAACGGGGATAACCCCCCTCGCCACAATTTAGGCTTTTTCCCAGACTTCGAAGTTGTACGCGGGTTTATCGCCCTCAGCTGGATTCGGTACATTCGACACCAGCTTCCACTGGTTCAAATCAAACTCCGGAAACCACGCATCCCCTTCCGGGTTCAGCGCCACTCGGGTCAGATACAGACGATCCGCCTGCGCCAGCCCTTGCGCATACAACTGCGCGCCACCAATCAGCATCAGCTCATCGACGCCCTGCGCCTTCGCCCATTCCTCGGCGCGAACCACGGCAGCTTCCAGCGACGGATAAACTTCCGCACCTTCCAACACCAGATCGGCCTGACGGCTGACCACGATGTTCAAGCGCCCCGGCAATGGCCGACCGAGCGAATCCCAGGTCTTGCGACCCATGATGATCGGCTTGCCCAAGGTCGTGGCCTTGAAGTATTTGAAGTCCCCCGGCAGGTGCCAGGGCATGCTGTTGTCGACGCCGATCACGCGGTTTTCACCGAGGGCTGCGATCAGGCTGAGGGGGAGTGATTTAGTCATGCCGGCGAGGATACCAGAGCCGCGCTTACCCCGATAAGCGCCACAGCGGTTATGCTCATTGCTCAATCGAGCAACGGAATGGCGCGTGACTGAACTGACTCCACTGCAAAACCTCTGGCTCACCGAGACCGTGCGCCTGCGCGAAGAACACGCAGGCCCGCTTGATGATCTGGAAGCCAATCGACTGGCGCGCGCGGCTGGCGGCGATCTGCCGGGTCGCATTCAGCGCCGGGCACTATGGCTGGCTGAACGTGACGGGCTGACCCATGCCCTGAAACACTGGCTGCAAGGCGCGCGACTGGCGCTGGTGCTGCTGATGATATTCGCGGTGCTGAGCGGCGCCGGTCTGGCCTTCGCTGCACTCGGGCAAACGCCAGTCAATGTGTTCTGGGCCTTGGGCAGCCTGCTCGGGCTGAACCTGATTCTGTTGTTGAGCTGGTTGCTGGGATTGATCTTTGCCGGCGAACACGGCGCCACACTCGGACGATTGTGGTTATGGCTCAGCGAAAAAATGGCCCGCGATGCCAAAGCCGCGCAACTGGCACCTGCCCTGCTGCTGATGCTGCAACGCAAGAAACTCAATCGCTGGGCGCTCGGCACACTGGTCAACGGCTTGTGGTTGCTGGCGATGCTCAGCGCACTGATTCTGCTGCTGACGCTGATGGCGACCCGGCGCTACGGCTTCGTCTGGGAAACCACGATTCTCAGCGCCGACACCTTTATCCACGTCACTCATGCGCTCGGCTATCTGCCGTCGCTGCTCGGTTTCAACGTACCGACGGTGGAGATGATCCGCGCCAGCGGCGACGCTGCGCTCGACATCGAAAGCGCCCGACAGGCCTGGGCGACCTGGCTGGTCGGCGTGTTGATGGTGTATGGCGTGCTGCCGCGCTTGCTGCTGACGTTGTTGTGTTTCTGGCGCTGGAACAGCGGTAAAACCGCGCTGCGTCTGGACCTGAATCTACCCGGCTACGCGCAATTGCGCGAACGTCTGATGCCGACCAGCGAACGCCTCGGCGTCAACGATCCTGCGCCTGCGCAACTGCATCGCGTCGAAAGCAGCGTCGGCGAACTCGCCAGCGAAGGCGCGTTACTGGTCGCCATCGAACTCGATGAACAGCGTCCATGGCCACCCGCGTTGCCGGAGAACGTCAGCAACGCCGGTATCCTCGACAGCCGCGAATCACGTCACAAGCTCCTCGAACAATTGAGCCGTTTCCCGCCGGCACGTCTGGCGATTGCCTGCGATCCACGGCGTTCACCGGATCGCGGCAGCCTCGCTTTGATCGCCGAACTGGCGCGCAGTGCGGGAGAAACCCGCGTCTGGCTGCTGCAAGCGCCGCCCGGCGAAGCACTGGATGCCGAACGCCTCGGCGACTGGCACGTCGCGCTGCAACAGCTTGATCTGAAGTTTGCCGATTGCGCGCCGTTGAACTGGCTGGAGACGGGTCATGACTGATGCCTGGAAAGCGCCGCTGAAACTCGCGGTGGTCGGCCACACCAACGTCGGCAAGACTTCGCTGCTGCGCACGCTGACCCGCGACGTCGGTTTCGGCGAAGTCTCCCATCGCCCGAGCACCACGCGGCATGTCGAAGGCGCGCGGTTGTCAGTGGACGGCGAGCCGCTGCTCGACCTCTATGACACGCCGGGATTGGAAGACGCCATCGCGCTGCTCGACTTTCTCGAACGCCTGGAACGCCCCGGCGAACGCCTCGATGGCCCGGCCAGACTGGCAAGATTTCTCGACGGCAGCGAGGCGCGCCAGCGTTTCGAGCAGGAAGCCAAAGTGCTGCGGCAACTGCTCGCTTCCGACGCCGGTTTGTATGTGATCGATGCGCGCGAACCGGTGCTGGCCAAGTATCGTGATGAGCTGGAAGTGCTCGCCAGTTGCGGCAAACCGCTGCTGCCGGTGCTGAATTTTGTCAGCAGTGCCAACCATCGCGAGCCGGATTGGCGTGAGGCGTTGGCGCGGCTCGGGCTGCATGCGCTGGTGCGTTTCGACAGTGTGGCGCCGCCCGAGGATGGCGAACGACGGCTGTATGAAAGTCTCGCGCTGCTGCTGGAAAACGCCCGGCCGCAACTGGAGCGATTGATTGCCGATCAGCAGGCTCAGCGCCTTGCGCGGCAGCAAAGTGCGGCGCGGTTGATTGCTGAATTATTGATCGACTGTGCGGCGTGTCGGCGCAGTGTGGTCAGTGAAGCTGTGCAGGAACAGCAGGCCATCAGCGAATTGCGCAAGGCTGTCCGTCAGCGTGAGCAGAAGTGTGTTGAGGCGCTGCTCAAGCTGTATGCGTTTCGTCCGCAGGATGCGGCGGCGAGTGATTTGCCGTTGCTCGATGGGCGTTGGGGTGATGACCTGTTCAACCCGGAAACGTTGAAGCAACTCGGTGTACGCGTGGGCGGCGGAATTGCTGCCGGTGCGGCGGCGGGGGCTGGTGTGGATTTGCTGGTCGGCGGGATCACCCTCGGCGCGGCGGCATTGGCCGGCGCGATTGCCGGTGGCGCGCTGCAAACGGCGCGCAGTTATGGCAGTCGGTTGCTCGGCAAGATCAAAGGGCAGCGTGAGCTGACGGTGGATGATGGGGTGTTGCGGCTGTTGGCGTTGCGCCAGCGGCAGTTGGTGTTGGCGCTGGATCAGCGCGGGCATGCGGCGATGGACAGCATTCAGGTGGCGACACCGCAGGATAAGACCTGGCGCGAGGGCAAATTGCCGGAGGCGCTGAACAAGGCGCGGGCGCATCCGCAGTGGTCGTCGTTGAATCCGCAGGCGAAGTTGAATCAGGCGGAAAGGCAGGAGCAGGTTGAGGTGTTGGTTGCTCGGGTGCTTGAGCTTTAGATCGCTACCCCCTCACCCCAGCCCTCTCCCCCAAGGGGTAGAGGGGGAAGGGAGCAGATCTTCTGGCTTTTCAAAACCTGAGTTCGACTGGATATTTCAGGTCGATGTATCACCTGAGATCAACTCCGTAGGCCCCCTCTCCCTCCGGGAGAGGGCTGGGGTGAGGGTTGCAATTATCTGGCCGACAACAAAACCTCAGCCTTGCGCTTCAGCACCGCCAAATCAATCACCGGCACCGCCATCTCCTTGGCCAACTCATCCCACTGGCGCATCCGCAGACTAACGGCACACAACGGATCCCGCTCAAACACATCCGCCTCCGCCTCGGTCATCACCCCGCCCTGATACGCCAGCGTCCGCCGACTCGCCTCACTCAATCGTTCGTAGTAACCCGGCTCACGCAACGTCAGATACCGCTTGGCCTGCACGTGATATTCCACCAGCCGCGCCATGCGTTCGCTGAATCCCGCCTCACGCAAATAATCCGCGCCGAGGCGTTCATGGCTGACCACGCCATAACCGCCCATGTTCTCTGCGCCTTCGGCACACAAATGACCGATGTCATGAAAGAACGCCGCCAACACCACTTCATCATCAAAGCCTTCGGCTATCGCCAGTTCGGCGGCCTGGGACATGTGCTCGATCTGCGACACTGGCTCGCCGATGTAATCGCTGGTGCCGAAGCGTTCATACAACCCGAACACGCGGGCAAGCACTTGCTCGTGACCTGTCATCAAACTTCCCCCAGTAATTGCGCAATGTTGCGCTCGGCCATCGCCGGGCCGACGCTCATGCCGACGCCGGTGTGCATCAGCGCCACGCTCAGGCCCGCTACCGGTTGCAGCAACGAAAACGGCCCCGGCCCCCGAGAACCATAGACGCCCTGCCAGCGCTCGACCACTTGCACCTTGCAGCCCAGGGTCTGCTCGGCCAGTTCGAGCATCCAGTTGTCCACTTGCTCGGCGTTGAACGGTGAAGGGTCGCTGCCGTAGTGGTGCGAGTCGCCGATGATCAGTTCGCCATAAGGCGTCGGGCTGATCAGCAGGTGAATGCCGTTGTCGTGCAGGTGCGGTTGTTCGCGGAGGATCTGCGCCTGCACCGCCGCCGCTTCCGGCAGATCGGCGAAGGCGCCGTAGTGCACGCAACTGAGGCCGGTGAGCAAGGCGTGTTGCAGATTGAGATCGATCTGCGGTTTGCCGCGGAGCATTTGCAGGCGGCAGATTTGCGGGTCGAGGGCAGCAATTGGCTCGGCCAGCAACGTCTGATAATCGTGACCGGAGCAGACGATGATCTGTTTGCCGGTAAAACTGCCTACGGTGCTGTGCAAGCGACCGGGCTCGACGTCGCGCACCAGCGTGGAGAAGTGAAACTCGACGCCGAGGTCGCGGCGCAGATAGTCGATCAGCGCCGGGATCGCTTCACGCGAGTACAGCTGTTGATCGTCGAGGCCATGGAGAGCAGCGCGGTGGTGGCTGAACTGGCCGTTATACAGATCGCGCAATGCAGCGCCGCGCAGCAGTTCGACGTTGTAGCCGTGTTCAACCGCACGACCGGCGTAGAAGGTTTCGAGCAGATGTTCTTCGGCTTCGGTTCTGGCGAAAAGATAAGAGCCGTTGCGCTTGATTTGCAGGCCGGCGAGTTGCGCCCAGTCGCCCCAGATCTCGCGGCTGGCTTTCGCAAGCTCCAGCATCGGGCCGGGTGGCTGGCCGGTGACCAGGGCCTGGCCGAAGTTGCGCACCGAGGCGCCCAGCGGCGTGGCGGTGCGTTCGAAAACAGCGACTTTGAGACCACGTTTGGCAGCGGCGTAGGCGTGGGACAGGCCGAGGATGCCGGCGCCGACGATGAGCAGGTCTTTGTGTTGTGTCATCTGGATGATGTCCTGAATGAAAGACCGCAATCGCGAGCAGGCTCACTCCTACAGTTGGAATGCGTTCCCCTGTAGGAGTGAGCCTGCTCGCGATGAGGCCCGGTCAGACTACGAAGATTTACTTGGCGGCGACTTTTTCGGATTTGCCGTCATAGCGTTTGCGCCATTCGGTGAGGATTTCGTCGCGATTCTTCGACGCCCAGGCAAAGTCGTTCTTGATCAGACGCTGCTCATAATCCGCCGGCAATTCTGTCTGCGGCTTGGCAATCCCCGGCTGCGCAAGAACCGCGAAGTTCTCCTTGTACAGATCCATCGCCTCAGCGCTGGCCGAGAAGTCAGCCAGTTTCTTCGCCGCGTCTTCATGCGGCGTGCCTTTGATCACCGCGGTCGCTTCGATCTCCCAGCCCAGACCTTCCTTCGGCAGGATGATGTCCAGCGGCGCGCCCTGACGCTTCAGCTGTACAGCCGGGTATTCAAAGGAAATACCGATCGGGAACTCGCCCGCCGCTGCCAGTTTGCAAGGCTTGGAGCCGGAGTGAACGTACTGGCCGATGTTCTGGTGCAAGCCGTCCATGTAGGCCCAGCCCTGCTTTTCGCCGAAGGTTTGCAACCAAGCGCTGACGTCGAGAAAACCGGTGCCGGACGACGCCGGATTCGGCATGACGATCTTGCCTTTGTACTCAGGTTTGGTCAGATCCTGCCAGCTCCCTGGCTTGGTCAAACCCTGCTTCTCGGCTTCAACGGTGTTGAAGCAAATCGTTGCGGCCCAGACGTCCATACCGACCCAGGCTGGCGGGTTGGCGGCGTCGCGATAATTCGCGCCGATCTTGCCGAGGTCCTTTGGCGCATAGCTTTGCAGCATGCCTTGCTGATCGAGGATCGCCAGGCTCGAAGCCGCCAGGCCCCACACCGCATCAGCCTGCGGACGGGCCTTTTCGGCGAGCAGTTTGGCGGTGATGATCCCGGTGGAATCACGTACCCATTTGATCTCGACGTCCGGGTTGGCCTTTTCGAAGGCTTCTTTGTAGGACTTCAGTTGCTCGGCTTCGAGGGCGGTGTACACCGTCAGCTCGGTTTTTGCCGCAAAGGCATTCAGGCTGAAAGTAGCGAGCACAGCAGCGGCCAGGGCCATAGGCTTGAACATGATCGTTTTCCTGTAATGAGTTGAACGGGGTTGGAATCAGTGACCGGGCGCGGTTTGCCGCCAGGCTTGAGAACGGCGCAGCAAGCCGCGCGAAGCCCACGCCAGCAGCAAGGACACGCCCGCCGAGGTGAACAGAATCAGGGTCGACATCGCCGCCGCACCGCCGACGTTGCCGGCGTCATCCATGTTCAGCACCGCGACCGCCGCAAGGATGGTGTCGGGGCTGTAGAGGAAGATCGCTGCCGACACGGTGGTCATCGCCGAGACGAACAGGTAGCGCACGATGTCGAGCAGCGCCGGCAGGCAAATCGGCACGGTGACGCGCAGGTAGTGGCGGTACAGCGGCGCCTTGAGCGACAGCGCAGCGGCCTCAAACTCGGCGTCGAGCTGACGCAGCGCAGTGGTCGCGGTCATCTGCGCGGTGGTTAGATAGTGCGCAATGGTGCAGACGATCAGCAGCGTCATCGTCCCGTACAGCACGTGCAGCGGGTTGCCGCTGAGGTTGAAGAAGAAAACGTAACCCAGACCGAGCACCAGCCCCGGCACCGCCATCGGCACGAAGCTGAGCATGCGCAACGCCAGGTTGAGGCCGCGCTGATCGCGGGTTTTCTCCATCAGATAAGCGCCGGTGAAAATCAGCACGCTGCCGATCAACGCCGTGCCCAGCGCCATCTTCAAACTGTTGCTGTAGGCCAGCCAGCCACCGCCGGCGGTTTCGTTGAACTGGTAGTGGTTGAGTGACAGCGACAGGTTGTACGGCCAGAACTTCACCAGCGACGAAAACACCGCCATGCCGAACACCAGAATCAACGCCGCGCTGATCAGCAACACAATCGCCAGATAGCAGCCATCACGAAGTTTCGACGGCGCCGGTTTGAACACCTGCGCCCGACCGCTCATGGAGTCGCCGTGACGTCGACGCAGCCAGGCATCGACGCCGAAGCTGAACAGCGCCGGCAGCAACAGCACCATGCCAATCAACGCGCCGCGACCGAATTGTTGCTGGCCGACCACGGCTTTGTAGGCTTCCAGCGCCAGCACTTGATAGTCGCCACCGACCACCACCGGCACACCGAAATCAGTGATGGTCAGGGTGAACACCAGACAGAACGCGGCGAACACAGCCTGACGCGTTGCCGGCCAGGTGATACTGCGAAACGCCTTGGCCGGACTGGCGCCCATGCTCGACGCAGCATCGAACAATCGCGCATCGGCCAGCGACAACGCCGACAGCAAAATCATCAGCGCATGCGGGAAGGTGTAGATCACCTCGCCCAGCACTATCCCCCAGAACCCGTAGATGTTGTCCGAGAGCAGCCCGCGCAACATGCCCTGATTGCCGAACAGATAGACCAGTGCAATTCCCGGCAGCATCGACGGCGCCATCAGCGGCAACAACGAAATCCCGCGCCAGATGCCCTTCGCCGGAATCAGCGTGCGCTGCAGCGCGTAGGCAAACAGGTAAGCCAGCGGTACGACGATGGCCGCAACGCTGAGGGACACTTTCAGGCTGTTGCCGAGCAGCCAGTGGAAATTCTCGCTGGTCACCAACTCCTTCGCCGCGACCCAGCCACCGCCCTGCCCGGCCTCGCTGCTGAAACCACGCCAGAAGATCGCCAGCAACGGCAGCAACACCGCGACGCCGAGAAAGACCAACAGGAGAAGTTTGCCGCCGACAACAAAAATGCGGTCGCCGATCTCGGCTTTCGATGACTGTCGCACCTGCTTGTGCGGTAGCGGCAGCGCGAGGTTGCTGTTCATCAGGCAAACACCTGCAGGCTGCGCGGCGGCAAGGCGACCATGATTTGCTGGGCGCCGAGGCGCGGCATGGCTTCCGGGGCGAGTTCGGCGAGCAAGGCGTGGCCCGGCAGTTGATCGAGTTCGAAGCTCATGCGGCAGCGGTTGCCGAGGAAGGTGATCTCGCGGACTTTGGCCGGGAACAGGTTTTCTTCGTGCACCGGCGGATTGACGTTGATCGCTTCCGGGCGGCAGAACAGTCGACCCGAGGCGCGCTGGACGCTGCCGTCGCTGAGGCGCAGGTTCATTCCGCCAACCTGTGCGTGACTGTCGCTGCTGCGCTGGAACGGCAGCCAATTGCCCTGACCAACAAACTCGGCCACGAACGGCGTGGCCGGGCGGTTGTAGATTTTCTGCGGGGTAGCGTACTGCTCGACGCGGCCATTGTTCATCACGGCGATGCGGTCGGCCATCAGCATGGCTTCGTCCTGATTGTGCGTGACCATCAGCGTGGTGATGCCGAGGTTGCGTTGCAGTTGGCGCAGCTCGGTGCACAGATGCTCGCGGACGCGGGCGTCGAGGGCCGACATCGGCTCGTCGAGCAACAGCAGCGACGGTGCCGGCGCCAAAGCGCGGGCCAGCGCCACACGTTGCTGCTGGCCGCCGGACAGCTGGCCGGGGTACTTTTTCTCGCTACCGGTGAGGCCGACCAGTTCCAGCATCTGCCCGACGCGGCGGCGCACCTCATCGCGACCGCTGCCGGCGAGGCCGTAGGCAATGTTCGCCTCGACCGTCAGATTGGGGAACAGCGCGTAGGACTGGAACAGAATCCCGTAATCGCGAGCCTGCGGGGCGAGGTGCGAGACGTCGCGGTCACCGAGGTACAGCTCGCCGCTGTCCTGTTTTTCCAGGCCGGCGATGCAGCGCAGCAACGTGGTCTTGCCGCAGCCCGAGGGGCCGAGCAGGCACACCAGCTCACCGGCGGCGACGTCGAGGGAGACATTATCCAGCGCGGTGAACGCGCCGAAGCGTTTCTGCACGCCGCGCACTTTCATCGGCGCACCGGGGTTGGTCAGGGCAGTTGCGATGGCAGGATTCATGGACAGACCTCATCAAGCAGATGGGGCCAATCCTAGAGTTGTAATGCGTCCGTCATGTGGCAACGAGGCAAAAACTGCTGATAGTGGTATTCGGGGATTTGGGTTACCAGAGATCGTTCCCACGCTCTGCGTGGGAATGCCTCATCGGACGCTCCGCGTTCGGCTCTTGGGACGCAGAGCGTCCCGGGCTGCATTCCCACGCGGAGCGTGGGAACGATCATTACGCAGGGGACATTTCCTGCGCCAAGCCGAGGAACGCCGCCGGCAACCGCGCGCCCTTGCGCTCTTTAAGGCAATACAGATACTCCGGAATCTGCGGCGCATTCTCGATCGTCAGCACGCGCAACTGCGGATCATGCGGCACTTCCTGCCGCGCAATGATGCTGATGCCGATATTGCGCAGCACCGCCTCACGGATCGACTCGCGGCTGCCAATCTCCAGCAACGGTCCGAAGCTCACCCCGGCACTGGCCAGCAACTCTTCAGTCAATCGTCGCGTGGTCGAACCGGATTCACGCATCAACAACGTATGCCCGGCCAAAGCGCTCAACGCGACATGCTCCTGCGCCGCCAGCGGATGATTGCGATGCACCGCCAGCACCAGTGGATCAGTGCCCAGCACGCGACGAATCAACCGCGCGTCATCGAGCAATTGCGACGACGCGGCGATATCCACCCGATAGTCCTCCAGCGCCTCCAGCACCTGTTGCGAGTTGCCGATTTCCACCGACACTTCCACCTGCGGCAGACGCTCGCGAAAGGTCTTCACCAGATCGAGGATGTAATACGGCGCCGTCGCGGCGATGCGCAAAGTGCCCTGCACCTGACCGCTGTTGCGCAGGAAAAACTCGATGTCGGCTTCCTGCTGCAACAGCGTCTTGACCATCGGCAACAGCCGCGCGCCCTCGTCACTGACACTCAAGCGTCGGCCGCCGCGATAAAACAGCTCCACCGAATACTGACTTTCCAGATTACGGATCTGCGTGGTCACGGTCGGTTGGCTGAGGCCGAGTTTTTTCGCCGCCAGCGTGATGCTGCCCAGGCGGGCGACCATGTAAAACGCTTTCAGCTCGGCACTCAGCACAACCATCCCTCATCGTTATTTGCGCAGCAGGCGCAAACCGTTGAACACCACCAACAGGCTCACGCCCATGTCAGCGAACACCGCCATCCACATGGTGGCGAGTCCGGCGAAGGTTACCGCAAGAAAGATAGCCTTGATCACCAGCGCCAAGGCGATGTTCTGTTTCAGGATACTGGCAGTATTGCGCGACAGGCGGATGAACGCGGGGATCTTGCGCAGATCGTCGTCCATCAGGGCGACATCGGCGGTTTCAATCGCGGTGTCGGTGCCGGCGGCGGCCATGGCGAAACCGATCTCGGCGCGAGCCAGTGCCGGCGCATCGTTGATCCCGTCACCGACCATGCCGACTCGCCGACCCTGTGCATAAAGGTCTTCGATGGCTTGCAGTTTGTCGGTCGGCAGCAAGTCGCCTCGGGCTTCGTCGATACCGACCTGCGCGGCAATCGCCTGAGCGGTGTGGACGTTATCACCGGTGAGCATCAGGGTTTTCACCCCGAGTTCATGCAGTTGGCGGATCGCTTCGCGGCTGGTTTCCTTGACGGTATCGGCCACTGCGAACAGCGCCAGCGGGCCGGAACTGTCGAGCAGCAGCACCACGGATTTGCCCTGTTTCTCCAGCGCGAAGAGTTTTTCTTCCAGTGCCGGCGAGCACAGGCCGAGTTCTTCGACCAGACGATGGTTGCCCAAATGATAAGTCTGACCGTTGATTTCGCCTTTGACCCCACGCCCGCCCAACGCTTCGAAGTTATCCACAATCAGCGCGTCGAAGTTTTTATCCACAGCGGCGTTGGCGATGGCCAACGACACCGGGTGATCGGAGCGACCGGCCAATGCCGCAGCGATGGCCGGCGCCGTGGCATCGGCTGTCGCGTCGAGGGACAGGTAATCGGTCTGTACCGGTTTGCCGTGGGTGATCGTGCCGGTTTTATCCAGCGCCAGATAATCAAGTTTGAAACCGCCCTCCAGATACACGCCGCCCTTGACCAGAATGCCTTTGCGCGCCGCTGCCGCGAGGCCGCTGACGATGGTCACCGGGGTGGAAATCACCAGTGCGCATGGGCACGCGACCACCAGCAACACCAGCGCGCGGTAGATCCAGTCGAACCACACGGCACCCATGAACAACGGCGGAATGATCGCCACGGCCAAGGCAAACACGAACACCACGGGCGTGTAGATTTTCGAGAACTGATCGACGAAACGCTGAGTGGGTGCGCGTGCGCCTTGGGCCTGTTCAACGGCGTGAATGATCCGCGCCAAGGTCGAGTTATTCGCCGCTGCGGTAACCGCGTACTCCAACGAACCGGCCTGATTGATGGTGCCGGCGAAGACTTTGTCGCCGACGGTTTTTTCCACCGGCAGGCTTTCCCCGGTGATCGGCGCCTGGTCGATGGTCGAACTGCCGCTAACCACTTCGCCATCCAGTGCGATGCGCTCGCCGGGCTTCACCCGCACGCGGGCGGCGAGTTCGACGTTTTTCACGTCTTGCTCAATCCACGAACCGTCAGCCTGCAACACCGTGGCTTGCTCCGGCGTCATCTGCATCAGCCCGCTGATCGCATTACGCGCACGGTCGAGCGAACGCGCTTCGATCAGCTCGGCGACGGTGAACAGGAACATCACCATCGCCGCTTCCGGCCATTGGCCGATGAGGATCGCACCGGTCACGGCGATGCTCATCAGCGCGTTGATGTTGAGGTTGCGGTTCTTCAGGGCGATCCAGCCCTTTTTGTAAGTGGTCAGGCCACCGCTGAGGATCGACACCAGCGCGATGATCGCCACCACCCAGGTGGGTGCGGCGTTGGTGAAGTGGATGACTTCGGCGGCAAGTGCGCCGATGCCGGACAGTGCCAACGGCCACCAGTGTTTTTTCACTGGCGCCGGAGCCGGCGCTTCGACGCCCGCCTCCAGCGGCTCGGCGTGCATGCCGAGGGATTTGATCGCTTCGGTGATGGGCTCAGTGCCGGGCAGATTGTGGGTCACGCCGAGCACACGGTTGATCAGATTGAATTCCAGCTGCTGCACGCCGGCGAGTTTGCCGAGCTTGTTCTGGATCAGCGTCTGCTCGGTCGGGCAGTCCATCGCTTCGATGCGGAAACTGCTCAGGCGCGCATCGGCGCTGGTCTTTTCGCTCAGTTGCACCAACGCAGGCGCGGCGGCTGTCGACGAGCAGCAGGAATCCTCGTGCGCATGAACCGGTGCCGGCGCTGCGACTTTCGACCCGCAGCAGGAATCGCCGCCATGTGAATGCTTATGCACAGGCTGCAACTTTTGACTGTGATCGTGACCGTCGCCGGGCTTGTGGGTGTGCTGAGAATCGCTCATTGGTCGCGTCCATGAAGGTGCCTGTTGCCAAGTAAAGACCCTGTAGCCACTATAGGGTCAAGCACCCTTTTGGAGATTGCCGTCATGAAGATCGGAGAACTGGCCAAACTCACCGACTGCGCCGTGGAAACCATCCGCTATTACGAGCGCGAAAACCTCCTGCCGGAACCGGCCCGCAGCGACGGCAACTACCGCGTCTACACCCAGGCCCACGCCGAACGCCTGACCTTCATCCGCAACTGCCGCACCCTCGACATGACCCTCGAAGAAATCCGCAGTTTGCTGACTTTGCGCGACAGCCCGCAGGATCAATGCGAAAGCGTCAATGCGTTGATCGACGAGCATATCCAGCACGTGAAGGCGCGAATTGATGGGTTGTTGGCGCTGCAGACGCAGTTGCTCGACCTGCGCCAACGGTGTGGCGAAGGGCCGATGGCCGATCAATGCGGAATTTTGCAGCGGCTGGAAGTCAGCGGCGGAGTCGTCGCAACCGAAGTCGAACACTCCCACGTAGGCCGCAGCCACGGCCACTAACCACATACCCTTCCTGTAGGAGCGGCCGCAGGCTGCGATCTTTTGACCTTGCTGTTTATAAGATCAAAAGATCGCAGCCTGCGGCAGCTCCTACAGGGGTTTAGATCACCTTGAAACTCACTTCCGTGATAACGCCAGGGTTCCAGAAGAAGTTGGGACTCAGGCGAGCGCCCAGATAAATGAAGTATTTAACCGTGACGCTGTGGCCAACATGCGGCTGATAAACCTCAGGCGCGATGTGAAACGCCATCGTCTGCTTTGGATTAACCGCCAATCGACGCTGACGCTCGACCCAATGATCCGGCGATTGCGTCCAGAGAATTTCAATGCCGTAACAGGCGCGCAGGTTCTCAATTGGCGCCAGTCTTACGGTAATGCCATCAGGAAACGCGGCAGCTTCCAGCATTTCATTGACCACGCCTTCCACCTTGAGCACGGGCTTGCGGCCCAGCTCTGGGGCGACAAAGACTTTCTGCGCAGGGGAAGGTTTTGCACCACCGGCTTGCGGAAGATGAAAGAAAGTCACCTCGACATCAAGACCTTCCAAGCGCTTGAGCTCGCTGTCCGGGATGGCAATCGGGATCCAGTAGTCCTTGCTGTACACCACAACATCCGCCGATTGAAACGACGGAGAACCGTTCATTGGCAACCACTCCACGCGAAGCATGTCGCCAATGCTGATCTGCGGCGCGGAAGGGTCCAGCATGGCATACGTCGAATTGCTAAACGGCGAGCCCGGGCCAATGATTTCCAGGGGAATGACAGCGCCTTCCGGCTCGGATTTACCGAACTCGAAATAACGGTTTTCCTTTAAATAGAAATAGGCGATCAGTGGCGGCTGCAATGCCGTTGCTGTCGCTGTCAGTGCCGTCTCTGTCGAGAAACCTGAGTCAGTATTGCCGCCATCGAAAAAACCGCCTGCGTCTGCCATGACCATTACCTCGCTTTGGAGGCCGTCAGCTAATCACGGGGCGCGGCACGTCGGCTACTGTCAGAAATGACAGTGGAAAATGCATCTGAAGATATCCAACCTACTCTGTAGGAGCTGCCGCAGGCTGCGATCTTTTGATCTTATAAACAGCAAGATCAAAAGATCGAAGCCTGCGGCAGCTCCTACACAAGGGTGTTGCGTATTGTTTGTCAGACCGCCATTGGTGCGGTCATTGGCGCGTGGTGTTCGTAGCCTTCCAGCGAGAAATCGCTCGGTTCCACCAGCTCCAGCCATTCCGGCTGGTACACGCCAGTCTTGGCAAACTCCGGCACACGATCCGAGATCTTCAGCTTAGGCATGGCGAACGGCTCGCGCTTGAGCTGTTCGTTGAGCATGTCCAGGTGGTTCTCGTAGACGTGCGCATCACCGATGAAATAGGTGAACCAGCGCGGCGTGTAGCCGGTCAGGCGACCGATCAGGCTCAGCAGCGCGGCGCCTTCGGTGAGGTTGAACGGCGTGCCCAGACCCAGATCATTCGAACGAATGTAGAGGGTCAGTGAAATCTCTTTGGTCTCGACGTTCGGATGGAACTGATACAACAGGTGGCACGGCGGCAGGGCCATTTCATCCAGCTGAGCGACGTTCCAGCCGTGGAACAGGATGCGACGGCTGCCCGGATCCTTGATGATCGTGTCGACGCACTGGCGCACCTGATCGATGGCTTTGTACAGCACCACGTAGGCCTGGCCGTCTTCTTCGCCCTGAGCGATCTGCTTGTAGCCGTTGCTCAGGGTTTGTTCGATGGCGGCGGTGTTGCTCAGCGGGATCTGCTTGTACGCCGGCCATTTGCGCCATTGCACGCCGTAGATTTCGCCGAGGTCGTCGTCGCCCTGACGGAACGGGTTGGCCAGCCACTGCGCGTTTTCGTTGGCGTTCTGGTCCCAGACCTTGCAGCCCAGCGCACGGAATTCAGCGGCGTTATTGACGCCACGGAGGAAACCGCACATCTCGCCGATGGCCGATTTGAAGGCCATTTTGCGCGTGGTGATCGCCGGGAAACCTTCCTGCAGATCGAAACGCAGCATCGCACCCGGGAAGCTGATGGTGTTGATGCCGGTGCGGTTGGCCTGTTTGCTGCCGTTCTGAATGACGTGCGAGACCAGTTCGAGATATTGCTTCATGAGTTACCTGTGTCCTTTGAGCCCCGGCGTCGCGCGCCGGGGTTCGTAGTTTAAGCCGTCGGCGCGAGCGGTGCTGCCGGTGCGCGACGATAGGCCAGCCAGATCAGGAACAGCCCGCCGACGATCATCGGCACGCAGAGCACCTGGCCCATGGTCAGCCAGTTCCAGGCCAAGTAGCCCAGTTGCGCATCCGGCACGCGAACGAATTCGACGATGAAACGGAAGATGCCGTAGAACAGCGCGAACATGCCCGATACGGCCATGGTCGGACGCGGCTTGCGCGAGAAAATCCACAGGATCAGGAACAGCGCCACGCCTTCGAGCGCGAACTGATACAGCTGCGACGGGTGACGCGGCAGTTGCGCCGGATCGCTGAACGGCGGGAAGACCATCGCCCACGGTACGTCGGTGGCTTTGCCCCACAACTCGGCGTTGATGAAGTTACCAATGCGTCCGGCACCCAGACCGATCGGTACCATCGGCGCTACGAAGTCCATCAGCTGGAAGAACGACTTGCCGTTGCGCTTGCCGAACCACAAGGCTGCGAGCATCACGCCGATGAAACCGCCGTGGAACGACATGCCGCCCTTCCACACTTCGAAAATCAGCGTCGGGTTGGCCAGGTAGGCGCTCAGATCGTAGAACAGCACGTAACCGAGACGTCCGCCGACGATCACGCCCATCGACATCCAGAAGACCATGTCGGAGAGTTTCTCCTTGGTCCAGGTCGGGTCGAAACGGTTGAGCCGGCGCGACGCCAGCAGCCACGCGCCGCCAATGCCGATCAGGTACATCAGACCGTACCAGTGGATTTTCAGCGGACCGATGGCCAGGGCCACCGGGTCGATCTGCGGGTAAGGCAGCATTGCGACTCCTCGTTAGAGTTGAAACCAAAATTCCCGGGCGACGCTGCCACCTCAGGATTAAGCCAGGATTGCGACGCGGTTAAAGCAGAAAGCTCAAACCCACGCTGAACAGCAAAGCGGCGAACAGCCGTTTCAGCAAGCGCGGCGACAATCTGTGCGCCAATCGCGCGCCGATGCGGGCGAAGACCATGCTGGTCAGGGCGATGCCCAACAACGCCGGCAAATATACAAAACCGAGACTATGGGCCGGCAACAACGGATCGTGCCAGCCGAGAATCATGAAACTTGATGCACTGACCAAGGCGATCGGCAGACCGCAGGCCGATGACGTTGCCACCGCTTGCTGCATCGGCACGCTGCGCCAGGTCAGGAACGGCACGGTCAGCGAACCGCCACCGACGCCGAAAATCGCCGAGGCCCAGCCGATCACACTGCCGGCCACGGTCAGACCGAGTTTACCCGGCACCGTTCGGCTGGCCTTGGGTTTGATGTCCAGCGCCAGTTGCACCGAGATGATCAAGGCAAACACGCCGATGATCTTTTGCAGGTGCGGGCCGGAAATCGCTTCGGCGGTCAGTGCGCCGAAACCTGCACCCAGCAGGATTCCGACGGCCATCCACATGAAGATCGGCCAGCGTACCGCACCGCGGCGGTGATGCTCACGCACGGCGTTGACCGAAGTGAAGATGATCGTCGCCAGCGACGTACCGACCGCCAGATGCGTGAGGATCGACTGATCAAAGCCTTGCAAGGTAAAACTGAACACCAGCACCGGGACGATGATGATCCCGCCGCCGACGCCAAACAGCCCGGCCAGCACGCCCGCACAGGCGCCCAGCGCCAGATAGAGCAGAAATTCCATGACCGTCTCCCCAGACCGCATCCGCAAAACCGGAGCGGCATGGTAACGGATGCACACCCCTCTGCTCCACTTGCGATGGATGCACGGACGCTGGATGCGTAGAGTGAGCAAAAAACACACAAGGACCACCTTATGTGCCTGATTGTTTTCGCCTGGCGCCCGGGCCATGCCCGGCCGCTGATCGTCGCGGCCAACCGTGACGAGTTTTACGCCCGGCCGAGCCTGCCCTTGGCGCAGTGGCTGGAGGCGCCGCATGTGCATGCCGGGCGTGATCTTGAAGCTGGCGGGACTTGGCTCGGCATCGGTGCCAATGGCCGCTTTGCCGCGCTGACCAATATTCGCGACCCGCACCAACCACCGGCACGCAAATCGCGGGGTGAATTGGTGGCGCGGTTTCTGACCGGCGATGCGTCGATTGATGATTATTTGAGCGATGTGGTCGGGCGTTCGGCGGAATATGCCGGGTTTAATCTGCTGCTCGGCAATAGTCATGAGCTGTGGCACTTCAATGCACGGTTGTCGGAGCCGGTGATGTTGCAGCCTGGGGTTTATGGGTTATCCAATGCCGGGTTGGATACGCCGTGGCCGAAGTTGCTCAAGGCCAAGGCAGCGTTAAGCGCGGTGCTGGATGATCCGCAGCCGCAGCGCTTGCTGGATTTGCTTGGCGATGCGCAGACCGCGCCGGCAGCGGAATTGCCGAATACCGGGGTGGGCCTGGCGACTGAGACTTTGTTATCGAGTGTGTTTATTGCCAGCCAGAGTTATGGGACGCGGGCGAGTACGGCGTTGATCGTGCAGGCGGATGGATCGCGGCGGATGGTCGAGCGGAGTTTCGGGCCGTATGGCGGGCATCTTGGTGAAGTTGAGGTTTGTGTCTAAGAGCTGACCCTCACCCCAGCCCTCTCCCGGAGGGAGAGGGGGCCGACCGAGGTGTCTTGCGCCATACACCGACCTGAAAGACCGAGTTGATTATGGATTCAACACAGCACCTTCTTGTCCGTGTGAGTCGATTATGGATTCAACACAGCACTTTCAGGTCGGCGGAGTTCTGCAGCATCCCCCAATCAGTCCCCTCTCCCCCCGGGAGAGGGATAGGCGGGCGGCGTTCCGATGAGGGGCTTTTGATCTTCAGAGGGCCTTGACCACCGCCGGCGGATGCATCTTCGACAACCCAAGGTTCTTCAACGCCAATTGCAGCGAGCTGTGGATCACTTGCGGGTTGTCGATAGTCATCAGCTCCGCCAGCAATTCCTGAGCCTTGCTCAGATTGACCTGACGCAACATCCATTTCACCTTCGGCAAGTTGGTGGCGTTCATCGACAGGCTGTCGAAACCCATCGCCATCAACAGCACTGCTGCCGCTGGATCACCGGCCATCTCGCCGCAGATACTCACCGGTTTGCCTTCTGCATGGGCATCGCGCACTACCGTTTGCAGCGCTTGCAGCACCGCCGGGTGCAGGTAGTCGTAAAGATCGGCCACCCGTGGGTTGTTGCGGTCGACCGCCAGCAAGTACTGGGTCAAATCGTTGGAGCCGACGGAGAGGAAGTCGACCATCCGCGCCAGTTCCTTGGTCTGGTACACCGCCGCCGGAATCTCGATCATCACGCCGATCGGCGGCATCGGCACGTCGGTGCCTTCATCGCGGACTTCGCCCCAGGCCCGGTGGATCAGGTGCAGGGCTTCTTCGAGTTCGTGGGTGCCAGAGATCATCGGCAGCAAAATCCGCAGGTTGTTCAGGCCTTCGCTGGCCTTGAGCATCGCGCGGGTCTGCACCAGGAAGATTTCCGGGTGGTCGAGGGTCACGCGAATGCCGCGCCAGCCGAGGAACGGGTTGTCTTCCTTGATCGGGAAGTACGACAGCGACTTGTCACCGCCGATGTCGAGGCTGCGCATGGTCACCGGTTGCGGGTGGAACGCGGCGAGCTGCTCACGGTAGATCGCCAGTTGCTCCTTCTCGCTCGGGAAGCGCTGGTTGATCATGAACGGCACTTCGGTGCGGTACAGACCGACACCTTCGGCGCCACGCTTCTGCGCCCGCGCCACGTCCGCCAGCAGACCGGTGTTGACCCACAGCGGCATGCGGTGACCGTCGAGGGTCACGCACGGCAGATCGCGCAGGGTATCGAGGCCCAGCGCCAGTTGTTTCTCTTCTTCGACGACTTCGGCGAACTGCTTGCGCAGCACTTCGCTCGGGTTGGTGTAGACCTCGCCGCGTGTGCCGTCGACGATCATTTCGATGCCGTCGACCTTGGCGTACGGCAGGTCGACCAGACCCATCACCGTCGGAATGCCCATGGCCCGGGCCAGGATCGCGACGTGCGAGTTACCCGAACCGAGTACCGAGACCAGACCGACCAGCGTGCCTTCCGGCACCTCGCCGAGCATCGCCGGCGTCAGTTCTTCGCTGACCAGAATGGTTTTTTCCGGGTAGACCAGGTTCTGCTGACGCTCTTCCTGCAAGTAAGCGAGCAGGCGGCGACCGAGGTCTTTGACGTCCGAGGCACGCTCACGCAGATAGGCGTCGTCCATCAGTTCGAAACGGTTGACGTGTTCGGTGACCACCTGACGCAGCGCGCCCTGTGCCCACTGGCCGGTCTTGATCACTGTGGTGATTTCGCTGCCCAGCGAGGCATCGTCGAGCATCATCAGGTAGACGTCGAACAGTGCGCGCTCTTCCGGGCGCAACTGCGTCGCGAGTTTGGCGGACAACGCGCGCATATCGGCGCGCACGCCTTCGATGGCGGTCTTGAACAGCGCCAGCTCAGCGTCGATGTCGGTGATGTTCTTGTCCGGCACCACGTCGAGATCGGCCGGTGGCAGCATGACCACCGCCGTACCGACCGCCGCACCCGGCGAACCCGGTACGCCGACGAACTTGGCTTCCTGAATGCCTTTGCCCTGACGACCCAGACCACGGATGGAACCGGTGGCCTCGGCGTGGGCGATTACGCCGGCGAGCTGCGCGCTCATGGTCACGAGGAAGGCTTCTTCACCTTCGTCGAACTGGCGGCGTTCTTTTTGCTGGATGACCAACACGCCGACGACGCGGCGGTGGTGAATGATCGGTGCACCGAGGAACGAGGCATAACGCTCTTCACCGGTTTCGGCGAAGTAGCGATAGCGCGGGTGATCCGCAGCGTTTTCGAGGTTCAGGGGTTCTTCACGCGTGCCGACCAGACCGACCAGACCTTCGTTGGGTGCCATGCTGACCTTGCCGATCGAGCGCTTGTTCAAGCCCTCGGTGGCCATCAGGACGAAGCGGTTGGTCTCGGGATCAAGCAGGTAGACCGAGCAGACCTGGCTGCCCATAGCCTCTTTGACGCGTAACACAATAATCCCCAACGCCGCCTTGAGATCCTTGGCGGAGTTAACTTCCTGGACGATCTTGCGCAGCGTATTGAGCATGGCTCGGGGTCGAACTCCGTCGTCAGTCGCGCGCTAAAAGGCGCGGGGCAAGCTCTTTGAGGGCGCGGCGATACACCTCGCGCTTGAATGTCACCACCTGGCCCAACGGATACCAATAGCTGACCCAGCGCCAGCCATCGAACTCCGGTTTACCGGTCAAATCCATCCGCACCCGCTGCTCGTTGGAGATCAGGCGCAGGAGAAACCATTTCTGTTTCTGGCCGATGCACAGCGGTTGGCTGTGCGTACGCACCAGACGTTGCGGCAAACGATAGCGCAACCAGCCTCGAGTACAGGCCAGTATTTCAACATCTTCACGTTCCAGGCCAACTTCTTCGTTCAGCTCGCGGTACAAGGCGTCTTCCGGCGTCTCTTCAGGGTTGATTCCCCCTTGCGGAAACTGCCAGGCATCTTGATTGATACGGCGAGCCCATAGCACCTGGCCGGCGTCATTCGTCAGAATGATCCCGACATTGGGGCGGAAACCATCGGGGTCGATCACGGCAACAACCTCGCAAACGCATGTCGCCGCATTGTTCCACAAAGGTTGATAAGGCGGCAACGAAGCTTCCTACCTTATGTGCACTCTTGTGAAAAGACCGTATTCTTGTCGCCTTTTTACAGACTTATCAGCGGGTAACTGCAATGCGCCTGGCACTCTTCGATTTGGACAACACCCTTCTGGGCGGCGACAGCGATCACGCCTGGGGCGACTATCTGTGTGAACGCGGCTTCCTCGACCCGATTGCGTACAAAGCGCGCAACGACGAGTTCTATCAGGATTACCTGGCCGGCAAACTGGATAACGCCGCGTACCTGAACTTCTGCCTGGAGATCCTCGGCCGCACCGAAATGGCCGTGCTCGATCAATGGCATAGCGATTACATGCGCGACTGCATCGAGCCGATCATGCTGCCCAAAGCGCTGGAGCTGCTGAAAAAGCACCGCGACGCCGGTGACAAACTGGTGATCATCACCGCGACCAACCGCTTCGTCACCGCGCCGATTGCTGTGCGACTGGGCGTTGAAACCCTGATCGCCACTGAGTGTGAAATGGTCGATGGCCGCTACAGCGGGCGCAGCACTGATATTCCATGCTTTCGCGATGGCAAGGTGACGCGCCTGAATCGTTGGCTGGAAGAGACCGGGTATTCGTTGGACGACAGCTATTTCTATAGCGATTCGATGAATGACTTGCCGTTGCTGGAGCAGGTGGCAAATCCGGTCGCTGTCGATCCGGACCCGAATCTACGGGCTGAGGCCGAGAAGCGTGGCTGGCCGGTGATTTCTCTGCGCGGCTGAAGATCAAAAGATCGCAGCCTTCGGCAGCTCCTACAGGTTCGGTGTCAGACCACATTTTTGTGATCGACAAAAATCCCCTGTAGGAGCTGCCGCAGGCTGCGATCTTTTCGCTTCACACCGGTTTGGCGCCCATCAACCCGGCAATCGCCACAAAACACACAAAACTGAACAACGCCAAAGCAAAGCTGAACTTGCCCACCCCGCCCGGCGCCTTGCGCAACCGATTCAAACGCACCAGCAACCACAACCACGCCAGCGCCGCCACGGTGTAGAGCACGCTCGACGCCAAAATCCACGTCTGCCCCAGCGGCCAACCGACCAGATGTACCATCGCCCAACCGGTGAACGGCATGCTCAGCAATGCCAGGCCCATCAACAGCCAGACAAACAGCCGTGGCCGCTGCAACGTGCGACTGCCCGCCGACGCGTCACCTTTGCGTTTTGCCAGAAAAACCCAGATGCCCAGGCCCAGCGCACTGGTCAGCAAGACCACGGTTGCGACCACGTGCGCCATTTTCAGGGCCGTTAACGTTTCCATTGTCAAAATTCCTTATGGCTTGCCCATCAGCGTAGCCGCTCAGCCAAGAAACAGCTGATAGGCCGGGTTCTCGCTTTCGTCCCAGTATGGATAACCGATTTCCTCAAGCGCCGCCGGCACCAGATGACGCTCGTCGTGCGGCACTTGCAGGCCGGCGACCACACGGCCATCGGCGGCGCCGTGGTTACGGTAGTGGAACATCGAGATGTTCCAGCGCCCACCGAGCTTATTAAGGAAGTTGAACAGCGCCCCCGGACGTTCCGGGAACTCGAAGCGGAACACCACTTCATCGACCACCTGCGCCGCGCGGCCGCCGACCATGTGGCGGATGTGCAACTTGGCCAGTTCGTTGTCGGTCAGGTCGAGTACCGGGAAGCCCTGCTCGGTCAGGCTCGCCAGCAACGCACTGCGCGGATCGTTTTCCGGGTGAGTCTGCACGCCAACGAAGATGTGCGCTTCGCTGCCGGTGTTGTAGCGGTAGTTGAATTCGGTGATCTGGCGCTTGCCGATGGCTTCGCAGAACGCCTTGAAGCTGCCGGCCTTCTCGGGGATGGTCACGGCGATGATCGCTTCGCGGCCCTCACCCAGTTCGGCGCGCTCGGCAACGTGGCGCAAGCGGTCGAAGTTGACGTTGGCACCGGAGTCGATGGCAACGAAAGTCTGGCCGCTGACACCGCGTTGTTCGACGTATTTCTTGATCCCGGCCACGCCCAACGCGCCGGCAGGTTCGGTGATCGAGCGGGTATCGTCATAGATATCCTTGATGGCTGCACAGATCTCGTCAGTGCTGACGGTGATCACTTCATCGACATAATCTTTGCAGATGTCGAAGGTGTGCTGGCCAATCTGCGCCACCGCTACGCCGTCGGCAAAAATGCCCACGGTCGGCAGCACCACACGCTCGCCGGCAGCCATCGCGGCTTGCAGGCAGTTGGAATCGTCTGGCTCGACGCCGATGACTTTGATGTCCGGCCGAAGGTATTTCACGTACGCAGCGATACCGGCGATCAAACCGCCACCACCGACCGGGACGAAAATCGCGTCCAGCGGCTGCGGGTGTTGGCGCAGAATTTCCATCGCCACGGTGCCCTGCCCGGCGATGGTGTGCGGATCGTCGTACGGGTGGATGTACACGTAGCCTTTTTCGTCGACCAGTTTCAGCGAGTAGGCCAGGGCTTCCGGGAACGAGTCGCCATGCAGCACCACTTTGCCGCCACGCGAACGCACGCCTTCGACCTTGATCTCGGGGGTGGTCTTGGGCATGACGATGGTGGCTTTGACGCCCAGCACTTTCGCCGCCAGGGCCAGACCCTGCGCATGGTTGCCTGCCGACGCGGTGACCACGCCACGGGCGCGCTCTTCGTCAGTCAACTGAGTCAGTTTGTTGTAGGCGCCGCGAATCTTGAACGAGAACACCGGCTGCAAGTCTTCGCGCTTGAGCCAGATGTCATTGCCCAGCCGCTCGGAGAGCTGGCGAGCGTTCTGCAGCGGGGTTTCTACGGCAACGTCATAAACGCGCGAGGTGAGGATCTTTTTGACGTACTGTTCGAGCATCGGAAAGCATCACTGAGCGGGTTGGGCAGGGCCAAGGAGTCTAACCCGGCTTTTGCCCGGTCGACCACACTAAACAGGTGGTTTTAAGGTCTGGAAATCCATTCTTGCGTGAGCACCATTGTGGCGAGGGGATTTATCCCCGTTGGAGTGCGAAGCGCTCCCCGGCATTCTTTCAAAAATACCGCGAGCTCAGGTTTTACGACGGCTGCGCCGCCGAACGGGGCGGTGCGACGTTTCGCTAAATCCCCTCGCCACAGGAGTTTTCGCCGGGCATGGGGATATAATGCCGGCCTTTCCGTTCTCACCTTGCCCGCTTCCGGAGCCCGCATGACCCAGGATCAACTCAAACAGGCAGTGGCTCAGGCCGCCGTCGACTTCATCCTTCCGAAACTCGACGACAAGAGCATCGTCGGGGTCGGCACCGGCTCCACCGCCAACTGCTTCATCGATGCACTGGCCCAGCACAAGGGCGCGTTCGATGGCGCGGTCGCCAGCTCCGAAGCCACCGCCGCGCGCCTGAAGGGCCACGGGATTCCGGTGTATGAGCTGAACACCGTCAGCGACCTGGAGTTCTACGTTGACGGCGCCGATGAAAGCGACGCGCACCTGAACCTGATCAAGGGCGGCGGCGCGGCCCTGACCCGCGAGAAGATCGTCGCGGCCGTGGCCAAGACCTTCATCTGCATCGCCGACGCCAGCAAACTGGTGCCAGTACTGGGCGAGTTCCCGCTGCCGGTCGAAGTGATCCCGATGGCGCGCAGCCACGTCGCCCGTCAATTGGTAAAACTGGGCGGCGACCCGGTGTACCGCGAAGGCGTGCTGACCGACAACGGCAACATCATCCTCGACGTGTTCAACCTGCAGATCACCAACCCGGTGGAGCTGGAAGCGCAGATCAATGCGATCGTCGGCGTGGTCACCAACGGTTTGTTCGCGGCGCGTCCGGCGGATCTGTTGTTGCTGGGTACCAGCGAAGGCGTGAAAACCCTCAAGGCTGAGTAAGCCCAGTCACCCACAAACTTGTGGGCAGACGAAAAGCCTGTAGGAGTGAGCCTGCTCGCGATAGCGGTATGTCCGTTGATATTAATGTCGACTGACATACCGCTATCGCGAGCAGGCTCACTCCTACATTGATTTGTGGTGTGGGTTAAGGCTGTGCCGGTTTTTTGAAGACGTAAAACAGGTTAGGCTCGCTCACCAGATACAACGTCCCGTCATCATCCATCGCAATGCCTTCGGCCTGCGGCACGGTTTTCTGCAAACCCTGGCGGCCGCCACTGATCGACATGGTACTCAACGGGCGCCCGTCGACATCCAGCTCCAGAATCAATCGCGACTCATCCGACAGCGCCAGCAAATGGCCGCTGCGTTCATCGTATTGCAGGCTCGACAGATCGCGCACAAACATCCCGGCGTCACGCTTGGGGTTGTTGATCACGTGCACGGCGTAAGACTTTTCCGGGTTGAAGTGCGGAAAGCCATGCACTTCGTAGATCAGCATCGGATCGCGCTCTTTCGCAACGAACAGGCGCTTGCCGACTGAATCATAGGCCAAGCCCTCGAACCCCTTGTTGCCGCTCATGTGCACACCGAGGGTCATCTGCTCGGCGTCGGCCGCATCGAGGAAGGTCGTGTCTTTTTCCAGATGAATCTTGATCAGCCGCTGCTGGCGTTCGTCGGTGATGACGTAGGTGTCGGCGCTGATGAATTCGACGGCCTCCGGGTCGCCGAAGCCGATCAGGGCGATGCGCCGCAGGATCCTGCCCTCCAGCGACAACTCGACCAGTTCGGCATTCTTGTTGGTCACGGTGAACAGGCTTTTACGCACCGGATCGAAGGTCAGTGCGGAAACATCGTCGTCCAGCCCTTCGATGACCCTAGCCTCGATCTCGACTCGATATTGGTTCAAGGCAATCGATTCACTGCTCTGCGGCTGCCACAAGGTGTGCAGATTGAACCAGGCACGCTCGAACAGGCGCAGGTATTGGCCGATCGCAATCAATACGAGCAGTGCAATCACCGAGACGATGATGACCAGAGGTTTGGGACGGGCAAGTCGACGCATTCGGGCGGGCTCGGAATCAGAACAGGCGGATGAAATATCACGCCCGTCTGAACTGAAGCTTAATGGCCACTTGCCCCAAACCACAACCCAACCCTGTATTTGATCGTTCCCACGCTCTGCGTGGGAATGCAGCCGGGGACGCTCTGCGTCCGACAGTCAAAAGATCGTCCGAACGCGGCCCGAACCTGCGGCAGCTCCTACACAGAGGCACTACCTCTGTTTTTCGAAGCGATAGAACAGGTTCGGCTCGCTGACCATGTACAGCGTGCCCGCCTCGTCCATGGTTACGCCTTCGGCGCGGGGAATGGTTTTCTTCAAACCATTGAAGCCACTGAGCAAGGTCATGAAGCTGACTTGCTCGCCCTTCTCGTCCAGCTCCAGCAGCAGATGCGAGTCGGCCGAGAGCACCAGGGTGTGGCCGGTGCGCGGGTCGATCGCCAGTGCCGAAAGATTGCGGATATCCAGCTCGTCGCTGGCCAGTTTCTGCTTGTCACCCTTGAGGATCTGGCTGCCATCGCTTTTCCAGGTGAACAGCGCTGGCGGTCGCTCTTCGCCCAGCAACAATTGTTGATTACGCGGATCCCAGGTAATCGCCTCGAAAGCCTTGTTCTGGTTGGCGGAAGGGCCGAGGTCATATTTCGGGAAGTCGGCGATATTCAGCTCGCGGGTGTTGGCGTCGACCTTGACGATGGTGAGGATGTGCTCGCGCTCATCGACGATCGCCATCAGGCCATTTTCCATCACGGTCAAACCTTCCGGGTTGACCCAGCCCACCAGCGGCATCTTGCGCAACACATCGCCCTGCAGGGTCAGCTCGACCAGGAACGGATTTTTGCCCATCACCGAGAACAGGGTTTTGGTCTGCGGGTTATAGGAAAGGTCCGAGGCCTCATCCTTCTCCATGCCCGGCAACAACTTCGCGTCGATCACCGCGCGATAGTCCGGCAGCCAGATGCTTTGCTTCTGCTCGGCCTGACTTTCGAAGCGCTCATGCACCCACAGCACCGCGCGGTCATCCCAATGCATGGCGAACGCCAGGCCATAAACGGCAGCGACCACCAACAACAACCAGAAGTACCAACGCAGGGCGAAACGTGAGCGGCGAGCAGATTTGAGCTGAGTTTGAGATGACATCGAAGGACGCGTTCCGAAAATTCAGGCTATGGGTAATAGCACAAAGAGGCCGGCTCAGACGCCAGAATTGCGGAAATTATCCAGACAGGATGTGAAAAAAACGGCAAATGGCGGGATTGCCCTGTGGGTTTGCGGGCCAAGACACAAAAATACCGGCCAGGCCTCTGTGGCGAGGGGATTTATCCCCGTTGGGTCGCGCAGCAGCCCCAAAGATCTTGGGACTGCTGCGCAGTCCAACGGGGATAAATCCCCTCGCCACAAAATCACATCACAACAAAAAAATGCTTAATCAGCGCACGCTGCTGGTGAAGCTGCTCGCGCCGACCAGTTCGAGGACGATGTCATCGCCGACGTTCAGCGGGCCGACACCCACCGGCGTGCCGGTGAGGATCACGTCACCGGCCTGCAGCGAGAAGCAGCCGGCCATGTGCTGGATCATCGGCACGATCGGGTTGAGCATCGCGCTGCTGTTGCCGTCCTGGCGCACTTCGCCGTTGATGGTCAGGCGAATGCCGATGTCGGTCAGGTCCGCAAAGGTGCTGCCAACCACGAACGGCGCAAGCACTGCCGCGCCGTCGAACGACTTGGCGATTTCCCACGGCAGGCCCTTGGCTTTCAGCTCGGCCTGCTTGTCGCGCAGGGTCAGGTCGAGTGCCGGGGCGAAGCCGGAGATCGCGTCGAGCACTTCTTCACGGCTCGGCTTGGTCGACAATGGCTTGCCGATCAACACGGCGATTTCCGCTTCGTAGTGCACCGAACCGCGCTCGGTCGGAATGGCAAAACCGCCTTCCAGCTCGACCACGCAACTGCCGGGCTTGATGAACAGCAACGGCTCGGTAGGCACCGGGTTGTCCAGTTCCTTGGCGTGTTCGGCGTAATTACGGCCAATGCACACCACTTTCCCGATCGGGAAATGGATGCGTGTGCCGTCGACGTACTGGTGCTGATAGCTCATTTACCGACTCCTGCCTTCATTGATTCATCAAGGATTTCAGATCAAACCGCGAAGATCTTGCCCGGGTTCATGATGCCGTTCGGGTCGAACACCGCTTTCACCGCTTTCATGTACTCGATCTCAACCGGCGAGCGGCTGTAGGTCAAGTAATCGCGCTTGGTCATGCCCACGCCGTGCTCGGCGGAGATCGAACCGTTGTACTTCTCGACGGTTTCGAACACCCACTTGTTGACGGTCGCACACTTGGCGAAGAACTCGTCCTTGCTCAGGTTATCCGGCTTGAGGATGTTCAAGTGCAGGTTGCCGTCGCCGATGTGGCCGAACCAGACGATTTCGAAGTCCGGGTAGTGTTCGCCGACGATCGCATCGATTTCCTTGAGGAACGCCGGCACTTTCGAGACGGTGACCGAGATGTCGTTCTTGTACGGCGTCCAGTGCGAGATGGTCTCGGAGATGTATTCGCGCAGCTTCCACAGATTGTGCAGCTGGGTTTCGCTCTGGCTCATCACGCCGTCCAGTACCCAACCCTGCTCGACGCAATGTTCGAAGGTTTCCAGCGCGCTGTTGGCCACTTCTTCAGTCGTCGCTTCAAATTCCAGCAACGCGTAGAACGGGCAATCGGTCTCGAACGGCGCCGGTACGTCGCCACGGCCCATGACTTTGGCCAGAGCTTTGTCGGAGAAAAATTCGAATGCGGTGAGGTCGAGCTTGCCCTGGAAAGCGTGCAGCACCGGCATGATCGAGTCGAAGTCGGCGGTGCCGAGGACCATGGCGGTAAGGTTTTTCGGCGCACGATCGAGGCGCATGGTCGCTTCGACGACGAAACCGAGGGTGCCTTCAGCGCCGATGAACAGCTGGCGCAAGTCGTAGCCGGTGGCGTTCTTGATCAGGTCTTTGTTCAGTTCCAGCACATCGCCCTTGCCGGTGACGACTTTCATGCCGGCGACCCAGTTACGGGTCATGCCGTAGCGAATCACCTTGATCCCGCCGGCATTGGTACCAATGTTGCCGCCAATCTGACTGGAACCTGCCGAGGCGAAGTCGACCGGGTAATACAGGCCCTTTTCTTCGGCGACGTTCTGTAAATGCTCGGTGACCACGCCCGGCTGACAAACGGCGGTGCGGTCAGTGAGGTTCACATCGAGAATCTGATTCATGTAGTCGAACGAGACAACCACTTCGCCATTCGCGGCGACGGCAGCGGCGGAAAGCCCGGTGCGCCCGCCCGATGGCACCAGCGCAACCTTGTGCGTGTTGGCCCAGCGGACCACGGCCTGCACCTGCTCGATGGTCTTGGGAAACACGATGGCGCTCGGCGCCGGGGCAAAGTGCTTGGTCCAATCCTTGCCGTACGCATTCAGGGAGTCGGCGTCGGTCAGGACCTTGCCAGGCTCGACCAGGGTCTTCAGTTCATCAATCAGGGCAGGATTGGTCATCGACAGAACTCTCGAACAATTCATGGTCATCCTGAGAACGCTTCACGTCGCAGGAATGAGTGTTTAGCGGGGAGGCTATGCTAGCATATCGACCCCGCAGGACAGTGCCCAAGGCCAGATCCGCGGAGACGACTTTCTTGTCGTCCGGGTCAGCGTCTGTTGACCATTTCCTGCCATTTTTCTCCGGGATACAGGTTTACGCAGATGAGCAAGACTTCTCTCGATAAGAGCAAGATCAAGTTCCTTCTTCTCGAAGGCGTCCACCAATCGGCTGTCGACGTCCTCAAGGCGGCGGGCTACACCAGCATCGAATACCTGACAGGTTCCTTGCCGGAAGCCCAGCTCAAGGAAAAGATCGCTGACGCTCACTTCATCGGCATTCGTTCGCGCACCCAACTGACCGAAGAGATCTTCGATCACGCGAAGAAGCTGGTAGCGGTCGGCTGTTTCTGCATCGGCACCAACCAGGTTGACCTGAGTGCTGCCCGCGAGCGCGGTATTGCCGTGTTCAACGCGCCGTACTCCAACACCCGCTCCGTTGCCGAACTGGTACTGGCCGAAGCGATCCTGCTGCTGCGCGGCATCCCGGAGAAAAACGCTTCCTGCCACCGTGGCGGCTGGATCAAATCCGCAGCCAACTCCTTCGAGATCCGAGGCAAGAAACTGGGCATCGTCGGCTACGGCTCGATCGGTACGCAGCTGTCGGTTCTGGCTGAAGGTCTGGGCATGCAGGTGTACTTCTACGACACCGTGACCAAGCTGCCGCTGGGCAACGCGACTCAGGTCGGTAACCTGACCGAGCTGCTGGGCATGTCCGACATCGTCACCCTGCACGTTCCGGAAACCGCTGCGACCCAGTGGATGATCGGCGAGAAGGAAATCCGCGCCATCAAGAAGGGCGGCATCCTGATCAACGCTGCGCGCGGTACCGTGGTCGAGCTGGACGCCCTGGCGGACGCGATCAAGGACAAGCACCTGATCGGCGCGGCCATCGACGTATTCCCAGTGGAGCCACGCTCCAACGACGAAGAGTTCGAAAGCCCGCTGCGTGGCCTCGACAACGTGATCCTGACCCCGCACATCGGTGGCTCGACCGCCGAAGCGCAAGCCAACATCGGTCTGGAAGTGGCAGAGAAACTGGTCAAGTACAGCGACAACGGTACTTCGGTTTCGTCGGTGAACTTCCCGGAAGTGGCCCTGCCGGCTCACCCTGGCAAGCACCGCCTGCTGCACATCCACGAGAACATCCCGGGTGTGATGAGCGAGATCAACAAGGTCTTCGCCGAAAACGGCATCAACATCTCCGGTCAGTTCCTGCAGACCAACGAGAAAGTTGGCTACGTGGTGATCGACGTCGACGCCGAGTACTCGGACCTGGCGCAAGAGAAGCTGCAGCACATCAACGGCACTATCCGTAGCCGCGTGTTGTTCTGATTTAGCGTTGAGCGACAAAAAAAGGGAGCCTTCGGGCTCCCTTTTTCATGCACGGCGAAAAGGTTATTCGACGTTGACGGTGATTTTCTTCGAGACGATCGGCGGATCGAACGGCATGTGGCCGCTGTCGCCCAGCTCCAGCTGCAAGGTGTGCTTGCCCGGGGCCAGTTTGATGTCAGCCTGGGTCTGCGCCTTGCCGAAGTGCATGTGGTTGGCATCGTTCGGAATCGGCGCGCCGGCGGCCGGCAGCTTGTCGACGTCGATCAGCAGATGATGGTGACCGGTGTTCTTGGTGACGTCACCGGCCGGGGCCAGTGCGACGTCCTTGACGCCAAACTTGACGGTGAAGGTCTGCGAAACAGTCGCCCCGTCCTCGGGAGAAACGATGAACACTTCGGCACCCTTGGGTGCCGGTGTCGCGGCACTGGCCAGCACCGAAACGCCCATCAGCACACCGGCCAACGCTGCACGTGACATAAAGCTTTTCATTTTCTTCTCCAGTTTTTCCGTAAAATCCGCACGGTCATGACAACTTCATGACCATTCGTTGTCGAAGGCACTCGACAACCATAGCAAAGCGAGCCTGACTCAGAGCATCGCGTTAATGATTTCAAAGGAGTGACCATGCGCTTTTTGCCTGGCCTGATCTGCCTGCTACCCCTTTTGAGCCCTCTGGCTCACGCCGAACTGATTGATGACGTCAACGACCGTGGCGAGCTGCGCATAGCCCTTGAGGCTAATACACCGCCCTTCAATTACAAGGATGACGGCGACAAACTCACGGGGTTCGAGGTCGAGCTTGGACAACTGTTGGCCAACGAGCTGGATGTGCGCGCCGACTTCATCGTCACCGACGAAAGCGACTTGCTCCAGGGCGTTGAAAGCGGCAAGTACGACGTCGCGCTCAATCACATAGCACTGACACCTGAACTCAAGGATCGTTTCGACTTCAGCCAGCCTTACGGCAAGGTCGATTCACAGTTGCTGGCAAAGAAAGATGAACAACCGCAGCCGATGGTCTTGGTGCAGACGTTGACTGACGCCAAGCCAAAGGCGAGCGCAGCGGTGGACTTGGCGATACCGTTTCAGAAGGGTAATCCGGCATTTCAGGCCAGTCTTGCGAGCGCGATGCAGCGGATCAAGGCGGACGGACGCCTGGCGGCGCTGACCGAGAAGTGGCTGAAACCTTAGAAGCCCCTCACCCTAGCCCTCCCGAAACGTCGGACCGCCCGTAGGGAGAGGGGACTGAACGGGGGATGCTGAAGGGATACGCCGACCTGAAATGGATGTACCGAATCCGAAATCGACTGGTCATGGCTGTGTCGAATCCATAGTCGATAAGGTCTTTCAGGTCGATGTAAGACGCCGGACAACTCGGTCGGCCCCCTCTCCCTTCGGGAGAGGGCTGGGGTGAGGGCAACGATTTCGGATCAGTCCAAAGCAGCCAAAGCCACCGAGGCCTCAGCCAATTCAAGTTCGCTAAAAACCTGCACGCCATGGCGTTTGAGCAGTGCAGCCGTTACGCCTTCACCGGAGACTTTCACGCCACTGAACGTCCCGTCATAAGTCAGCAGGTTTCCACAGGATGGACTGTTGGCTTTCAGGACTGCCACGCGGATGCCGTGTTTCTGCGCCAACGCCAGCGCCTGCCGCGCACCCACCAGAAACTGCGCACTGACATCCTCGCCCTCGGTGGTGATCACCGCAGCGATTCCATCGAGCACTTCACCGCCCTGCCCCCCAGGAATCTCCGCCGCAGCCCGTGGCGTCGGCAATCCTCCTGCGACTTCCGGACACAATGGCACCACGCGCCCTTCGGCAATCCACTGTTCGAGCAAATCAAACGGCCCGCTCGCGCCACCGTCGTAGCGCACGCGATGACCCAACAGGCAGCGGCTGACCAGAATCTTGTCCATATCAGAACGGCTCGTTGCCACGCCGACGGAACCAGCCCGTCAGCGACAGACGCTCGCGATTGGCCGGCAGCACTTCGTGCGGCACTTCGCCAGAGAGAAACACCACCAGACAACCGCCCGCAGGCTGCACGTCATGCACGCGCTCATCTTTAAGATACATGCGCAACTGACCGCCGTCCTCCGGCAGCCAGGCATCATTGAGGTAGACCACCACCGACACCATGCGCTTGTCATCGTCGCGAAAACGGTCGACATGCCGGCGATAAAACGCACCCGGCGGATATAGCGCGAAATGACATTCGAAGTCTTCCAGGCCAAGGAACAGACCACGATTGAGCGCCTCGCGCAGGCTGTCCATCAGGTTCAGATAACGGTCGCTGGAATCGGCCTGGCCCGGATCGATCCACTGAATATGATCGCCGCGAATCCCCTCGCGAACCTCTGAAAACGGCCCGCGCCCGACCCCTGCCGGCGCCAGTTCGCCCTCGGCCTCGCGTTTACGGCACTCGGCCGCCAGCTCGCGGGTCAAACCGGCGGGCAGGAAGATGTTCTGCTGCGACCAGCCGTGTTCGGCCAGGTCATCGACAATGCGTAACAGCAGCGGGTGTTCAGAGGATATTTGCATGGCGCGCATAGTATGCCGACGGCAAGAAATCCGACAGAGCCACGCGGCGGCTTGCTACGAATTCTCGACAAGTACCGGCACCGCACGGAGAATAGTCCGCTGCTGACAGGAGTCCCTATGCGCCGTTTGCTTTTTTCACTGTTGATGTTCTGCGTTTTGCCCGCTTGGGCGGACGGCCACGATCAGTTGTACAAGGTCGCCGGCTGGCCAGATCAACGTGCGCATTTCAACGACGCCCTGAGCGCCGCCCAGCAACGCTATCAGAACAGCCTGCCGCCTGCGGTGTTTCAGGCGCTGGTCAACAACAGCAACCAGCGCTTCGCTCCGCAGGCCGTGGACCAACGCGCCGAAGCACAACTGCGGCAGAAGCTTGCCGATCCGAAACCGGCGCTGACCTTCTTTCAATCGCCACTGGGCAAGAAAATCGTCGCCGCTGAATTGCTCGCGACCCGCCGCGACCAACTGGCGAAAAATGCCAAGGGCCTGCCGAAGATGCAGGTCAGTGACAGCCGTCTGCTGATCATCGGCCACCTCGCCCAGGCACTGCCGGCCCGCGAAGCTGGCGCCGAAGTCAGCCTGGCGATTGCCGGCGTTGCGGCGGACAGTCTGAGTTCGATGATTCCGGGGCTGCTCGGTGGTGGTCAGGCGCAGGGCATGTTGAATGGTCAGCGTCAGCGCTTGATGGATCAGATCGGCGCGGACATGAACAACACGCTGCTCTACGTTTATCGCGATTTGTCGGATGAAGAGCTGGAAGAGTTTGCAACGTTTGCCGAATCGGCTGAGGGCAAGGCTTATTACCAGGCCGCCCTGGCAGCGATTCGGGCAGGGCTTGCGGTCGGGCAACCCTAAAAGATCGCAGCCTTCGGCAGCTCCTACACCGATCCATGTAGGAGCTGCCGAAGGCTGCGATCTTTTGATCTTGCTCTAGAGATTGCGGCCCTTGATCCGCTTGCTCAGAAACTCGAAATACTCCTCGCGCATCTCCTCCGTCTCATTCGCCAGATGATGCCGCGCCTCGGCCAGCAGCAGAATCTGCGGTCGATCGAACTTCCATTTCAACACCTGCAAATTGTGCTGCCAGTCGACGGTCATGTCCGCCTGCCCCTGAATGATCAGCGGCCGCCGCGGACTTTTTTTCGCGTGTTCGACGCGAATGATCCAGCGCGATAACGCCCCGACCCATTGGGTCGGCAAGCGCTGCGGCTGCAACGGATCCGCCTGCAGAAACGGCAAGAAATCCGGATCGTTCGAGTTCTCGCTGAAGCGCCGCGCGACACCTCGGACGAACGGCCTGAGCAAGTAATAACTCAGTTGCGACCAGCCCCACGCGCGTGGCCGCACCAACGGCGCCAACAGAATCAACTGGCCCTGCGCCGGACTGCCCTCGCCATGGTTGAGCACGTGATCGACCACAATCGCCCCGCCCGTGCTCTGCCCGCACAAGTGCCACGGCTGCGGCAGCGAGATCGACTGCGCTTCGGCGAACAAGGCTTGCAGGACATCCTGGTATTCAGAGAAATCGCGAATGCTCGCCCGTGGCCCGCTGGACAAACCATGGCCCGGCAAATCGCAGGCGATCACCGCAAAGTCCTGATCCAGCGCCCACTCGATCACATGCCGATAGAGCCCGGTGTGGTCGTAGTAACCGTGCAACAGAAACAGCGTTGCCTTGACCTTTTCCGGCCACCAGCAATGGCTGACCAGTTCGTAGCCATCGACGTCGAAACGACCCATGCCACGCCAGACATCGCGATGGGGAAAATCGGTTTTATAGAACTGCTGGTACGCCTTGGCCTCGTCCGACAACGGCTGCCACTCGGCCAAGGGCTTGAGGCTGGCGCGGATTTGATCGGGGTCGAAAGTGGCAGGCATGCGGGAATTCCAAAACGGTAAACAGACTTTATCGGTCTGCGATATTCATCTGTAGTGGCAGACATGGCAAGCTAGCCGACCTTTCGAGGATCGAAAACCATGCGTTCGCCCTACCGCACCGCACTGTTTGCCAGCCTGCTTGCGCTCTTGTGCGCCGGGGTGCTGTGGGCCGCGTATGACTGGTTTCAGGGGCGTTACCTGCGCGCGTTCAGCGAGCACACCGCAGTGTTTTCCGGCGATCCGCTGCGCCTGCCCGACGATCTCGCCGGCCCCGGCAATATTCGTCTCGTGCACTTCTGGGATCCGGCGTGCCCGTGCAACGTCGGCAATCAACAGCACCTGACCGAGATGGTCGAACAGTTCAGCGGCAAAGGCGTGGAGTTCTTCGCCGTGCAAAGAACCGGCAGCCACGGTCAATTGCCCGCCACGCTCAGCAACCTGAAAACCATCACGGTATTGCCCGGCTCCGAACAGGTCCCCGCCAGCCCGGCCGTGGCGATCTGGGATCGCAGCGGCAAGCTGGCGTACTTCGGCCCGTACAGCGAAGGTTTGACCTGCAATTCCAGCAACAGCTTCATCGAACCGATCCTCAACGCCCTGACTGAAGATCGCCCGGTCAACGCCACGCACACCTTGGCAGTGGGCTGCTACTGCCCGTGGCCGGTGGAGACGCAGTAAGGCATTCCGGACTTTTCCCGGACAGCGATGCACGGCACAGAGGGTCTGTGCTACTTGTTTGCAGCCCGACGGGCGGCAATCCCGCATGCACAAGGAGTCACCATGAAGCGCGTGTTCACCGTACTTGGCTTGCTCATCGTTGTTCTGCTTGCCGGCGTCGGCTGGTATGTCTACAGCAAACAACCGACGCGCCAGGGTCAGGTTGAACTGCGTAACCTGCAAGGTTCGGTGACCGTACGCTACGACGAGCGCGGCGTGCCGCACATCCGTGCCGAGAACGAAACCGACCTCTACCGCGCCCTCGGTTATGTGCATGCCCAGGATCGACTGTTCCAGATGGAAGCCATGCGTCGTCTCGCCCGTGGCGAACTGGCCGAAGTACTCGGGCCAAAACTGCTCGACACCGACAAACTGTTTCGCAGCCTGCGCATCCGTGAGCGAGCCGCCAGTTATGTCGCCAGCCTCGATAAACAATCGCCGGCGTGGAAGGGCCTGCAAGCCTATCTGGATGGCATCAACCAGTATCAGGACACGCACGCCGCACCGATCGAGTTCGACGTGCTGGGCATCCCCAAACGGCCGTTTACCGCCGAGGACAGCATCAGCGTCGCCGGCTACATGGCTTACAGCTTTGCCGCAGCGTTTCGCACCGAGCCGCTGCTGACCTACGTGCGCGATCAGCTCGGCGCCGATTACCTGTATGTCTTCGACCTCGACTGGCAGCCCAAGGGCGTGCTGGTCAACGGTCACGGAAAACCGGCACCGGCCCTCGCCGCCGGCGACTGGAAAGACCTCAACGCCCTCGCCCGCCTCAGCGAACAGGCACTGATCGACAACGGCTTGCCGCAGCTCGAAGGCAGCAACGCCTGGGTGATTGCCGGCAGCCGCAGCCAGAGCGGCAAGCCATTGCTGGCCGGCGACCCGCACATTCGTTTCTCGGTGCCATCGGTGTGGTACGAAGCGCAATTGTCGGCGCCGGGCTTTGAGCTGTACGGCCATCATCAGGCGCTGGTGCCGTTCGCGTTTCTCGGCCACAACCTCGACTTCGGCTGGAGCCTGACCATGTTCCAGAACGACGATCTGGATCTGATCGCCGAGAAGGTCAATCCGGACAACCCGAATCAGGTCTGGTATCGCGGGCAGTGGACCGACATGGTTGTCAGCGAACAGCAGATCAACGTGAAGGGACAGACGCCCGTCACCCTGACCCTGCGCCAGTCGCCCCACGGCCCGATCGTCAACGATGCGCTGGGCACCGCTGCCGGCAAAACGCCGATTGCGATGTGGTGGGCGTTCCTCGAAACACCGAATCCGATCCTCGAAGGTTTTTATCAGCTCAACCGCGCTGACACCCTGGCCAAGGCCCGCGCTGCCGCCGCGAAAGTACAGGCACCGGGGCTGAATCTGGTTTACGCCAATGCCAAGGGCGATATCGGCTGGTGGGCCTCGGCATTGCTGCCCAAGCGCCCGGCCGGGGTGAGGCCGGAGTTCATACTCGACGGCAGCAGCAATCAGGCCGACAAGGACGGTTTCTACCCGTTCAGTGCCAACCCGCAGGAAGAGAACCCGGCGCGCGGCTACATCGTCTCTGCAAACTTCCAGCCGCTGTCGCCGACCGGCATGGAGATTCCCGGTTACTACAACCTCGCCGACCGTGGTCAGCAACTCAACCGTCAGCTCAGCGACAAGAGCGTCAAGTGGACGAACGAGGCCAATCAGAAACTGCAACTCGGCACGGCGACCGGTTACGGCCCGCGCGTGTTGGCGCCATTGCTGCCGGTGCTGCGCGAAGTGGTCAGCGATCCGGCACAGTTGAAACTGGTCGAGCAACTGGCGCAGTGGCCGGGCGACTATCCGCTGGATTCGGTCAGTGCGACGGTGTTCAACCAGTTCCTCTACGACCTCGCCGATGCGGCGATGCGTGATGAGTTGGGCAATGACTTTTTCGACACGCTGCTGTCGACACGAGTGATCGATTCGGCGCTGCCACGTCTGGCGGCGAACGCTGATTCACCATGGTGGGACAACCGCAACACGCCGGCCAAAGAAACGCGCGCCGACGTCGTGCGCACGGCGTGGGCAGCGAGCATGACGCATCTGAAACTGACCCTCGGCGACGATGTTGCCGGATGGCAATGGGGCGCGGCGCACACGCTGACTCACGGGCATCCGCTGGGACAGCAGAAGCCGCTGGATCGCATCTTCAATGTCGGGCCGTTTGCGGCGCCGGGCAGTCACGAAGTGCCGAACAACCTCTCGGCGAAAATCGGCCCGGCACCGTGGCCGGTGACTTATGGGCCGTCGACGCGGCGCTTGGTGGACTTCGCCGATCCGGCGCATGGCCTGACGATCAACCCGGTCGGGCAGAGTGGCGTGCCGTTCGACAGTCACTATGACGATCAGGCCGAGGCGTATGTCGACGGGATGTATGTGCAGGCGCATTTCAGCGAGGAAGAGGTAACGGCGAATACGCGCAGTACCTTGAAACTGTTGCCGGCGCGGGCTGCGCAGTAGTTCTCGATTATCTGGGCTGGCCTCATCGCGAGCAGGCTCACTCCTACAGTTGATCGCATTTCTTCTGAAGGAACGCGGTTAACTGTAGGAGTGAGCCTGCTCGCGATGAGGCCCTGAAGAGCACTACACAACCTCAGAGCAGCAGCGCAAAATTCAGCCGAAACTGCTGCGGCGTCACGCCCAATCGGCGGTTGAACACACTGCGCATATGTTGCGCATCGCGAAACCCGCACTGATACGCCACCGTCTTCAACGGCGCCATGGTGCTTTCCAGCATCACCCGCGCCGCATCCACCCGCGCCTGCTCAACGAACTCTGCCGGCGTGACCTTGGCTTCCCGGGCGAACACCCGGGAGAAGTTGCGCGCACTCATGTTCGCCGCATTGGCCAGATCGGCAATCGTCAGGTCGCCAGTGAGATTGGCCAGCACGTACAGCTGCACCATCGCCACTGCCGACGTCGGCTCCGCGTGCGGCGTGAGGAACGGACTGAACTGCGACTGTCCGCCAGAGCGCTGGGTAAACACCACCAGTCGCTTGGCCACGCTCAAGGCCACTTCCGCGCCGTGATCACGCGCCAGCAGATACAACGACAGATCAATCCCCGCCGTGACCCCGGCCGAGGTATAGAGCGTGCCGTCCTCGACGTAGAGGCGATCCGCTTCGACCCGCGTTGACGCACACAACTGCGCCAACGCCTCGGCATCGTTCCAGTGTGTGGTGACGGTACGCCCTTCCAGCAAGCCGGCGCGCGCCAGCATGAATGCACCGTTGCAGATCGAGCCGAAGCGCTGCGCCCGTGCGCAGGCCTCGCGCAGCCAGGTGTCGAACACACTGCCGAAATCCATGAACGGTAGCTGCGGCCCGCCGGCGACCAACAGCAGGTCATAGGCGTCGAGGGCTTCGCTGAAATGGCGATGGGCGTTGAGGATCAAGCCGTTGGAACAGGCCATCGGTGTTTTTTCCAGGCCGATCACTTCGAGCTGATAGTGATCTTGCGGCGCGAGGAAGCGATTGGCCTCGGCGAACACATCCATTGGGCCGGTGACGTCAAGCGCTTGCACACCTGAAAACACCACGATGGCGATGGTTTTATTCATGTTTTTGAAGTCCCCTGTAACCCTGTGGCGAGGGGATTTATCCCCGTTGGGTTGCGAAGCAGCCCCAAGACCCTACACCTCGTTGTGTCAGGCAGTCTTCATGGCTGGATTTACGACTGCTGCGCAGCCGAACGAGGATAAATCCCCTCGCCACAAAGGATGGTATTCCAACCTGTGAAGGTCAGTTGGCACGATTTGCAGGTGGATTGGCAAGGATCGCAGCCATGCGTTGATTGTCCGTTTAGCGTCTCAGGGAACAGACTTTGTCCATCAGCGCCACGACGGCGTTTCAGTGAGGAAACCTCCCATGAGCACGACCATTGCCGGCATCAAAATCCCCGACAGCGCCCTCGCCCGCGCCACCACCGACTACATCCGCGACATCGAGTCCGACTTGCTCTATCACCATTCGCGCCGGGTATTTCTGTTTGGCGCGTTGAGTGGCGAACGCCAGCAACTGGCCTACGACCCCGAGCTGCTGTATGTCGGCGCAATGTTCCATGACCTCGGTCTGATCGAAGGCCATCGCAGCGATGACGAGCGTTTTGAAGTCGACGGTGCCAACGCGGCGGCGGCGTTTCTCAAGCCGTACGGGTTGAGCGATGACGACATCGAACAAGTCTGGCTGTCGATTGCCCTGCACACCACACCGGGCGTGCCGAAGCATCTGCGCCCAACCGTGGCGCTGGTGACGGCTGGTGTGGAAATGGACGTGCTGGGCATGGATTACGCGGCGTTCAGCAGCGTGCAGCGTGAAGCGGTGGTGCATGCGCACCCGCGTGGGGAAGGTTTCAAGGAGTGCATCATCTGCGCGTTCGCCGATGGCTTGCGCCATCGTCCGCAGACCACGTTCGGCAATGTGAAGACCGATGTGCTGAAGGATCAGGAGCCGGGGTTCAAGCCGATGAACTTCGTCGAAGTCATCCGCAATTCCCCTTGGGTGAACTGAGGGCAAAATCAAAAGATCGCAGCCTGCGGCAGCTCCTACATTGGAATGCGTTCCCTGTAGGAGCTGCCGCAGGCTGCGATCTTTTGCTGTTAAGCCGCCTCCGGCGCCGACGCGCGGCGCACGTCCGGTTGCTTCCACGAATCGGCTGCGCTTTCTTCGATGGCTTGCTGGATGGCTTTCTTGCGGGCTTCTTCGGCGCGGCGGCTGAAGAACCAGACCATGAAAGTCACGATCGATACCGCCAGCAGAATCAGACTGGCCACGGCGTTGATCTCAGGCTTCACGCCCAGACGCACCGCCGAGAACACTTCCATCGGCAGGGTCGTCGAACCCGGGCCGGAGACAAAGCTCGCCAGTACCAGGTCGTCCAGCGACAGGGCGAAGGACATCATGCCGCCCGCCGCCAGCGATGGCGCGATCATCGGGATGGTGATCAGGAAGAACACCTTCCACGGCCGTGCACCGAGGTCCATCGCCGCTTCTTCGATCGACAGGTCGAGCTCACGCAAACGCGCCGACACCACCACCGCCACATACGCCGCACAGAACGTGGTGTGAGCGATCCAGATGGTGACGATGCCGCGCTCTTGCGGCCAGCCGATCATCTGCGCCATGGCCACGAACAGCAGCAACAGCGACAGACCGGTGATCACTTCCGGCATCACCAGCGGCGCCGTCACCAGGCCGCCGAACAGCGTACGGCCCTTGAAGCGGGTGATGCGCGTCAGCACGAACGCTGCCAGTGTGCCCAGTGCCACCGCGGCGACCGCGGTGTAGCAGGCGATTTCCAGCGAGCGCAATACCGAGCCCATCAGTTGCGTGTTGTCGAGCAGGCCGACGTACCACTTGATCGACCAGCCGCCCCACACCGTCACCAGTTTGGAGGCGTTGAACGAGTAGATCACCAGGATCAGCATCGGCAGGTAGATGAACAACAAACCCAGGACCAGCATCAGGCTGGAGAAACGGAAGCGCTTCATTCTTTACCCTCCATTTCCTTGGCCTGACTGCGGTTGAACAGAATGATCGGCACAATCAGGATCGCCAGCATCACCACCGCCAGCGCAGACGCTACCGGCCAGTCACGGTTGTTGAAGAACTCTTGCCAGAGCACTTTACCGATCATCAGGGTTTCCGGACCGCCAAGCAGTTCCGGGATGACGAACTCGCCGACCACCGGAATGAAGACCAGCATGCAGCCGGCAATAATCCCGTTCTTGGACAGCGGAATGGTGATTTTCCAGAAGCTGTTGAAGGTGCTCGAACCGAGATCGGAGGCTGCTTCCAGCAAGCTTTGATCGTGCTTCACCAGGTTGGCGTACAGCGGCAGGATCATGAACGGCAGGTACGAGTAAACCACGCCGATGTACACCGCGAGGTTGGTGTTGAGGATCTGCAGCGGCTCGTCGATAAACCCCATGCTCATGAGGAAGCCGTTGAGCAGGCCGTTGTTGCTGAGGATGCCCATCCACGCGTAGACGCGGATCAGGATCGCGGTCCAGGTCGGCATCATGATCAGCAGCACCAGCACCGTTTGCATCTCTTTACGCGCGGTGGCGATGGCGTAGGCCATCGGGTAGCCGATCACCAGACAGAGAATGGTGCTGATCAGCGCCATCTTCAACGAACCGAGGTAGGCAGCGATGTACAACTCGTCGCCAGCCAGCATCGAGTAGTTGCCCAGGTTCAGCAGCAGTTGCAGCTTCTGCTCGGCGTACGTGTAGATCTCGGTGTACGGCGGGATGGCCACGTCGGCTTCGGCAAAACTGATCTTCAGGACGATGAAGAACGGCAGCATGAAGAACAGGAACAGCCAGATGAACGGGACCCCGATGACCAGCTGCCGGCCATTGGGGATTATTCGATTGAGGCGGCGTTTGAATTTGCGCATGTTCATGAGCGAAGTACCACGCCGCTGTCGTCTTCCCAGTACACGTAAACCTGATCGCCCCAGGTTGGACGTGCGCCGCGGCGTTCGGCGTTGGCAACGAAGGATTGCACCAGCTTGCCGCTCGGCAACTCGACGTAGAAAACCGAGTGACCGCCTAGGTAGGCGATGTCATGCACCTTGCCGCTCGACCAGTTGTACTCGCAGGTCGGTTGATCGGCGGTGACCAGCAGTTTCTCCGGACGGATCGCGTAGGTGACCGACTTGTCCTGCACCGAGGTGCTGATGCCGTGGCCGACGTAGATCTGCCGGTCGAGGTCCTTGCAGGTGATGGTCGCGTGGCCTTCGGCGTCGTCGATCACTTCGCCTTCGAAAATGTTGACGTTGCCGATGAATTCACAGACCAGACGGCTGGTCGGGGTTTCGTAGATGTCGATCGGGCTGCCGATCTGGGCGATCCAGCCCAGGTGCATGATCGCGATGCGCTCGGCCATGGTCATGGCCTCTTCCTGGTCGTGCGTCACCATCACGCAGGTCACACCCACGCGCTCGATGATCTCGACCAGCTCCAGCTGCATTTGCGAACGCAGTTTTTTATCCAGTGCGCCCATCGGCTCGTCGAGCAGCAACAGCTTCGGCCGCTTGGCCAGCGAACGCGCCAGTGCCACACGCTGACGCTGACCGCCAGACAGTTGATGCGGCTTGCGCTTGGCGTACTGGCTCATCTGTACGAGCTTGAGCATCTCGGCCACGCGGGCGTCGACTTCAGCCGCCGGAATCTTGTCCTGCTTGAGGCCGAAGGCAATGTTCTGTGCCACGGTCATGTGCGGGAACAAGGCGTACGACTGGAACATCATGTTGATCGGTCGCTCGTACGGCGGCATGTCGGTGATGTCGACGCCGTCGAGAAAAATGCGCCCCTCCGTGGGCCGTTCGAACCCTGCCAGCATCCGCAGCAGAGTGGATTTGCCCGATCCCGAACCGCCGAGCAGGGCGAAGATCTCGCCCTTCTTGATTTCCAGGGACACATCGTCCACGGCAATCGTCTCGTCGAACTTCTTCGTGACCCGGTCGATTTTGACCAACACCTGTTTCGGTGTCTGGTCGCCCTCGAGGGCTTTCTTATAGGCGCCGGAGGCAACTGCCATTTACGAAACTCCCAGAAAAAAACAATGCAGTCCGCCCCGCAAGGCGAACCCAGGATAGTGTGTGCTTTACATCCCCGACTTGACCTTGGTCCAGCTGCGGGTCATCAGGCGCTGAATGTTCGGTGGCAACTCAGTCGATACGTAGGCCTTGTCGATAACGGTCTGCGGTGGATACACCGACTCATCGGTACGGATGGATTGTTCCATCAGCTTGTCCGACCCAGGGTTAGGGTTGGCATATCCGACGTAATCACTGACCTGGGCAATCACCTCAGGTTTCAGCAGATAGTTGATGAAGGCATGAGCCTCCTTCACGTTCGACGAATCCTTCGGAATCGCCAGCATGTCGAACCACAGCGCGCCGCCCTCTTTCGGTACCGAGTAGGCGATGTTCACGCCTTTCTTGGCTTCTTCGGCGCGGTGCTTGGCCTGGAAGATATCGCCGGAGAACCCGATGGCTACGCAGATGTCGCCGTTGGCCAGATCACCGATGTATTTCGAGGAATGGAAGTAGGTCACGTAAGGACGCACCGCGAGCAGCTTGGCGGTGGCTTTTTCGTAGTCCTTGGGATTGGTGCTGTTGGCGTTCAGGCCCATGTAGTTGAGCACGGTCGGCATCATTTCATCCGCCGAATCGAGGAACGCTACGCCGCAACTCTGCAGCTTCTTGATGTTCTCGGGTTCGAACAGCACGCCCCAGGAATCGATCTTGTCGATGCCCAGCACGGCTTTGACTTTATCGACGTTGTAACCGATGCCGTTGGTGCCCCACAGGTACGGCACGGCGTACAGGTTACCCGGATCGTTCTGTTCCAGACGCTTGAGCAGCGCCGGGTCGAGATTGGAATAGTTCGGCAGTTGCGCACGGTCGAGCTTCTGGAACGCGCCCGCCTTGATCTGTTTGCCGAGGAAGTGGTTTGACGGCACGACCACGTCGTAACCGGTACGCCCGGCGAGCAGTTTGCCTTCCAGGGTTTCGTTGGAGTCGAAGACGTCGTAGACCGGCTTGATCCCGGTGGCTTTCTGGAAATCCGCCAGGGTGGTCTCGCCGATGTAGTCCGACCAGTTATAAATATGCACCGTACCGGCGGCCTGGGCTCCGACAGCAATCGTCAGGCCGGCAGTGGCCAGCAGGGCTTTGCGCAAAGAAGAAAAAATAGGCAAGTGGAGGTCCTCTAAATTAGTTGGGCCCAAGTTGCCCCGCGCTGCATGACAGCCATGGCTGCCCGGCAACAAAACCGGCGCGCAACTTACCCTCAAAAACCGTTCCAGCAAAACTTTCTGTCATTTAATTAATCCGCTGGCCGCCTTCGCGGGGGACGACGGCCAGCGGTTGTTGCTGCAAACCGGCTTATTTGCCCGATTTGATCTTGGTCCAGCTGCGGGTCAGGATGCGCTGGGTCGCGGCCGGCAAGTCGGCAATCGCGTACAGCTTGGCCAGCACGTCAGCCGGTGGGTAAACGCCCGGATCGCTGGTGATGTCTTTATCAACCAGCGGGGTTGCAGCGGCGTTACCGTTCGGGAAGCGCACAGCGTTGGTGATTTCCGCCATGATTTCCGGCTTCTGCAGGAAGGTCATGAACTTGTAGGCGCCTTCGACGTTTTCGGCATCTTTAGGGATGGCGACCATGTCGTAGAAGCTGCCGGCACCTTCTTTCGGAATGTTGTAGCTGACTTTCACCTTGTCACCGGCTTCAGCCGCGCGGGACTTGGCCTGGTAGATGTCACCCGAGTAACCCACGGCCACACAGATGTTGCCGTTGGCCAGGTCAGAGATGTACTTGGACGAGTGGAAGTAGGCGATCGAAGGACGGACCTTCATGATCAGCGCTTCAGCCTTGTCGATGTCTTCTTTCTTCTGGCTGTCGGTTGGCAGGCCCAGGTAGTGCAGCGCCACCGGGATCATCTCGGTTGGCGAGTCGAGCAGGCTGATGCCGCAGGATTTCAGCTTGGCAGCGTTTTCCGGCTTGAAGATCAGGTCCCACGAATCGACAGGTGCATCGGCGCCCAGTGCAGCCTTGACCTTCTCGGCGTTGAAGCCGATGCCGATCGAGCCCCACATGTACGGGAAAGCGTGCTCGTTGCCCGGGTCGCTGACCGACACGGCTTTGAGCAAATCAGTGTTGAGGTTCTTCCAGTTAGGCAGCTTGGACTTGTCCAGCTTCTGGTAGACACCGGCCTTGATCTGTTTGGCGAGGAAGTTGTTCGACGGTACGACGATGTCGTAGCCGGACTTGCCTGCGAGCAGTTTGGCTTCGAGGGTTTCGTTGCTGTCGAAGACGTCGTAGACGACTTTGATGCCCGACTCGTCTTCAAACTTCTTGATGGTGTCCGGGGCGATGTAGTCGGACCAGTTGTAGACGTGCAACACCTTGTCGTCCGCCTGAGCCGCAGCCGCCATGATTCCCATCAGGGACATGGCGAGCAGAGTCTTGCCAGCGAGCTTTTTGCCTAATGCCTTCATGCGTAATGCTCCAAATTTTTCTTTTTTGAACCACTTTGTTCAGCGGCCGAACCCGGACAACTGGAACCGCGGCTAGTCTGGCAAGATCCGAGGCGGTCTTTCAAGAAAAGACCAGCCTTTCTGACAGCTTTGAGCGAGAGCGCCGCGGCTCCCCCGCTCAGAGCCTAGCACTTAGCCTTGCAACGCACTGAGGGTCAGATCCAGGCATTTACGTGCCTTTGTAACCAGCTCATCGATCTCCGCCTTGCTGATGACCAGCGGCGGCGCGATGATCATGGTGTCGCCCACAGCGCGCATGATCAGGCCGTTGTCGAAGCAGAACTGGCGGCAGATCATGCCGACACCCTTGCCTTCGTAACGCTTGCGAGTGGCCTTGTCCTGCACCAGCTCGATCGCGCCCAACAGACCGACACCGCGAACTTCACCCACCAATGGGTGATCGTTCAGTTCCCGCAGACGTTTCTGCAAATACGGTGCCGTTTCGTTGTGCGCATTCTCGATAATTTTTTCATCGCGCAGAATGCGGATGTTTTCCAGACCCACCGCTGCCGCCACCGGGTGACCGGAGTAGGTGAAGCCGTGGTTGAAATCGCCGCCTTCGTTGAGCACCGCAACAACGCTGTCGCGAACGATCAGGCCACCCATCGGGATGTAGCCGGACGTCAGGCCTTTGGCGATGGTCATCATGTCGGGTTTGAGGTCGTAGAAATCGCTGCCGAACCACTCACCGGTACGGCCGAAACCGCAGATCACTTCGTCGGCGACGAAGAGGATGTCGTACTTGGCGAGGATTTCCTTGATGCGCGGCCAGTAGCTGTCGGGCGGAATGATCACGCCACCGGCACCCTGGATCGGCTCGGCAATAAAGGCACCGACGTTGTCGACGCCAACTTCGAGAATCTTCTCTTCCAGCTGATTGGCCGCCCAGATGCCGAACTCTTCCGGGGACATGTCGCCACCTTCAGCGAACCAGTACGGTTGCGCGATGTGGACGATGCCCGGGATCGGCAAGTCGCCTTGTTCGTGCATATACGTCATGCCACCGAGGCTCGCGCCGGCCACGGTCGAACCGTGATAACCGTTCTTGCGGCTGATGATGACTTTCTTGTTCGGCTGGCCCTTGATCGCCCAATAGTGACGAACCATACGCAGCATGGTGTCGTTGCCTTCGGAGCCGGAACCGGTGAAGAACACGTGGTTCATGCCTTCTGGCGCGACGTCGGCAATCGACTTGGCCAGTTCCAGTGCCGGCGGGTGCGCGGTCTGGAAGAACAGGTTGTAGTACGGCAGTTCGCGCATCTGTTTGGCGGCGGCATCGGCCAGTTCATCGCGACCGTAACCGATGGCGACACACCACAGACCGGCCATGCCGTCGAGGATCTTGTTGCCTTCGCTGTCCCACAGGTAAACGCCCTTGGCGTTGGTGATGATCCGCGGGCCTTTTTCTTTCAGCTGCTTGAAGTCGCTGAACGGCGCCAGGTGGTGATCATTGCTGAGTGCTTGCCACTCGCGGGTTTGCGGATTGTTGCTGGTCATGCCAATTCTCCTTGTTATCGGTGAAGGCGCGGCTTTTTGAGGGCCGCGCCTGGCGTATCAGACGGCGAAGAGCAGGTACTCACGCTCCCACGAACTGATCACGCGCTTGAAGTTTTCATGCTCGGCCCGCTTGACCGCGACGTAGCCAGTGATGAAAGTTTTGCCCAGGTATTTCTCGACGGTCGAGCTGTTTTCCATGCGCTCCAGCGCGTCTTCGATGGTCAGCGGCAGGCGCAGGTTGCGGCGTTCATAACCACGACCGACCACCGGTGCGCTCGGGTTGAGGCCCTCGACCATGCCGATGTAGCCGCAGAGCAGGCTCGCGGCAATCGCCAGGTACGGGTTGGCGTCGGCGCCCGGCAGACGGTTTTCCACGCGACGGTTCTGCGGGCCGGCATCCGGCACGCGCAGGCCGACGGTGCGGTTCTCTTCGCCCCACTCGACGTTCACCGGTGCCGAGGTGTCCGGCAGGAAGCGGCGGAACGAATTGACGTTCGGTGCGAACAGCGGCAACAGCTCGGGAATCAGTTTCTGCAAACCACCGATGTGGTGCAGGAACAGCTGGCTCATGGTGCCGTCTTCATTGGAGAAAACGTTCTTGCCGGTCTCGATGTCGATGATGCTCTGGTGCAAGTGCATCGCACTGCCCGGCTCGCCCGTCATCGGCTTGGCCATAAAGGTCGCGGCCACGTCGTGCTTGAGTGCGGCTTCACGCATGGTGCGCTTGAACACCAGAATCTGGTCGGCCAGCGACAGTGCATCGCCGTGACGGAAGTTGATTTCCATCTGCGCCGTGCCGTCTTCGTGGATCAGCGTGTCGAGGTCCAGCTCCTGCAGTTCGCACCAGTCGTAGACGTCTTCGAACAGCGGATCGAATTCGTTCGCCGCTTCAATGGAGAACGACTGACGCCCGATTTCCGGACGGCCCGAGCGACCGATTGGCGGCTGCAACGGATAGTCAGGGTCGTCGCTGCGCTTGGTCAGGTAGAACTCCATTTCCGGCGCCACGATCGGCTGCCAGCCCTTGTCGGCATAGAGTTTGAGGACTTTCTTGAGGACGTTGCGCGGCGACAGCTCGATCGGATTGCCTTGCTTGTCGTAGGTGTCGTGAATCACCTGCGCGGTCGGCTCGATGGCCCACGGCACCAGGTACACGGCGTTCTGATCGGGGCGGCAGATCATGTCGATGTCGGCCGGGTCGAGCAGTTCGTAATAGATGTCGTCTTCGACGTAATCGCCGGTCACGGTCTGCAACAGCACGCTTTCTGGCAGGCGCATGCCTTTTTCGGCGATGAACTTGTTGGTCGGCGAAATCTTGCCACGGGTGATACCGGTCAAGTCGGCGATCATGCATTCGACTTCTGTGATCTTGTGGTCTTTCAACCAATCGGTGAGCTGGTCGAGGTTGTTACTCATAGATGCCTCTGGGCTGAGTCTCCTGACGTAGTGTCAGGCAAAGTTTGACGCCGGGGCGTCGCGTTAAAGGGGGCTTGCTTGTGCGCAGTGCGGGCTTACGCCAGGCACCGCGCATAGACAATGAAAGAGGAGCTTACCTGCCCTTTACGCTGGCGTTGCATTTCCTGTGCACACTGAAGACGAGCAGCAAGGCGTGCAGAATCGTGAGCACCACTTGGGAAGCGGCACAGGCTTTGGAGGTGAAAGCGATCTATATTGGAGGGGAACGCCATAAACGGGATGCCTTGTCGTACGTCCAGAATATCGGACGCTGCCGTTTTGCCTGTTGCCGACGAGACTGTCGTCAACGGACCGCGCGCCATGCTGGCTGCGTTACGGACGGATTTGTCGCCACTGATGTGATAAGCATGCAGACCGGACTGTTGCGAGCAGTCGGTGATGCCGATTAACGGCAGGCGAGACATGAAGCACCCCGGTATTATTGCTGTTATGGGTTTGATCCGAGCTTAGCCTTGTTCATTTTTTTACACAACACCCCCGTAAAAAATACAACACGGCCTGCTCAAGCCCGCGGGTGCCAAGCGTCCCAGAGACAAAAAAACGCCTCAAAGTGCCCCATAAATGCCCTCACAGCGCTTTTTTAGGGCAAAAAAGGCCTCGCTTGACTTCGGCATGCCGTTCGGGTTGACTGAAACCAGAAAAGATCAATGATTGATATTTTTAACAACAAAGGTGTTGCATCATGTCGGTACCCCCGCGTGCCGTTCAGCTTAACGAAGCGAACGCGTTCCTTAAGGAACATCCTGAGGTTCTGTACGTTGACCTTCTGATTGCGGATATGAATGGTGTGGTGCGCGGCAAGCGCATTGAACGCACCAGCCTCCACAAGGTTTACGAGAAAGGCATCAACCTGCCGGCCTCTCTATTTGCTCTGGATATCAATGGTTCGACGGTGGAAAGCACCGGCCTGGGCCTGGACATCGGCGACGCCGATCGTATCTGCTATCCAATCCCCGACACCCTGTGCAACGAGCCATGGCAGAAGCGCCCTACCGCGCAACTGTTGATGACCATGCACGAACTCGAAGGCCAGCCATTCTTTGCCGACCCGCGAGAAGTGCTGGCTAACGTGGTGCGCAAGTTCGATGAAATGGGCCTGACCATTTGCGCCGCGTTCGAACTCGAGTTCTACCTGATCGACCAGGAGAACGTGAACGGTCGTCCGCAACCGCCACGCTCACCGGTTTCCGGCAAACGTCCGCACTCGACACAGGTCTACCTGATCGACGACCTCGACGAATACGTCGACTGCCTCCAGGACATTCTGGAAGGTGCCAAAGAGCAAGGCATCCCGGCCGACGCCATCGTCAAGGAAAGTGCCCCGGCGCAGTTCGAAGTGAACCTGCACCACGTCGCCGACCCGATCAAGGCGTGCGACTACGCAGTACTGCTCAAGCGTCTGATCAAGAACATCGCCTACGACCATGAAATGGACACCACCTTCATGGCCAAGCCTTATCCGGGCCAGGCAGGTAATGGTCTGCACGTACACATCTCGATTCTGGATAAAGAAGGCAAAAACATTTTTGCCAGCGAGGATCCCGAGCAGAACGCCGCGCTGCGTCACGCGATCGGCGGTGTGCTCGAGACCCTGCCCGCGCAGATGGCTTTCCTCTGCCCGAACGTCAACTCCTACCGTCGTTTCGGCGCACAGTTCTACGTGCCGAACTCGCCGTGCTGGGGCCTCGACAACCGCACCGTGGCGATTCGCGTACCGACCGGCTCGTCCGATGCCGTACGTATCGAACACCGTGTGGCCGGTGCCGACGCCAACCCGTACCTGCTGATGGCTTCGGTACTGGCCGGCGTGCACCACGGTCTGACCAACAAGATCGAGCCGGGCGCGCCTGTCGAAGGCAACAGCTACGAGCAGAACGAGCAAAGCCTGCCGAACAACTTGCGCGATGCCCTGCGCGAGCTGGACGACAGCGAGGTGATGGCCAAGTACATCGATCCGAAGTACATCGATATCTTCGTCGCCTGCAAGGAAAGCGAGCTGGAGGAGTTCGAACACTCCATCTCCGACCTTGAGTACAACTGGTATCTGCATACCGTGTAAGCGGTTGTAGCGCCAAACAGAACGCCGTCGGCTCTTGCAGCCAGCGGCGTTTTTTTATGACTTGGACAAATCCAAGACCGTAATTAATGGCCGCCTGTGGCGGATCGCCGGCAGGCCAGCTCCCACAGGTTTCTGTTGTGCACTCAGTTTTGTGTTCGACACAGATCTGTGTGGGAGCTGGCCTGCCAGCGATGGCGGCCGACAAGACAACAAAGGAACCGGCTCGTACAATGCCCGCTGCCCCGCAGGAGACTTCCATGACGCGACCCGCCCCCGTTCGCAAACCCCGTGCCCGCAGCCAGGCACGGATCGATTCGATACTCGATGCCGCACGCACGCTGCTGGCCGCCGAGGGCGTGGCGAGTCTGTCGATCTACAGCGTCGCCGAGCGCGCGCAGATTCCACCCTCCTCCGTGTATCACTTCTTCGCCAGTGTGCCGGCGTTGCTCGAAGCGCTGACGGCGGATGTGCACGCCGCATTCCGTGCCTGCCTGCAAGCGCCGATCGATCACGATGCCTTGCGCGACTGGCGTGATCTGTCGCGGCTGGTCGAGCAACGCATGCTGGAGATCTACGGCGAAGATGCCGCTGCTCGCCAGTTGATCCTCGCGCAACATGGTCTGACCGAAGTGACGCAGGCTGACCGCCAGCACGACCTTGAGCTGGGTGACCTGATGCACAAGCTGTTCGATCATCACTTCGAGTTGCCGAGGCTGCCGGAGGATGTCGATGTGTTTGCCTTGGCAATGGAGTTGGGTGACCGGGTTTACGCGCGTTCGGTGCAGCAGCACGGGCAGATCACACCGCGCATGGCGGAGGAAGGGATGCGCGTGTTTGATGCCTATATCGGCCTGTATCTGCCGCCGTATCTGCCTAAACGCTGAGACATGATCGTTCCCACGCTCTGCGTGGGAATGCAGCCCGTGACGCTCCGCGTCACTGGACGCGGAGCGTCCCTAGAGGCATTCCCACGCGGAGCGTGGGAACGATCACATTGGAACGCAATCCCCTGTAGGAGCTGCCGAAGGCTGCGATCTTTTGCTCTTCAAGACACAAAAACCCCGAAGGGCTCACGCCCTCCGGGGTTGTTTTTTACTCACCGGCTTACAACTTGGCGATCGACACCTCGGTGGATTTCACAAAGGCAATCACTTCGCTGCCCACCACCAGTTCCAGCTCCTTGACCGAACGGGTGGTGATCACCGAAGTGACGATACCCGAAGCGGTCTGCACGTCGATTTCCGACAGCACGTCGCCGAGGACGATTTCCTTGATCGAGCCTTTGAACTGGTTGCGCACGTTGATGGCTTTAATAGTCATGGCATTGATTCCTGTCGTTGATAAAACTTGAGTTATTGCGCCCAACGCAATTGCGTAGGCAGGGGTGAAACAGGTTCCGGCTCCGGCGGTTCGCCAGGCAGGGACAAAACTCGGTTGAGCACTTCGGTTTCCAGCGCTGCGAGGCGATGCGAACCACGTACCCGTGGGCGCGGCAGGTCGACATGCAGGTCGAGGCCGACTTCGCCGTCCTCGATCAGAATCACCCGATCGGCAATCGCCACCGCCTCACTGACGTCGTGGGTCACCAGCAGCACGGTGAAGCCGTGTTGCTGCCACAGACGCTCGATCAGTTGCTGCATTTCAATGCGGGTCAGCGCGTCCAGTGCACCGAGCGGTTCGTCGAGCAACAGCAGGCGCGGTTGATGGATCAACGCCCGGGCCAGGGCGACGCGTTGCTTCTGCCCGCCGGACAGGGCTGCCGGCCATTCATCGGCGCGATCCGCCAAACCGACCGCGTCCAGCGCATCCAGTGCTTGCTGACGCCAGTTGCCCTTGAGCCCAAGGCCAACGTTGTCGATGATCTTTTTCCATGGCAGCAGACGCGCTTCCTGGAACATCAACCGGGTGTCTTCCCGTGCGTCACTGAGTGGCGCAGAGCCGGCGAACAGTTCACCACCAGTCGGTTGATCAAGCCCCGCGAGCAAGCGCAGCAAAGTACTTTTGCCACAGCCACTGCGCCCGACCACCGCGACGAATTGCCCCGCCGGAATATGCAGATCGATGTCACGCAGCACCTGCCGCGCGCCAAAGGTTTTCTGCAGGTTGCGCACCGCCAGCGGAATCCCGCGCAGCAGGCGTGGCGGTTGTTGAGCAGTCATGCTGCACCTCCTTTGGCAACCTGATAGGCCGGGTGCCAGCGCAACCACACACGTTCAAGTCCACGAGCGGCGAGGTCGGCGAGTTTGCCGAGCACCGCGTAAAGCAGGATCGCCAGCACCACCACGTCGGTCTGCAAAAACTCCCGGGCGTTCATCGCCAGATAGCCGATGCCCGAGCTGGCCGAGATGGTTTCGGCGACGATCAGCGTCAGCCACATAAAGCCCAGGGCGAAGCGCACACCAACCAGAATCGAAGGCAGCGCGCCCGGCAGAATCACCTGCCAGAACAGGCTGAAACCGGAGAGGCCATAACTGCGCGCCATCTCCACCAACGCCGGGTCGACGTTGCGAATGCCGTGATAAGTGTTGAGGTAGATCGGGAACAACGTGCCCAACGCGACCAGGAAAATCTTTGCCGACTCGTCGATGCCGAACCACAGGATTACCAGCGGGATCAGCGCCAGGTGCGGCACGTTGCGGATCATCTGCACCGAGCTGTCGAGCAAGCGTTCGCCCCACTTCGACAGGCCAGTGATGAAGCCCAGGACCAGACCGATGCTGCCGCCGATGGTGAAACCGAGCGCCGCGCGCCAGCCACTGATCGCCAGGTGCGTCCAGATTTCGCCGCTGCGCACCAGGCTCACGCCGGCTTCGATCACCGCCACCGGTGCCGGCAGAATCCGTGTCGACAACCAACCGGCCGACACCGACAACTGCCACACCGCCAGCAACAACACCGGCAACGCCCAGGGCGCGAGGCTGTGGATGAATTTCTTCATGGCGCGCCTCAGCTCTGCGACGCGGCTTTGGGAAGAATGTCGTTGGCGACCATCTCGCCGAACGGGCTGACATAACCGGCGCTTTTCGGCAGTTCCGGACGCTCGATGTCGAGGTGCGGGAACAGCAGTTCAGCGACGCGATACGACTCTTCAAGGTGTGGATAACCGGAGAATATAAAGGTGTCGATGCCCAGATCGGCGTATTCCTTCACGCGCGCCGCCACGGTCGGGCCATCGCCAACCAGGGCCGTACCGGCACCGCCGCGCACCAGGCCAACGCCGGCCCAGAGGTTCGGGCTGACTTCGAGGTTGTCGCGACTGCCACCGTGCAACGCGGCCATGCGTTGCTGGCCTACGGAATCGAAGCGTGCCAGCGAAGCTTGAGCGCGAGCAATGGTGTCGTCGTCCAGATGCGAGATCAAACGATCCGCCGCTTGCCAGGCTTCAGCGTTGGTTTCGCGGACGATCACATGCAGACGAATACCGAAGCGTACGGTGCGGCCAAGCTTGGCGGCTTTGGCGCGCACTTGTGCGATCTTCTCGGCCACCGCTGCTGGCGGCTCGCCCCAGGTCAGAACCATTTCCACTTGTTCGGCGGCCAAGTCTTGCGCCGCTTCCGACGAGCCACCGAAGTACAGCGGCGGACGCGGTTGCTGGATCGGCGGATAGAGCAACTTCGCGCCCTTCACGCTGATGTGCTGACCGTCGTAATCAACGGTTTCGCCTTCGAGCACACGGCGCCAGATGCGAGTGAACTCCACCGAGGCTTGATAGCGTTCTTCGTGGCTGAGGAACAGACCGTCGCCAGCCAATTCTTCGGGGTCGCCACCGGTGACCAGATTGAACAGCGCACGACCGCCGGACAAACGATCGAGCGTGGCTGCCTGCCGCGCCGCGACCGTCGGGGAAATGATCCCGGGGCGCAGGGCAACGAGGAATTTCAGGCGCTGGGTCACCGGAATCAGCGACGCCGCCACCAGCCACGAGTCTTCGCAGGAGCGGCCGGTGGGAATCAGCACACCACCGAAACCCAGACGATCCGCCGCTTGCGCGACCTGTTGCAGATAACCGTGGTCAACGGCGCGAGCGCCTTCGGCGGTGCCAAGGTAATGGCCGTCGCCGTGGGTAGGCAGGAACCAGAAGATATTGAGGCTCATGGAGTGGTCTCCTTGGGGATTCGAATTACAGCGCTTTGGCCACAGCGGCCGGTGGTGTCCAGATCACATCCTTGATGCTCAGTGGCTTGGGAATCAGCTTGAGCTGGTAGAACGTGTCAGCGATTTTCTGCTGCGCGGCGACCACTTCCGGGGTCAGGAACAGCGCGCCGTAGCCCTGGCGTTTCACCGAGGTCAGGGTGATGTCTGCCGGCAGGCCGAGCAGTGGCGCGACTTGTTGGGTCACGTCTTCAGGGTTGGCTTTGGACCACTCGCCGACGGCGCGCACTTCCTCAACGAGGGCTTTGATCACCTCAGGGTTTTTCTGTGCGTAGGGCTTGGTGGCGAGATAGAACTGGTGGTTGTCGACGATGCCTTTGCCATCGCGCAGGGTGTGCGCTTGCAGTTGTTTCTCGGCAGCAGCCTGGTACGGATCCCAGATGACCCAGGCGTCGACGCTGCCACGTTCGAACGCAGCGCGAGCATCGGCCGGCGGCAGGAATACGGTTTGAATGTCGGTGTACTTGAGACCGGCGTCTTCCAGCGCACGCACCAGCAGGTAGTGGACGTTGGAGCCTTTGTTCAGCACGACTTTCTTGCCCTTGAGGTCGGCCACCGATTTGATCGGCGAGTCTTTCGGCACAAGGATCGCTTCGCTGTTTGGTGCCGGCGGTTCGTAGGCGACATAGAGCAGATCGGCGCCGGCTGCCTGGGCGAAGACCGGTGGGGTTTCGCCAGTGACGCCGAAGTCGATCGAGCCGACGTTCAGGCCTTCCAGCAACTGCGGGCCGCCGGGGAACTCAGTCCATTGCACGTCGACGCCTTGGGCAGCCAGACGTTTTTCCAAAGTCCCTTTGGCTTTGAGCAGCACCAGCGTGCCGTACTTCTGATAACCGATCCGCAATGTCTCGGCTTGAGCTTGAGTGATGGCGCCGAAGGTGACAGCCGCAGCAAACAGAGCGACCAGACCACGACGCAAAAATACAGTGCGCATAGCGCTCTCCTTTTTTGCTGTTGGGTTTTGGCTGCACCTGCTTGGCCGTTAGCGGCGAAGTAAGGTGAGTTACATCAAGTTCTGGTGTGGCTTAAATGCTCCAGCGAGCACTCAGCAAACGTTCGTTCAACAAGCCCGGTTCCAGCGGCTTCGGCCGGCGCGCCATGGCGCCGACAAACTGATCCAGCGCTTCGTGCAGACGCTGCTCCAGCGCCGGTGCCAGTTGCGCCGCAGCACTGCCTTCGCCGTAAGCGATCTGGCTGTCCTCGGCGAAAATTCCCTGGAGCATTTCCTGGGCTTTCAGCGCCGAGAGCACAGGCTTGAGCGCGTAATCGACCACCAACATGTGGGCGATGCTGCCGCCAGTGGCCATCGGCAAAACAATCTTGTGGTTCAGGGCACGCTCCGGGAGCAAATCCAGCAGCGTCTTCAACGCGCCAGAGAAAGACGCTTTGTAAACCGGTGTGGCGATCAGCAGGCCATCGGCGTTTTCAATCTGTTGCAGCAGGTCGAGCACCTTCGGGCTGTCGAAGCGCGCGTGGAGCAAGTCTTCGGCCGGGAAGTCCCGAACCTGATAACTCACCACTTCCACCCCTTGAGCCTGCAACCAGCGTTGCGAGCGTTCCAGCAGCACCCCGGAACGGGAGCGCAGGCTGGGACTGCCACCGAGTGAGACGACCAGCATTCAGACACTTCCTTAAGCGTTACAGGCGATTCGCGGGTTGCGATCTCGCTTTGATGGGAGTGACCTTACCAGTTGATTTATATATCTATAAATCATATTTATTCATTTGGTTATGCGTTTAGGAGATATACGATTTACATTGTTCAGGACGAAAAAAAGGCCGTCGAAACGGCCTGAAATCCCCTGCTATGTGGATGCCTCGAAAAGATCGCAGCCTTCGGCAGCTCCTACAGAAAGCGGCGTACTCCTGTAGGAGCTGCCGCAGGCTGCGATCTTTTGATCTTAACGATTCGGCTGTGGCGTCAGGCGCAGATACGGCTTAACAGCCCGATAGCCCTTCGGAAAGCGTTGCTTGATCTCTTCCTCATCCTTCAACGAAGGCACGATCACCACCTCATCACCGTCCTGCCAGTTGGCCGGCGTGGCCACCTTGTAGTTATCGGTGAGCTGCAGCGAGTCGATCACCCGCAAAATCTCGTGGAAGTTGCGCCCGGTGCTCGCCGGATAGGTGATGGTCAGGCGAACCTTCTTGTTCGGATCGATCACGAACAGCGAACGCACGGTCAGTGTGTCGTTGGCGTTTGGGTGGATCAGGTCATACAGATCGGAAACCTTGCGATCGGCATCCGCCAGGATCGGGAAGTTGACGATGGTGTTCTGGGTTTCGTTGATGTCTTCGATCCATTTGTGGTGGGAATCCACCGGGTCGACCGACAGTGCAATGGCTTTGACGCCGCGCTTGCTGAATTCATCTTTGAGTTTGGCGGTGAAGCCCAACTCGGTGGTGCACACCGGGGTGAAGTCCGCCGGGTGGGAGAACAGCACGCCCCAGCTATCGCCCAGCCACTCGTGGAAACGAATCTTGCCGGCGCTGGAATCCTGTTCGAAGTCGGGGGCGATGTCGCCGAGTCTGAGGCTCATGGTGCTGCTCCTGATGAGTTGTTGGAGACCTCAACTGTAGCTCGGGATTTGCCATCATGAAAAAGAATAAATAACTAGATATCTAGACCTTAAAAGAATATTAAACATCTGTTCACTGGACGCTCGGCGGCATCCCGACGAACATCGGCCGCAAGGTTCGAGAAGGCCTTGAGTTGCTGTAAAGAGGGGAATTTCGGGACAGGCTTACGGGGGTGAGCCTGACTCGAAAACGCAAAAGCCCCGTCCGGCGCGATGCCGGACGGGGCTTTTTTACATCAACGAATCGAGACGCGCTATTACAGCAGCGGGATCGAGTAGCTGACGATCAGGCGGTTTTCATCCTGGTCACGCTGACCTGGGATGTCGTTGCGCCAGGTAGCGTTTTTCCACATGAAGCCGAGGTTTTTCGCCGGGCCTTCTGGAATCACGTAGCCAACGGTGAAGTCACGTTCCCACTCGGAGCGGCCATTGCCGTTTTCACGACCGTTGGTGCCCACGGTGTCGATGTTATCGCCACGCAGGTAAACCATACCGGCGGTCAGGCCTGGCAGGCCGACTTTAGCGAAGTCATACGAGTAGCGTGCTTGCCAGGTGCGCTCGCCGGCACGGCCGAACTTCTGGATCTGCATGTCGGTGATGGTGTAGTTCGACGAACCGTCGCCCTGGTTCAGCCAAGGGAAGTCGCTGCTGCCGTTGGAAACCTGATAGCCGCCACCGAAAGTGTGACCTTCAACGGTGTACAGGAACAGGCCGCTGTACAGGTTGTTGTCGACTTTACCGCGACCGCTAGCGGTACCGGTGTAGTTACCGCTGCTGTAATAAGCAGGGGTATTGCCGTTGGCGCCGTCGTCGGAGCTGTTGAAGTAACGCAGGTCAGACTTCAGCACGCCCGGGCCGATTGCCCAGTTGTGCACCAGACCCAGGAAGTGTTGCTTGTAGAAATCTTCCAGATTGCCGTAGTAGTACTGGGCAGTCAGGTCCTTGGTGATTTTGTAGTCACCACCGGCGTAGATGAACTTGTTGCTGTCGCGACCGCTGATGGTTGGGCTGTTGGCGCCACCGATCGACAGTTGCTCGTTGTTGCTGGAGTTACGACCTTTCACGGCTTCGATCTGGCCACCGACCAGAGTCAGGTCCTTGATGTCGCCGGAAGTGATCTGGCCACCCTGCCAGGTTTGTGGCAGCAGACGACCGTCGTTGGTGACGATGACCGGGTTCTTCGGCTGCAGAGTACCCAGCTTCAGTTCGGTCTGGGAGATCTTGGCTTTGGCAGTCAGGCCCAGGCTCGAGAAGTTATCAACAGCTTCGCCGTTGGACTTGCTCGGGAACACGGTGCCGCCGTAGGAAGTCGCAGTGGCGCCGTTGGTGCCGCCGCCCGAATCCAGCTTCACGCCCAGCAGGCCGATGGCGTCGATACCGAAGCCGACGGTGCCTTGGGTGTAACCGGAGATGAAACGCAGATCGAAGCCTTGGCCCCATTCTTCGTTCTTGCTCTGCACGCCCGAAGCGGTTTTGGCAGCGCTGTCGCGGTTGTCAGTGTTGATGTAGAAGTTACGCAGCCCCAAGGTGGCCTTGCTGTCTTCGATGAAACCGGCGGCGCCTGCCTGCTGCGCCAAAACCCCTACGGCCACAGCCAGGGCCAAGGTGGACTTGTTCATGTAAAGCTCCTCTCGTTTCTAATTTTTGTGTTCCTGGTCCTGGGTCTATTGCCCTGGATCCTAAGATGCGCGATTAGCGCCAGACCGTGACCGACAAGTCAATCGTAACCATGTATGTCTACGACCAAGGTCTAATCGCAGTGATTTGGTCCCTGCACAGTACTGATTTCCTGTTAACCCCAAAAAGAATTATTTCATTCTTTTTAATACTATTCGGGAATATGGCCTAGTAATGGCTACCCGCACCGGGATAGAGGATATCGGCTACTAAGCTCATTCCTAAATGGTATTTGTGCGCCCTTTTTTAGATCGCTTAGCGTTGACGTATTCAAATCACGTCAATCCCTATCCAAAAGGCGACGCCATCATGGCCAAACGCGCACTATCTAGTCAATTTGTTACAGTTTGTGTGTCAGCGATAATTTCGTTCTCGGCCCAGGCTGCCAACCTCACGGTTGGCTACCAGACCGGTATCGACCCAAGCAAAGTCCCGCAGGCTGATGGCGTCTACGAGAAAACCATCGGCGAGAAAATCGACTGGCGCCGCTTCAACAGCGGCCCGGAAGTTGTGACAGCCATCGCTTCCGGCGACGTACAGATCGGCAATCTCGGCTCCAGCCCTTTGGCTGCCGCCGCATCGCGTAATCTGCCGATCGTCGCGTTCATCGTGTCGGCACAGATCAATGCGGCCGAAGCCTTGGTGGTGCGCAATGGCAGCGGCATCAATACCCCGCAGGATCTGGTCGGCAAGACCATCGCCACGCCGTTCGTTTCTACCTCCCATTACAGCCTGCTCGGTGCGCTGAAGCACTGGGGCCTGGACACCTCGAAAGTCAAAGTGGTCAACCTGCAACCCGCAGAAATCGCCGCCGCGTGGAAGCGTGGCGATATTGACGGGGCGTTTGTCTGGTCGCCCGCGCTGGGTGAAATCCGCAAGACCGGCAAGATCCTGACCGATGCTGCGCAGGTCGGTCAGTGGGGCGCGCCGACCTTCGAAGTGTGGGTTGCGCGCAAGGACTTTGCCGAGAAACATCCTGAGGTCGTGGCCAAATTTGCCAAAGTCACTCTAGACGCGTTTGCCGATTACGCCAGCCATAAAGACCGCTGGACAGCCGACTCCGAGCCGGTACAGAAAATCGCCAAACTGACCGGTGCCAACGCCGCCGACGTGCCGGAATTACTCGCAGGCTCCACGTTCCCGGATGCCAAGGCACAGCAAACCACCGCGCTGCTGGACGGCGGCACGGCGAAGGCGATTGGTGAGACGGCGAAATTCTTGAAGGAACAGGGCAAGGTTGAAACAGTGCTGCCGGACTATTCACCGTATGTCAGCGCGAAGTTCGTGGCGCAATAAAAGCTTCGCGAGCAGGTCGAATCGTCGCACCGTCGCTCCCACAGGAAGTCGCGTTCCAAATGTGGGAGCGAGCCTGCTCGCGAATGGAGCAACTCGGTTACAGGGTTTTTTCGAAGATTTTCGAGTTGCGCTGAAAGTTGTATAGCGATGCCCGTGCCGCTGGCAGGCGTTCAACGCTGCTAGGCTCGAACCCACGCTCGCGGAACCAGTGCGCGGTACGTGTGGTGAGAACGAACAAGGTCTTCAAACCCTGCGCCCGCGCACGGGTTTCGATGCGCTCCAGCAACTCATCACCGCGACCGCCATGGCGATACTCCGGATTCACCGCCAGGCACGCCAGCTCGCCGGCATCGGAGTCGGCAATCTGATACAGCGCCGCACAGGCGATGATCATGCCTTCACGTTCGACCACGCTGAACTGCTCGATCTCACGCTCCAGCACTTCGCGCGAACGCCGTACCAGAATTCCCTGCTCTTCCAGCGGGCTGATCAAGTCAAGCAAACCGCCGACGTCTTCAATCGCCGCCTCGCGCACCAGTTCGAATTGCTCTTGCGCAACCAGCGTACCGCCACCGTCACGGGTGAACAGCTCGGTCAGCAGCGCGCCGTCTTCGGCGTAACTGACGATATGGCTGCGTGCCACACCGCCACGGCAGGCTTCGGCGGCGGCATCGAGTAATTCCGCCTGATAGTTGCTGCTGCCCAGACGCTGCAAATGCGCCGGCACTTGCTGTGGACGCAGTTCGCGCACCAACCGGCCGTTTTCATCGATAAGGCCGAGGTCTGCGCCGAACAGCAGCAGTTTGTCGGCGCCCAGGTCGATGGCAGCGCGGGTGGCAACGTCTTCGCAGGCGAGGTTGAAGATTTCACCGGTCGGCGAGTAGCCCAGCGGCGACAGCAGCACGATCGAGCGCTCATCGAGCAGGCGATTGATGCCCTTGCGATCGACCCGGCGCACTTCGCCGGTGTGGTGATAGTCGACACCTTCGAGCACCCCGATCGGCCGCGCCGTCACCAGGTTGCCGCTGGCCACGCGCAGACGCGAGCCCTGCATCGGCGACGAAGCCATGTCCATCGACAGTCGCGCTTCGATAGCGATGCGCAACTGGCCGACGGCATCGATTACACATTCCAGGGTCGCGGCATCGGTGATGCGCATGCCGTGGTGGTAATGCGGAGTCAGGCCGCGGGCGGCGAGGCGGGTTTCAATTTGCGGGCGCGAACCGTGCACCAGCACCAGACGCACGCCAAGGCTGTGCAGCAGAACGATGTCGTGGACGATGTTGCCGAAATTCGGATGCTCAACGCCGTCGCCGGGCAGCATGACGACGAAGGTGCAGTCGCGGTGGGCATTGATGTAGGGGGACGCGTGACGAAGCCAATTGACGTATTCGGGCATGAACCTGGGCCTGTAATAAATAGCAGCCGGAAAAAGGGGCGAAACGAAAAACGCACAGCGGGCTGATGGTTATCGTCGGAACAGGCTTGGCGACACGCGCGCTCTCCTCATGAATACGGGTTGGATTCCCACTAATTTAACGACTACCCCCTGTAGGAGCTGCCGCAGGCTGCGATCTTTTGATTTTGATCTTCAAAACAAAATCAAAAGATCGCAGCCTGCGGCAGCTCCTACAAGGGAGGCGTTCAATGCTTCAGGCAGTAATGTTCAATCAGTTGCCGTAATAGATGCACGGTAGGCTGCAAACGTGACATTTCAAGGTACTCGCCGGGCTGATGCGCGCAGGCAATGTCGCCGGGGCCGAGGACGATGGTTTCGCAGCCGAGGCGCTGAAGATAAGGCGCTTCGGTGCCGAACGCTACTGCTTCGGCGCTGTGACCGGTGAGCTTTTCGGCGATGCGCACCAGTTCGGCGTCTTCGGACTGCTCGAACGACGGTACTTCCGGGAACAGCGGTTTGTAATCGATCTTCACCTGATGGCGCTCGGCCACCGGGTTGAGCTTGCGCAAAATCTCCGCGCGCAGGACTTTCGGGTCCATGCCCGGCAATGGCCGCAGGTCGAACTCCAGCGAACACTGGCCGCAGATACGGTTGGGGTTGTCGCCGCCATGAATGCAGCCGAAGTTCATCGTCGGTTGCGGCACGCTGAACTGCGGGTTGTTGAATTCACGTTGCCACAACAGGCGCAGGCCGCGCAGTTCGCCGATCGCATCGTGCATCGCTTCAAGGGCGCTGTGGCCCAGGCGCGGATCCGACGAATGGCCGCTCTGCCCGAGGATATCGATGCGCTCCATCATGATGCCTTTGTGCATGCGGATCGGCTTGAGCCCGGTCGGCTCGCCGATCACCGCCGCGCGGCCCAGCGGACGTCCCGCCTCGGCCAGCGCCCGGGCGCCGGACATCGAGCTTTCTTCATCGCAGGTGGCGAGGATCAGCAGCGGCTGTTTGAAAGGTTGATCGAGCAAAGGCTGCACGGCTTCGGTGATCAGCGCGAAGAAGCCTTTCATATCGCAGCTGCCCAGACCGACCCAGCGGCCATCGACTTCGGTGAGCTTCAGCGGATCGGTCTGCCACAACGCATCGTCGTACGGCACCGTGTCGCTGTGCCCGGCCAGCACCAGCCCGCCGGGGCCGCTGCCGAAACTGGCGAGCAGGTTGAATTTGCCGGGGCTGACCTGCTGGATATCGCAGCTGAAACCCAGATCCCCCAGCCAGCCAGCGAGCAAATCGATCACCGCCCGATTGGATTGATCGAGGCTCGGTTGGGTACAGCTGACCGACGGCGCGGCGATCAGCGCAGCGAACTGGTCTTGCATGGACGGCAAAGGCATCGCTGACTCCAACTCCCGATTTGAAGTCCATCATAGAACCATCCGGCGTCAGGAATAAACCGCCGCAGGGCGTAGGACGAATCAGTCCTGTACACTGCACGGCCTTGGCAGCCACATATTCCCCGGCTGCGCTCCCGATCCTGGATTTTCCGGCCATGCAGAAAGAAACCGAAATCAAACTCCGCGTCAGCCGCGAAACCCTCGCCGCCCTGCGCGAGCACCCGCTACTGAAAAAACGCAACAAAAGTGGCTGGGAACGCCGTGAGTTGATGAACCAGTACTTCGACACCCCTGAGCGCGATCTGGCCCAGGCCAAAGTCGCCCTGCGCCTGCGCAAGGACGGTGACGAAGTGATTCAGACCCTCAAGACCCGTGGCCAGAGCGTCGCCGGTCTGTCCGAGCGTAATGAATACGACTGGAAGTTGCCGAAAGCCAAACTCGACGTGAAGAAACTCGACGGCGAATGCTGGCCCGAGTCGCTGGCCGAACTGGACAAGAAAACCCTCAAGCCGATCTTCACCACCGATTTCGTCCGCGAACGCGCCGAAATCGCATGGGGCCGTGGCAAGACCAAAGTGGTCATCGAAGCCGCGCTGGATCTCGGTCACGTTGTAGTCGGCAAACAGAAAGAAGAAATCTGCGAGCTGGAACTGGAACTGCGCGAAGGCGAGCCTGCCGCGCTGCTGGAACTGGCTGCCGAACTGGCCGAAACCCTCGCGCTGATGCCGTGCGACATCAGCAAGGCTGAACGCGGTTATCGTCTGTACGACGCCAACAGCTATTCGCTGAGCCTGCCGGCGCCGGAGCTGACCGCGGAAACCCAGCTCGACGACGCCTTCGCTGCGCTGAGCTGGCACTTGCTCGGCAGCAGCCAGCGTCTGGCTGAACAATATCGTTTCAATGGCCACTGGCGCCTGTTGCTCGACTGGGTCGAGAACCTCGCCGAAATGCGCGCGCTGCTCAGCAGCCTCGGCCAGGCCGCACCGCGTCAGTCCACCCATGATCTGCGCGTTGCGCTGGATGCCTTGCTGGAAGACTGGCGCCCACTGGTGCAGGCCGGTATCGAAGACGAAGACGTGCGCAAAGCTGCGCCAGAGCAGTTCCTCGAAGAACTCGAAGACCCGCGCTGGGGCCTGTTCTCGCTGAGCACTTCGCGCTGGTTGCTGGCCCGTACCTGGACCGCCGACCGTAACGTACGTGGTAACCGTCAGGGCGGCGCGCAATTGCACAGCTGGTTGCCGCGCACCTTGGGCGAAGAAGCGACGGCCCTGCAATTGCAGCGTTATCAGCAGCAGCCGGAAGATCTGGCTGAGCAACTGCCGCGTATCGAACGCATTCAGGTCTGGCTGCACCACGCGCGCAACGTGCTGGAGATCCCGGAAATGGATCGCTTGTACGGCGAGCTGAACAAGCTGGCGCAACTGGCCAACGAGCCGACGATCACTGACGAACTGCTCGATGCGCGCAAGCAGCAGGCGATTGCGGTTTACCAGAATCGCGCATGGAAAATGCTCCTGCGCATGTAACACCCCTGTGGCGAGGGGATTTATCCCCGTTGGCGCGCGCAGCGGCCCCGCTTTTATTGAAGAGCTGGGGCTGCTTCGCAGCCCAACGGGGATAAATCCCCTCGCCACAAAGGCCCGCCGTACTAAACCGGGAGGCTGGTCGTGGATTTGATCTCCGACAACGCCACAATCGAATTCACTTCCTGTATCCCCGGCACCAGCGACAGCTTTTCAAAGAAAAACCGCTCATACGCCTCGATGTCCGCCGCGACAATGCGCAACAGAAAATCCACTGCGCCCATCAGCACGTAACACTCCAGCACCTCCGGAAACCCGCGAATCGCCTCGGTGAACTCGGTGAAGTTCGAGCGTCCGTGCGCGTTGAGTTTGATCTCGGCGAAGATCTGCGTGTTCAGGCCAATCTTCTTGCGATCAAGCAAGGTCACTTGGCCACGAATGATCCCCTCTTCCTTCATCCGCTGAATCCGCCGCCAGCACGGCGATTGCGACAGGCCCACCTGTTCGGCGATCTGCGCACTGGACAGTGAAGCGTCCTCTTGCAGCAGGGCGAGTATCTTGCGGTCGTAGCTGTCCAGCTCGCTGTGCATAAAAAAACCTCTAATCTAATTCCTTGCGAATTGATTTAGTCGATCAATCGCCAATAACGCCGATCATAGCCAAGAAATGCCCGCCACTGAATGTAAAAATTCCTCCAGTTATTTTGGAGACCCACCATGCCGCATCTTGAAGCCGTGAACAGCGCCCCGCACCGCGCCGACGTCTGGAACGTCAGCAACGCCCACTGCCTGGCGCAATATCAGATCCTCGCCGAAGCCGAGCCGGACTTGCTGGTGCGCGTGCTCAACCTGTTCGCGTTGCAGTTCCTCACGCCGGAACAGGTCAACGTGCAGCGGATGGACGACTTGCTGTCGATCGACATCGTCATGGGCGGTTTCAGCTGGCATCGCGCGCAAGTGATCGCGGAAAAACTTCGTAACCTGATCAGCGTCTGCTCGGTGAATCTGCAAAATGCCGACAGCGCTTGGGATGGCCGTGCACAAGCGGCCGGCTGACAAATCCGGCAACGGCTTCGTCGGGTAGTGGCCCAACGGTCTGCGCGGCCACGACTATCCTTTTGCGCAATGTCGCTCAAAAGGAAGCCCGCATGTCCGTTCAACTCGCCACTCAGGACCGCAGGCTCGAACTCAACGATGTGTTGCGTGAACTGGTCGCCCAGGGGTTTATCTGCCAGGAGTCGGCGGAGCAGGCGCTGAATGCCCGTCGCCGGCACGCCGCCCATGGCCAGATGCATCCGCTGGAATTCATCGCCAGCCAGCAACTCGACGACCTCAGCCGTCCGGGCAAACACCTCGACCTCGAAAGCCTGACCCTATGGCTGGCGCAACAGGCCGGCCAGCCGTATTTGCGCATCGACCCGCTGAAGATCAACGTCGCCGCGATCACCCCCTTGATGTCCTACGCCTTTGCACAACGGCACAGGATTCTTGCGGTAGCGGTCGACCGCGATTCGGTGACCGTGGCCAGCGCCCAGCCCTACGTCAATGCCTGGGAAGCCGACCTGACCCATGTCCTGAAGCTGCCGATCAAACGGGTGGTGGCCAACCCGGCGGACATCCAGCGTTTCAGTGTCGAGTTCTTTCGCCTGGCGAAATCGGTCAGCGGCGCCAGCAATGCTGATCAACAGGGTGGCAACCTCGGCAACTTCGAGCAGTTGCTCAACCTCGGCGCCAGCGATCAGGAGCCGGACGCCAACGACGCGCACATCGTCAACATCGTCGACTGGCTGTTCCAGTACGCCTTCCAGCAGCGCGCCAGCGATATCCACATCGAGCCCCGGCGCGAGCAAGGCACGGTGCGTTTTCGCATCGATGGCGTGCTGCACAACGTCTATCAATTCCCGCCGCAGGTGACCATGGCGATCGTCAGTCGCCTGAAAAGCCTCGGGCGGATGAACGTCGCCGAGAAGCGCAAACCCCAGGACGGCCGGGTCAAGACCAAGACCCCGGACGGCGGCGAGGTGGAGTTGCGGTTATCAACGCTGCCCACCGCGTTCGGCGAAAAAATGGTCATGCGGATTTTCGACCCGGAAGTGCTGCTCAAGGATTTCGATCAACTGGGCTTCAGCGCCGACGACCTGCGGCGCTGGCAGGACATGACCCGCCAGCCCAACGGCATCATTCTGGTCACCGGGCCGACCGGTTCGGGCAAGACCACCACGCTCTACACCACGCTGAAAAAACTGGCAACGCCGGAGGTCAACCTCTGCACCATCGAAGACCCGATCGAGATGGTCGAGCCGGCGTTCAACCAGATGCAGGTGCAGCACAACATCGACCTGAGCTTCGCCGCCGGCGTGCGTGCGCTGATGCGGCAAGACCCGGACATCATCATGATCGGCGAGATCCGCGACCTCGAAACCGCTGAAATGGCGATTCAGGCCGCGCTCACCGGGCATTTGGTGCTTTCAACGCTGCACACCAACGACGCACCCAGCGCGATCAGTCGGCTGCTCGAACTCGGCGTGCCGCATTACCTGATCAAAGCCACCGTGCTCGGGGTCATGGCCCAGCGTCTGGTGCGCACCCTGTGCCCGCACTGCAAGGCGCCGCTGACCCTGGAAGAGGAAGACTGGCAAACCTTGACCCGCCCTTGGCAGGCACCGCTGCCGAGTCATGCGCAACGCGCCATCGGCTGTCTCGAATGCCGCGACACCGGCTATCACGGCCGTGCCGGGGTGTACGAAATCATGCAACTGAGCGATAGCCTGAAAGCCTTGATCACCCCGGACACCGACCTCACGGCGATACGGCGCCAGGCCTTCAAGGAAGGCATGCGCAGCCTGCGCCTGTCCGGCGCGCAGAAAGTCGCGGCGGGCCTGACCACAATCGAAGAGGTGCTGCGGGTGACGCCGCAGAGTGAGCTGAAATAGCCCGTCATGGAACTGGATCGGGGGATTGGCAATCCAACGCCGTAGTTAACCCCCAGGAGTCACCTCATCATGCGTCTCAAACTTGCTGTCGCCACGCTGGCCTTGCTGTCCCTTCCCGTTGGTTCGGCCATGGCGGACAGCTTTTGGCGTAACGTCATTTCGTCCGGTGCGACCACAGGTTCCACTTACCTGACCTTCAAGGATCACAAGCTGATCATTGCCGCGCAGGACGATGCCGGCAGCTTCGTCGCCAGTGACGGCGGCATTCGCGGGCCGTATCTGGAAGCGGCGATGCAGAAAGTCCGCGCCGACAATCCGGGCCTGCAGGCGACGGACATGGAACTGGCGAATGCGATTCTGGCGAAGAATGCCGTGGCTTCCGAGTAAGCCATCCGCCAACAAAAATGCCGCTCAATCGAGCGGCATTTTTTTGCCCGGATTTCAGTCCCACCCCATAACCCTGTGGGAGCGAGCCTGCTCGCGAAAGCAATCTTTCACTCAACACTTGCGGTGACTGAATCACCGCTTTCGCGAGCAGGCTCGCTCCCACAGGGGAAGGTGTGCTTGCCGGGAAATCAGCGGTAATCATCGACCGGGACACAAGCACAGAACAGGTTGCGGTCGCCGTAGACATTGTCGACCCGATTCACCGCTGGCCAATACTTGTGCGCCTTGGTGTGCGCATCCGGGGTAATGCCCTGCTCGATGCTGTAAGGCCGCTCCCAAACCCCGGTGACATCCGCCAAGGTATGCGGCGCGCGTTTCAGCGGGTTGTCTTCCGCCGGCCAGTTGCCGTTTTGCACTTCGCTGATTTCCGCACGAATACTCAACATGGCACCGATAAACCGGTCCAGCTCAGCCTTGGATTCACTCTCGGTCGGTTCGACCATCAACGTCCCCGGCACGGGGAAGGACATGGTCGGCGCGTGAAAGCCGTAATCCATCAAACGCTTGGCGACGTCCTCCTCACTGATCCCGGTCTGCGCTTTCAATGGCCGTAGATCCAGAATGCATTCATGCGCGACCCGCCCGTTGCGCCCGGTATACAGCACCGGGAACGCGCCGGATAAATGCTGCGCCAGGTAATTCGCCGCGAGGATCGCCACCTCGCTGGCATCGGCCAATTGCGGGCCCATCATGGCGATGTACATCCAGCTGATCGGCAAAATGCTCGCACTGCCCCACGGCGCCGCGCTGACCGCGGTGTTCTGCGGATGCGGCCCGTCAATCGGCACCACCGGGTGATTGGCGACGAACGGCGCCAAATGAGCGCGCACGCCAATCGGCCCCATGCCCGGACCGCCACCGCCGTGAGGAATGCAAAAGGTCTTGTGCAAATTCATGTGCGAGACATCGGCACCGATGTCCGCCGGCCGCGCCAGTCCGACTTGCGCGTTGAGGTTGGCGCCGTCCATGTACACCTGGCCGCCGTGCTTGTGGATAACTTCGCAGATTTCGCTGATGCCCTCCTCGTACACACCGTGGGTCGACGGATAGGTCGCCATCAGGCACGACAACTTAGCCCCCGCCTCGGCAGCTTTGCTCTTGAGATCTTCAAGATCAACGTTGCCAGCCTCGTCGCACTCAACGATCACCACCCGCAACCCGACCATTTGCGCCGAGGCCGGGTTGGTGCCATGGGCCGACGAGGGAATCAGACACACATCGCGCCCACCCTGCTGCCGGCTCTCGTGGTATTTGCGGATCGCCAGCAGCCCGGCGTATTCGCCCTGCGCACCCGAGTTGGGCTGCATGCAGATCGCATCGAAGCCGGTGATCGCGCACAGCCAGTGCTCCAGTTCCTCGATCATCAAGGTGTAGCCGACAGCTTGCTCGCGGGGCACAAACGGGTGCAGGTTGGCGAATTGCGGCCAGGTAATCGGGATCATTTCGCTGGTGGCGTTGAGTTTCATGGTGCAGGAGCCCAGCGGGATCATCGACTGGTTGAGCGCCAGATCCTTGTTCTCCAGTTGCTTGAGGTAACGCAGCATCTCGGTTTCGCTGTGATGGGCGTTGAACACCGGGTGGCGCAGATACGCGGTTTTGCGCTGGAGGTTGTCGGGGATCCCGGAAACCAGAACTTCGGCGTCGAGATCGTCGACGCTCAGTCCATGATCAGCGCCCAGAAGGACATCGAACAGTTTGCCGACCGTGGTTTCATCAGAGGTTTCATCAAGGCTCAGCCCGACTCGACCACGCCCGAGAATCCTCAGGTTGATCTGCGCAGCCTGGGCGCTGTCGATGATCGCGGTTTGCGCACCGCCGACTTCCAGCGTCAGCGTATCGAAAAACTGTTCGTTGACCCGTTTGATCCCGTGACGCTCAAGCCCTGCCGCCAGGATGCAGGTCAACCGATGCACGCGCTGGGCGATACGTTTCAAGCCTTGCGGCCCGTGATACACCGCATAGAAACTGGCGATATTGGCCAACAGCACCTGCGCCGTGCAGATGTTCGAGTTGGCCTTCTCCCGGCGAATATGTTGCTCGCGGGTTTGCAGGGCCATGCGCAGCGCCACGTTGCCTCGGGCATCTTTCGACACACCGATGATCCGCCCCGGAATCGCCCGTTTATATTCCTCGCGGCTGGCAAAGAATGCGGCATGCGGCCCGCCGTAGCCCATCGGCACACCAAAACGTTGCGACGAGCCGAATACCACGTCGGCGCCCAGTTCACCCGGTGGCGTCAGCAACAACAGGCTCAACAGATCGGTTGCAACGCAAGCCAACGCCTGCTGCGCGTGCAGATGATCGATCAACGGCCGCAGATCGCGGATCTCACCGTGGGTGTCGGGATACTGCAGCAGCGCGCCAAACACCTGGTGCCGTTGCAAGTTATCCACAGCGTCGACGATCAGCTCGAAGCCAAAGCCTTCGGCACGAGTCCGCACCACGGAAAGGGTCTGCGGGTGGCAGTTCTCATCGACAAAAAACAGATTGCTCTTCGACTTCGCCACGCGTTTGGCCAGTGCCATGGCTTCGGCAGCTGCGGTGGCCTCATCAAGCAATGAGGCATTGGCCAGTTCCAGCCCGGTAAGGTCAATGGTCAGTTGCTGAAAATTCAGCAACGCTTCGAGTCGGCCTTGGGCAATTTCCGGCTGATACGGCGTGTAGGCGGTGTACCAGCCAGGATTTTCGAGGACGTTGCGCAAGATTACGGTTGGCGTGAGAGTGCCGTGGTAGCCCATGCCGATCAGGCTGGTCCAGAGCTGATTCTGCTCCGCGTAACCGCGCAGCCTGGCCAGCGCGGCTTGCTCGTCGAGCGCCGGCGGCAGATCCAGCGCGCGGTTGAAACGGATCCCGGGCGGTACGGTTTGTTCGATAAGTTCGACCCGACTGCCGAGGCCGAGGCTGTCGAGCATGGCCTGCTGTTCGGCGGCGTCGGGGCCGAGGTGACGGCGCAGAAAAGCGTCGGGGTCGCGTAACTGGCTCAGGGACGGCAACTGGGACATGACGGGCTCTCTCTTGGCTGGCGCTCGGCGTCAATGCAACACGGTCAAACCAGCATAGCAGCCGATACCGACGCACACGGCTTGGCGGCCGAGGGTGTTCCGGGCCATGCTGTGGCGCCTGCTTCAGGCGTTCAACCCGCGGATGATCAAAGCCTCATGAGCCCACTGCCGTTCCTGCCATTCTCCAAACCCGTCATTGATGAAGCGACAATTGCCGCCGTCGGCGACGTCCTGCGCTCCGGCTGGATCACCAGCGGGCCGAAGGTGCAGGCGTTTGAAGCACAACTGTCGGAATACTTTGGCGGCCGCCCGGTGCGCACCTTCAATTCCGGCACCTGCACCATGGAGATCGCCTTGCGCATTGCCGGCATCGGCCCCGGCGACGAGGTGATCACCACGCCGATTTCCTGGGTGGCCACCGCCAACGTGATCCTTGAGGTGGGCGCCACGCCGGTATTTGCCGACATCGATCCGCTGACCCGCAACATCGATCTGGATCAGCTTGAAGCGGCAATCACGCCACGTACCAAAGCGCTGATTCCGGTGTATCTGGCCGGTTTACCGGTGGACATGGATCGCCTCTACGCGATTGCCCGCAAACACAACCTGCGCATTGTCGAAGACGCCGCGCAGGCCTTGGGATCGAGCTGGAATGGCCAGCGCATTGGCGCTACCGGCGATTTCGTGTCGTTCAGTTTTCAGGCGAACAAGAATGTCACGTGCTCCGAGGGCGGTTGCCTGGTGCTGAATACCCCCGAAGAGGCGCGACTGGCGGAGAAGTACCGCTTGCAGGGCGTCACCCGCAACGGCTTCGACGGCCTGGACGTCGATGTGCTGGGCGGCAAGTTCAACATGACTGACGTTGCAGCCACCATCGGCCTCGGGCAATTCGCTCATATCGAAAGCCTGACCGCGCATCGGCGTGAACTGGCCCGCCACTACTTCAAATGTTTCGGTGATGACTTCGAAGCTGTTTATGGCGCGCAACTGCCGCCGGCGGACTTCACCCACAGCAACTGGCATCTGTTTCAGCTGGTATTGCCAGAACGTGCAGATGGCTTGCCGGCGCGGGCGATTTTCATGGAGCAGATGCAGGCGCAGGGTATCGGTATCGGCTATCACTACCCGCCGATTCATTTGTTGAGTCTGTACCGCGAGCGCGGTTTCAAGGAAGGGATGTTGCCGGTGGCCGAGCGGGCCGGACGACTGATCGTGTCGCTGCCGATGTTTACCGCCATGTCCAAGGACGACGTCGAACGCTCGGTGGCCGCAGTAAAAACCGTCCTGCATCGCACCCTGTAGGCGCTGCCGCAGGCTGCGATCTTTTGATCTTGTCTTTTATAAAATCAAAAGATCGCAGCCTGCGGCAGCGCCTACACGTACGCGGATTACTCGCCGATGGCGGCTTTGTAGGCAGCAGCGTCGAGCAGCTTGTCCAGCTCAGTCGTGTCGCTTGGCTTGATCTTGAAGATCCAAGCGCCGTACGGGTCGGAGTTCAGCAGTTCCGGGGAGCCGCTCAGCTCTTCGTTGATCGCGATGACTTCACCGCTGATCGGCGAATAGATGTCGGAGGCGGCTTTCACCGACTCAACGACACCGGCCTGATCTTCAGCGGCAAAGACCTTGCCCACTTCGGTCAGCTCGACGAACACCACATCGCCCAGCGCTTCCTGCGCGTGATCGCTGATGCCCACGGTGACGGTGCCGTCGGCTTCCAGACGTGCCCATTCATGACTTTCGGCAAAACGCAGGTCGGCAGGGATATCGCTCATCTTCGGTGTCCTCGAGAAATTGTCAGCGGTCGTGCCCGCCGGAAAAGGTTAGATCAAAGTTTTGCCATGGCGTACGAAGGTCGGTTTGACCACCCGTACCGGGTACCATTTGCCACGGATTTCCACTTCGGCGCGGTCGGCGGTTGCCATCGGAACACGCGCCAGGGCAATCGATTTGCTTAGCGTAGGAGAGAAACTACCACTGGTGATCTCCCCTTCGCCAACATCGGCGATACGAACCACCTGATGGGCACGCAAGACACCGCGCTCTTCGAGCACCAGGCCGACCAGTTTGTGCGCAACACCGGCGGCTTTTTCCGCTTCCAGCGCGGCGCGGCCAATGAACTGGCGTGTGGCCGGTTCCCAGGCAATGCTCCAGGCCATGTTCGACGCCAGCGGCGAAACGTCCTGATGAATATCCTGGCCGTAGAGGTTCATCCCGGCTTCGACGCGCAGAGTGTCGCGGGCACCGAGGCCAATCGGGGAAATGCCGGCACCGACCAGATCGTTGAAGAACCCCGGCGCCTGATTGGCCGGCAGACAGATTTCCAGACCGTCTTCACCGGTGTAACCGGTGCGGGCAATGAACCAGTCACCGTCGGTGTAGCCTTCGAAGGGTTTCAGGTGCTGGATCAGCGTGGCGCGCGATTGGGTGACCAGTTCGGCGATTTTCTGCCGGGCCTGCGGGCCTTGAATGGCGAGCATCGCCAGCTCGGAGCGCTCGTGCAGTTGCACGTCGTAACCGCCGAGCTGGGCATTCATCCACGCCAGATCCTGATCGCGGGTGGAGGCGTTGAACACCAGGCGATAAGCGTCATCGAGACGGTAGACAATCATGTCATCGACGATGCCGCCATGCTCGTTGAGCATGGTGCTGTACAACGCACGGCCGGGGCGATGCAGGCGCTCGACATCATTGGCCAGCAAATGCTGAAGCCAGGCCTTGGCCTGGGTGCCGGTGACGTCGATCACGGTCATGTGGGATACATCGAACACCCCGCAATCGCGGCGCACTTCGTGGTGCTCCTCGACCTGCGAGCCGTAATGCAGTGGCATGTCCCAACCGCCAAAATCGACCATCTTCGCGCCGAGGGCGAGATGCAGGTCATAGAGAGGCGTACGCTGTCCCATGGGTTTCTCCTTCCGGGCGTGGCGAAGGTGCGGACAGCCGCTGCACGGGTGAAAGCCTTGAAATAGAAGGCTCTCAGCCGATTTCAGCGAACGGGTCTGTCAGACGAACCGCACCGAATGCCGCGCATTGTAGCCGCATGATTCAGGACTGACGACTAAGTGTTTCGGTGCGCCGAGCGCCGGATCAGGCCGATGACCGGCAACAACCCGACCAGAACCAGGGTCAACGCCGGCAACGAGGCCCGCGCCCATTCGCCTTCGCTGGTCATTTCGAAGATCCGCACCGCCAGCGTGTCCCAGCCAAACGGGCGCATCAGCAGGGTCGCGGGCATTTCCTTGAGCACATCGACGAATACCAGCAACGCCGCGCTCAACGTGCCGGGCAGCAACAGCGGCAGATACACTTTGAAAAACAGTCGTGGCCCACTGACTCCGAGGCTACGTGCTGCTTCGGGCAAAGATGGCCGTATACGCGCCAGACTGTTTTCCAGCGGGCCATAAGCGACCGCGATAAAGCGCACCAGATAAGCCATCAGCAGTGCAGCCAGACTGCCGAGCAACAGCGGTTTGCCTGCGCCACCGAGCCAGCCCGAAAGCGGAATCACCAGCTCGCGATCCAGATAACTGAACGCCAGCATGATCGACACCGCCAGCACCGAGCCCGGCAGCGCGTAGCCGAGGTTGGCCAGGCCAACGCCGGAGTTGATCGCCGGCGTCGGCGCCAGTCGCAGGGCGAACGCCAGCAGCAGCGCGACGCTGACGGTGATCAACGCGGCCATGCCACCGAGGTAGAGCGTGTGGACGATCAGCCCGACGTAACGTTCATCGAGATCGAAACGGCCGCGCTGCCAGAACCAGACGATCAGTTGCAGCATCGGAATGACGAAGGCGCAGGCGAAGACCAGGCCGCACCAACTCATCGCCGCGAACGCCTTGAATCCACGCAGGTGGTACAACGCCTTGATCCGGGGCCGCTCGTTACTTGCCCGATTCGCGCCGCGCGCACGGCGTTCACCGTACAGCACCAGCATTACCACCAGTAGCAACAGGCTGGCCAGTTGCGCCGCGCTCGACAGGCTGAAGAAGCCGTACCAGGTTTTGTAGATCGCCGTGGTGAAGGTGTCGAAGTTGAACACCGACACCGCGCCGAAATCCGCCAGGGTTTCCATCAGCGCCAGCGCCACACCGGCACCGATGGCCGGACGCGCCATCGGCAACGCCACACGCCAGAAAGCCTGCCATGGCGATTGACCGAGCACTCGCGCAGCTTCCATCAGGCCTTTGCCTTGGGCGAGAAACGCGGTGCGCGCCAGCAGGTAGACGTAGGGATAGAAGACCAGCACCAACACGATAATCACCCCGCCGGTGGAGCGTACCCGGGGAAGACGCAGGCCGCTGCCGAACCATTCACGCAGCAGGGTTTGCACCGGGCCGGCAAAATCGAGCAGGCCGACGAAGACGAAGGCCAGCACGTAGGCGGGGATGGCGAACGGCAGCATCAGCGCCCAGTCGAGCCAGCGCCGGCCGGGGAATTCGCAGAGGCTGGTGAGCCAGGCGAGGCTGACGCCGAGCAGGGTTACGCCAACGCCAACGCCGAGTACCAGCGTCAGGGTGTTGCCGAGCAGGCGCGGCATCTGGGTTTGCCACAGGTGCGACCAGATTTGTTGATCGATGGTCTGCCAGGAGAGCAGCAGAACGCTCAGGGGCAGCAGCACCAACGCGGCGATGGCGAAGACGATGGGGTACCAGCGGCGTTGGGCGGGGTGGGCCACTTTTGGGTCTCTGGAGGGAATGGGGTGTTCTTGGATGAGGTGTTTCAGGTTGAGATTGCTGCCCTCACCCTAACCCTCTCCCAGAGGGAGAGGGGACTGACCGAGGTGCTCTTTCGATTTACGCCGACCTGAAATATCGAGCCGAACTCAAGTGTCGAAAACAACACAAGCCGGCTCCCTCGCCCTTGGGAGAGGGCTGGGGTGAGGGGCTGGTTTTTGAATCAAACAAATCTTTCGAAACGATTCAGTTCCAACCCGCCCGATCCATCATGCGGATCGCCTCAGCCTGACGCTTGCCCGCCACTTCCACCGGCAACGTATCAGCAATGAACTTGCCCCACGCCGCCACTTCCTGCGAAGGCGCCACCGCCGGGTTGGCCGGGAACTCCTGGTTCACGTCGGCAAAGATCTTCTGCGCTTCCGGCGTGGTCATCCACTCAACCAAAGCCTTGGCGGCTTCCGGGTGCGGCGCATGTTTGGTCAGGCCGATGCCCGACAGGTTCACATGCACGCCGCGATCGGCCTGGTTTGGCCAGAACAATTTCACCGGCAGCTCCGGCTTCTGCTTGTGCAGGCGACCGTAGTAGTAAGTGTTGACGATGCCAACGTCGCACTGGCCGGCGTTGATCGCTTCGAGCACAGCGACGTCATCAGAGAACACGTCGGTCGACAGGTTGTTGACCCAGCCCTTGAGGATTTCCTCGGTCTTCGTCGCGCCGTGAACTTCGATCATGGTCGCGGTCAGCGACTGGTTGTAGACCTTCTTCGCCGTGCGCAGGCACAGGCGCCCTTCCCAGTTCTTGTCGGCCAGCGCTTCGTAAGTGGTCAGTTCGCCCGGCTTCACGCGTTGGGTGGAGTAAGCGATGGTCCGCGCGCGCAGGCTCAGGCCGGTCCATGCGTGGGTGGACGAGCGATATTGCAGGGGAATATTGGCGTCGATGGTTTTCGAGGTGAATGGCTGCAGGATGCCCATCTGCTCGGCTTGCCAGAGGTTGCCGGCGTCGACGGTGAGCAGCAGGTCGGCGGTGGCGTTTTCACCTTCGGCCTTGATGCGCTGCATCAGCGGCGCTTCCTTGTCGGTGATGAACTTGATCTTCACCCCGGTCTTGGCGGTGTAGGCATCAAAGACCGGTTTGATCAGTTCGTCGATGCGCGACGAGTAAACCACCACCTCATCAGCGGCCTGGGCCGTTGTACTGCCGATCAGGGTCAGGGCCAGTGCGGTCAGAAGACGCTTGGGTGCCAACATGGGAGTGGTCTCTCGGTCGGGAAATGTGGGCCAAATGATAAGGACTCACATTTACCACCTCAATCGAACTCTTTTTGAAGGAGTTACCAGATGTTGCACAGTTGACCACACCCCCTGTAGGAGCTGCCGAAGGCTGCGATCTTTTGATCTTAAAAACAACATCAAAAGATCGCAGCCTTCGGCAGCTCCTACAGGGGAACGCATTTCAAATGCAGGAGTGAGCCCGCTCGCGATGAGGTCAGCAGCAACAACGAAAATCTCAGGGTTTGGCGAGGGCCGGAAGATCACCGGTCAACCCGAGGGCTTCGCGCACAAACAATGCTTTCGCCTCGGGCATCTGCTCCACCAGCTTCAACCCGGCATTACGCAACCAGCGCACCGGCAACGGGTCAGCCTGAAACAACCGCTCAAACCCTTCCATCGCCGCCATCAGCGCGAGATTATGCGGCATGCGCCGACGCTCGTAACGGCTCAGCACTTTCACATCCGCCAGACGCTCACCGCGCTCAGCCGCTTGCAGCAACACTTCGGCCAGCACCGCCGCATCAAGGAAACCAAGGTTCACACCCTGCCCCGCCAACGGGTGAATGGTGTGCGCCGCATCGCCGATCAGCGCCAGCCCTTGCGCCACATAACGCTTGGCATGACGCTGACGCAGCGGCACGCACAGTCGCGGATCGGCACTGATCACTTCGCCGAGACGCCCCTCAAAGGCGCGCTCCAGCTCTCGACAGAAAGCCGCTTCATCCAGCGCCATCAAACGCTCGGCTTCGCTCGGTGTGGTCGACCAAACGATCGAACACCAATCCTGCTGCCCGTCACGCTCCAGCGGCAAAAACGCCAGCGGCCCGTGATCGGTGAAGCGCTGCCATGCAGTCATCTGGTGCGGCTTGCTGCTGCGCACGCTGGTGACAATGGCGTGATGCAGGTAATCCCATTCACGAGTCGCCACGCCGGTCAGCCGGCGCACGGCCGAGTTGGCGCCGTCAGCGGCGATCACCAACGGTGCGCGCAACTGACGACCATCGGCCAACGTCAGCAGCCAGTCATCACCGGAACGACGCATCTGTTCCAGTCGCGCATTGGCCAGCATGCCCAGATCGCAATCGTGCAGACGGTCGAGCAAGGCGTCCTGCACCACGCGGTTTTCGACGATATGTCCGAGCACCTCGGCATGCACACTGCTCGCCGAGAAATGAATCTGCCCAGTGCCGCTGCCGTCCCAGACGTGCATGTCGGTGTATGGGCTGCTGCGCCGTGCGGCGATCCCCTCCCACACGCCGAGGCGTTCGAGAATCCGCTGGCTCGCCGCTGACAGGGCGCTCACCCGCGGTTCAAACGCGGCTTCGGCGTCGAACGGTTTGACGCTCAGCGGGCTACCGTCGAGCAACAGGACTTCCAGCCCGCTGTCCTGCAACGCCAACGCCAAGGCGCTGCCGACCATTCCGGCTCCGACAATCAGCAGATCTGCGCGCATTTCCATGCTTTAAGCCTGTCTCGCTTGCGGCTTGAGCCGCACGTAAAGGGTTTTACCGACCCGCGCCACCAGATTGCCGGCGCCGTCATGAATATCGACCTGCAACTGCGGCAGGTATTTCTCGCCATTGGCGGTCTGCCGGCGGATCTCGCCGAGCAAGGTTTCGTCGATGGTGAACCGGGCGAACACCGGGCCTTTGCCCGGCGCGATGAAATCGATGTCGGCAGCCTTGTCCCAGACGATGTATTTCGAGCCAAGGTTTTCCATAAGCATCAGCATGAAGAACGGATCGACCATCGAATACAGGCTGCCGCCGAACTGGGTGCCGACATAGTTGCGGTTGTACCAGCCGAGACCCATCGACACCTGAACATCGCGGAAGTCATCGCTGATGTGCCGCACGCGCACGCCAGCACCGAGGTATGGCGGGTAAAACGTCATCACCCAGCGCATCAACCGCGCCTTGCCGAATTTTGTAGTCAGCCACTTAAGCATCCGGACGCGTCCCCAACCCCATGGCCTGCCGCGCAAACCAGCGTTTAGCTGGCGGCAGCAAATCGAGACCAAGCAAACCGATGTTGCGCCCCAGCGAGACCAACGGTTGCGTGCTGCCGAACAGGCGCGTGACCTGATCGGAGAAACCGACGGTGAGGTCCTGATCGAGACGCTGACGCTCGCGATAGGCCTGCAACGTGGCGAAATCGCCCAGCGGCTTGTCGCTCGACAGCAACGCAGCAGCCAGGGCATCGGCATCGCGCAGTGACAGGTTGAAACCCTGCCCGGCAATCGGATGCAGGCTGTGCGCCGCGTTACCGAGCACGGCCAGATGCGAGCGCACTTGCTCTTCGGCCTCGACCAGCGTCAGCGGATACAAATGTCGCGCGCCGACCTGTTTCAGCGTACCGAGGCGGTAACCGAACACGCCCTGCAATTCGCTGAGGAAGTCGCGTTCGCTCAAATCGGCCAGACGCTGCGCGTCCATTCCCAAACGGGTCCAGACCAGAGCGCAACGGTTGTCCGGGAGCGGCAGCAGCGCCATCGGCCCTTCGTCGGTGAAGCGCTCGAAAGCCATGCCGTTGTGCGCTTCGCTCGGGGTGATGTTGGCGATCAGCGCGCTTTGGTTGTACGGACGCTTGCGCACGTTGATGCCCAGCTGTTCGCGCAGACCGGAACGACCGCCATCGGCGAGTACGGCGAGGTCGCATTCCAGCGTGGTTTCATCGTTGAGGGTCAGGCGATAGCCGTCGGGCAGCGGTTCCATGCGCGTGACTTCCGCCGGGCAGCGCCAGCTGATCACGTCTTTATCAACGTGCTGCCACAGGCACTGACCGAGCCAGGCGTTTTCCACCACATAACCGAGCGCCGGCACGCCCTCTTCCATCGCCGACAGACGCGCGGTGGAGAAACGGCCACGGTCGGAGACGTGAATCTGTTTGATCGGCTCGGCGCGGCGGGAGATTTCCTGCCACACGCCCAAGCGTTGATAAATCTGCCGCGAGCCAAAGGACAACGCCGACGAACGCGCGTCGTAGCTCGGCTGCCAGCTGTCGCCGGGGGCGAACGGCTCGATCAGCACGATCTTCCAGCCGCGCGCCTTGGCCCCGGCCTGCAAGGCCAACGCCAGACTGGCGCCGACCAGACCGCCACCGATGATTGCCAGATTGACTCGACTCATGCCGCGTGTGTCCTTGCTTGCGCCATCAGCGCTTCGATTTCAGCGACGGTTTTCGGTACGCCGGTGGTGAGGATTTCACAGCCTGTCTTGGTCACGACCACGTCGTCCTCGATGCGCACGCCAATGCCGCGCCATTTCTTCGCGACGTTTTGATTGTCCGGGGCGATGTAGATACCCGGCTCGACGGTCAGCGCCATGCCGACTTCCAGCACGCGCCATTCGCCGCCGACCTTGTACTCGCCGACGTCGTGAACATCCATGCCCAGCCAGTGGCCGGCGCGGTGCATGTAAAACGCTTTGTAGGCTTCGCTGGCGATCAAATCGTCGACCTCGCCCTGCAACAAACCGAGTTTCACCAGCCCAGTGGTGATCACCCGAACCGTGGCTTCGTGCGCCTGATTCCAGTGCTTGTTCGGGGCGATTTCGGCGAATGCGGCTTCCTGTGAAGCCAGTACCAATTCGTAGATCGCTTTCTGTTCGGGCGAAAACTTGCCGTTGACCGGCCAGGTGCGGGTGATGTCGCTGGCGTAGCAGTCAATCTCGCAACCGGCGTCGATCAGCACCAGATCGCCGTCCTTGAGCAACGCGTCATTCTGCTGGTAATGCAGGATGCAGCTGTTGCGCCCGGCGGCGACGATCGACCCGTAGGCCGGCATCTTCGCTCCGCCCTTGCGGAATTCGTAATCGAGTTCGGCTTCGAGGCTGTACTCGTGAAGCCCGGCCCGGCTGGCCTGCATCGCGCGAATATGCGCCTGCGCCGAGATCCGCGCGGCTTCGCGCATCACCTTCACTTCTGCCGCCGATTTATACAGGCGCATGTCGTGCAGCAGATGATCCAGGGCAACGAATTCGTTCGGTGGCTGCGCGCCGAGGTGCGCCTTGGAGCGGATCACGTTGATCCAGTCCATCAGGTGGCGGTCGAATTCGGGGTTGCTGCCCATCGCCGAATACACCCGGTCGCGACCTTCGATCAGGCCCGGGAGGATGTCGTCGATGTCGGTGATCGGGAAGGCGTCGTCGGCACCGAAGTCGCGGATAGCGCCTTCCTGACCTGCGCGCAAGCCGTCCCACAATTCACGTTCGGCGTTGCGTTCACGGCAGAACAGCACGTACTCACCGTGCTCGCGGCCGGGCATCAGGACAATGACAGCCTGCGGCTCGGGAAAGCCGCTGAGGTACTGGAAGTCGCTGTCCTGGCGGTAGACGTGCTCGACGTCGCGGTTGCGAATCGCCACCGCGGCGGCGGGCAGAATCGCGATGCTGTTGGGTTCCATCTGCGCCATCAGGGCCTTGCGGCGACGGCTGTACTCCGCTTTGGGGATATGGGTCATGGGCAGATGGCTTTCCCTGGCACGCGATTAATGCAGCGACGGTTTGGCGGCTGGCGGCACGTCGGCCTTCCGGGTTTCCGAGAACAGCAGCAGCGGCGCGACGCGCAGGTATTCCATGACTTCCATGTAGTCGCTCTCGCCGTCATCGGATTCTTCCAGGGCGTCTTGCACCTGGGAGATGGCGGCCAGATCCTGCAGCACTTCAGTCGCTTCAGTGCTGAGCATGCTGCTGTCGCGGCAGTTCAGGCCGAAACCGCTGAGGAAGCCCTGGCACCACTCGCCCAGTGCAGCGGCGCGCTCGGCCAGTGGCGCGTCATCGATCGGCAGCAGCAGAACGACAGTGACGTCGTCACCGGTCAGTTCGCCTTTGACCATCTCCTGCAGGCCGATCAGGGCGTTGCGGACGTTGTCCTGGATGTCGCCTTCGAGCAGTTCGGCGGCGTCGATCAACCAGCCTTCGTTATCGAAGCCGGCACCGGCGCAACTGCGTCCGAGCAGCACGCCATGCAGTTCGGCAGGCGAGACGTTGTGGCCGCTGGAAGTCAGCAGGGTGGCAAAGGCTTGGTACGGGGAATTCGCAATGGTCATGGGCAGCTAGGCGCCAGACGGCGCTATGTCTAGAATGAAGGCCTTGTATCCTACATCGACAGACTCGCCAAGACTATTAAAGGCTGTCCGCCAGCTATCCCATCAGACAGACTCCAACTCAGTGGACACAATGGAAGACACCGACCTGCAAGCGCTGATGGCCAGACTCGAACTGCTGATTGGCCGAGTCGAGCAACTAAAGAGTCAAAACGCACTCTTACTAGCTCAGGAAAAAACCTGGCGCGAGGAACGCGCTCACCTCATTGAAAAAAACGAAATCGCCCGGCGTAAGGTCGAATCGATGATTTCGCGCCTCAAGGCCCTGGAGCAAGACTCATGAGTTCAAGCAATAGCGTCACCGTGCAGATCCTCGACAAAGAGTATTCGATCATCTGCCCGCAGGAAGAACGCAGCAATCTGGTCAGCGCCGCGCGCTACCTCGATGGCAAGATGCGCGAGATCCGCAGCAGCGGCAAAGTCATCGGTGCCGATCGCATTGCTGTGATGGCCGCGTTGAACATCACTCACGACCTCTTGCACAAAGAAGAGCGACCGGACATCCAGGCCAGTGGTTCGACCCGTGAACAGGTGCGCGACTTGCTCGATCGTGTCGATCTGGTGCTCGCCGACGATCAGACCACCACCAAGGGCTGATTCGATTGGCCGCTTGCGGTATACTCGCGGCACTCCCTGGGGTGCTTGCCAGTTGACGATGTCCCTGAGCCGATTCGCACTACCCTGGAAGTTGCACGTTGGGCTGGTGTGCATGTCCGCTAGACGGAAAGCCTTAAAGTCTACTGCATCTTCCACCTTGAACTTTCGGGTTCAAGGGCTAAGTTGACAGCGGTTCATCCGGGGAGCCTGATTCGAATCCGATGTCGGTGAAAACCGCCATCGGATTTTTTATGCGTACGTTTTCGTCCAACCTGCCGAAGCCGAACCATGACCGAACCCGCGCTGCTGCCCCGCCCGCAACTCCGCCGCCTGCTGCGCAAGGCACGTCGCTCGCTGAGCAAAAGCGAGCAACGCGAGGCCGCCAAAGGCCTCTACCGGCAATTGGCACAAGACCCGCAGTTTCGCCGGGCGAAACATATCTCTCTGTATTTACCCACCGACGGTGAAATCGATCCGCGCCTGCTGCTGCGTGAAGCGCAGCGTCGGGGCAAGTCGACTTATCTGCCGGTACTCAGCGCCTGGCCGCGAACCAAAATGGTTTTCCAACGGATTCGCCCCGGCGAGAAACTCAAACCCAATCGCTTCCGTATTCTTGAGCCACGGGCGAATCTGGCGCAGCAACGCAAGGTCTGGGCGCTGGATCTGGTGTTGTTGCCTTTAGTTGGATTTGACGATGTCGGCGGGCGACTGGGCATGGGCGGCGGTTTTTATGATCGCAGCCTGGCGTATCTGGCCCGCCGCAAGGGCTGGCGCAAGCCGACGCTGTTGGGGCTGGCCCATGAATGTCAGAAGGTCGAGCGATTGGCGCAGGCAACCTGGGATGTACCGTTACAAGGCACGGTCAGCGACAAGGCGTGGTATTTCGCAGGATAGGACGCCGCGCAGATCAGCGGCGTCGAAAAGGCAGTATCAGCGCTTGAAAGCTGTCGACTGTTGAACCTGTTGCGCGACTTCGATCGGCGCGTCAGCCTTGGTTGTCCACAGACTTTGCGCGTAACCGGTGGTCACCACGCCCAAGCCAAACAAAATTACCAAAGTCCATAGTAAATCCGGTTTGCGTTTCATCGATTGCCCCCCTCAAGGCACATCATCACGATGACAGCAGCGGTTTCCGTTCGTAGGCCGTGCAGCAGCGTCAAGCTTTAAAGGCCGGCATTTTGCGACAACGTGAACCTCTGCGCAAACGCTGACGTCAACCGACCGTCGGTTTGTCATAAAATTGCCCGACAACCTGCCCAATGACCGTTTCAGGAGCACAAGACATGGCCTATTGGCTGATGAAATCCGAACCCGACGAACTCTCGATCAAAGGTTTGGAAAAGCTTGGCAAAGCGCGCTGGGACGGGGTTCGCAACTATCAGGCACGTAACTTCCTGCGCTCGATGGCGGTGGGTGATGAGTTCTTTTTCTACCATTCCAGCTGCCCGGAGCCGGGAATTGCCGGAATCGGCAAGATAATCGAGGCGGCGTACCCGGATCCCACCGCACTGGAGCCGGAAAGTCATTACTTCGACCCGAAGGCAACGCCAGAGAAGAATGCGTGGAGTGCGATTGACGTTGAACACGTCGAGACGTTTGCGCGGGTGTTGAAGCTGGACTATCTGAAGCAGCAGACCGCGTTGGCGGAGATGCCGTTGGTGCAGAAGGGTTCGAGGTTGTCGGTGATGCCGGTCACACCTGAACAGTGGGCGGCGGTAATTGCACTCAAACCCTGAGGAATATGTTGCTTGAAACATCGCCATCGCGAGCAGGCTCACTCCTACAGGGGAACGCATTCCAACTGTAGGAGTGAGCCTGCTCGCGATGAGGCCAGCCCGGACAAATGACTTATTGAATGATCAGGTTGTTGAACAACAGATCTTCAACCACCGGTTTTCCGGTCTCGTCATTCATCACTTGCTGGGTCTGCTTCAAGGCTTCCTGACGCAGCTTCTCTTTACCTTCGATGCTGCCCATCGCCTCGGTCGTCTGTTGAGTAAACAGCGCCACCAGCTGATTGCGGATCAACGGTTCGTTGGCCTTGACCAGTTTCGCCGACTCCTCGCCAGTCACGCGCAGTGCCACGTCGGCCTTGTAGACCTTGAGCTTCGGCGTGCCATCCAGCCCATAGTTACCCACGAACGGCGGGCTCAGGGTGATGTAGCTCACCTTCGGCGCTTCGCCTTCTTTGGCTTCTTCGGCCAGCGCTGCCACAGGCAGAGACAGGGCCAGCAACAACATGATCCACGCTTTCACAATTCGCTCCTTATCCGGTTTGCGGCCTAGCATAACGACACGGCGCGCAAGCACAAGCTTATGGCTGACTATCAGGGTCGGGCATGCTCGTTGACCCGTTGACTGACACACCTACACTTATCGGCCATCACTCCCAAAGGAATAGCCCTGATGAAAGCCGTGCTGTGCAAAGCCTTCGGCCCTGCCGAATCGCTGGTGCTGGAAGACGTCGCCAGCCCCGCCCCGAAGAAGAACGAAATCCTGCTGGAGGTGCACGCCGCCGGGGTCAACTTTCCCGACACGCTGATCATCGAGGGCAAGTACCAATTCAAGCCGCCCTTCCCGTTCTCGCCGGGTGGTGAGGCCGCTGGCGTGGTGCGCGAAGTCGGCGAAAAGGTCAGCCATCTCAAGGTCGGCGACCGGGTCATGGCCCTGACCGGCTGGGGCAGTTTCGCTGAACAGGTCGCGGTGCCGGGCTACAACGTGCTGCCGATCCCGCCGTCGATGGACTTCAACATCGCCGCCGCTTTCAGCATGACCTACGGCACCTCGATGCACGCGCTCAAGCAACGCGCCAACCTGCAAGCGGGTGAAACCCTGTTGGTGCTTGGCGCATCCGGCGGTGTTGGCCTGGCAGCCGTGGAAATCGGCAAAGCCATGGGCGCCCGCGTCATCGCCGCCGCGAGCAGCGCCGAGAAACTGGCGGTGGCCAAGGCTGCCGGCGCCGATGAGCTGATCAACTACAGCGAAACCAGCCTCAAGGATGAGATCAAACGTCTTACCGACGGCCAGGGCGCTGATGTGATTTACGATCCGGTCGGCGGTGACTTGTTCGATCAGGCCATCCGCGCCATCGCCTGGAACGGTCGCCTGCTGGTCGTCGGCTTCGCCAGCGGACGCATCCCGGAACTGCCGGTCAACCTCGCATTGCTCAAGGGCGCGGCGGTACTCGGCGTGTTCTGGGGTTCATTCGCCCAGCGCCAGCCGCAGGACAACGCGGCGAACTTCCAGCAGTTGTTCAGCTGGTTCGCCGAGGGCAAATTGAAGCCGTTGGTGTCGCAGGTCTATCCGCTGAGCAATGCGGCGCAAGCAATCAATGACCTTGGCCAGCGCAAGGCAGTGGGCAAGGTGGTGGTGCAGGTGCGCTGAGCACGGCGCAGCCCCTGCAACTGCCGGGCGACGCTGCGAGGTCGCCCGGCATCAGTTGTTCCTGAACCTTCTCGCTGCGTGATTCGATGAGCTGCCCCTTGTCATCGAAGCGCAAGACAATCAGCCAGTCGTAAACATCCACCGGCCACTTCGGCTGGCCGATCAGTGCCGGGCCATTGCCGCCGAACGCTGCGATGAGTTTATTGATGTGGCCGTGATGCCAGGCGATCAGCACGGTGTTCGCCTGATTGCTCGCGCGCAACTGATTGACCAGTTTGTCGACGTCGTTATTGGCAAAGGGTTGTTCGATCGGCAATTGCAGGCGTTGCGACAGCGGGATCAGCGTCTGCCGAGGCCGGATGCTTTGCGCGCTGTCGGCCGTGGCGATCAGGCGTTGCGGGATGAGTGTCTGACCGTTCAGCTTCAGCGGGTCAAAATAGTCGGCGTAAGCCGCAGCGCGCTGCTCGCCGCGAGCGTTGAGTTCGCGCCCGACATCCGGTTTTTCAGCATGGCGAATAATCAGCACGGTGGCGTTGCGCAGCCCCGGCGCCGCCGAGCCTTGGGCGAAACTCAACACCAAAACTGAAACGGTGACGGCAATCACCATCAGCAATCTCGGCAGTAACCTGCGAATCCTCGGGGCCATCATTCGTCTCTGGGCAATCAATCGGCTTATTGATCGCGAGTCTAAGACAGAAAATTGCGGACGCTACAAAAACGCCCTGTTCTTACAGCTGAGCGACAGGTTCGTAATGGAACGCGCGACTTCCAACATTTTCCGCTGTTTTGCCGATGCGAACCGGTGCTATTTTCGGTAACGAAACTGTAACATTCGCATCCGCAGTCAAAACAAGAAATCTGGAGCTCTTGAATGTTTGCTTTCTTTCGTCCTGCCGCACATCAGGCTCCACTGCCTGAAGAAAAAATAGACAGCACTTACCGACGCCTGCGCTGGCAGATCTTCGCCGGTATTTTCTTTGGCTACGCGGGTTATTACCTGCTGCGCAAAAACTTCTCCCTGGCCATGCCGTACCTGATCGACGAAGGCTACAGCCGTGGCGATCTGGGTCTGGCGATGTCGGCGATTGCCATCGCCTATGGCTTGTCGAAATTCCTCATGGGCCTGGTGTCCGACCGCTCCAACCCGCGCTTCTTCCTGCCGTTCGGCCTGTTGGTCTCGGCGGGGGTGATGTTCGTGTTCGGTTTCGCGCCTTGGGCAACGTCCAGCGTGACCATGATGTTCATCCTGCTGTTCATCAACGGCTGGGCCCAGGGCATGGGCTGGCCGCCAAGTGGCCGGACCATGGTGCACTGGTGGTCGCAGAAGGAACGCGGCGGCGTGGTGTCGGTATGGAACGTGGCGCATAACGTCGGCGGCGGTCTGATCGGCCCGCTGTTCCTGCTCGGCATGGGCCTGTTCAACGACTGGCACGCGGCGTTCTACGTACCGGCAGCGGTGGCGCTGGGCGTCGCGGTGTTTGCCTTCATCACCATGCGCGACACCCCGCAATCGGTCGGCCTGCCGCCGATCGAGAAGTACAAGAACGACTACCCGGAAGGCTACGACGACAGCCACGAAGACGAATTCAGCGCGAAAGAGATCTTCGTCAAATACGTGCTGCGCAACAAAATGCTCTGGTACATCGCCATGGCCAACGTCTTCGTCTACCTGCTGCGCTACGGCGTGCTGGACTGGGCACCGACCTATCTGAAAGAAGCCAAGGGCTTCACCGTCGATAAAACTTCGTGGGCGTACTTTTTCTACGAGTGGGCGGGTATTCCTGGCACGCTGCTGTGCGGCTGGATGTCGGACAAGATCTTCCGTGGCAACCGTGGCCTGACCGGCATGGTGTTCATGGCGCTGGTGACTGTCGCGACCCTGGTCTACTGGCTGAACCCAGCCGGTAACCCGACCGTCGACATGATCGCGCTGTTCTCGATCGGCTTTCTGATCTACGGCCCGGTAATGCTGATCGGCCTGCAGGCGCTGGAACTGGCACCGAAGAAAGCCGCCGGCACTGCGGCGGGCTTCACTGGCTTGTTCGGTTATCTCGGTGGTTCGGTCGCGGCCAGTGCAGCGATGGGCTACACCGTTGACCATTTCGGCTGGGACGGTGGTTTTGTCCTGCTGGTGGGCGCTTGCCTGCTGTCGATGGCCTTCCTCGCCCCGACCCTGTGGCACAAGCAAGTTGCCAGTCAGAGCCGTGAAGCGGTCGCTTGATCGGTCTGTGATTTACAGCGCTTGAGCCGCGCCTCCAGATTGCGGTCTGGCATGGCGTGGCTGCGCAGGGCGTGTGCGGTCTGCTCGACATAATCGCGAGTGGTGCCGTAACGCCCGCTGGCGCTTGCAAACACTTGGCTCAGCACGTGATCCGGCAAGTTGCCAGCATAGCTGGGCAGGTGCCGCTCCAACACAAATCCCAAGGCCTGCACCTGGCTACCGTCGGCGAGACGGCAGTTGAGCCAGTGTGGCCGATAGGACGGCACCGGCATCTCGCGTTTCCACAGCGCGTACAGCGCCGCATCGAGATTGTCTTCCGGCAAGCGATAAGCAAAGCCGCTGCACGAACCGCCGCGATCCAGACCAAACACCAGGCCGGGCAACTCCGGCGTACCGCGATGCTCGTGCGACCACAGGTACAAGCCGCGATGGTAGCCATGCACACGTCCGCGCACCCGCTCCACCGCCGAACATTCCGGCCGCCAGATCAGCGAACCGTAGGCGAACAGCCACACCGGCCCGCCCTTGTGGCGCGCCATGGTCGATTGCATGGAAGCGAGAAGTTGTTCGTGCGTCAGCTGCGGCCCTAGATCGAGCCGCGGAGGGTAATTCAAATTCAGAAAAGCGTTTTCAATGGCGCTCATGGCGAATAGCGTTCAGCTCCCCGCGGGTGAAGAATTACTTAATAGAACGCACCGCTGTAACAATAAGGCACATATGTTTTAAGGCAATTTGAGTGCCATGGCACAGTTCTTAATTGATTGCCTGATTGATATATAACCTAGCGGTATTTATGCAATTACATAAATACCGATCGGCTATATAGAGAGTTATAACGGATTCAGGGACGAGGCGCGTAGGCGAACACATCCGCACGCATTTGATGGGCATCCATCCCGGCTTCGACCAAGGCGTCGAGGGTGCCATAGACCATCGCCGGCGAGCCGCTCGCGTAGACGTGCAGCGGTTTCAGATCCGGGAAGTCTTCACAAACCGCCTCGTGCAGCATGCCGCAGCGCCCTTCCCAGCCACATTGATCGCTGACGACTTTGTGCAGGAACAGGTTGGGTAACTTCAGCCATTCGTCCCAGTGTTCGATTTCATAGAAATCTTCCGGACGACGCACGCCCCAGTACAGATGCACGGGATGTTTGAAGCCATTGGCGCGACAGTGTTCGATCAGCGCGTGAATCTGGCCCATGCCGGTGCCGGCGGCAACCAACACCAGCGGCCCGTCGGGCAGCTCGGCCAGATGCGTATCACCGAATGGCAGCTCGACACGCACCATCGCATTGCGTTGCAGCTGTTCGATCAGGCTCAGTGCACTGGCTTCGCGCGCCAGCACATGGATTTCCAGATCGCGCCCGCCGTGCGGTGCCGAAGCCATGGAGAACGCCGACTTCTCGCCGTTCTCACGTTCGATCATCAGGTACTGCCCGGCGTGATAACGCGGCGGCTTGCCGGCCGGCGCACGCAGACGCACGCGCCAGGTGTCGCCACCGACGTCGCGGCATTCGATGACCTGACATGACAGGCTGCGCACCGGCAGTTCTCCCAACGCGAGCACGCCATCCCACAGCAGGATGCAGTCTTCCAGCGGCTCGGCTATGCAAGTGTAGAACTCGCCGTGGTCATGCACCTTGCCGGCCTGTTCGACGCGGCCTTCGACCAGCAGCGCCGCACACACGTGACAATTGCCGTTGCGGCAGCTTTGCGGGCATTCGTAGCCCAGGCGCCGCGCACCATCGAGAATCCGCTCACCGGGCTGTATCTCAAGCACTGCTCCGGAGGGCTGCAGGGTTACACGCATCAATCTATTCCTAACTGATTCCAGATGGCATCGATCCGTTGGGTGACGGCGTCGTCCTTGACGATCACGCGACCCCACTCGCGAGTGGTTTCGCCCGGCCACTTGTGGGTGGCATCGAGGCCCATTTTCGAACCCAGGCCGGAGATCGGCGAGGCGAAGTCGAGGTAGTCGATCGGCGTGTTATCGATCATCACCGTGTCGCGCTTGGGGTCCATGCGCGTGGTGATGGCCCAGATCACGTCGTTCCAGTCACGGGCGTTGATATCGTCGTCAGTGACGATAACGAACTTGGTGTACATGAACTGTCGTAAAAACGACCAGACACCGAGCATCACGCGCTTGGCGTGCCCCGGATACGACTTCTTCATGGTCACGATGGCCATGCGGTACGAACAGCCTTCCGGCGGCAGGTAGAAGTCGGTGATCTCCGGGAACTGCTTTTGCAGGATCGGCACGAACACTTCGTTCAGTGCGACGCCGAGAATCGCCGGCTCATCCGGCGGACGGCCGGTGTAAGTGCTGTGGTAGATCGGTTTGATCCGGTGGGTGATGCGCTCGACGGTGAACACCGGGAAGCTGTCGACTTCGTTGTAGTAACCGGTGTGGTCGCCGTACGGGCCTTCATCGGCCATTTCGCCCGGATGGATCACGCCTTCGAGGATGATTTCGGCGGTGGCCGGCACTTGCAGGTCATTGCCACGGCACTTGACCAGTTCGGTGCGGTTACCGCGCAAGAGACCGGCGAAAGCGTATTCGGACAGGCTGTCCGGCACTGGCGTCACGGCGCCAAGAATGGTCGCCGGATCCGCGCCCAGCGCCACGGACACCGGAAACGGTTGGCCCGGATGCTTCTCGCACCATTCGCGGTAATCCAGCGCGCCGCCACGGTGGCTCAGCCAACGCATGATCACCTTGTTGCGGCCGATCACTTGCTGACGGTAGATGCCGAGGTTCTGGCGGTCCTTGTTCGGGCCTTTGGTGACGGTCAGGCCCCAGGTGATCAGCGGGCCGACGTCGCCGGGCCAACAGGTCTGCACCGGCAGCATCGCCAGGTCGACGTCGTCGCCTTCGATGACCACTTCCTGGCACACCGCGTCTTTGACGACTTTCGGCGCCATCGAGATGATCTTGCGGAAGATCGGCAGCTTCGACCACGCGTCTTTCAAGCCCTTCGGCGGCTCGGGCTCCTTGAGGAACGCCAGCAGCTTGCCAATTTCGCGCAGCTCGCTGACCGACTCGGCGCCCATGCCCATGGCCACCCGCTCGGGGGTGCCGAACAGGTTGCCGAGCACCGGAATGTCGTAGCCGGTGGGCTTCTCGAACAGCAGCGCCGGGCCTTTGGCCCGTAGCGTGCGGTCACACACCTCAGTCATCTCCAGCACCGGCGAGACGGGAATCTGGATGCGTTTCAACTCTCCGCGCTGCTCAAGCTGCTGCACGAAATCCCGAAGATCCTTGAATTTCATTGACGATGGCACCCTCAAAATAGGCGTACATCCTACCTGCTATGCAGCCCTGTGGCAGCCTGTCGCTGCTTACTTGGCTGCATTCGTCCGGGCTTTGCCAAGGTTTTCCCGGCCTTGCAGGCTGATGAACAGCGGCTCCATGATCGGTGCCACCAGGCGCGCGCCGACTTCCGAGAGGTGATTATCGTCGGTGTACAGCGAGTAGCCGTCGAGTTCTGCGTGACAGAGTCCCTTTTCATCACACAGGCGTGGCGCAGGATCGACCACACGCACTGCCGGGTCTTTGGCCAGCTCGGCGAACAACTGGCTGATAAACACCTGACGCTCGTGATGTACGGCAACTTGCTGACCAACGCCCTCGACCGAACGATCGAGCATCGCCAGTCGCGTCAGACGGTACGGCGGGCTGAAGGCCTGCAGCGGCGCCTCCTTGACCAGCCAGACCCGATGGCCGCTGGCACGCAGTTGCGCAACGCGCGTGCGCAGGCCAGCGGCCAGACGTTGCTCGGCAGCGGCGCGATCGTAACGACCGTCGGGGGTTCTCAGCACGTGGCCCAAGTCGCCATTGGCATCGCCGTAGAGATACAGGCTCCAGCGCGCGACCAGCACCACATCGCTGACGGTTTTCTCTTTCAGGGCCTGCTCGATCCGGCGGTTGAAATGCGCACATACCGGGCCATGTTCAAGACCCTCCACCGGAATGCAGCCAGGGGAACTGGCCAGAATCACGCTGACGTCATGGGCTTTCGCGCCGTCATCGAACACCGGAATCAGCGCCGTGGCATGACTGTCGCCCCAGACCATCGCTTGCGCCGGCACGTCGGCCACGCCGTAATGACAGAACAGTTTGTCGTCAGGTGTCTTGTCGTCCGCCAGGCACGCCATCAACTCCGGCCGCCAGTCGTGGCCACGGGCAAATTGCAGCGCCTGATCGGACAGACGCCACGGCAAGCCATCGGTCCAGCGCAGGGTTTGCCCGGCCAGCGCCAGCACCAGCACACCGAGGGCGCCAGCGATCAGAATCGGCCGACGACCGGCGAGCAAACGGCGCTCGCGGAACGGCGTTTCGATGAATTTCCACGACAGATAACCCAGCACCAGCGTCAGCAGAATTAATCCGGCGTTATCGAGCGCGCTGATTTCCTCGACGCTGGCATAGCTGGAAAACACGAACACCGGCCAATGCCACAGGTACCAGGAATAAGAGATCAGGCCGAAACCGACCATCACCTTACTGCTCAACAATTGACCAACAACAGTCTCGCGATGACCGTTGGCGAAAATCAGCAGCACCACACCGAGCACAGGCAGCAGCGCCGCAGCACCGGGGAATGGTGTGGCTTTGCTGTAGCCGAACACCGCCAGCAGGATCAGGCCCATGCCGAGCAGGCTCAACAGTTGCGCCGCCATCGGCTTCAAGCGCCAGGCATGCTTCGGCGCGACCGCCAGCATCGCCCCGGCGAGCAGTTCCCAGGCGCGCATTGGCAGCAGGAAGAAGGCTTTTTCCGGGTGGTGACTGACCGCCCACACGCTCAGACCGAAGGACACCAGCAGAATCGCGAACAGCGCCAGTCGCCAGTGCTTGAGGCGACTCGACAGCACCGCCAGCAGCAGCGGGAAGAGGATGTAGAACTGCTCTTCAACCGCCAGCGACCAGGTGTGCAACATCGGCTTGAGGTCAGAGGCGACGTCGAAATAGCCGTCCTGACGCATAAACAGGATGTTCGAGACGAACAGCACCTGATAGCGCACTGAGCGCCCCAGCTCTTCGTAATCCTTGGGCGCCAGCAGGAACCAGCCCACCGCCAGCACCGCAATGATCATCGCGAACAGCGCCGGCAGAATCCGCCGCGCACGGCGTGCCCAGAACTCGACGAAGCTGAACCGTCCAGCCTGACGCTGGTTCCAGATAATCGAAGTGATCAGGTAGCCGGAAATGACGAAAAACACGTCAACCCCGACAAAACCGCCGGTAAACCCCGGGACGCCAAAATGGAACAGCACCACGGCGATGACCGCGACTGCCCGCAAGCCGTCGATATCCCTTCGATAAGCGAGTGTGCTCATAAATCTTTAATGCCAATCAGTTGGTTATTATTTGTACAGCCGGAATCTCTTACCCGGAAACGGTCTCGTACGTTGCTGCTCATTCTGCAAGGCACAGACCTTACCAGATCGCCATCGTCCCATCGCTGAGACAAAATCCAGTCAAAATCCGGGCAAAAAAATAGCGCCCCCATAGGGACGCCATTTTTATCGGCTCAGCCGGCGATGTTACTTGCGCTTCATCGACAGGAAGAACTCGTCGTTGGTCTTGGTCGTTTTCAGCTTGTCGACCAGGAACTCGATGGCAGCGACTTCGTCCATCGGGTGCAGCAGCTTACGCAGAATCCACATGCGCTGCAGTTCGTCGTCGGCAGTCAGCAACTCTTCGCGGCGGGTGCCGGAGCGGTTGATGTTGATCGCCGGGAACACGCGCTTCTCGGCGATCTTGCGATCCAGAGGCAGTTCCATGTTGCCGGTACCCTTGAACTCTTCGTAGATCACTTCGTCCATCTTCGAGCCGGTTTCAACCAGCGCGGTGGCGATAATGGTCAGCGAGCCGCCTTCTTCGATGTTACGCGCAGCACCGAAGAAACGCTTTGGCTTCTCGAGGGCGTGAGCATCGACACCACCGGTCAAGACCTTGCCGGAGCTTGGAATCACGGTGTTGTAGGCGCGGGCCAGACGGGTGATGGAGTCGAGCAGGATCACCACATCTTTCTTGTGTTCGACCAGGCGCTTGGCCTTCTCGATCACCATTTCGGCAACCTGGACGTGACGGGTCGGCGGTTCGTCGAAAGTCGAGGCAACCACTTCGCCGCGCACGGTGCGCTGCATTTCGGTTACTTCTTCCGGACGCTCGTCGATCAGCAGCACGATCAGGTGAACTTCAGGGTTGTTACGGGCGATGTTCGCTGCGATGTTTTGCAGCATGATCGTTTTACCGGCTTTCGGCGGCGCAACGATCAGACCACGCTGGCCTTTGCCGATCGGGGCGCACAGGTCGATCACACGACCGGTCAAGTCTTCGGTGGAACCGTTACCGGCTTCCATCTTCATGCGCACGGTCGGGAACAGCGGGGTCAGGTTCTCGAAGAGAATCTTGTTTTTCGCGTTCTCGGGACGATCGAAGTTGATCGTGTCGACCTTGAGCAGAGCGAAATACCGCTCGCCTTCCTTCGGAGGGCGGATCTTGCCAACGATGGTGTCACCGGTGCGCAAGTTGAAGCGGCGGATCTGGCTTGGCGAGACGTAGATATCGTCCGGGCCGGCCAGGTAGGAAGCGTCAGCGGAGCGCAGGAAGCCGAAGCCGTCCTGGAGAATCTCCAGCACGCCATCACCGGAGATTTCCTCGCCGCTTTTAGCGTGCTTTTTCAGCAGGGAGAAAATCACGTCCTGCTTGCGCGAACGGGCCATATTTTCTATGCCCATCTGTTCGGCCAATTCGAGCAGTTCGGTAATCGGCTTTTGCTTGAGTTCAGTCAGATTCATATAGGAATGACGTAATCATTTATGGAGGGGGGGAAATTAAGCTTTTGGCTTAATGAGGCCGCGCCGCGGAGAAGGCGACAGGATCGCGAACTAATTCGAAAAGGAGTGCGTCGGCGACGGCTAGCAGGGGGCAATGGAGAAACCAGTGCGGGGCCGAATGTACCACCTGAGTTTCGGAGCGTCTAGCCCTGAATACGCAAAAAGCCCCGCTATTTGCGGGGCTTTTTTTAAAGCACTTTACTGCGACGCTTAGATGTTGGCGTCGAGGAAAGCTGCCAGTTGCGATTTCGACAGCGCGCCGACTTTGGTCGCAGCGACTTCACCGTCCTTGAACAGCATCAAGGTCGGGATACCACGCACGCCATGCTTGGCCGGGGTTTCCTGGTTTTCGTCGATGTTCAGTTTGGCAACGGTCAGCTTGCCTTTGTAAGTCTCGGCAATCTCGTCCAGTACCGGAGCGATCATTTTGCAAGGACCGCACCATTCAGCCCAGTAATCGACCAGGACAGCGCCTTCGGCCTTGAGTACGTCGGCATCGAAGCTAGCGTCGCTAACGTGTTTGATAAGATCGCTGCTCATGGAATTCTCCAGGTTGTAAGCAAAAAAACGTGGCCCATCATAGCCGCCCTTCCTGTGTTCAGGAAGCCGCAGATGATTGAGTCTTGCTATGGTGCCCCATGAGTTTGGGTATAGCTCAAGTCACGCCGTGGCGGGGGCGATGAAGGCGATCCCGGTGCGCAGGGCCGCATTGCGCACGTGTTCCTGCATGGCTTTTTGCGCAGCAGCGGATGCCCGGCGAGCGAGGGCACGAAGGATTTTTCGGTGTTCCTGCCAGGTTTCCATGGCGCGCTCGGCACGGATGAACGGTAGTTTCTGGCTCTCGAGAAACATCTCGGCACTGGCGGTAAGGATGCTCAGCATCGCCTGATTGCCGCTCGCCAGCAGAATGCGCCGGTGGAATTCGAAGTCGAGTTTCGCGGCGGCTTCAAAGTCGCCGGCCTTCAATTGCTCGCGCATTGCCGCAACATTGTCTTCCAGCGCGTCCAGATCGAACGTGCTCAGCGTCACCGCTGCCAGCCCTGCGGCGAAACCCTCCAGCGCATAGCGCAACTGAAAGATATCCAATGGCGACGCCTGCGCCGCGAACGACCAGCCCGGCGCGCTATCGCCGCGTGACAACTCCACCGGCGCCTGCACGAAAACGCCCTTGCCCGGCTGAATACTGACCACGCCCAGCGCACTCAGCGATGACAACGCTTCACGCAACGATGCCCGACTGACACCGAGTTGCAGCGCCAGATCCCGTTGCGACGGCAAGGCATCGCCGGGGCCGAAGCCCTGTTCGCTGATCAGTTTGCGGATCGCTTGCAGCGCCACTTCGGGTACCGCACGGGAAATCGAGTTCATGGTTTTTCAGACGCACCGGGCCAATGTGCGGCTAGTTGTAAAGCTATTCGAGGAGTCCGGCAAGTCGTGCCCCAGCGGGGTTCGACGCTTGGGGCCGATGCGCCATGGCAGTGCGAAAAACAACCTGACTGTTCAGACCAGTAAGACCGAACAAACCCGCTGAAACCGCGGCCTGCCGCTACCAAGGCCGCCTATTGGCACGGCGCATGCTCTGTCCGATCACAGAAATCACTTCCCGCCGATCCGGAGATTGTCCATGACCCAGCGTTACAGCGCCCTCCTCGCTTCCCTGTTTGCCGGCCTGCTGCTCTGTCAGGCGCCCGCACATGCCGACGGTCTCGACGACGTGGTCAAACGCGGCACACTGAAAGTCGCTGTACCTCAGGACTTCCCGCCGTTCGGCTCGGTCGGCCCGGACATGAAACCGCGCGGCCTCGATATCGACACGGCAAAACTGCTGGCCGAGCAACTCAAGGTCAAACTTGAACTGACCCCGGTCAACAGCACCAACCGCATCCCGTTTCTCACCACTGGCAAAGTCGACCTGGTGATTTCCAGCCTCGGCAAAAACCCCGAACGCGAGAAGGTCATCGACTTCTCCCATGCCTACGCACCGTTTTACCTCGCCGTGTTCGGCCCGCCCGACGCCGCGATTACCAGCCTCGACGACCTCAAGGGCAAGACCATCAGCGTCACCCGTGGTGCCATCGAAGACATCGAGCTGACCAAGGTCGCTCCCGAAGGTGTGACCATCAAGCGCTTCGAAGACAACAACTCGACCATCGCCGCCTACCTCGCAGGCCAGGTCGACCTGATCGCCAGCGGCAACGTGGTGATGGTCGCGATCAGCGAGAAGAACCCGAAACGCGTGCCGGCGCTGAAAGTGAAGCTCAAGGACTCACCGGTCTACGTCGGCGTGAACAAGAACGAAGCGGCGCTGCTGGCCAAGGTCAACGACATCCTGACCACCGCCAAGGCTGACGGCGCACTGGAAAAGAATTCGCAGACCTGGCTGAAAGAGCCGCTGCCGGCCGATCTCTGATCGACTGCGCGGGAGACCTTCATGGCTTATCAGTTCGATTTCATGCCGGTGGTGGAAAACACCGACCTGCTGCTGCGCGGGGCGCTGTTCACCCTTGAGCTGACCGCCATCGGTGCGGTGCTCGGGGTCGGCCTCGGGATTGTCGGGGCGCTGATGCGGGCGTGGGAGATTCGCCCGTTCTCGACGCTATTCGGCGTTTACGTCGAGTTGATCCGCAACACGCCGTTTCTGGTGCAGTTGTTCTTCATCTTCTTCGGCCTGCCGTCGCTTGGCGTGCAGATTTCCGAATGGCAGGCGGCGGTGCTGGCGATGGTGATCAACCTCGGCGCCTATTCGACCGAGATCATCCGTGCCGGCATCCAGGCGATCCCGCGCGGGCAGCTGGAAGCCGCAGCAGCATTGGCGATGACCCGCTTCGAGGCGTTCCGCCACGTGGTCTTGCTGCCAGCGCTGGGCAAGGTCTGGCCGGCGCTGAGCAGCCAGATCATCATCGTCATGCTCGGTTCGGCGGTGTGTTCGCAGATCGCCACCGAAGAGCTGAGCTTCGCCGCCAACTTCATTCAGTCGCGCAACTTCCGCGCTTTTGAAACCTACGCGCTGACCACGCTGATCTACCTGTGCATGGCGCTGCTGATTCGCCAGTTACTCAACTGGATCGGTCGCCGCTACATAAGCAGGAGCCACGCATGAGCGATTTCACCTTCTGGGACATCCTGCGCAACCTGCTCGTCGGCCTGCAATGGACGCTGGCGTTGTCGCTGGTGGCGTTTATCGGTGGCGGGATCGTCGGGCTGCTGATCCTGATCATGCGCATTTCGAAAAACCCTGTGTCGAGCAACATCGCCCGCACCTGGATCGAGCTGTTCCAGGGCACGCCACTGTTGATGCAACTGTTTCTGGTGTTCTTCGGCGTGGCGCTGGCCGGAATCGAGATTTCGCCGTGGATGGCCGCAGCGATTGCCCTGACCTTGTTCACCAGCGCCTATCTGGCAGAGATCTGGCGCGGTTGCGTCGAGTCGATCTCCAATGGCCAGTGGGAAGCCTCGGCGAGTCTGGCGCTCAATCCCTTGGAGCAACTGCGCTACGTGATCCTGCCGCAAGCGCTGCGGATTGCCGTGGCGCCGACCGTGGGTTTTTCGGTGCAAGTGGTCAAAGGCACCGCCGTGACCTCAATCATCGGCTTCACCGAGCTGACCAAGACCGGCGGCATGCTCGCCAACGCCACGTTTGAACCGTTCATGGTCTACGGCCTCGTCGCCCTCGGCTATTTCCTGCTCTGCTACCCCTTGTCCCTCAGTGCGCGCTACCTGGAAAGGAGACTGCATGCCTCTGCTTAGAATTTCCGCCCTGCATAAATACTACGGCGATCACCACGTACTCAAAGGCATCGACCTCAGCGTCGAAGAAGGCCAGGTGGTGGCGATCATCGGCCGCAGCGGCTCGGGCAAATCCACCCTGCTGCGCACGCTTAACGGCCTGGAATCGATCAACGACGGCGTGATCGAAGTCGATGGCGAATACCTCGACGCTGCCCGCGCTGATTTGCGCAGCTTGCGGCAGAAAGTCGGTATGGTTTTTCAGCAGTTCAACCTGTTCCCGCACCTCACCGTCGGCGAGAACGTCATGCTCGCGCCACAGGTGGTGCAGAAAGTGCCAAAAGCCAAGGCAGCGGAACTGGCGCGCGCAATGCTGGAGCGCGTCGGCCTCGGAGAGAAATTCGATGCCTTTCCGGATCGCCTGTCCGGCGGCCAGCAACAACGCGTGGCGATTGCCCGGGCATTGGCGATGTCGCCGAAAGTGTTGCTGTGCGATGAGATCACCTCGGCGCTTGACCCGGAACTGGTCAACGAAGTGCTCAGCGTGGTGCGCCAATTGGCCAGGGAAGGCATGACATTGATCATGGTCACCCACGAAATGCGCTTCGCCCGCGAGGTGGGCGACAAACTGGTGTTCATGCACCATGGCAAGGTGCATGAGGTGGGGGATCCGAAGGTGTTGTTTGCCAATCCGCAGACGGCGGAGCTGGCGAACTTTATTGGCACTGTAGAAGCCGTCAATTGATCCGCACCTCTTCTGTGGCGAGGGAGCTTGCTCCCTCGCCACAGAAGCTGTCTGATCGTTCCCACGCTCTGCGTGGGAATGCCTCACCGGACGCTCTGCGTCCGCTTTTGGGACGCGGAGCGTCCCGGCCTGCATTCCCACGCAGAGCGTGGGAACGATCCGGTTTGCGCCGTGCGCGTTGGCGCCAGCGTTTGATCGTGGCACGATGTCGAGGTTATCGACCGAGACCCCCTGACCATGCCGCAATCCCAAGCCAAGAATCTGTCCCTGATCGCCGCAATCGACCTGGGCTCCAACAGCTTTCACATGGTCGTGGCGAAAGCCCAGAACGGCGAAATCCGCATTCTCGAGCGTCTCGGCGAGAAAGTTCAGCTGGCTGCCGGCATCGACGATGAGCGCAAGCTCAACGAAGAATCGATGCAGCGCGGCCTCGATTGCCTCAAGCGTTTTGCCCAACTGATCAACGGTATGCCGCTGGGCGCCGTGCGCATCGTCGGCACCAACGCCCTGCGGGAAGCGCGCAACCGCCTCGAATTCATCCATCGCGCCGAAGAAATCCTCGGCCATCCGGTGGAAGTCATCTCCGGCCGTGAAGAGGCGCGCCTGATTTATCTGGGCGTGTCGCATACCCTCGCCGACACTCCGGGCAAACGTCTGGTCGCCGACATCGGCGGCGGCAGTACCGAATTCATCATTGGTCAGCGTTTCGAGCCGCTGCTGCGCGAAAGCCTGCAAATGGGCTGCGTCAGCTTCACCCAGCGCTATTTCAAGGACGGCAAGATCACCCCGGCCCGCTACGCCCAGGCGTACACCGCAGCGCGGCTGGAGATCATGAGCATCGAGCACGCCCTGCATCGCCTGACCTGGGATGAAGCCATCGGCTCCTCGGGCACCATCCGCGCCATCGGCCTGGCGCTGAAGGCTGGCGGTCACGGCACTGGCGAAGTCAACGCCGAAGGTCTGGCGTGGCTCAAGCGTCGTCTGTTCAAACTGGGTGATGTCGACAAGATCGACTTCGAAGGCATCAAGCCTGATCGCCGGACCATTTTCCCGGCGGGTCTGGCGATTCTCGAAGCGATTTTCGACGCCCTCGAACTGCAACGCATGGACCACTGCGACGGCGCGCTGCGTGAAGGCGTGCTCTATGACCTGCTTGGCCGTCATCATCACGAAGACGTGCGTGAACGCACCCTGACCTCGTTGATGGAGCGCTATCACGTCGATCTGCAACAGGCCGCTCGAGTCGAGCGCAAAGCCTTGCACGCGTTCGATCAGGTCGCGGCGGACTGGGAGCTGGATGACGGCATCTGGCGCGAACTCCTTGGCTGGGCAGCTAAAGTGCACGAAGTCGGCCTCGATATTGCGCATTATCACTATCACAAACACGGCGCTTATTTGATCGAGCACTCGGACCTCGCCGGCTTCTCCCGCGAAGACCAGCAGATGCTCGCCCTGCTGGTGCGCGGTCATCGGCGCAACATTCCCAAGGACAAGTTTGCCGATTTCGGTGACGACGGTGACAAGCTGATTCGCCTGTGCGTGCTGCTGCGCTTTGCGATTCTGTTCCATCACATTCGTGGCACCCAAGCGATGCCGCAGGTGGTGTTGCACGCCAAGGGCAATACCCTGGATGTGCAATTCCCGGAAAACTGGCTGGACGAAAATCAGCTGACCCAGGCGGATTTCGGGCTTGAGGCGGATTGGCTGACGCGGGTGGGGATTGTGCTCACGGTTCACTGATACCCAGCAAATTTGTGAATGACAGGTATAAAAAAGGCGATCCTCAGGGATCGCCTTTTTTATTGGGTTCGGCTTGAAATTGGAGTTGGGCCTTCCCCTCACCCCAGCCCTCTCCCGAGGGAGAGGGAGCCGATTTGTGGGCTTTTCAAATCCTGAGTTCGGCTCGGTATTGCAAGTCGGCGTAACCCTGACATTCACCTCGGTCAGTCCCCTCTCCCTCTGGGAGAGGGTTAGGCGGGCGGCGTTCCGATGAGGGGCTTTTGCTCTTGGCTTTAGCTGCTCACCGGCAAAATCGGGCTGCCCAGTCGTTCCAGCAATGTCGCCTGCGCGCTGCGCGGGTTCTGGTTGCCGGTCGGCGTGTTGCGGATGTAACGGCCATCCGACTGCAGGCTCCAGCTGTGGGTGTTGTCGGTCAGGTACAGCTCGAGTTCTTTCTTCACGCGGGTCAGCAGCTTCTTGCCTTCGACCGGGAAGCAAGTCTCGACGCGCTTGTCGAGGTTGCGCTCCATCCAGTCGGCGCTGGAGAGGAACATCTGCTCGTCGCCGCCATTGAGGAAGTAGAACACGCGGGTGTGTTCGAGGAAGCGGCCGATGATCGAGCGCACATGGATGTTGTGCGAAACCCCGGCGATGCCCGGACGCAGGCAGCACATGCCGCGCACCACCAGATCGATGCGTACGCCAGACTGGCTGGCCTTGTACAACGCGCGGATGATCTTCGGATCGGTCAGCGAGTTGAACTTGGCAATGATGTGCGCCGGTTTGCCGTCGAGCGCAAATTGCGTCTCGCGGGCGATCATGTCGAGCATGCCCTTTTTCAGGGTGAACGGCGCATGCAACAGCTTCTTCATGCGCAGGGTCTTGCCCATGCCGATCAACTGGCTGAACAGTTTGCCGACGTCTTCGCACAAGGCGTCGTCGGAAGTCAGCAAGCTGTAGTCGGTGTAAAGCTTGGCGTTGCCGGCGTGGTAGTTACCGGTGCCAAGGTGCGCGTAACGGACGATCTCGCCGGCTTCGCGACGCAGGATCAGCATCATCTTGGCGTGGGTCTTGAAGCCCACCACGCCGTAAATCACCACCGCACCGGCCGCTTGCAGACGGCTGGCCAGTTGCAGGTTGGACTCTTCGTCGAAGCGCGCACGCAGCTCGATGACCGCCGTGACTTCCTTGCCGTTACGCGCGGCATCGACCAGCGCATCGACGATCTCGGAGTTGGCGCCGGAGCGGTAAAGGGTCTGACGCACAGCGAGTACGTGCGGGTCTTTCGCCGCTTGGCGCAGCAGGTCGACCACCGGGGTGAACGACTCGAACGGGTGCAGCAAGAGGATGTCCTGCTTGCTGACCACGCTGAAAATGTTTTCGCTGTTCTGCAGCAGTTTCGGGATCTGCGGGGTGAACGGCGTGTATTGCAGCTCCGGATGACTGTCCAGACCGGTGATGCTGAACAGCCGCGTCAGGTTGACCGGGCCGTTGACCTGATACAGCTCGCTCTCGCTCAGGTTGAACTGCTTGAGCAGATAGTCCGAGAGGTGTTTCGGGCAAGTGTCAGCGACTTCCAGACGCACCGCATCGCCGTAACGACGCGAGAACAACTCGCCACGCAGCGCGCGGGCGAGGTCTTCTACATCTTCGGAGTCGAGCGCCAGGTCGGCATTTCGGGTCAGGCGGAACTGGTAGCAGCCCTTGACCTTCATGCCCTGGAACAGGTCATCGGCGTGGGCGTGGATCATCGACGAGAGGAACACATAGTTGTCGCCGGCGCCGCCGACTTCTTCCGGCACCTTGATGATCCGCGGCAGCAAGCGCGGCGCCGGGATGATCGCCAGGCCGGAATCGCGACCGAAGGCGTCGATACCTTCCAGCTCGACGATGAAGTTCAGGCTCTTGTTCACCAGCAACGGGAACGGGTGCGTCGGGTCGAGGCCGATCGGGGTGATGATCGGCGCGATCTCGTCGCGGAAATAGCGACGCACCCAGGTCTTCAGCTTGACCGTCCAGTTGCGGCGACGGATGAAACGCACCTGATGCTTTTCCAGCTCCGGCAGCAGGATGTCATTGAGGATCGCGTACTGACGATCAACGTGACCGTGCACCAGCTCGCTGATCCGCGCCAGCGCCTGATGCGGTTGCAGACCGTCGGCACCGGCCTGTTCACGGGCGAAGGTGATCTGCTTCTTCAGGCCGGCAACGCGGATTTCGAAGAATTCGTCGAGGTTGCTCGAGAAGATCAGCAGGAACTTCAAGCGTTCCAGCAACGGATAGGACTCGTCCAGTGCCTGTTCCAGCACACGGATATTGAATTGCAGTTGCGAGAGCTCGCGGTGGATGTACAGGCTGCTGTCATCCAGACCGGGAATGGCGATGGCTGGCACCGCCGCCGCAGGTTCGGCCACCGGCGCGGGCGGCGCAGGCTCGAGTTCCGGCGGGGTTTCGGTGATTTGCTCGACCACCGGTTGAGCTTCTTTTACGGCAACTTCAGTGAGTCCTTCGGTATTCATCGAATGTTCCTGGGAGGGCTATTTCTGCTCTCGTAACAATTGAGCGGCACGGACAGCAAAGTAAGTCAGGATGCCATCAGCACCGGCACGTTTAAAGGCGGTCAGTGATTCGACAATCACCGCCTCGCTCAACCAGCCATTCTGGATCGCCGCCATGTGCATGGCGTATTCGCCGCTAACCTGGTAGACGAAGGTCGGCACTTTGAAGGCATCTTTTACCCGGAAAAGAATGTCCAGGTAGGGCATGCCCGGTTTGACCATGACCATGTCCGCGCCTTCAGACAAGTCCGCACCGACTTCGTGCAGCGCTTCGTCACTGTTGGCCGGGTCCATCTGATAGGAGGCCTTGTTCGCTTTGCCGAGGTTCGACGCCGAACCCACCGCATCGCGGAACGGCCCGTAATAGGCGCTGGCGTACTTGGCCGAGTAAGCCATGATCCGCACGTTGACGTGACCGGCGATTTCCAGCGCTTCGCGGATCGCCTGGATGCGACCGTCCATCATGTCCGACGGTGCGACAACCTGCGCGCCGGCTTCGGCGTGGGACAACGCCTGGCGGACCAGTGCGTCGACGGTGATGTCGTTCTGTACGTAGCCTGCTTCGTCGAGAATGCCGTCCTGACCATGGGTGGTGAACGGATCGAGCGCCACGTCGGTGATCACGCCGAGTTCCGGGAAACGCTCACGCAGGGCGCGGGTGGCGCGCTGGGCGATGCCTTCGGGGTTCCAGGCTTCAGCGGCGTCGAGGGATTTCAGTTCTGGAGGGGTGACCGGGAACAGCGCCAGCGCCGGAATACCCAGTTCGACCCAGTTCGCCGCCTCTTCGAGCAGCAAATCGATAGTCAGCCGCTCTACCCCGGGCATCGAGGCCACGGCTTCGCGGCGGTTTTCACCGTCAAGCACGAACACCGGCAGGATCAAGTCATCGACCGTCAGCACATTTTCCCGCACCAACCGACGCGAAAAATCATCACGGCGATTGCGGCGCAGGCGCGTGGCTGGGAACAGACGATTGGCTGGGGTAAAGCTCACGGCGGACTCCTGAGCCCGCGCAAACGGGCGAGCGTGACAGTTATAGACGGCCATTATGACGAACAGATGACAGTTGTGTGAGACCTGTGACGTGTAGCCGCATTCCATTCTCAGTGTAGGAATTGTTCACGTCGAGACACATTTGGACACTTTCATGAATGTGTCCGAAGGGTTAGGCTGCGCGTTCATTTCGCCAGCACCCAGACAATGCTCCAACAATTTCTGCATGACTTTGGCTACTTTGCCTTGTTCCTCGGCACGTTCTTCGAAGGCGAAACCATTCTGGTGCTCGCGGGCTTCCTCGCGTTCCGTGGATACATGGACATCAACATGGTGGTGGTCGTGGCGTTCTTCGGCAGCTATGCCGGCGATCAGCTGTGGTACTTCCTCGGCCGCAAGCACGGGCGCAAGTTGCTGGCGCGCAAACCGCGCTGGCAGATGATGGGTGACCGCGCGCTGGAACACATCCGCAAGCATCCGGACATCTGGGTCCTGAGCTTCCGCTTCGTTTACGGTCTGCGCACGGTAATGCCGGTGGCGATCGGCCTGTCGGGTTATCCGCCGGGACGTTATCTGCTGCTCAATGGCATTGGCGCGGCGATCTGGGCCAGCGCCCTCGCCGCCGCTGCCTATCACTTCGGTGCGGTGCTGGAAGGCATGCTCGGCAGCATCAAGAAGTACGAGCTGTGGGTATTGGGTGCGCTGTTGATTCTAGGTGTTGGCCTGTGGCTGCGCCGCCGCTTCAAGAATGCGCGGCTGGCCAAACAGGTTTACCAGGACGAACAAATCGCCAAAGCGGCCAAGGCTGAACAGCTGAAGGCCGAACAGGCCAACCCCGCTGAACCTAAGACACCCACCGAGTAACCTGCCGGCGACAGCGGTATAACCCGATAACGCTGATCAGACTGTAACCGAGCAAGCCGACCCACATTTGCGGGCTGGCCGGCCACAGACCGACCAGCGGCGCCAGCCACACCAGCGGCACGTTCAACGCCAGCCGCAGCAGCTCGACTTGCAATGCCCACGGGCGATTCTCCAGGGCCACGCCCAACGCAAACACACCGAACGCCACCGCCCCCCAGCCAAGCAACAGCGCGGCGCTCGGCAAGCCGCGCTCGAGGTTCATCAGATAACTGCCCAGCGCAATGTAGATGCAAAACTGCACCGCCACATACCCCTGCTGACGACGCCCAAGCGGCACCTCGAATTTGCGGAACAGCGCCAGATCCGGCTTGTTCATCGGGTACTTCGCTGCGACATCCGCCGGCCGCCAACCGGTGCGCATGAACCAGATTCGCAGTTTGTCCCACGGACTCCCGGCCCGCCGCGCGTCATCCCACAATTGCGCATAAAACTGCAGATTGGCCCACAGCGGATTCCAGCTCGCCAGCGGTGTGGTCACGCCGAAAATCACTGGCTCGTTGTCGTCCTCTTCCTGAAACGTGCCGAACAGCCGATCCCAAAGAATGAACACCCCGCCGTAGTTGCGATCCATGTAGAGAGCGTTCTGTGCATGGTGAGCCCGATGATTGGACGGCGTAACGAAGCACCACTCGAACCAGCCGAGCTTGGGAATGTGTTGGGTGTGCACCCAGAATTGATAAAGCAGGTTCAGCGCCGCGACGCTGACGAATACCAGCAACGGCACACCGAACACGGCCATCGGCAGGTAGAAAATCCAGCCGAGCAGAAACCCGGTACTGGTCTGGCGCAGCGCGGTGGAAAGGTTGTACTCCTCGCTCTGGTGATGCACCGAATGCGCCGCCCAGAGGATGTTGCGCTCGTGGCCCAGGCGGTGCAGCCAGTAGTAGCAGAAGTCGTAGAGGACGAAGGCAAAAATCCAGACCCAGACGCTGTCCGCCGAAAGTCTGAGCAATGCCAGATGCTTGAGGGCAAATGCGTAAGTCAGAAGCCCGACGCCTTTGGTCAGCAGCCCGGTGGTGGTCGAGAGCACGCCGGTGCTGATGCTGTTCACCGCATCGGCCAAGCGATAGTTGCTGACCCCGCGCCAACGGTCGGCAAGCAGCTCCACCGCGATCAACACCAGGAAAAACGGCACCGCATACAGAATGAAATCCATGACGCGCCCCGCTCGCAAACGTATGCAATAGATCCTAGGCGCAGCCACGGATTAACCCTATGGCAACACGCGACAATTTAGTGGACATTTAGCGCCATGAATCTGGAGAGAAACCCATGAGCAAAAAAGTTGCAGTGATCCTGTCCGGCAGTGGCGTGTACGACGGCGCCGAGATCCATGAGAGCGTCATCACCCTGCTGCGTCTCGACCAACGCGGCGCCCAGGTGCAGTGCTTCGCCCCGAACATCGCGCAATTGCATGTGATCAATCACCTGACCGGCGAAGAAATGCCCGAGTCGCGCAACGTGCTGGTGGAATCGGCGCGCATTGCCCGTGGCAACATCAAGGACATCCGCGAGGCCGATGTCGACGACTTCGATGCGCTGATCGTGCCCGGCGGTTTTGGTGCGGCGAAAAACCTCTCCAACTTCGCTGTCGAAGGCGCAGGCTGCACCGTGCAGCCGGAAGTGCTGGCGCTGGCCGAAGCGTTTGCCGAGGCCGGCAAACCGGTCGGGTTGATGTGCATTTCACCGGCACTCGCGGCGAAGATCTACGGCCCTGGCGTGACTTGCACCATCGGCAACGACGCCGACACCGCCACGGCGATGAACAAGATGGGCGCCACCCACGAAGACTGCGCGGTGAGCGAGATCATCGAAGACAAGGCACGCAAACTGGTGACGACCCCGGCTTATATGCTGGCGCAGAACATCAGCGAAGCGGCTTCGGGGATCAACAAGCTGGTTGACCGGGTGCTCGAACTGACCCACGAAAACGACGTTTGAGATCAAAAGATCGCAGCCTTCGGCAGCTCCTACAGGTTTCGTGTCGCGCCGTGATGTTGCGTCATGCACTGCCCCTGTAGGAGCTGCCGCAGGCTGCGATCTTTTCAGGGTTTACGGGTCAGGCGCGTGAGGATCCGGTCCAATGCATTGGCAAACGCCTGCTTCTCGCGATCACCAAACGGCGCCGGGCCGCCGCTCATCTGGCCTTGCTCACGCAAGTCGGTGAACAGGTTGCGCACCGCCAACCGTTCGCCCATGTTCTGCGCATCGAACTCCTTGCCGCGCGGATCCAGCGCCGCGACACCCTTCTTCACCAGGCGGTCGGCCAGCGGAATGTCGCTGCAAATCACCAGTTCACCCGGCACCGCGTGTTCGACCAGATAATCGTCCGCGGCATCCGGGCCGCTCGGCACCACGATCAGCTTGACGATGGCCAGCCCCGGCTTGATCTGCGGCTGCCCGGCGACCAGCACCACTTCATACTGGCGCTTGAGGGCAAACTTCACCACCAGATCCTTGGCCGCCCGTGGGCAGGCGTCGGCATCGATCCATACACGCATCATCGTTTCCTCATTCCAAAAAGCATCGCGGGCAAGCCACGCTCCCACAAGGTTAACGCTAAACCTGTGGGAGCGTGGCTTGCCCGCGATTATGAGCACCAGCGAATGCTTTTTAGGCGACGACCCGCCTCCTCTCAGCCACCCAACTACGCCCATACAACAGCACAATCGCCACAATCGCTACCGCCTGCGCCGTCAACGAATACGCATCGGCATGAATCCCCAGCCAGTCGAACTCGAAGAACGCCACCGGCCGCGTGCCGAAAATCCCCGCCTCCTGCAACGCCTTCACGCCATGCCCGGCAAACACCACCGACAGTGCACAGAGCAGCGCCGCGTTGATGCTGAAGAACAACGTCAGCGGCAGTTTCGCCGACCCGCGCAAAATCACCCAGGCCAGGCCGACAAGCAGCACCAGCGCTGTCGCCCCGCCCGCCAGCACCGCGTCATGCCCGGCCGGGCCAGCCTGCAGCCAGAGGGTTTCGTAAAACAGGATCACTTCGAACAGTTCACGATAGACCGAGAAGAACGCGAGAATCGCAAACCCGAAACGCCCGCCACCGCCGACCAGGCTGCTCTTGATGTAATCCTGCCAGGCCGCCGCGTGACGACGATCATGCATCCACACGCCGAGCCACAGCACCATGACGCTGGCAAACAGCGCCGTCGCGCCTTCAAGCAATTCACGCTGCGAACCGCTGACGTCGATCACATACGCGGCCAGCGCCCAGGTGCCGAGGCCCGCCAGCAGTGCCAGGCCCCAACCGACGTTGACGCTGCGCACCGCCGATTGCTGGCCGGTATTGCGCAGGAACGCGAGGATTGCCGCCAACACCAGAATCGCTTCGAGGCCTTCGCGCAGCAGAATCAGCAGACCGGAGATGTAGCTCAGCGACCAGCTCAGGCCATCGCTGCCGAGCAAACCGGCTGACTCCTTGAGCTTGGCTTTGGCCGCGTCCAGACGCTGCTCGGCCTGCTCGACCGACAAACCGTCCTGCAACGACTGACGGTAAGCCATCAGCGATTTCTCAGTGTCTTTGCGCACGTTGGCGTCGACGTTATCCAGCGAGCTTTCGACCAGTTCGAAACCTTCCAGATACGCCGCTACCGACAGGTCGTAGGCCTGATCGTGCTCGCCGGCGCGGTAGGCGGCCAGGCTCTTGTCGAGCGTCGCGGCGGTGTAGTCGAGCAACTGCGCTGGACCACGCTTGACCTGCGGTGGTTGCGCACGCTGGGCGCGGAAAGTCGCTGCGGCTGACACGCCTTCGGCAGCCAGCACTTCAGCCGGGGTCTGGCGTGCCAGATCGGCGAGGTTGTAAGTCTTCTCGGCTTTGGCGGCAGTGGCATCGGCGCTGAACCCGGCGATGTACGTCGCCAGATCCCAACGCTGGCGGTCATCGAGCTGATCGGCGAACGCCGGCATATCAGTGCCTTCGACACCTTGGCCGAGGGTGCTGTAGATCGCGTAAAGACTCAGGTTATCCAGCCGCGCAGCATCACGCAGATTGGCCGGTGCCGGGGTCATGCCCAGACCTGCCGGACCGTCGCCGGCACCGCTGTCACCGTGGCACACCGAGCAATTCTGCGCATACAGCGGTGCGCCGCGGGTCGGATCCGGGGTAATGATCGGCGCCTGACTGACTTCATACGCCACCGCCAGTTGCGCGCCCAGTTGCCGCGCCTGACGGGCGACTTCCGCACCGTCCTGCTTCGCCCCGATCGCCGCGCGCAAGGCTCTGACGCCCTGCTCCAGCGCGGCCTGTTCAGGCTTGGCCGGCATCGCGGCGATCAGCCCTTGCAGCGCTTGAGTGAACTCCAGTTGCTCACGGTATTCGGAATCATCGACGACTTTTCCAGCCTCGACCGTCGGCGGATAATCCGCGCTGATGTAATCGAGCAGGTGCAGCGCTTGCGGGGCGCCTTCCACGGTATCGGCCAGCAGGTTGAAGCTGCTCAGCGCGCACAACGGGAACACCAGCCAGGCCAGAAATCGGGACGAGGCAGTCATGAACAGGTCTCAAAAGGAAATGCGAAGTTACATATTGTTCACTTCGCAGGCATTTCCCTCAAGCTTTGTCGGCATTTAGCGCAAAGGCGTCGCCATGTTGCGGTAGTGCTCGGTCATGAACTCGACAAAAACCTTCACCTTCAGGGCGACATGCCGGGCGTGCGGATACAGTGCGTAATAGTGCCGCTGACCGAGGGTGAAGTTGGGCAGGAGCTGCACCAATCGCCCACTCAACAAGTCGTCCTGCACCGTTGCCCGGGTAAACGCCGCGATGCCGACACCCGCCAGCGCGGCGGCGTGCAGCGAACTGATCGAATCGGTTTTGAACCGCCCCTGGGTTTTGACTGGTGTTATTACCCCGCGCGCGTCGCTCAGTTGCCAATCGTTGGCAGCGGCGAAGGCCAGCAATTGATGCCCGGCCAATTCACTTGCCTGGCGCACCAAGCCATGTCGGGCCACATAAGCCGGCGAGGCCAGCAGCAACATCGGCGACACCGTCAGCAAGCGCGCGACCAAGGTCGAATCCTCAAGTGGCCCGCAAATGCGCAGCGCTACATCGAAGCCTTCGGCGATCAGATCGACGAAGCGGTCATCGCAGGACAGATCAACTTCAATCTCGGGATAGCGCTGCTGAAACGCCGGCAACCAGTTCGCCAACTCGAGCGTACCGATCACCATCGGCGCGCTGATGCGCAAAACGCCGCTGGGGCTTTCATGGGTTTGCCCGACTGCCACGGCGGCTTGGTCGAGGCGGTCAATGATGTCCACGCACGCGAGGTAATACTGCTGCCCGGCCGTGGTCAGGCTGAAGCGACGGGTATTGCGATTGATCAGGCGTGTGCCGAGTGCGGTTTCCAGTTGCTGCAACTGCCGGGAGATGGTCGAGTGCGTGGTGTCGAGGCGTTCGGCGGCGGCGCTGAATCCACGGCACTCGACGATGCAACGGAACGCACGCATGGCCATCAGTTGATTCATCGGGGCACCGGATTGAGTTGAGCGGCGAGGCCGCAAGCCTAATGCAAACCATGAGGGCATGGCACCTGACAGGCCGAGCATGCGCTGTGTAAAACAGCCAAGCACATTGCCAGCACTGATCCATATAATGCGTCACGTCAGCCCCTTTGCGCCCAAGGAAGAAGCCACCGTCATGCGTCACTGCCTACTGCTGACTGCGCTGCTCAGTGTCATTGTGCAGCTCAACGGATGCGCCGCCTTCCGCGATTACGACCAGGAAATGCAGCAAACCACCGATCAACTGATGATGGGCAATGTCGATGGTGCGCTGTACCTGATCGAGTGGAACAACCCGTGGGAATCCAAGGATCTGCTCTATTACTTCGAAAAAGGCGCAGTCCTCAGCGTCGGCAACTTGCTGCCGGAGAGCCAGATGGCCTGGCGCAGTGCTGACCAGATGATCGTCCAGCGCGAAGACGCCGTGTCGTCCGCACCGATGAAATTCCTCGGCCAATTAGGCCGGGAGCTGGGCGTCATGCTGGTCAATGACAAGCTGCAGCGCTACAACGGTTATGACTACGAAAAGGTCATGCTGACCACGCAGATGGCCCTCAACCAATTGTCCGTCGACGACTTCGAAGGCGCCCGCACCGATATCAAGAAAACCCACGAACGCGAAGCACTGATCGCCCGCGAGCGCGAGCGCCAGTACGAAGAGGTCGAAGAACAAGCCAAGGCTCAGGGCATCAAGGTGCAATACAAGGATCTGCGCGGCTACCCGGTGACCCTTCTTGATGCGCCTTCGGTCATCGAGTTGAAGAACGGTTATCAGAGTGCGTTCAGCCATTATCTGGCCGGTTTCACCTATGAGGCCCTGGGCGAGCGAGATCTGGCTGCACCGGGCTATCGGCAGGCCATCGAACTGCGCCCCAACGTGCCTTTTCTCGAGCAAGCGTTGCGCGATCTCGACAAGCCGCCAGCAAAGGCTGACGAAAGCGACGTGTTGATCGTGGTGCAAAGCGGCCTGGCCCCCGCCCGCGCATCGGTCAAAGTGCTGATTCCGGTGCAGCTCAATGAAAACCTGGTCATCGAGGCGCCGATTTCCTTCCCGGTGATGGTGCCGGATACGGTCACGCCGTTTTTCGACTCGATCAAGGTCGATGCGCGCAAACGCCCCTTGAACCTCATCAACAGCGTGACCGACATGGCGACGCGCACCTTGCGTGATGATATGCCCGATATCATTGGATCGGCGAGGTTCCGCGCCAACCTGGATGCCGTCGCCCAGGCCGATTACAACAGCCAGAACCCCACCAAGGCCTCACTGGTCGTGACCCGCAAAGATCCGCTCGAAGAGGCTGACACCCGCACCTGGCGCACCTTGCCCGATAAAACCCTGGTAGCGCGGCTACGCCTGAAAAAGGGCAATCACACGATCAACGTACCCAACTCCACCGGAACGCTGACCGTACGCATTGATCGTGATCACCAGGTCATCAACCTGCGGGCATTCGGCGACCGGTTATTTATCATCGGCACGGCTTACGTAGCGTCGACGGAACCAGCACCGGGCTTGAAATAGACAGGCGTTGGCGCTTGAAGAAAATCAGGCAGACCGTCAATCTGCCGAGCATCGGCGCGCGCCCTGTCGCCCGCCCCGGACAACCTGAAGAACGGAGTCTTTGCATGCGCTTCAAATTCGTCGCGATTAGCGCTTTCGCCCTGTTGGCCAGCGGCTGCGCAACGCCGCCACCGCCGCCGCCCGCACCGGGCAGCGCCGCGAGCAAAGTCGTGGCCATGGGTGAGCTGAAAAATATCGCGATCGGCAATATGCGCGTCGCCCGCGAAAACGGTTTCATGACCGTCGGCGTCCAGTTGTGCAACACCGACAAGCGCAACAAGACCTTCTATTACCGGTTCGCCTGGCTCGGCGCAGAAGGCTTTCCGGTTGCCGACGAAGAAGTCTGGAAACCCCAGCTGATCTACGGCGGGCAGAACAGCTTCCTCCAAAGCATCGCCCCAACGCCAAAAGCCGTGGACTTCCGTCTGGAACTGCAGACGCCTTGAGCCCGACACCCCCTTCCGTTCCAGAGAGCATTGCCATGTTTGCACGCGTTTCCTGCCTCGCCGTTTTCGCCCTGCTGGCCTCCGGATGCGTCGACAATTCGCCGACCCTGGGCAGCGGTAACATCAGCTACGGCGACCCGAAAGCGGTTGAAACCGTCACCAACGAATTCGGTTCCACCGACCTGCAGATGATCGCCGAGTCGATGACCCGGTCGCTGGCTCAGTCAGGGGTTCTGCAAGGGCGTCCGGTGGTTCAGGTCTACGACGTGATGAACAAGACCAGCGAGTACATCGACACTCGCGAGATCACCACCAGCATCAAGACCCAACTGATGAAGACCGGTGTCGCGCGCTTTGCCAGCGACAACACGGCGATGCAGAGCCAGATTGACCACCTCAAGCTGCAAAACCAGAGTGGCCTGTACAAGAAGAGCACCGTGGCCAAGACTGGCAACATGATCGCGGCGAAATACCGTCTTGAAGGGTCGATCAGCTCGATCGTCAAGCGCAGCAGCGATTACAAGGACGTCTTCTACAAATTCAGCCTGCAACTGATCGATGTCGAGAGCGGTCTGGCCGAATGGATGGACGAAAAAGAAATCCGCAAAACCACGGAGCGTTAATCGATGCGCACATGGATTGGCATGATCGCTATGGCTTGCGCGTTCAGCGTGCAGGCGGCGCCGAAAGTCGCCGTCGCCGACCTCGCGTACGAAGCGCGCGTGGAGCAATACATCCACACTATTTCGGCGCAGAGCGATCATCAGGAGAGCTATTACGGCGCCAGCGGTTCGTCCAGCCATGAAGAATACGAGACGCGCAACAGCTACATCGAACAGACCGAGTTGCGCCGATTCACCGGCGACATCAAGGGCGAAATGCTTCGTACCGGCATGTTCCAGCTGGTGCAGGGCAAGCCGTACACCGCGTCGTCCAAGGGTGACATCTACGACGTGATCCAGCGGATCAAGGCTGGCAGCTTCAAGGGCGCCGACTATGTGCTGTTCGGCACGGTCTCCGACATCGACTTCACCCAGGACATGAACGAGCTGGCGAACACCGACAGCTATTCGGCGGTGCTCGCGCTGACCCTGGTCGCCGATTTCAGCCTGATCAACACCAGGACGTACGAAATCATCTCCGCCTTCACCGCGATGGGTGAAGCGCAGGACACCAAACTGGTGAACGGTCGGGATATCCATGTATCGCTGAACCGCCCGCGCGTGGTCCGTGATGTGTCGAAGGCGTTGGGTGAGGATGTCGCAGGGCAATTGAGCCAGCAACTCGGTAGCGGCGGTTACGAGCCATCGCGCGAGCCGGCTCAACGCAATAACCTGCCGGCGGATACACCACCCGTGATTCTGCGCTGAGTAAATCGCAGGCCATAAAAAAGGCGACCTTTGTAGGTCGCCTTTTTTTGTCTGTGCGATTTATGCGGCGGCTTTACGCAAGGTAGCCATAAACGCCGCAGCGCCGACGAACAGCCCGGCAAACGTGCGGTTCATGCGCTTCTGCTGCTTCGGTGTGCGCAGCAAACGCAGCACCTTCGACGCCAGCCCGGTGTAGCCCGCCATGACGATCAGATCGACACAGACCATCGTCACGCCGATCACCACATACTGAATCAGCAGCGGCGCGTGCGGATTGATGAACTGCGGCAGCACCGCCAGCATGAACACCAGCGCCTTGGGGTTGCTGATATTCACCAGAAAGCCACGGAACACCAGCGCCAGCGGTTTGCCGATGGGCCGTACGGCCGCGTCATCGCTCATGTCCATGGGCAGCGCACGCCATTGTTTGATGGCGAGATAGATCAGGTAGGCGACACCAAACCACTTGATTGCATGGAAAGCCGTGGCCGACGCCGTAAGAATCGCGCCAACGCCGGCGCCGACAATCGCGATCTGCACGGCCAGACCGATCTGCAGGCCGAGGGCGTTCCAGTAACCGCGCCAGAAACCGTATTGCAGACCGCTGGACATCGACGCAATGGCGCCAGCACCCGGGGAAAGACTGATCACCCAGCAGGCAGCGAAAAACGCCAGCCATGTTTGAAGCTCCATCGCACACCTCGACTCATGCTGTAACAAGTCGTCAAAGCTAATGCTGTTTGGGGCCAAAAGCAAAAGATCGCAGCCTTCGGCAGCTCCTACATGGGAATGCGATCCCTGTAGGAGCTGCCGAAGGCTGCGATCTTTTGATCTTGCTTTGAAAATCTACTTCTCAAACCCGCTCGACGGAAAAACATCCGTCCCACGCCAACGCCGCACCGAACGCTGGAAGAACAAGCTGTTCGGCACCTGCACCATCGCGCTGCCAGTCCCAAGCTCTTCAGCCTCGATCAACGTGGTATAGAGCAGATTGATCGCCACCACCCGGCCTTTGACGCCCGGCTTGTCAGTGGTGTCCACCAGCTCAACGATATCGCCCAGCCGAAACGGCCCGACGGTAAAAATCAGAATTGCGCAGAGCAGGTTCGACAGCACACTCCACATCGCAAAGAACGCGACCGCCGCCACCGCAACGAAGCCCGACAGCGCCGTCCACAACACCGTCGCCGAGACACCGAGGCGTTCAAGGACAAAGATCAGCGCGCTGCCCATGATCAGCCAGCGCAATACGCCCCGCAGCGGCATCAGCAACTGCGGCGGGAACGGATAGCGCTCACCCAAGCGGGTCAGGCCTTTGGCGACGAAGCGCTGAGTGAGGTAACCGGCCAGCAGAATCAGCAAAATCTGCACCGTGAACCAGATCGGCTCGACCCACTCCGCCGGCAGCGGCAGCTTGAACGCGTCCATCAGGACAACGCCTCCAGCTCCGCCTGCATGCTTTCCAATATCTCGAGGGCTTCCATCCACGCCTCTTCCAGCTCGCCTTCGCGAACCTTCAGCTTGGCCTGTTCGGCCAGCAGGTCACGCAACTCGTTCTTGCGCGCCGGCTCGTAGATGTCGCTGTCGCCAAGGCTGGCATCGACCTTGGCGAGCTTCTCGTGGAGCTTGCCGAGTTCAGCTTCGAGCTTGTCGGCTTCGCGCTTGTGCGGTGCAAGTTGCTGACGCAGGGCAGCCGCCGCCTGACGCTGGGCCTTCTTGTCGGTCTTGTCCGGGTTGACTGTAGTGGTGCTGACCGGCGCGTTGCGCTGGCGGTATTCCACCAGCCAGCGCGCGTAGTCTTCGAGGTCGCCATCGAACTCTTCGACCTTGCCGTCAGCGACCAGGTAGAAGTTATCGGTGGTGCTCTTGAGCAAGTGTCGATCGTGAGATACCACCAACACCGCGCCACTGAATTCCTGCAGCGCCATGGTCAGCGCCAGGCGCATTTCGAGGTCGAGGTGGTTGGTCGGTTCGTCGAGCAGCAACAGGTTCGGCCGTTCCCAGGCGATCAACGCCAGGGCCAGACGGGCCTTTTCGCCACCGGAGAAATTCAGCACCGGCTCATCGATACGCGCACCACGGAAGTCGAAACCACCGAGGAAGTCGCGCAGGGTCTGCTCGCGTTCGGTCGGTGCCAGACGCTGCATGTGCAGCAACGGGCTGGCCTTGGAGTCCAGCGAGTCGAGCTGGTGCTGAGCGAAGTAGCCGACCACGGTGTTCTCGCCACGGGTCAGGCGCCCGGCGATCGGTGACAGCTCGCCGGCGAGGTTCTTGATCAGCGTCGACTTACCGGCGCCGTTCGGCCCGAGCAGGCCGATCCGCGCACCCGGGGTCAGTTGCAGCTTGACCTTCTCGAGGATGGTTTTGTCGCCATAACCCAGGCTCGCATCGGACAGATCGATCAGCGGACTGGAGATCTTGCTCGACTCGCGGAAAACGAAATCGAACGGCGAATCGACGTGGGCCGCCGACAGCTCTTCCATGCGCTCCAGGGCCTTGATCCGGCTCTGCGCCTGACGGGCCTTGGTCGCTTGCGCCTTGAAGCGGGCGATGTAGCTTTCCATGTGCGCACGTTGCGCCTGCTGCTTCTCGTAGGCCTGTTGCTGCTGGGCCAGACGCTCGGCACGGGCGCGTTCAAAGGCGCTGTAGCCGCCGCGATACAGGGTAATTTTGCGCTGATCGACGTGCGCCACATGATCGACGACTTCGTCGAGGAAATCGCGGTCGTGGGAAATCAGCAGCAAGGTGCCCGGGTAGCTCTTCAGCCACTCTTCGAGCCAGATGATGGCGTCGAGATCCAAGTGGTTGGTCGGCTCGTCGAGCAGCAACAAGTCCGACGGGCACATCAAGGCCTGCGCCAGGTTCAGGCGCATCCGCCAGCCCCCGGAGAAATCGCCGACCTGACGATCCATCTGCTCGTTGGTGAAACCGAGACCGGCAAGCAACTTGCGCGCCCGCGCATCGGCGGTGTAACCGTCGGCGCTGTCGAGTTCGGCGTGCAGGCGCGCCTGAGCGGCACCGTCATGCGCGGCTTCGGCGGCCGCGAGGTCACGTTGCACCTCGCGTAGACGCAGGTCGCCATCGAGCACATAGTCGACGGCAAGCCGTTCGAGCGTCTCGATCTCCTGGCGCATGTGGGCGATGCGCCAGTCGGCCGGCAGGAAGCAATCACCCGAATCCGGATGCAGCTCACCCCGAATCAGGGCGAACAAGCTCGATTTGCCGGCGCCGTTGGCACCGATGAGGCCAGCTTTGTGGCCGGCGTGCAGGGTCAGCTCGGCGTCTTCTAGCAGACGTTGCGGGCCACGCTGTAAAGTCAGGTTCTGAAGTCGGATCATAATGGCGGCGGAGTCTACCAGCTTCGCTCACAACTGGCGCGAGTAGCACGATGTCCTCTGACCTGTGGAGCTTTTCCCTTGCCACCTACGCCCGCCCGGGCGTGGAAGACGCCTGCCTGCAACTGCAAACGGCGGGCGCGAATGTGTGCCTGCTGTTGTGTGCTTTGTGGCTGGAGCAACGCGGGGTGATGTGCGATGAACGACGCGCTCGCCAGCTTCAGACGCTGACCGAACCGTGGGATATCGAAGTGGTGCAGCCGCTGCGGACACTGCGCATGCAGTGGAAGGCGCGGGCGCTGGATGACGCGGTGCTGAAAGGCATGCGCGAGCAGATCAAATCACTTGAGCTTGAGGCTGAGCGAGCGTTGCTGTCACGGCTTGAGGGCGTGGCGCAGGCGTGGCCGCGAAACGCTGCAGGCTCGACGACCTGGCTGGAGGGATTGGCCGGCAGTGCGGCCAGCCCGAACCGCGACGCGCTGCAAGTGCTGCGCGTCGCGGCAACCGGCACTTAGGAAGCGCTGGTCGGGTTGTTGCTGGTGCTCGACGCAGCGGCTGGCGATGGCGCAGCCGAAGGGGTCGAGGTAGTGGCGGCTGCAGCAGGTGCCGCTGACGCAGTCGACGCTGCCGGTGCGGCAGGCTTGGCCGCTGGCGCGGTAGCCGGTTTAGCGGCAGCTGGTTTGGCAGCGGCTGGCTTTTTCACGGCTGGTTTGGCGGCAGGTTTTGCAGCTGGTTTTGCAGCAGCAGGCTTGGCGGCAGCAGTTGCTGGTTTTGCAGCAGCAGCCGGTTTTGCGGCGGGTTTGGCTGCCGGTTTGGCGGCGGCTTTCACTGCTGGTTTGGCAGCAGGCTTGGCGGCCGGTTTTGCCGCAGCTTTTGCAGCAGGTTTGGCTACAGCCGGTTTCGCGGCTGGTTTCGCAGCGGTGGTTTTAGCAGCTGGTTTTGCCGCAACTTTGGCAGCGGGTTTAGCGGCCGGCTTGGCGGCTGCGGTTTTCGCCGGAGCAGCTTTGGCAGCAGTGGTTTTTGCAGCCGGTTTGGCAGCGGCAGTACGCGCAGCCGGCTTGGCGGGAGCAGGTTTCGCAGCGGTGGTTTTAGCAGCTGGTTTTGCCGCGCTGGCCGCAGCCGGTTTTTTCGCGGCAGGTTTGGCAGCGGTTTTCGCAGCCGGTTTGGCAGCCGCTTTCACCGGTGCTTTTGCAGCTGGCTTGGCAGCGGTTTTTGCAGCTGGCTTGGCCGCTGCAGTTTTCGCTGGCGCCTTGGCTGCTGCAGGTTTTGCAGCGGCTTTCTTCGCCGGCGCGGCCGCTGGTTTGGCCGAGCGAGTCGACAATACCTTGCTCACGGCTTCTTGAACGCGGCCAACACCCTGGGCCAGTTTCAGGCTTTCCTGAGCGTCGCGCTTGAGTTGCAGAATGTAGCTGCGCGTATCGGACTGACGATCCTTCAAGGCATCAAGCAGGTCTTCGAGTTCTTTCACTGCGCCTTTGGCTTTGGTCTGTGCCTTGGCTTTACCGGCGGCAGCTGCGTCCTGCAATTTGGTGCGGGATTTGTGCAGTTTTTCTTGCGCCTTGCCGCGTTGCTTTTCCAGCTTGGCGAGCAGTTTTTCAGCATCAGCCAAGGCTTGCGAGCAAGCGTTTTCCAGATGCTCGAGCAGGCTGCCCGAGAGTTGTTGGAGTAAGTGCAACGGAGTGTTTACAGGCTTCTTGGTGGCCGACATGGTTTACCTCCTGGCTGACGTGAGTGCGGCTCATACTAGACCTCTGCTGCTACCGCCGCTAGGTCATGTTGACAGTATCGAAACAGTTGCGTTGCAACGAAGTGAAAATGTTCTGCATGACGGCAAAAGCAGTTCACCGTTGCAGACGTTTGCGCTGGCATAATCCACCGCATCTCAGGACGGAGAGTGCCCATGTCGCGCTACCTTTTTTTATCCCTCTGCATGATTTTTTCCGCAGCCCACGCTGACGAAAAAACCACTGCGAATGACGCTCACGATCTGGCCTACAGTCTGGGCGCAAGCCTCGGTGAACGGCTGCGTCAGGAAGTCCCGCAATTGCAGATTCAGGCGCTGGTCGAAGGCTTGCAGCAAGCCTATCAGGGCAAGCCACTGGCACTGAGTGAAGCCCGCATCGAACAGATCCTCGCCGATCACGAAGCGCAAAATGCCGAACAGAAACCACTGCCGTCGAGTGACGCCGCGATGGAAAACGAACAGCGTTTTCTCACCGCAGAAAAAGCCAAACCGGGCGTGAAGGAATTGGCCGATGGCATCCTGCTGACCGAACTGACCCCTGGCACTGGCGTCAAGGCCGGTCCCGATGGAAAAGTGCAGGTGTTGTACATCGGTCGTCTGCCTGACGGCACGGTGTTCGATCAAAACACTCAGCCGCAGTGGTTCAACCTCGACAGCGTGATTGCCGGATGGCGCACCGCATTGCAGAACATGCCGGTGGGGGCGAAATGGCGCCTGGTGATTCCATCGGATCAGGCCTATGGCGCCGACGGTGCCGGTGACCTGATCGCACCGTTCACGCCGCTGGTATTCGAGGTGGAATTGCGCGGCGCGACCAGTTGATCAGGCAATAAAAAACGGTGCGCCTGGGCGCACCGTTTTTAGTGGAAAAGCAGATCAGGCCTGAACCGGATCCTCTTCCTTGTGTGCTGTATGCAGCACTTCAATCAGGCAGTCTTCGAGTTCGAAACGCTCGTGCAGCAGGCCACCGAGCTCCTTGAATTTCTCGGCAACGCATTTGCCTTCATCGCACAGATCGTTGAACGCGAGCAGCTTCTCGGTGATGACGTCGATGCGTGGATAGATCGTCTCGGCGAGTTCCAGGCCACGCTTGTCGTTGAACGCCTTGGCTTCGCCCGTCAGCTGTTCGTAGATTTCGAAGTGCCCGGCGGAGACGTAATCAACCAGCACGCCGCAGAATTCCTGCAAGGGCTTGCGGCTCTCGGACAGCGACTCAGGCTGAGCACCGAGCTTGTCGTAGGCGCCGATCAGATCTTCACGCTCCTGCAACCAGCGGTCGATCAGCAGATGAACCCCACCCCAACGTTCCTGAGCATTCTGACAACTTTCGAGCATGGCGATCTCTCTTCCCTTGTGGGTCATGCTGCTCTACACCCGCGCCTCTCTTCTGGTTTGAAGCCGGGAGGGCGGTCGGGCAGAGCGTCATCGAGCAACATAATTCCAATGACACGTGCGGGCCAGATTATGCCCGCACGCCTATGGCTTCAAGGTACGCAGGAGATAAAGTTCATACAAGTGTTTAATCCCTGATCAGCCTGCGGTGCGACGCTTCGCCGCTGAGCGGTTGTTGCAGAGCGTTCCAGACCAGTCGTATCAGTTGGTAAAACGCCAGAATCGACATCGCCACAAAAAACAGCAAGCTCCACTCGGGGATGCTCAGATCGAACAGCGTCCAGGAAATTTCCACACAGTCGGCGCTGCCGCTGACCATGCGCAGTACCGCGCACAACCAGGGCATGCTGCTGAACAAGGTCTCGGGCGCAGGCGAACATTCGACCAGTTGCAGTACTGAATCGCCTTGCATCAACACCTGCCGCCAGGCCGCCGTCGTGCCACCGAGGCTCGCGCAAAGCGCAACCACCCAGTAGAGCGAAAGGCCGACACGTCGCGGACCATGCACCGCCGCCAGACCACAGCAGAAGGTCAGCAGCGTCATGAACATCCGCTGTACCAGGCACAGGCTGCATGGGGCCAGGCCAACCGCGTATTCGAGGTAATAAGAAGCTCCCAGGGCAACAGCCCCCGCAGTGAAAGCCATAAAAAACAAGGAGCGTGAGCAGGCCAACGACATGGCTTTTCCGTAACAGTAGAGACAGGCAGTTACGGTAGAGGAAAGCGCGTCAGCCTTTCAAGGCAGGCAGCCGCCGACACTTCACCAGAGGTGTAGGGAAATCCCGACAGGCAACAGAGGAATTGATGTAGGCCGTTGTAGGACGTTGCCCAAGACGCGTGTTGGCGAGGATTTTTCCGTCATCAGGCACACGAGGGAGCACGCTCCCCCGTGATTTTACGCGCGGACCGGGACCGGCAGGGGAGCGGCCAGCAGACGCTCATCGAGCAGGCCAAGACCCTCCTGAAACAGTTGATTACTGCGTTCAGTATCGCCGAGCTGGGCAAGCAGGCGGGCCAGCTCTGCACAGGCTTCCGGATTGCGCTGCTGGCGCAGGCTGCTTTCCAGATAATCGCGGGCCTTGCCCCACAAACTGGTTTGCAGGCACAGACGGCCCAGGGTCAGCAGCAGGCTTGGGTCGGCCGGATGCTCCTTGAGCCAGCCTTCGGCCGTTTGCAACTGACGCGCCGGATCACTGCCGCGCACCAGGCCATAAAGACGTGCCAGATGACTGTCGTACTTGCGCTTGAGCGCCGTTCGCAGCACTTCCTCCGCTTCGACCTGGGCGCCCAACTGACGCAACTGTTCGGCATACGCCAAGACCAATGGCGGCTCCTGACGCTGCGCCGAGGTGAGCTGTTCCCATGCGCGCTTGAGCGACTGCAGACCTACCGTGCCATCCTCCTCGCGATGCGCTGCCAGCGACAGGTTTGCACCCCAGGCCCGGCGTTCCAGTTCAGTCAGCTCTGCGGGGGGCAGGACTTTGTCCTTGCGCAGCTCCGGCAATAGACGGATCACCTCCGACCATTCACCACGCTGTTGATGCAAACGCTGCAACTGACGCAAGGTCTGCGCATTGCGCGGGTGGCGCTCGTGCATCGCTTGCAGGGTCACCAGCGCACCGTCGGTATCACCGCGGTCGGTTTGCAACTGCGCATGACTCAAGGCAATCGCCAGCTCGGCTTGCGGCTGACGTTCCAGCGCACGTTCCAGCAAGCGATCGCACTCTTCGTAATTGCCCTGTTCGTTGGCCGCACGTGCCGCGCCGAGGTAGTACAGCAGCGGTTGGCGTTCGGCCTCTGCGGCACGGTACAAATGCCGTTGCGCGCTGGCCCAGCGACCTTCGGCGAGATCGAGTTGGCCGTGTTCGATGGCCACTTGCACACGACGACTGCGGTTGCGACGCGACCATGGATTGACCACACCGGTGGAGGTCATGACCAGTTCGACCAGCGTCTTGATGCCCCAGAACAGCAGCCACAACACCGCAATCACCGCGAGCGTTGCCCACAGGCTCGCTTCGTAACGGAAGGTCTTGTAGGCGATCAACACGTAGCCGGAATGTTGCGCCACGGCAAAGCCCAGCGCCGCCGTCGCCGCGATCACCAAAAACACAATCACATACAGGCGTTTCATGGCGTCGCCTCCTGCGCGGCATTGGCGGCAGGTTTGGCGAAGGGTTTTACCGATTCTTCGGCGTTGACGTTGCGCCGCTCGAGATAGCCCTGCACCGCACTCAGGGTGCCAGCCATGTCAGGTGTGTTGACCGTGACCGGTTCCTTGCTCAGCTCTGCGACTTGCTCGAGCATCACTTTGCTTTGCGGATTATCCGGATTGAAGTTGCCCTTGAGCACGTCGCGCGCCTCGGCCAGCGCTTGGGTGTAAACCGCTGCCTGGCCGTTGAGCGCGGCCCACTGCGCCTGCTCAAGCGAAAGGCTCAGGGCCAGGCGCACCTGGCTCAGACTCTGCCCGGCGAGCAGTGGCCGCACATTCTTGTCAGCATTGAAATCGATGCGGATGTAGCGCGAGACCTGATCCCACCACTGCGCCCAACGACTCGCACCGTCACCGTCGGCAGTCAGGCCGAGCAGCGATTCGCCGCGATCCTTGTATTCCGGCGCCAGCTCGGTGAGGTCGATGACCTGGTCACGCAGCGCGCCGAGGCGCAGGAACAGACCGGTACGATCCGGCTGTGCAGTGCTGCGCAACGCGACCAGGGTTTTCGCCACTTGCTCGCGAGCGGCGAAAGAGCCGGGATCGTTTTGCTCACGAAGGATTTCGTCGGCACCCTGCACCAGCGCCTGCGCGCTGCTGATGTCCTGCAAGGCCGAGAGGCGCAGGCTGGCCAGACGCAGCAGATGTTCGGCCTCGGCCAAACGCCAGTCCTTGCGGCTGGCACCGAGGACGGTTTCCAGACGCTGGTTGAGGCGTTGTTGATCGCCCTGAAGTTGGGTCACCAGACGCTGACGCTCGGCAAGCTCGTCAGCACTCGGCAACTGCGCGAGGCGTTCGGTCAGACGCTGTTCGTTGAGTTTCAGACTCTGCGCCTGATCGTTCAGCGCCTGCACTTCCCCGGACTGCTGTTGAGTGTTGGTCTGCAGGTGCCGGACCTGCCAGACACCCCAGCCACCCATGGCGACCCCGGCAGCGCCGAGCAACAGGGCGACGATGGCCAGTCCATTGCCTCGGCGCGGCTCTGTGGCCGGCGGTGGAGTTTCAACCTGGGCATCAATCACAGGCTGGACGTCATCTTTAGGCAAGGCTGTTTCGCTCACGTATCCATCCTTTGCATTAGAAAACGGGTACGGGATGCTCCCGTAACGCCGTCAGCAAAGCCGCGGCACTCGCGCCGCGGCAATCCACAACTGTTTGAGCCCCGGCGGCACGTGCCTGCTCGGCGACTCTTGGGCTTGGCACAAACAACGGCAACTGCGCAATTGCCGGCCAGGCATCGCCGGCCATCTGACGCAGGTGCTCGAAACCCTGTCCACTGCTGACCACCAGCCCGTTCAAGCGTTCCGCTGCAATCCGCTGCGGTAACGCTTGCGGTGCATAGGCTGGCAGCTCACGTCGATACAATTCCAGATACTCGACACTAGCACCTAGCTCACGCAAGCGCTCGGCAAGCAGTTCGCGCCCGCCCTCCCCGCGCAGGATCAACACCTGCGCACCGGGCTGGCTGACCGCCTCACGCAGACGCGGCAATTGCAGCAACGCTTCACTGTCATCGCCCTCAGACGGGAAGTGCGCATCGAGGCCGCGATCCAGAAGAATCTGCGCGGTGGCCGCACCGACACTGAACCACGGCATCGTCAGCGCAGACGAGCCGTCGAGCAACTCCAGTGCAATGCGTGCCGCCGGTTTGCTAACCACGATTACCGCGCTGCAATTGGGCAACTGCGCAATCGCCTGACGAATCTTGTCAGAGACCGGCAGCGCGACAATGTCCAGAAGCGGCAGACAACTACTGAAAACGCCCTGCGCCGCCAACGTCTCGGCCAGCGCCGCACAATCGTCCGCAGAGCGCGTCAGCAGCAGGCGCCAACCGGTCACTCGTGACCTGCCTCGCCGTAGACCGCTTTGAGAATGTCGTCCGCACCTTGGCTGAGCAGGTCTTCAGCGACTTTCACGCCCAGCGCTTCGGCATCGGCGCGCGGTGCACGAGCTTCGGCACTGAGCAGCTTGCCGCCGCTCGGTTCACCGACCAGACCACGCAGCCACAACTGCTCGCCTTCAAGCACGGCGTAGCAGGCGATCGGCACTTGGCAGCCGCCATTCAGATGTTTGTTGAGGGCACGTTCGGCGGTCACGCGCGACGAGGTATCGGCGTGATGCAGCGGCGCGAGCAAGGCGTGGATTTGCGTGTCGGCGCTGCGGCATTCAATACCGACTGCGCCCTGGCCACCGGCCGGCAAACTGTCGTCGACGCTGATCGCCGAAGTGATGCGCTCTTCGAAACCGAGGCGGATCAGACCAGCCGCCGCGAGGATGATCGCGTCGTACTCGCCAGCATCAAGTTTGGCCAGACGCGTATTGACGTTACCGCGCAGGAAGCGGATCTCAAGATCCGGGCGACGGGTCAGCAGTTGCGCCTGACGACGCAGACTCGAGGTGCCGACGATGCTGCCGGCAGGCAACGCTTCAAGGCTGTCATAGGTATTGGAAACGAAAGCGTCGCGCGGGTCTTCGCGTTCGCAAATGCAAAACAGACCGAGGCCTTCAGGGAAGTCCATCGGCACGTCTTTCATCGAATGCACGGCGATGTCGGCTTGATTTTCCAGCAGCGCGGTTTCCAGTTCCTTGACGAACAGGCCCTTGCCGCCGATTTTCGACAGCGGCGAATCGAGCAGCTTGTCGCCGCGACTGACCATGGGCACCAGCGTCACCAGCAAGCCCGGATGGGCCGCTTCCAGACGGGCTTTGACGTATTCGGCCTGCCAGAGGGCCAGCGCACTTTTACGGGTGGCGATGCGGATTTCGCGAGAGGACATGGATCAATCCGTACTGAATAGATACGGCGGATAATAACAGCTCAGCCAAATCCACTTTGACTTGAATCAGAGTCGGCGCGGCCTCCCTGGCCTGCAATGCCCGGTAAAAAGGAGCTGGAGCCGCCCGGAATGACCGGGGTTACAGGCCCTGCATCATTTTGCGCACACCGGCCACATGCCGACGGCTGACGATCAGCGCATCACCATTGAGACCTTTGAGGAACAGCTGGAAATGCCCCAGCGGCGTGCGTTGCAGGCGCTCGATGCGGTCGCGGGCGACCAGCGCGTTGCGGTGGATACGCACGAAACGCTCGCCGAATTCGTCTTCAAGGGCCTTGAGTGGCTCGTCGAGCAGCACTTCGCCGGCCTCGTGGCGCAAGGTCACGTATTTGTGGTCGGCAATGAAATAGACCACCTGATCCAGCGGGATCAGTTCGATGCCTTTGCGAGTACGCGCGCTGATGTGGCTGCGCGGGCCGGTGCCGCTTTCGGCAGCGGGACGGGTCAGGGCCGAGAGTTGCGCCCGGTTGGGACGTTCCGCCCGTTTCAGGGCGTCATGCAGATGTTCGGTTCGCACGGGTTTCACCACATAGCCCACGGCGCTGGCCTGCAGGGCTTCCACGGCAAATTCATCGGGGCTGGTGCAAAACACCACGGCGGGCGGCGTTTCTCGTTCGCACAGACGGGCAGCAACCTGCAGGCCATCGAGGCCTGGCATGCGGATATCGAGCAGCACGATATCCGGCTTGTGGCTGTCGATCAGTGCCAACGCCTCCTCGCCATTCGTGGCGCTGGGCTCCAGAACTGTATAACCCTCGAGCTCGCTCACCATTCGGCTGAGGCGCTCGCGAGCGAGTGGTTCGTCATCAACGATCAGGACATTCATATTGCGCTGGATTCCTGCGTGAGTCTCGCACAAGGATAGCGTAGACAGGTGAAGTGACGTCCGTCACCGCGATCCACGCTAAGACTAGCCCGAGCGCCAAAAAGTGCCGTACGTCGGCCAGCAATATTTGCCAGTGTCCGGGTCGTACCGCTCAAAGCCCGCTGTTTCCTGCGTTTTTCACGGGGAATGCCGAAGGACAATTGCACCCACCCCCTCTTCTTATAGTCGGCGACCAGACCTTTGCGCGATCCGCAGTCGCGCCGACCCTTATGTCCTACTGTAGACGCTCGTCGGAACGATATTGCTCAATCGAAAAATATCCTTGCGCAAATCCCCCGGGGCCAGCGCCGACTATGACTGAGCAGATGAGAAAAAAACGTATCGACCAGTGTCAACGACAGGATTGGCAACCCTGTTATTATCCGCGCCAGCGTTTCACGCCTTTTTTCTTCAAGCCGATACGAGCGAATTCATGAGCACTGACAAGACCAATCAGTCCTGGGGCGGCCGCTTCAGTGAACCCGTCGACGCCTTCGTCGCCCGCTTCACCGCCTCCGTCACTTTCGACCAGCGCCTGTATCGCCACGACATCATGGGTTCGATCGCCCACGCCACCATGCTGGCCAAGGTCGGCGTGCTGACCGATGCCGAGCGCGACAGCATCATCGATGGCCTGAAGACCATTCAGGGCGAAATCGAGGCCGGCCAGTTCGACTGGCGCATCGATCTCGAAGACGTGCACATGAACATCGAAGCACGCCTGACCGATCGCATCGGCGTCACCGGTAAAAAGCTGCACACCGGGCGTAGCCGTAACGACCAGGTCGCCACCGACATCCGCCTGTGGCTGCGTGACGAGATCGACCTGATCCTCGCCGAAATCACCCGCCTGCAAAAAGGCCTGCTGGAGCAAGCCGAGCGCGAAGCCGCGAGCATCATGCCGGGCTTCACTCACCTGCAGACCGCGCAACCAGTGACTTTCGGTCACCACATGCTGGCCTGGTTCGAAATGCTCAGCCGCGATTACGAGCGTCTGGTCGACTGCCGCAAGCGTACCAATCGCATGCCGTTGGGCAGCGCTGCGCTGGCCGGCACCACCTACCCGATCGACCGCGAATACACCGCGCAACTGCTGGGTTTCGATGCGGTCGGCGGCAACTCGCTGGACAACGTTTCCGATCGCGACTTCGCCATCGAATTCTGCTCGGCCGCGAGCATCGCGATGATGCACTTGTCGCGTTTCTCCGAAGAGCTGGTGCTGTGGACCAGCGCGCAGTTCCAGTTCATCGATCTGCCGGATCGTTTCTGCACCGGCAGCTCGATCATGCCGCAAAAGAAAAACCCCGACGTGCCAGAGCTGGTACGTGGCAAGACCGGGCGTGTGTTCGGCGCACTGATGGGTCTGCTGACCCTGATGAAAGGCCAGCCGCTGGCCTATAACAAAGACAACCAGGAAGACAAGGAGCCGCTGTTCGACGCCGCCGATACTCTGCGCGATTCGCTGCGGGCCTTTGCCGACATGATCCCGGCGATCAAACCGAAGCACGCGATCATGCGTGAAGCGGCGTTGCGCGGTTTCTCCACCGCGACCGACCTGGCGGATTATCTGGTGCGTCGTGGTTTGCCGTTCCGTGATTGCCACGAAATCGTTGGCCATGCCGTTAAGTACGGCGTCGACACTGGCAAGGATCTGGCCGAGATGAGCCTGGAAGAACTGCGTCAGTTCAGCGATCAGATCGAGCAGGATGTGTTTGCCGTGCTGACCCTGGAAGGCTCGGTGAATGCCCGTGACCACATCGGCGGGACTGCACCGGCGCAGGTCAAGGCAGCGGTAGTACGCGGCCAGGCCCTGATCGCCAGCCGCTAAAAGCCAAAGGCATCGCTAGCAGGGCTAGCTCCCACAATTGGAATTGTGAATACAGTTCAAGGTGGGAGCTAGCCCTGCTAGCGATTGCTCGTTTAAGAACACAGATTTATTACTTCTTGGCAGCGATCATCGCCAAAAACGCCGGCATCGCTGCTTCTTTGTCCGCTGCAATCTTCTGCACATGCGGATTCTGCTCAAGCTGCTCCAACAACGCCTTGGCCTGCGGCATCTCCGCCAGCAAATCAATCCCGAACAGCTTTTGCCCGACCGCACAGGCCAGTGGCACGCTGTAAAGGAAATACAAATCGGCAATGCTCAAACTGTCGCCCGCCACGTACGGGGCGAATTTGCCGTGCCGGCCTAGCGCCGCAAAACCCAGCTGCAATTCAGTCTTGGTCTTTTCCTTGATCGCGTCCGGCAAGGTCATGCCGAAAAACGCTTCGCCATAACAAGCGCGGCCCGGCAGCTCGATGTACAGCTCGATTTCCTTGGCAATCGCCAACACCTGCGCACGTTCGAACGGATCGCTCGGCAGCAGCGGCGTGCCTTTCTGGGTCTGTTCGAGGTATTCGAGGATGATCGCGGTTTCGTTGATGAAACCCGCGTCCACGCCGAGCACCGGGACCTTGCCACGCGGGCTGATGGCCAGAGATTCCGGTGTCGGCGTCGGGTAGAAGGTGACCTCTTCGAACGGCAGGCCTTTTTCCAGCAGCGCCAGTTTGACCATGTTGTAGTAGTTGCTGACTGAGAATCCGTAGAGCTTGAACATCACATAGCCTCCAGGCCGTGCGGGGTGGGCAGTGCCTGTTTATAGATCGCTCAGGCCAATCCCGCCAGCAGCATCACACCGCTGAATACGGGTAAACTGGCGCCTTTCCTTGAGGAGCCTGCCATGAGCGAGCCGACAGACATCGACAATGACAACGACGAAGAAGAGTTCACCGAAGCGACGTTGATCGAAGCGATCGAGAACCAGATCGAAAGCGACAACCCGCCGGCAGCCAAAGCGACGTTTAACAAGTTGACTCTGGTGGGCGTTGAGCGCGAAGAGATCCTCAATCTGATGGCTCACGTGCTGGCTTACGAGATTGACGCAATGCTCGACGAAGATCGCGCATTTGATACTGAATGGTACGAAGCGGCGTTGCGTGCATTGCCAGAGCTGCCACCCGAAAAACAGTAACCCCCCGATCCTGTAGGAGTGAGCCTGCTCGCGATAGCGTTCTGTCAGTGAAGAATATGCTGACAGGCACTCCGCTATCGCGAGCAGGCTCACTCCTACAATGTTTGTAACGTATCCATCCAGCCAACTCCCCGGCCCGGACTACACTGGAATCTGCCTCAAGACAAAATCCCTGATCTGAACACTGGACATGCCGCAAAAGCGGGTTCACCTTAGGGGCGCTGTCGTCTAATTCCTAGAAAGTCTGGAGTCCTTATGTCGCTTACCCCTGAGCTGGTTGCCGAACTGGAAGTCCTCGCACTCTTTCCCCTGGACAGTTCCCAGGAAGGTTTGAAAATCCATCAGACCGCTGCCCCGAAACATATTTCTGCCGCCAAACGTCTCTTTGAAAAAGACCTGACCGATCAGCCCGACGGCGGTTATCTGACCAGCCTCGGCCGCGACGCCGCACAAAATGTGCAAACCGTGCTGACCATTCTCAGAGAGCAGGAAACAGCCTGATTTTCCCCTGACTTCGCCCACGGGAACTCCCGCCACGGGATTTCCGCGGGCCTGCCCGGGCGTCAACCGCCACTGCACGATAAAAATCTGACGTCAAAAAACAAAATCAGCTTAAAAGTCCCGCTGCGCTAAGGCTAAACTGCCTGACATTCCGAGACCCTCTACGTCCGTGCCTGCGAGCCGGTTTGAGCTGACATGACGCGCACCCACGAAATCCGCCCCGACCTGGACGAGGGAATAGACCGCAAGGTACTCAGCCAGCTGCGCGCGCGCTTTCTCAAACTCAATGAAGGCCGCCTCGGTCGCGCTCTGGAAGGATTGTCGACGCGCCAGCAAGGCGTACTGACGCTGCTGCCGCTGTTTTTCCACGTCAATCATCCGCTGTTACCGGGGTATGTCTCGGGCAGTGCGCCGGCCGGCCTGTCCAATTATGAGCCGGATGCCAACGCGCTTGCCGAAGCCCAGCGCCTGACCCGTTCGTTTTCCTACAAGCCGCGCCATGGCAGCAATCCGCCGCGACCGATTCATGGCCTGTTCCTGATGGGCAGCCTTGGCACGCTGGCGCAGGCCGATCAGAGCGACATGGACGTGTGGGTTTGTCACGCGCCGGACCTGAGCGAAAGCGAACTCGCTGAATTGAGCAAGAAATGTCAGTTGCTCGAAACCTGGGCGGCGAGCCAGGGTGCCGAGGCGCATTTCTTCCTGATCGACCCGGTGCGCTTCGTCAAAGGCGAACGCGACACCCAGCTCAGTTCGGAAAACTGCGGAACCACTCAGCACTATCTGCTGCTCGACGAGTTTTATCGCACCGCGATCTGGCTCGCCGGACGTACGCCGATCTGGTGGCTGGTACCGGTCTACGAAGAGAACGCCTACGACCTCTATACCCACACCCTGCTGTCGAAGCGCTTTATCCGCGCCGACGAAACCCTCGACCTTGGCCATCTGGCGACAATTCCACCGGGGGAATTCATCGGCGCCGGTTTGTGGCAATTGTTCAAGGGCATCGAATCGCCGTACAAATCGGTGCTGAAACTGTTGCTGACCGAGGTCTATGCCAGCGAGCACCCGCAGGTTCAGTGCCTGAGCCTGCGCTTCAAGAAAGCCGTGTTCGCCAATCAGCTGGATCTGGATGAACTGGATCCGTACATGGTCGTGTACCGACGCATCGAGGAATACCTGACGGCGCGTAATGAACCGGAAAGGCTGGAACTGGTACGCCGCGCCCTGTATCTGAAGGTCAACCGCAAACTGACCGGCACCAGCCGCAGTCAGGGCTGGCAGCGCTCCCTGCTGGAAAAGCTGGCCGGCGAATGGCATTGGGATCAGCGGCAACTGGCCCTGCTCGACAGTCGCAGCCAGTGGAAAGTCCGCCAGGTCAGCGCCGAACGCCGGGCGCTGGTCAATGAACTGAACTACAGCTATCGCTTCCTGACCCAGTTCGCCCGCACCGAGCAGACTGTCAGCCTGATCAACAAGCGTGACCTCAATGTGCTCGGCCGTCGGCTCTACGCCGCCTTCGAACGCAAAGCCGACAAGATCGAGTTCATCAATCCCGGCATCGCCCCGGATCTGGCCGAAGACACCCTGACGCTGGTGCAGTCGCGCAACAAAAAGGAACCGGGGCAAACCCAGTGGGGCCTGTACAACGGCAGCCTCACCGCGCAGGAGTGGGAACACTTCGCGCCGATCAAGCGCAGCCGCGAGTTGCTCGAACTGCTGACCTGGTGCCATCGCAACGGCGTGATCGACAGCAGCACCCGCCTGGCGCTGCATCCCGGCACCAGCGACCTGAGTGAGTTCGAGTTGTTCAACCTGCTCGGCAGCCTGCAACAGTGCATCGCCCTGCCCTTGCCCACCGTGCCCGAAGAGCCGCTGCTGCGCGCCGCCGTGCCGAGCGAAGTGCTGATGCTGGTCAACGTCGGTGTCGACCCGCTCAAGCATCACCGCGACCTGAACATCCTGATGACCACCGAACGCACGGACTCGCTGAGCTACGCCGGTGTACGCGAAAATCTGGTGCTGACGCTGGATCAGGTCACGCTCAACAGCTGGAATGAAGTGCTGGTCAACCGCTTCGACGGGCCGCACGCCCTGCTCGACTGCCTGCGCGATTACCTCAACAACCTGCCACGCGGGCCGTTGCAGCCGTCGCTGAAGGTGCGTTGCTTCTGCCACAACCGCGCGCAATTCATTGCCCGGCGCGTCGAGGAAATCGTCGATACCGCGCAGAACCTGTTGCTCAGCGACTTGAATCACCGCTACCTGATCCAGGTGCAGCAGCACTATCACGTGCTGGAGTTGGTGCCGGGTCAAGTCAACCACGTTGCCCTCGCCACCCTGCCGGCGCTGCTCGATTACCTCGGTGAAGAACAGCCGCGCTACAGCCCGCTGCACCTGGACCCGATGGCGCTGGAAGAACACGACCTCGCGTTGATCCTGCCGATGGGCCAGCCGGAATGCATTCAGGTGTTCTACCGCATCACCGAGCAGCAGGCCGAACTGTATGTGCTGGATGAGTTCAACGCATTGTGGCAGCAACAATTGCCGTACCACGATGAACAGAGTTTGTTGGTACCGCTGCAGCGCTTTTTGCAATCGATCCTGTTCCGCCGCGAAGCCGTGCTGCCGATGGACGCCGGCCCCGAGGGTCGCCTCGAAACTTTGTATTACCAGTTATTGCCTTCCGGCCCGGGGCGTGCGCGCCGGGTCGAAGCGCGACCAGCACCGCAGACGCCGGTGAACAAGCCGTTCTATGACGTGCAGGCGATCGTCGGCAAAGCCGCACCGGGGGAAGTGCAAGTCACCTTGTATTGCAATCAACGGGAATTCAGCGAGCTGGAACATGGCGACCAGCTGTTCAGCGTGGTCGCCCGGGAGATCGTCGAGCAGCGCCGCGAAAGCGAACGCTATCGCTGCTACATCACCGACCTCGACCTTTCGGGCCTGCTCGGTGACGGGCAAAGTTCAAGCAATCTGTATCTGCGCTACAAGGCTGACCTGGAGCGCGCTCTGAACGAGGCACTCGAACAGGTCTGAGGCGGGATTAATCGGGAAAGACGCCACCGTTGACCGGCTGCGATTCGACTTCCAGCAACGTCAGTTTCAGCGATTTACCGCCCGGAGCCGGCCAGTCGATGTGCTGACCGACTTTCAGGCCCAGCAGCGCGCTGCCGACCGGAGCCAGAATGGAGATCTTGCCTTCGTCGGCGTTGGCATCCTTGGGATAGACCAGCGTCAGGTGGTAATCCTTGCCACTGCCTTCTTCGCGGCAATGCACGCGCGAATTCATGGTCACGACATCGGCGGGCACTTCATCGTGGCCGACCACGTCGTCGGCGCGGTCCAGTTCGGTTTGCAGCGCAATCACGCCCGGCGCAGCCTGGTCTTTATCGTTCAGGCTGTCGATCAGGCGCTCCAGACGTTGCACGTCCAGACGGGTAAGGGTGATGGAAGGTGCGGTCATGATCCGGGCAGACTCCTTTCTTCTGCACACAAAAAAAGCAAAACCCCGCCAAAAAAGACGGGGTTTTCACCGTGCCTCGGTGGTTTGAGGCGTCTGCGGACACTATCACAGCTCAAAAAATATACAAGCCACCCACTTTTTGCCTGGGTGAAACCCTTGTGGCGAGCGGATTTATCCCCGTTCGGCTGCGCAGCAGTCGTATAGATTTTGGGGCCGCTACGCGACCCAACGGGGATAAACCCCCTCGCCACAATGGGGTATCAAACAGAATTCTGGCGGGCAGCAGCCTGCTGGCAAATCACCCGACGGCGCTGATCGTCCGCCGAGCGCCATTCGCGGATGTCCTCGACATGCCGGAAGCAGCCCAGGCAAACCTTTTGTTCGTCCAGTCGGCACACGCCGCTGCACGGCGAAGGCACGGCCGGGCTGATGTTGCTGTAAAGCGGCTTCGGCGGACGAACGGGAGCGGTGTCAGTCACGGAATCACAGACCTTCGAAATCGAATTCGGCGCCGGCCTGCTGCTTGACGATGCGCTCGAGCATTTCGCCCAATTGCTCTTCGCTCTTGTCGCACATCCAGCGCTCGCTTTCTTCATCGTAGTCGAAGTGGAAACCACCGGACACCGCCGCCAGCCACAGCTGACGCAGCGGCTCCTGGCGGCTGAAGATCAGCTGCGAGCCGTTTTCGAACTTGACGGTGAGCACACCGGCCGAGTTCTCCATGTCGATATCCAGGTCGCTTTCGTCAAAGATGTCTTCCAGTTTTTCCTGGGTTTCATCGACCAGATCGTGGAAACGGGCTTCGGACAAACTCATTGCGGCAACCTCAAAAAATGTCTGATCAAGCTCAAGCGCCGAAAGATACGGACGCGCCTCACTGATTGCAAAGAATAACGACCAAGCACCTCAATGGCACTGTAGACACCGTACCTGTGGGAGCGGGCTTGCTCGCGAAGAGGCCGGCACATCCAACATATTTGCCGCCTGAACCAGCGCTTTCGCGAGCAAGCCCGCTCCCACAGGGGTTTGTGCGTCTGCAGCAAGCCCCGCCGGACGGGAGGGGCATCACATAGGCAAGCTGCCGGGTGGCCGGTATACTCCGGCGCAATTAACGCATTTTCAAGGATTTCGCCATGAAGCGCCTGATCTCTTCCCTTGCTGCGCTCGTCGCGGTTGCCTGCCTTGTTTCGGCCTGCGGTCAAAAAGGCCCGCTGTACCTGCCGGATGACAGCCAGGACCCGGCCGAGCAAGCCAAATCGTCGCAACAACAACCTGCCTCCAAGGCGCACAAGCACGACGTTTACCAATAAGGGATCGCCATGGACGCTTTTAACTACCGTGGCGGCGAACTGTTCGCGGAAGGTGTGGCGCTCTGCGCCATTGCCGACCGCTTCGGCACGCCTACCTACGTTTACTCGCGCGCACACATCGAAGCTCAGTATCTGGCCTTTGCCGATGCGCTGGCCGGCATGCCGCACCTGGTCTGCTTTGCGGTCAAAGCCAACTCCAACCTTGGCGTATTGAATGTCCTGGCCCGTCTCGGCGCCGGTTTCGACATCGTTTCCCGTGGCGAGCTGGAACGCGTACTCGCCGCTGGCGGTAGCCCTGACAAGATCGTTTTCTCCGGCGTCGGCAAGACCCGCGACGACATGCGTCGTGCGCTGGAAGTCGGCGTGCACTGCTTCAACGTCGAATCCACCGACGAGCTCGAGCGCCTGCAAGTAGTCGCCGCCGAGCTGGGCGTTCGCGCGCCGGTATCGCTGCGCGTGAACCCGGACGTCGATGCCGGCACCCACCCGTACATTTCCACCGGTCTCAAAGAGAACAAGTTCGGCATCGCCATCGCCGACGCCGAAGACGTGTACGTACGCGCCGCGCATCTGCCGAACCTGGAAGTGGTCGGTGTCGACTGCCACATCGGTTCGCAACTGACCACGCTGCCGCCGTTCCTCGATGCTCTCGACCGTCTGCTGGATCTGGTTGATCGTCTTGGCGATTGCGGCATTCACCTGCGCCACATCGATCTCGGTGGTGGTTTGGGTGTGCGTTATCGCGATGAAGAGCCGCCATTGGCCGCTGATTACATCAAAGCTGTGCGCGAACGTCTGAACGGCCGTGATCTGGCGCTGGTGTTCGAGCCAGGCCGTTTCATCGTTGCCAACGCCGGCGTGCTGCTGACTCAGGTCGAGTACCTCAAGCACACCGAACACAAGGATTTCGCCATCGTCGACGCGGCGATGAACGACCTGATCCGCCCGGCGCTGTATCAGGCGTGGATGGACGTCACCGCAGTCAAGCCGCGTGACACCGCTGCGCGCAAATACGACATCGTCGGCCCGATCTGCGAAACCGGTGACTTCCTCGCCAAGGATCGCGAATTGGCCCTGGCCGAAGGCGATCTGCTGGCCGTGCATTCGGCCGGCGCCTACGGTTTTGTGATGAGTTCCAACTACAACACTCGCGGCCGTGCTGCCGAAGTGCTGGTAGACGGTGACAAGGTATTTGAAGTGCGCCGCCGCGAAACCGTGGCCGAGCTGTTTGCCGGCGAAAGCCTGCTGCCGGAGTAACCCATGCTGCTGCGTTTTACCAAAATGCACGGCTTGGGCAATGACTTCATGGTTCTCGACCTGGTCAGCCAGCACGCGCATATTCAGCCAAAGCACGCCAAGCAATGGGGCGACCGCCACACCGGCATCGGTTTCGACCAGTTGCTGATCGTCGAGGCGCCGAGCAACCCGGATGTAGATTTCCGCTATCGGATCTTCAACTCCGACGGCTCTGAAGTCGAGCAGTGCGGCAACGGTGCACGCTGCTTTGCGCGCTTCGTGCTCGACAAGCGTCTGACCGCGAAACGGCAGATCCGCGTCGAGACCAAGGGCGGCATCATCGAACTGGACGTGCGTAACGACGGCCAGATCGGCGTGAACATGGGCGCCCCGCGTCTGGTGCCGGCGGACATTCCGTTCCAGGCGCCAGCGCAGGCCATCAGCTATCAGCTGGAAGTCGACGGCACCACGGTCGAACTCGCCGCTGTGTCGATGGGCAACCCGCATGCGGTGCTGCGCGTACAGGACATCAACAGTGCACCGGTGCATGACCTGGGGCCTAAAATCGAACACCATCCGCGCTTCCCGGCGCGGGTCAATGTCGGTTTCCTCCAGGTCATCGACCGTAATCGTGCGCAATTGCGCGTGTGGGAACGTGGCGCCGGGGAAACCCAGGCCTGCGGCACCGGCGCGTGTGCAGCGGCTGTCGCCGCGATCAGCCAGGGGTGGATGGATTCGCCGCTATTGATCGACCTGCCTGGCGGGCGCCTGTCCATTGAATGGGCAGGCCCTGGCCAACCGGTACTGATGACCGGTCCGGCAGTTCGTGTATACGAAGGACAAGTACGTCTTTGAGTGAGCAGAAGCCATGACCGATAAGCCTCAGGTACCCGCCCGACAGTCCGACGAATCAGCGTCCGAGAGCCTCGAGGCGGCAGCGGTTGCCGCATACCTCGAGGCGCATCCGGACTTCTTCGTCGAGCACGAAGAACTGCTGCCCGCCCTGCGCATTCCTCACCAACGCGGTGACACCGTTTCGCTGGTCGAGCGGCAGATGACCATTCTGCGCGACCGCAATATCGAGATGCGTCATCGCCTCTCACAGTTGATGGATGTCGCCCGCGACAACGATCGCCTGTTCGACAAGACCCGCCGCCTCATTCTTTCCCTGATGGACGCCTCCAGCCTGGAAGACGTGGTGATCAGCGTCGAAGACAGTTTGCGTCAGGATTTTCAGGTGCCTTTTGTCAGCCTGATTCTGCTCGGCGACAACCCGGCGCCGGTCGGTCGCTGGGTTACTCACGCTGATGCCCAAGTCGCCATTGGCGGCCTGCTCACCGAAGGCAAAAGCGTCAGCGGCAGCCTGCGTGAGCACGAACTGGACTTCCTCTTCGGTGAAGAACAGCGCAAGCAGATCGGCTCAACCGCCGTCGTCGCAGTCAGCCATGAAGGTATCCACGGCATCCTGGCGATCGCCAGCCGTGACCCGCAGCACTACAAGAGTTCGGTGGGCACGCTGTTCCTCAGCTACATCGCCGAAGTCATGGGCCGCGTGCTGCCACGGGTCAACAGCTCCCTGCGCTCGGTACGCTGAGCATGGAACGGCAACTGGACGCTTACTGCGAACACCTGCGCAGTGAGCGACAGGTGTCGCCGCACACGCTGTCGGCCTACCGCCGCGACCTCGATAAAGTTCTCGGCTGGTGCGTCAAACAGAACATCGGCAGTTGGTCGGCGCTGGATATCCAGCGTCTGCGCAGCCTGATCGCCCGTCTGCATGCCCAAGGCCAATCCTCGCGCAGTCTCGCCCGACTGCTCTCGGCGGTGCGCGGGCTCTATCATTATCTGAATCGCGAAGGTCTTTGCGACCATGATCCGGCCACGGGTCTGGCGCCGCCGAAAGGCGAGCGTCGCCTGCCGAAAACCCTCGACACTGACCGTGCACTGCAACTGCTCGAAGGTGCGGTGGAAGATGATTTTCTCGCGCGGCGCGATCAGGCGATTCTTGAGCTTTTCTATTCTTCCGGCCTGCGCCTTTCCGAACTGACCGGGCTCAATCTCGATCAGCTCGACCTCGCCGATGGCATGGTTCAAGTGCTCGGCAAAGGCAGTAAAACCCGTCTGCTGCCGGTCGGCAAAAAGGCCCGCGAAGCAATCGAACAATGGTTGCCGTTGCGCGCGATGGCCAATCCGGCGGATGACGCCGTGTTCGTCAGCCAGCAAGGTCGGCGCCTCGGCCCGCGAGCGATTCAGGTGCGGGTCAAACTGGCCGGCGAACGCGAACTGGGGCAGAACCTGCACCCGCACATGCTGCGGCATTCCTTCGCCAGCCATTTGCTCGAATCCTCGCAGGATCTGCGCGCGGTGCAGGAATTGCTCGGCCACTCCGACATCAAGACCACGCAGATCTACACCCACCTGGACTTCCAGCACCTGGCGGCGGTCTACGACAGCGCCCACCCACGGGCCAAACGCATGAAAGGCGACGATTCATGAGCATCCAGTTGATCACCTTCGATCTCGACGACACCCTCTGGGACACCGCGCCAGTGATCGTCAGCGCCGAAGCGGTATTGCGCGAATGGCTGAGCGAGCACGCGCCGAATCTGGGCGCGGTGCCGGTGGAGCATTTGTGGGCGATTCGTGAGCGTGTATTGGCTAGCGAACCGGGGCTGAAACATCGGATTAGCGCGCTACGTCGACGTGTTTTGTTTCATGCGATGCAAGACGCTGGATATGCCCATGGCGAAGCTACCGACCTGGCAGACAAGGGTTTTGAAGTGTTTCTGCATGCGCGACATCAGATCGAAGTGTTTCCTGAAGTAGAACCGGTGCTGGAGATTCTTGCCAATCACTATGCCCTCGGCGTGGTCACCAATGGCAATGCCGATGTAGGCCGTTTGGGTCTGGCGGATTACTTCAAATTTGCGCTGTGCGCGGAAGATATCGGCATCGCCAAACCGGATGCGCGACTGTTTCACGAAGCGTTGCAGCGCGGTGGCGCCACCGCCGAAACCGCCGTGCACATCGGTGATCATCCAGGCGATGACATCGCCGGGGCGCAGCAGGCCGGGATGCGGGCTATATGGTTCAACCCGGCGGGCAAAGTCTGGGAAGCGGATCGCCTGCCGGATGCCGAAATCCGTAGCCTCAGCGATTTGCCAGCCGTTCTCGCGCGCTGGAATGCCACCTCGAAATAATCCACAAACCCTGTGGGAGCGAGCCTGCTCGCGAAGGCGATCTGTCATCCAATATTGATGTTGACTGACCCACCGCTTTCGCGAGCAGGCTCGCTCCCACAGGGGAATTGCGTTCACTTCGATTGCTTTATTTCACCCATGAAAAAGCCCGCAGCGACGGCGGGCTTTTTCAGCAAGCAAGCGGCACGCCTCAGATAGGGCGGCTACCGTACTTGTTGTCCGGCTTCTTCGGAGGATCGGCGACCACATTGGCCTCCACTTCCTGAACCTTGCCGCCGCGCGACAGGAACTCTTCCATGGCCTTGGCCAGGGCGTCGCGTTCCTTGTTCTTGGCTTCAATGCTCGGCAACTCGTCTACCGACACCGCAGCCTTGGCTTTGCCTTTGGCAGCCGGAGCCGGCGTATCGTCGCCACCATCGTCATCAGCAACGTCTTCCGCTGCTGCTTCCAGGCCTTCCTCGGCCTCGTCTTCGTCGCCTACTTCGAGGTCGTCGTTTTCCAGATCATCGTCGCTCATGTTCTACCTCATGACTTGCGAAAAGCAGATTAGTTATAGACCAGCTTTGGCAACTGTCGAAAGTCGCCGTTAAAAAATCGTTAACCACTGCTGACCAGCGGTTATGCCTCTTCACCGTGCAAGGTGGCGAGGACTTTTCGGGCACCGCCATGATCACGGTGCTCGCCCAGATAAACGCCTTGCCAGGTCCCCAGTGCCAGCCGACCTGCCGAAACCGGCAGACTGATCTGGCAACCAAGCACGCTGGCCTTGAAGTGCGCCGGGAGGTCGTCCAGGCCTTCGTCGTTATGCTCATAGCCGTCTGTTCCTTGTGGGATCAGACGATTGAAAAATCGTTCGAAGTCGCGACGGACCGCCGGATCGGCGTTCTCGTTGATGGTCAACGACGCCGAGGTGTGCTGCAGCCACAAATGCAACAGACCGACCCGGCATGCCCTGAGTTCAGGCAGGCCTTTGATCAACTCGTCCGTTACCAGATGAAAGCCCCGGGGCCGTGCCCGCAGGGTTATCAGAGTCTGTTGCCACATACAGTTCTCCGCACGTTCGGGGCGCATTCTAGCGCGCTCTGGGAAAAAACAAAGGCCCTAATATTCCTGCAATGATGTAAGCCATTGGCCGCAGAAAAACGCCCGCCGTAAACACGACCAAAGCCGTAGGAAAAATCCTTTCAGCCTTCACTTCAATGACAAATCCCGGACAAAAAAATGCCCGGCAAGCCGGGCAATTTTTTTGCTGCGCGTACTTACAGGTTGTAGCCGCGTTCGTTGTGTTGTGCCAGATCGAGGCCGACCGACTCTTCTTCCTCGGTCACACGCAGACCCATGACGGCGTCGAGGACCTTGAGGATGATGAAAGTAACGATCGCCGTGTAGATGACAGTGAAACCGACGCCTTTGCACTGAATCCACACTTGTGCGGCAATGTCGGTCACGGTGCCGAAGCCCCCCAGCGACGGTGCAGCGAAGACCCCGGTAAGGATCGCGCCGAGGATACCGCCGATACCGTGCACGCCGAACGCATCCAGGGAATCGTCATAACCGAGTTTGCGTTTCAGCGTGGTGGCGCAGAAGAAGCACACCACACCTGCGGCCAGACCGATCACCAGTGCGCCCATCGGGCCCACGGTGCCGGCAGCCGGAGTGATCGCTACCAGACCGGCAACCACACCCGAAGCGATACCCAGTGCGCTAGGTTTGCCGTGAGTGATCCACTCGGCAAACATCCAGCCCAGTGCCGCCGCAGCGGTAGCGATCTGGGTAACCAGCATCGCCATGCCGGCGGTGCCGTTAGCGGCCGCAGCCGAACCGGCGTTGAAGCCGAACCAGCCGACCCACAGCATCGCTGCACCCATCAAGGTGTAACCAAGATTGTGCGGCGCCATCGGCGTGGTCGGGAAGCCTTTGCGCTTGCCCAGTACCAGGCAGCAGATCAGACCGGCCACACCGGCGTTGATGTGCACCACGGTGCCGCCTGCGAAGTCGAGCACGCCCCAGTCCCACAGCAGGCCGCCGTTACCGGACCAGACCATGTGGGCAATCGGTGCGTAAACCAGGGTGAACCAGATGCCCATGAAGATCAGCATCGCGGAGAACTTCATCCGCTCGGCGAACGCACCGACGATCAGCGCCGGGGTGATGATCGCGAAGGTCATCTGGAAGGTGACGAATACCGCCTCGGGGAACAACGCCGCAGGCCCGGTCAGGCTGGCTGGCGTGATGCCGGCGAGGAACGCCTTGCCGAAACCGCCGACGAAGGAGTTGAAGTTGACGACGCCCTGCTCCATGCCGGTGGTGTCGAACGCGATGCTGTAGCCATAAATGACCCACAGGACGCTGATCAGACCGGTAATGGCGAAGCACTGCATCATCACGGAAAGAATGTTTTTCGAGCGAACCATGCCGCCGTAGAACAGCGCCAGGCCCGGGATGGTCATGAACAGCACGAGGGCTGTCGAGGTGAGCATCCAGGCAGTGTCGCCGGAATTGAGGACCGGGGCCGCCACTTCGTCTGCCGCCATAGCAAGGCCGGGCATTACGATAGACAACAGGGCTCCTAGCCCTGCGAATTTACGCAGAGTCATATTGTTTTCTCCTGGGGCGTTGGGGTTTGTGGCGGCGGTTAAATCGCGTCGGTATCGGTTTCGCCGGTACGGATGCGAATCGCCTGTTCCAGATTGACCACGAAGATCTTGCCGTCACCGATCTTGCCGGTGTTGGCCGCTTTGGTTATCGCCTCGATAACCCGATCCAGATCCTTGTCGTCGATGGCCACGTCGATTTTCACCTTGGGCAGAAAATCGACCACATATTCCGCGCCGCGATACAGCTCGGTGTGACCCTTCTGCCGGCCGAAGCCTTTGACTTCAGTAACGGTAATGCCCTGCACGCCGATTTCGGACAGCGACTCGCGCACGTCGTCCAACTTGAACGGCTTGATGATGGCAGTGACTAGCTTCATGAAACTCTCTCCCGAATTGGTGGACTTGCCCCAGGAAAACAAACCCGACTCAAGTCTAAGCGCAGTGCCTGGCTTTGTAACGCATCGTCGGCCTTACCTGCCCGACTGACGCCAGCTAACCGCTGCTGACGAAACTCCCCGCTTCGTCTGCCGCACTGCATTCGTCACAGCGACTGCATCAGTGCATGGGTCGAAGGTGACTAAGCAGAAAGCTTGCCATCTCGCCAAAAACCTCTGATTTCAATCCCTTGGCCGCTGCCGCAAGCCATCTCGTGCAAAAGGCCCTGCGGATACGCACAACAACGGTGCGTCGCCGTCCGTCCACCTGCGCGAAAAGCGTGCATCCCTGACCGCGAGATTGACTATAGACACTGCGTGATACACTGCCGGCCATTGTTTCCAGGACATCCACCATGCTCGCGCCCAAAGACTTCCTCGACGCCCTGAGCGGCACCGCCTCCCGCCTGTTCAACGGCGACACCCCGCTGCCGAAAGCCGAAATCGAAAGCCAGTTCAAGATGCTGCTGCAAAGCGCCTTCAGCAAACTCGACCTGGTCAGCCGTGAAGAGTTTGATAGTCAGATGGTTGTGTTGGCGCGCACTCGTGCTCGACTTGAGAGTCTTGAAGCTAAAGTTGCCGAGATGGAAGCCAAGCTGACACCGCCCGCTGAATAATCCGCGCCCCCTGTAGGAGCTGCCGAAGGCTGCGATCTTTTGATCTCCAGCCTTTCAACCATCCAGGCAACGTCCTACAACCTGCACCACCGCCGTCCGATTGCGCCGAAAAGCCCAGGTTTCTAAGCTCACCCGATGCTGATTGCTCAGCACCGGGTTTGGCGACCTGAACAGCTTAAGGCGCACGACAACCATGATGGCGGCTACATTTACCGCCACATCGTTTCATGGCGGTTGTGCGTGGGAGACCTTCGGGTCTGCCGGGTTCCTTTTGCTCCGGTTCGCCAACCCGCGTACAACTGCCACCCAATCGTTTGGCGACGATTGAGGGCAGCCCCTTAAGCAAGAGGAACTGCTCAATGAATCAAGAAGAGACTTATCTGACCCCGCACATCTTCACCCGCCACAAACTCCCCCTCCACGCCCTCCTCATCCAGAACCAACCGTGGTTCTGCGCCCGAGACCTGAGCCGCCTGCTGCACATCTACCTCAACGAACGCATGCTGCGAAAACTCGACCCCGACCAATACCAAACCCGTAAAACCCTGATCCACAACCAGATCGAAAACACCCTGCTGATCAGCGAATCCGGCATCTACGCCCTCCTCGTCTACCACTACTGCCCCGAATACCGAGCGCTACGCGAATGGCTCACCCACCAGGTCATCCCTACCCTGCGCGACGCCCAACACCCCACCACAAGCGAACGTCCACACCTGAGCCTGCTCAGTTGGCCGGACATGACGTTGAGTTTGTTGCATTGGAATAATCAGCCGTGGATACGGTTGCAGGATGTGCCGTTGATGATGGTGGAACGGGAACAGACCAAGCGCCCAATGACGGGGCCATGGTGGAAAAGGGCTTCACGGATGCTGCAATCGCTATAAACCCGCATGCCGGAGCTGGGCCCTGCGCAAATCGTAAGTCGTTTGGAGATTCATCCAGAACTCAGCCGTAGTGTTGAGATGAGTGGCAAGGCTGATTGCCAGATCGGCGCAGATCCCGAGCTGGCATTTCACAAACTTTTCGATCTTACTTTCGGGCCAGTTCGTGGGCATGGCCAGATCCATGACAGTCATGCCCAACGGCTCCATGAATTCCTTATTCAGAACCTCGCCCGGATGAATCGGGCGCATACCATTGCGGTCCATTTTTCGCCTCCAGAGGCTGTTTTGAGTGGCCAAACTGGAGCATCCGATTCAGGAAAACAAGACCATCAAAACCGTTTCGCCGGCGTCCTACAACTATTAGGGCATGGCCCTACAAAAATTAGCGTCTGCGCCCAGTTACGCAGCCCTTACGCATGTCATTACATTGGCAAACGAAATACGCCCATCAAGATGGAGGTATCTGTGAAGGATAAGAAGAGGAAGGAAAAGCTATTTCAGATTGTTGATTTTCACCTCGAAGCACTCCGTTTGACTGGGAATATGTCAGCCAACCAACGGCGATTTATTGAAGTTGCTGTTACATGTGGGCCAGCGCTTGAGCCAAGCGGCGTGCTGGCCGGTAGAAGGTCCTGAGTGAAAAATAAAAAAGGCGTCCATAGGACGCCTTTTTTTGTTCGGAGGAGTAGTCGCAGCGATTCTTTAGCTCCCGACTTTACGGCCTTGGGTTCAGAATCCGACAGGCTAGCCCGTCGTCATTACTTCAGAGAAACCAGCTTTCTCTGCTGCCAAAAATGCGGGGGAGCTTTTACTGGTGCCCAGTCCCGACGAATGCGCAGTTGCAGTCCTCGAGCGTGAGGATCCTTCAGTACCGCTCAGGAGTCAAAGCTCATTTTCGATCGAGAGCAGCGCAAAACCCTCATCCATACCGGTATAAAGTATTGCCTCCCCGCCCTCTCACACCCTGAACTGGCCATCTCCAACGTCCTTCACTAACGCAAGCCCAGTCCTACGAGGACCGTCCCCTACGTCTGATTACGTAAGCATCAATGTCTTCGATATCGTCTGCATATTGATCCCGACAGAACAAGACGATGCGAAGAAAAGGCAAAGGTACCGAGCTTCGAAATCAGACACTCAAATCTGAATCGCGCAAACTTGCACATCAAACAATGTCCATGGACCCAGAAGCCCTGGCAGCTGGAGTTGATGCTCTATCACTCAGGATCGATCCGATAACTCCAGTAGCAATCAACGCGTTCCACCAGTGGACCGGCCCCGTTGGGTATCCCTGGGACGCTGTTTTGGACTGGAAGACCAAAGATGCAAAAGGGCTGGACTTGGCGTTCTGGTACGAAGAAGAACTGTGCGGACTGTGCTACGCAACGCCGCGAAGAAGCACGATCTGCATGAAAATCGTCCTTTTGCAGGGACACACCTGCAAGACAAATACCTTGCGGGGCTGGATCGCTCCGATGGCATTGCTGACAACAGAGTTCTACGCCCGGAAGCTGGGGCGCACGCAAATCGAAGTACAAGAGCCAGACTCAGGCGCCATCCCTTACTATCAAACGCTGGGATTTTATTTTGATACAACCGGTCGCCTTGTCTTTCCATTGGACGACCAATAAGATCGAATCAAGCATCCCGGCACGTGAGGTGTTTATGAAGCAGAAGAAGCAGAAAACCCAACCGGCACGGGTTTCCAAACCGGGTATCGAGGCACTCGGTTTGCCGGACAGAGTATCAGCCAGTCAGCGGCATTTTCTGAAAGTGGCCGCGACCTATGGCAAGGAAATGGAGCCCGATGGTTGGCTCGCCGGTGGTGGAACCTGAGTACCGCAAAAATGACCGCCTGTCAGGCGGTTTTTTTATGCCTGAGGATTAGAGCCTTCAGCAACATCCAGTGAAGGTTCGCCCTTAAAACTGTCCGACCAACGCCCTCTCCCCAGACTACCCTTCAAGTACCCGCAGGAAGCGGCCCCCGATTCAGCTCAAGGAACGACCATGTCCCTCTCCATCGTCCACAGCCGCGCCCAGATAGGCGTGGAAGCCCCCGCTGTCACCGTCGAAGTCCATCTGGCCAACGGTCTGCCGTCGCTGACCATGGTCGGGCTGCCCGAGGCGGCGGTGAAGGAGAGCAAGGACCGGGTGCGCAGTGCGATCATCAATTCCGGGCTGCAGTTTCCGGCGCGGCGGATCACCTTGAATCTGGCGCCGGCGGATCTGCCCAAGGATGGCGGGCGCTTTGATCTCGCAATTGCCTTGGGGATTCTGTCGGCGAGTGTGCAGGTGCCGTGTCTGACGCTGGATGATGTGGAATGTTTGGGAGAGTTGGCATTGTCCGGCGCAGTAAGGGCGGTGCGCGGGGTATTGCCGGCAGCGTTGGCGGCGCGCAAAGCGGGTCGGGCGCTGGTGGTGCCGCGGGCGAATGCCGAGGAGGCGTGTTTGGCTTCGGGGTTGAAGGTGTTTGCGGTGGATCATTTGCTGGAGGCGGTGGCGCATTTCAATGGGCATACGCCGGTTGAACCCTATGTATCCGATGGATTGATGCACGCGAGCAAGCCTTATCCCGACTTGAATGAAGTGCAAGGGCAAGTGGCGGCGAAACGAGCGTTACTGATTGCTGCTGCGGGGGCCCATAACTTGCTGTTCAGCGGGCCGCCAGGGACGGGTAAGACATTGTTGGCGAGTCGCCTGCCTGGGCTGTTGCCGCCGCTGGCCGAAAGTGAAGCACTGGAGGTGGCGGCGATTCAGTCAGTCGCCAGTGGCGCGCCGCTGACCCATTGGCCGCAGCGTCCCTTCCGTCAACCGCACCATTCCGCCTCCGGACCGGCACTCGTTGGTGGCAGCTCGAAACCACAACCCGGCGAAATCACCCTCGCCCACCATGGTGTGCTGTTTCTCGATGAGTTGCCGGAGTTTGATCGCAAGGTTCTGGAGGTTTTACGGGAGCCTTTGGAGTCGGGATTCATCGTGATCGCCCGGGCCAAGGATCGCGTGCGTTTTCCCGCGCGCTTTCAACTGGTCGCAGCGATGAACCCCTGCCCCTGTGGATATCTGGGCGAGCCGAGCGGCAAGTGCTCGTGCACACCAGACATGGTGCAGCGCTATCGCAACAAGCTGTCGGGGCCGCTGCTGGACCGGATCGATTTGCACCTTACAGTGGCGCGGGAAGCCACGGCGCTGAATCCTGCGATTAAGCCCGGCGAGGACAGCGCCAGCGCTGCCGCATTGGTGGCCGAGGCGCGGGAGCGCCAGCAAAAGCGCCAAGGCTGTGCCAATGCGTTTCTCGATCTGCCGGGTTTGAAGCAGTACTGCACGTTATCCACAGTCGATGAAGCCTGGTTGGAGTCGGCCTGCGAGCGCCTGACCTTGTCGCTGCGCTCGGCGCATCGCTTGCTCAAGGTCGCGCGCACGCTGGCCGATCTGGAACAAGTCGATGCAATCAGCCGCGAGCATCTGGCCGAAGCACTGCAATACCGCCCGGCGTCATCTTAATGCTCGGTCAAATCCACCAGCGGCGTCTGCCGCACTTCGGTGTCGCGTCCGGCCTGAATCTCGCTGACGCGTTTCAACGCGTTATCCACAGCATTTTTGTCGGCCAGGAGGCTGTAATTGATCTGGAACTGTTGGCTGGCTTTCGGCGCGATGGTCGGCACCAGGTTCAACGGCCGCTGATAGCGACGGTTGTAGGAAAAACTGGTCCCCGGCTCAAGCCCCGTGACGTAGCCCTGCCCCTGGGTATCGGTGTTTTTCCACAGGGGAAACACCGGCAGCTGTTGAGTGTTGAAGCCGACAGAAACCCCCAGGCTACCCGCCTTGTTATGCAGCACGGTCAGGGTCTGTCCCTTGGCGTCCGCATAGGGCACGACGTTGTAAACCGTTTCGTCGTAGTCGTTGGTCGGCGCGCGATACGTCTGCCAGTCGGCCAGTTCGCCCTTGGCCTTGTCGTTAAAGGGCGAGACCTGTTTGACCGGTGCCGCAAACCGCGCGCCTTGCTCAAGAAACGGCGTACTGAAGTTACTGTGATACAGCGCCTGATATTCTTTCGGATAGTCGCCATTGTTGGTCAGCGTATCGTTAAGCGCGAACGCGGTGCTGCCGGGCACCGTGACCAGTTCGGTCGCGACGGAGAAGTCGACCTTCTTGAACGCCTGCTCTTTCAATTCGCCACGCAGGCTGATGCCATACGGCGGCTTCTCATCGATGTGCAGGCTGACTTTACTCGCCGGAATGTTCGCGGCGCGACCGTGCAGGGTCAGCAGCTCACCGTTGTCCATACCCGGATGGCCAACCCATTCGTAACCGCAGCGGGTGACCATTTCGTTGAAGCCTTCCAGCCAGCCCAGACCACCACGGCCATTGAGTTCAATAAAGGCCGGATTGACCACTTCCTTGACCGGCGAATCCCAGCCCATGCGCACAGCGCCGACCGTTGCCTGCAAGACATTCATGCCGCGAGTCGGCACCACCGAGAGCTTCATCACGCCGTTATCGATATCAACAATGCTCACACCTTCCTGCCGACCGCCATGCAGGGTGCGCAGGGTCACGGAGAAGGCTTTGTCGGTTTTGATGCCCAGTTGCTCACTGGTAATGCTCCAGTTTTGCGCAGGCTTGTCGGTGTCGAGCAGGACGTAATCCCAAGCCATGGCTTGGGAAGCTGCCGCCATCGTGGCGAGGGCAATAGCGAGTTTGAGCGAATTCATGAGCGTGCCTTTTATTGGAGTTGTAGGTTTTTTATAGCGCTGATGAATCGTTTCAGCAAGCGTAAATAAACCAGATCCAGGCGGCTCTTTGGTGAGTGACGAATTAATCCCGAGCGAGGCGCGCGTTCTTCAGCTAGCCTCGTTCGGTTTTGGCCTATCGGCTGATTGACGGCGACATCATAATGACATTAAGGTCGCCAGCTAAATGCAGGAGCAAGGCACAGGCATTTGCGCCTGTCATTGCGCAACGGAACATATGGAGTATGGATGCGCGGGGCACTATTACGCAGCGGCAAGAGCGGGTCATTCACAGCATTGGGCGAAACAGGTCAACCGGTTTACCGGGCGGCTCTGCAATTGCGCGAAGCGATTCGCCGCAAGAATCCCGACCTGGTCGATCACCTGGCCATCCCTCAAAGCGACGAACTCGGCAACCAGATCGACTGGTACAGCGGCCTCGACGGCGATGTAATCCCGTGGAGCAGCGCGACCGAAGAAGAGCGCGCACCTGCTCGTCGGCAACTTGAAGCGCTGAAAACTGCGCTCGAAGAATTGAGCCAGCGTTTCCTCGGCACCGACTCGGACGAGCCGCAGCAGGGCGACAAAGCCGTGTTCGGCAAGCTGCTCAAGCGCGTCATCCATTTCCCCGACGAAAACTTCGTCTACCTGGTGCAAGGCAAACCCGTGCTGACCTTCTGGGGTTTCGAGCACGCCGGCGCGGATCGCAATCGTGATCCGCTGCACTGCCTGTATCAGGTTCCCCCGGTTTTCACTTTGCCTGCGGAAACGCCAGCACCTGTCGCGGCACCGCTCGCGCCGGTGATTCCTGTCGTGACGCGTCCATGGTGGCGACGCTGGTGGTGGTGGCTGTTACTGCTGCCGCTCCTGTTGTTGCTGTTGTGGCTGTTGCTCGGTCTGCGCGGCTGCGTACCGATTCCACTGGTGGCCGTCGACCTGCTGCCTGAAGGTGTGGTGCCCGTCGAACGGCAGGTAGAACCGCTGCCCGTCGGTACCGCGACCACGCTTAATGGCATCCCGGTTACCGGCACCGGCACCGGCGCCAACGTCGATACCGGCGCGGCGGTGCTCGGCACACAAGGCGCAGAAGCACCGGCACTCGAAGGTGACGAAGCAGCTGCCGAAAACGCCGGCGTGACCCAGGACCCGACCGCCGAAACGCCTGCCAACGCTGCCGAAAACCCGACTGCACCGCCAGCCACGCCAGCGGCCGAGGCTGACAAGGCTGCCGCTGCCAAGGCCGGCCCGGCCCTGAGCATTCCGCCCAACGCGGCGGATGGCGCGGCCGATTTCCTCGATGGCCAATACCGCGCCGGCGCCGGCATTCAAGACCGCCGCACCGGCAAACCGTTACGCCTCGAATACCAGTTCAAGGACGGCAAGGGTGAAGTGACGGTGCATCAGGCCGATGGTTCGAAGTGCAGCGGCCCGGTCGCGGCCTCCATGAAGGGCGGCAGCCTCGCCATCGACAGTCAGGGCCAGGCCGTTTGCGGCGATGGCAGCACCTACGACATGCCCAAGGTCAACTGCCGCAAGGGAGCGACCACCGTCGCCGACTGCACTGGCGGTTATGGCAAAGATCAATTCCCAATGTCCATGCGGCAGATGGGCGAATAAGCACGGAATAACCCGAAATGTTGCCTGAAGTCACCCAGTTCGAAGACACCGTCACGCTCGTCAGCGACACCGGCATCCAGTTCATGGATTTCGCCCTGCGCCTGGATCCCCGCAAGGAGCCGGCGGGCGAGTTCGCTCCGATGATCAGCGGGCTGGTCTGCCGGCTGATGTACAACGAAGAGAAAGACTTCTACTTCTACGAGCCCGAACCGGAAAAGATCGAGAAGGCCAAACCGGCGTTCAGCCTCGACATGAAAAGCAGCCTCGACCTGCTCAACGGTGTCTGGCTGCCGATCCCGTTTTTCCGCTTCATGCCGCCGCACCGCTTCGATGAAGGTCCGAGCAACTGGTCGCGCATGCGCCTGGTCAAACTGGCCACGCCCGACATCGATGGCAACACGCATCGCCTGACGATGGCCTTCGACAGCCGCGTGATGCCCAAGCGTGACGGCACCGCTTACCTGGCGCCAAACGAAGAGGACATCAGCTCCGGCGTGTCTTTCAAACTGGCGACCAAGGCCAGCGAAACCCGCTGGTTCCTCGCTCAGCCGTGGGTCAATGAATGGCTGCTGGAATTGTTCAACGAGGGCAACAGCCATCGTTCGCGTGAAGAACTCGACATCGACATTCGCGCCAGCCATCACCTCGCGCATTACCTCAACGTGCTGAGCCTGCTGGGTAAGCCGTCAACGGCGATGCAGTCGACAGCGCGGCCGAAAGTCGACATTCCTGAACTCAAAGTCGTTGCCAATGACAGCAACGGTCAACCGATCCTGGTCGACCTGGTGCTCGACGTCGGCAACTCGCGCACCTGCGGCATCCTCATCGAAAACCACGGCCAGGCCGGCTCCGGGCTCAAGCACAATTACGTGCTGGAACTGCGCGATCTGATCACCCCTGAGCACACCTACAATCAGCCGTTCGAAAGCCGCGTCGAGTTCGCTCAGGCGAACTTCGGCAAGGACCATTGCTCGGTCAAAAGTGGTCGGCACGATGCGTTCCAGTGGGCGACGATCGCCCGTGTCGGTAACGAGGCCGGGCGTCTGGCCAGCCGTCGTCGCGGCACCGAAGGCTCGACGGGGCTGTCGAGTCCGAAACGTTATCTGTGGGACGAGAAGGCCTACGCGCCGGGCTGGCGTTTCAACTGCTCGTACGTCAAGACCGACAACGAGCCCTACGCTACCGCCGCACCGTTTTCGCACCTGATCAACGAAACCGGCGAGGCGCTCTACAGCCTCGACGAAGATGATCGTTTACCGGTGTTCATGCCGCGCTATTCGCGCAGCTCGCTGATGACCTTCATGCTCGCCGAAGTCCTGGCGCAGGCGCTGTCGCAGATCAACAGCCCGGCGCAACGTTCGCGTCAGGGCCACACGCGCTCACCGCGTCAGCTCAATAGCATCACCCTGACCGTGCCGCCGGGAATGCCCCAGGCGGAGCGCAGCATTCTCAACGAGCGCATGCTGCAAGCCATCGGCCTGGTGTGGAAAAGCCTCGGTTGGCACGCCGGCGAAGAGGATCCACACGAAAAAGAAGGCGCCAGCCCGCGCACGCCGATCCCGAGCATCCGCGTCGAATGGGACGAAGCCTCCTGCGGCCAGTTGGTCTACCTGTACACCGAGGTCAACGAGAACTTTGCCGGTCACCCGGAAGAGTTTTTCGACACCATTGCCCGGCCTGACAAGACCGACCGCGAACGCATCACGCTGGCGACCATCGACATTGGCGGCGGCACCACCGATCTGGTCATCACCGATTACCGCCTCGACCGCGCCGGCAATACCGGCAGCGGCAGCAACGTGCACATCGTTCCCGAGCAGCGTTTCCGCGACGGTTTCAAAGTGGCCGGCGACGATATTCTGCTCGACGTGATCCAGGACTTCATTCTGCCGAGTTTCGAAAAAGCCCTGCAGAACGCCGGTGTGAAGGCGCCGGACTCACTGATGTCGCGGTTGTGTGGCGATGAGTCGGTCAGCGCGCAGGACGTGATCCTGCGCCAGCAACTGAACCTGCAAGTGTTCTCGCCCCTCGGCCTGGCGCTGCTCAAGGCCTACGAGGCCTACGATCCGCAAGTCCCGCAGGAAGTCACGCCGCAGAGCTATCGACAGTTACTCGGCGACAACGCGATCAGCCAGACCGTGCTCGAATACGTCAACGCTGCCGTGCGCCGTGACGTCGGCGGGCAAAGCGATTTCGATCTCTACGCAGCGCAGATCAGCTTCGATCTGCAAAAGCTTCACGCCGCGTTCCTCAATGACCAGATCAACATCACCAAGATTCTCGGTGCACTGTGTGAAGTGGTCGCGCAGTACCCGTGCGACGTGCTGTTGCTGACTGGTCGGCCATCGCGCCTGCCGGGCATCCAGGCGTTTATCCGCAAAGTCTTGCCGCTGCCACCGGGGCGCATTCTGGCCCTGCAGAATTACCGCACCGGCGGCTGGTACCCGTTCCACAAGAACGGCCGCATCGACGATCCGAAAAGTACCGCTTCGGTCGGCGCCATGCTGTGCCTGCTGTGCGCCAACCACAGCGTGCCGAACTTCTACTTCCGCTCTTCGGCGCTGAAACCGTATTCGACGGTCAAGCATATCGGCGTGATCGACCTGAACAACGTGATCAAGGATGCCGACGTGCTGTACCGCGACATCCAGTCCGAAGACTACAAGATAAAGCTGCCGGAGATCGGCGTAGGCGATGACGCCGATACGCCGCAGCTGGAAATGCGCGGCGACCTGCGTCTCGGCTTCCGCCAATTGGCGGCTGATCGCTGGTCGGCCTCGCCGCTGTACACCTTGCGTTTCACCAAGAGCGGGCGAGAAAAGTTCTCCCGCGCAGTCGGTGAAAACGGTAGCGCACCGCTGCTCAAGGTGCGGTTCGAGGTGAAAACCGCCGACCAGTACACGAAAAAACAGGACCTGGTCAGCGACCGTCTCTCGGTGCGCGCCATTGAATCCAACAGCAACAACGTCAGCTTCAACCCGCGCAGCGACCTCGAGCTGGAACTCAACACCATGCTCGATGCCGGCCTGAGCGAGACCAAGTACTGGCTCGACAGTGGAAGTGTGAAACGCAAATGAACGACCTGACCCCCGAGCAACGCCAGCTCTCTGCCCAATGGGCTGCGGTTTATGAAGGTGCCGGTCAGGCACTGGACTGGATTGACCAGACGCGCGGCAACGCACCGCGTCTGGACAGCGAAGCCGACAACCTGAACATCCGCCTGCATCGTGCCCGCAACCTGGCTCACAGCCTCGGTCGCGTGGCCTGCACGCCGATGACCATCGGCTTTTTCGGTTTGTCCCAGGCCGGCAAGTCCTACCTGATTTCGGCGTTGGCGGCCGGTCAGAACGGCAAACTGGAAACCGATTACGGTGGCCAGCGCCTGGACTTCATTCGGCACATCAACCCGGTTGGTGGCGGCAAGGAAGCCACGGGCCTGGTGACGCGCTTCAGCCGTCGCGCTACGCCGAGCCAGGACCCGCAGTTCCCGGTGGAGCTGACGCTGTTCAAGGAAATCGAGCTGGCGAAGATTCTCGCCAACTCCTGGTTCAAGGACTTCGACCTTGAGCGGATTTCCTACGAGATCGACGAAGAACGTATCCAGCGCGTCCTTAAGCCGTTTGAAGGCCGCGAGAACGGGCCGCTGCAACCGGGTGTCAACGCCGACGATCTGGTGTCGCTGTGGGATTACCTGCGCGACAACTTCCGCAATTCGGTGAAAAAACTCGAACACCTGTACTGGCCGAAAGCGCTGCAACTGGCGCCACGCCTGAACTATCAGGAACGTGCCGAACTGTTCGCCATCCTCTGGGGCGAGCAACGCGAGCTGACCCGCGTGTATCAACAGCTGGCCGGCGCGCTGCACAAACTCGGCCTGCCCGAGACCGTGTTCGCCCCGCTGAAAGCCTTGGTGACGTTCGAGAACGACACCTACAGCCAGCGCGACAGCATCATGAACGTCGACATTCTCGAGCGTTTCGGCAGCCCGGCGGATTTGCCGGTCGACGTGCGCCCGCAAGTCGCCGGCCGCCTGCAAAACAGCCAGGGCATTCCGGTTGCGCAACTGGCGGCATTGACCGCCGAGATGACCTTCGGCCTGATCGAGCCACCGGCCGACGACATCGTCAATCAGGTCGACCTGCTCGACTTCCCCGGCTATCGCGGGCGCAAGAAGCTTCACGAGATTGCCGACTCCAGCGATCCGGAATCGGCAACCAAGGACAACTCGGTCTCGCAATTGATCCTGCGCGGCAAGGTCGCTTACCTGTTCGAACGCTACACCGACAATCAGGAAATGAACGCGCTGGTGGTCTGCACCGGCTCGACCAAACAGAGTGACGTCAACGACGTCGGCCCGGTGCTGACGCGCTGGATCGAAAAGACCCAAGGCGCCGATGCCGCCGAGCGCAGCAAACGCGCGAACGGACTGATCTGGGCACTGACCATGCTCGACCTGCGGGTGACCAACTCGCTGAGCCTGACCGCCGACCAGTACGACGAGAGCTGGAACGGCATGGTCAAGCTGACCATGCTCGAACGTTTCGGCAGCCTCAGCTGGATGAACGACTGGGCTGGCACGCCGTTCCAGAACACCTTCCTGGTGCGCAAACCGCGGATGGACGCGGCGTTCATCATGCAGGACGCCAGTGGCGCCGAAACCGGCCTCAACAGCAATTACCAGGCACGCGTCGAAGCGTTGGGCAGCAGCTTCGCCAGCAACGCGCTGGTGTGCAAACACGTCGCCAATCCGGCCGAAGCCTGGACGGAAATGCTGAAAGATGATGACGGTGGTATCAGTTATTTCAGCAGCAGTTTCACCAAAGTGGCCAATATTGAATTCAAGCTGCAACGCATCCGCGAGCAGCTCGACCAATGCCTTGACGGCCTGACCACCCATGGCCTCAGCACTTGGTATCACGCCGACGGTGACGGTGCGGCCGCCGCCAAGAAAGCCCAGGCGCAGATGATTCTGTCCGGTCTGGGCCGACGCCCGGCGGTGCTTGGCGAGTTGATCGATCAGCTCGACATGCGCAGCGAAGAAGTGCGCGACCTGTACCTCAGCGGCGTCTACGAAACCGATGACGAACCGGCCGCCAGCGATGAACCGGTCAGCACGCCACCAAGCCAGAGCCTGTACGGCAACGACGCCGGTTTCGATTTCGACTTCGGTGGCGACCTCGGTCAGGACAGCGCCCCCGTCAGCAGCAAAACCGGCGGCGCGGCGCCGGAACTGCAAAGCAATGAACACCGCTTCGCCAAAGCGGCCTTCAAAGCCTGGATCGCCCACCTGCGCGAACTGACCACCCGACAAAGCCTGCTCAACCTGCTCGGTCTGGAAAAAGCCTTGCTCGAAGCGGTGGTCGATGAATTGATCACCGCCGGCTACCGCCATGACTTGCCCGGCCAACTCAGCCGCGCTGTACTCAAGCGTGCACAAAGCGGCGCCCGTCGCGATCAACTGGTCGAACGCCAAGTGCTGGAAGTGCAACGCGTGCTGCGCGATTTCGTCTCCTGGTTCGGCTATATCCAGAAGCCGGTGAGCGAACGCCCGAACAGCCGGGCCGGTGCCAAGGCGCCACTGTTTTCCTTCTATGCCGACATCGGTCCGGGACAGGTTCCGGTGTTGCCGGCGCAACCGTCGAACCAGGCGCAGCTGTTTTTGGGCGACTGGCTCTCGGGCCTGGCCTACATCACCCTGGACAATGCCGGCCATGGTGCCGGTCGCGAAATCACCCCTGAACAGAACGAACGCCTGGGCCAAGTGCTCACCGCCTTCGCAGCGAGATAAGCAATGCCAATTCGTGTCGACCTGCTCGCGTTAGAGCCCAATGTGCCTGGCCGGGCCTGCCTTACCGTCAAGAAATGGCAGGGGGCGGAGGAACAGCTGGAATTTTCCATCCAGCGTAACCAGGACAGTTTCTATCTTCAGGAAGGACAAGTCTGGAGCAACAACCCGTTCTGGTTTCAGGTGTCGCGTTTCGACGTTGCCGCCAGCGGTGAAGCGCTGGAAGCCCAGGTTGGCCCGGAAGTTGTCGACCCGTTGCTGGAAGGCGGTGCCAGTTCGCAATTTCGCATCGAATTGCGCGAGCAGGGCCCGGGGCAAAGCGACGTCGGCGTAGTCCGCCCGGGTGTCGGCTTGCTGCCGTCCACGGCCGGCGGTGAGACCCGCTCGACTTACGGCGCAGCACAACTGACTGCGCCGAGTGCGCCCGAGCCGGAAATCCCCGAGTTGCCAGAGCTGGTGCTGCCTGAGATCGAGGCGCCGGTCGAACCTGAGCCGATCACCCCTGAGCCCGTCTACACCCCGCCACCGGCGCCGGTGAAGAAGAGCAACAAAGGTCTGATCGGTCTGCTCATCGTGGTGTTGCTGCTGATCGCTGCAGCCGTGGTTTTCTGGCTGATGAAGCGCGCTCCGGAGCCTGCCGCTCCGGCTGTCGCCGCGACAGCGCCGGCGAGTGCCGATGCTTGCACGCTGGAAAGCATGAACAGCCTGCCCGAGCTGACGTTCGTCCAGACCTGCATCAAGGCGGCTCCCGACAGCGCCAAACTGCTGGAGATCATCAACGAGGCCAAGGCCGGTAAACATTGCGGCATCGCCCAGCGCCTGTACGCCAACCGCGCCCAGGCCGGTGATGCACTGATCGCCAACGCCTATGCCCATGAATACGATCCGAAATACCTGAAAGCCAGCGATTGCTTCCCGGCAGCGGACAACGCCACCGCTGCTTACTGGTACGAAACGATCCTGACGCAAGACCCGAATAATGCCGAAGCCAAGCAGCGTTTCGAGGAGTTGCAGAAGTGATGCGCACCTCCATGAATCGCTTCCTGCTCAGCGGTGCCGCGCTGCTCGCACTGTGCATCAGCCCGCTGGCAATGGCCGATGAAAAACCGCTGATCCAGGCCGGCAAAAAGACTTTGTTCCAGCGCGTGCTGACCACCCCGGGCTGCAAGATCAGCCCGACGGCGGGTGGCGCGGCCGGCGACGAGCAACCGGTGTTCAGCCGTTTCTATGTCTACGAGCGCGCCCAGGCGAGTAACGCCGAGTGGCTGAAAGTCGGCCCCGACAGTTACGGCAAAACCATCGGCTGGCTGCCCGCCAGTTGCACCACTGACTGGAAAATGCAGCTGACGCTGGCGTTCACCAACCCGGCCAACCGCGACCGCCTGCTGTTTTTCAAAGAGCGCGCCACGGTCGAAGGCATCCTCGATGCGCCGGATCCGGTGAGCAAAGTCGCTCCGCTGCGAGCCACCCTGAAGAAAGGCAAGCAAGCACCCGGCGTACTTGCCGAAGAACCTGAATACTTCGTCGACCTGCAAAAGCAGTTCTACCTGCTGCCCGTGCTCAGCGGCGAAGAAGTCATGACCGAAGCGGGCTTCCGCACGCGCCTGCTCAATGTCGCCTCGGTCAGCAAAGCCGAGGCAAAAGACACCAAAGGTGCGGCTGCTGGCAGCACGGCCGGCGGCAAGGAAGCCGAAGACAAGGCCACCAGCCAACTGAAAGAATTCAGTGCGGCGGTGGTGTTTGTCATCGACTCGACGATTTCGATGGACCCGTACATCGACCGCACCCGTGAGGCGATCCGCAAGGTCTATCAGCAGATCGAATCGCAGAACCTCGGCAAACAGGTCAAGTTCGGTCTGGTCGCATTCCGTTCCAGTACCGACGCGGTGCCGGGCCTGGAATACACCACGAAGATGTACGCCGACCCGACCAAAGTGAAAGACAGCGCGGACTTCCTCGCCAAAGTCGCCGACCTCAAGCAGGCCAAGGTCTCCAGCAGCAGCTTCGACGAAGATGCCTACGCCGGCGTCATGCACAGTATCGACAAGGTCGACTGGAGCCAGTTCGGCGCCCGTTACGTAGTGCTGATCACCGATGCTGGCGCCATCGAAGGCGACGACAAACTGTCGAAAACCGGTTTGAGCGCTGCGCAGGTGCGTCTTGAAGCAGGCAATCCGGGCGTGGCGATTTACACCCTGCACCTGAAGACGCCGGCAGGAATTAAAGACCACGCCAAGGCCGAGGCGCAGTACCAGAACCTGTCGACTTACCCGGGCACCAACACTTCGCTGTACTACCCGGTCAACGCTGGCGACATCCAGGAGTTCGGACGCAAGGTCGACACCCTGGCCGCGGCCATCACCTCACAGGTGAAAGCCGCCTACATGGGCGAAGACGCCATCGGCAGCGCGGCGAATGCCAAACAGGATCCCGCCGAGAAGAAGATGCTCGACGATGCGGCGCTGATCGGCCACGCCATGCAACTGGCGTATCTGGGCGAGAAGACCAACAGCAAGGCCCCGCCGGTGTTCAAGGCGTGGATCACCGACCGTGACCTGATCAAACAGAACATCCCGACCACCGACGTACGCGTGTTGCTGACCAAATCCCAGCTCAGCGACTTGAGCGATGTGATGAAGCAGATACTCGATGCGGCCAACGAAGGCCTGATTTCGCCGACGGAAATGTTCGAGCGCCTGCGCTCGGTCGCCGCGACCATGGGCGCCGACCCTAATCAGCTCAAGCAGAACGGTAACGCCAAACTGGCGGACATGGGCGTGCTCGGTGAGTACCTCGAAGACCTGCCCTACCAGAGCGAAGTGTTGAACCTCGACGAAGAGACCTGGAAGAGCTGGGACGGTCTGGCGCAAGAGAAATTCATCCGCACGCTCAACACCAAACTGCGCCACTACCAGCGCTACAACGCTGACGTCGACCGTTGGGTGGCATTGGCCAAGGACAGCGATGCGCGGGACAACGTTTACCCCGTGCCTCTGGAAATGATGCCTTAACGAGACGCTGATGCTCGATATCAAAAACCTGCTGGTGCGCCGCGGTGAGGGCGCACTGGCGCATCACGTGCGCCTGCCGCAATTGCATGTCGGTGGCGGGGAAATCCTCGCTATTACTGGCGAGAGCGGCAGCGGCAAAAGCACGCTGCTCGAAGCCATCGGCCTGTTACTGGCGCCGGTCGAGCTCGAACGCTTTCGCCTCGGCCCGCCGGCCTCGGCAACGCGACCGGCGCAGGACATTGCCCAACTGCTGGCCAGCGATGACCAAGCGAGTCTGGCGGCGGTGCGCTCGCGGGATTTGGGTTTCATTTTGCAAAGTGGCGGACTGCTGCCGTTTCTCAGTGTGCGCGACAACATCAGCCTGCCACGACGCTTGCTCGGGATGCCGGCGCACAGCGCTCACGTCGATCACGCGGTCGAGGTGCTGCGCCTGCAAGGCTTGCTGGATAAGAAGCCGCAAGCCTTGTCGATCGGCGAGCGTCAGCGGGTCGCCTGTGTGCGGGCAATTGCCCATGAACCGCTGCTGCTGTTGGCCGACGAGCCTACTGCGGCTCTCGACCCGCACAGCGCGCGACGTTTGTTCGAATTGTTGCTGAGTCTGGTATCGAGCATGGGCCTGAGCGCGCTGGTGGTCTCGCATGACTGGGCCTTGCTGAAGGATTTCGGCTTGCCACGACTCGGCGCCATCAGCCGTCAGGGAGAAACACTGTTTGAACCGATGGACTGAGCGCCTGCGCCTGCTGATCACGCTGGCTGTGCAAGACCTCTGGCACGACCGCAAGGTGTCGCTGTGCATTGCCGCCTCTCTGGTGGCGGTGATCGCGCCGTTGCTGTTGTTGTTCGGGCTCAAGCACGGCGTGGTCAGCCAGTTGCAGGATGAACTGCTGCGCGACCCACGCAATCTTGAAGTGAAGATGCTTAGCAACGGCAACTACGACAGTGCCTGGATCGAGCGTCTGCGCCAGCGCCCGGAAACGGCTTTTGCCCTCGGTCAGACCCGCTCGCTGAATACTCAGGCGGACTTGTTTGTCGGCCTGCAAAAGTTTGTCGAAGGCGCGGAAATCATCGCCACTGAACTTGGCGACCCGCAGCTGAATCTGCCGCAACTCAACCCGGTCGGCAATCAAGTGATTCTCAGCGCCCGCGCCGCGCAACGCTTGCAGGCCAAGGCCGGCGACCGCGTGCAACTGCGCGTGCTGCGCCGACTGGAAGGCGCCAATGAGCGCGGCGAAATCACCTTGAGCGTCATCGCTGTACTGGACGGCGCACGCTTCGGTCGCGCCGCCGGGTTTGTCGCACCGCCGCTGCTGCTGGACCTCGAACGTTTTCGCGACGGCTATCAGGTCGCGGCGTTCGGCATCGCCACCGGCAAGCCGCAAGGCAATCTGCAACCGCTGTATGCCCGAGCCCGCGTGTATGCGCGTGACATCGATCAGGTCGCGCCGCTGGAACGCTGGCTCAACGAACAACACATCGAAACCTCGAGCCGACTGGCCGACATCGACAACGTCAAAGCCATCAATCATGTGCTCGGGTTGATCTTCGGCGTGATTGCCCTGGCGGCGCTGATCGGCTGCGTGGCGTCGATGGTCGGGGCGTTTCTGGCCAACATCGACCGCAAGCGCAAAAGCCTCGCGGTACTGCGCCTGCTGGGTTTCCAGCGCGCGGCCGTCGGCGGTTTCGTGATTGTCCAGGCGCTGCTGCTGAGCCTTGCCGGTTACCTCGGCGGGCTGGCTTTTTATGCGGTCGGTAGCCATTTGTTCGACTACTTGCTCGGCAGCAGCCAGGCCACCGGCACGTTCGTTTGTCACATCACTTTCTGGCATGGCCTTGCCGCCCTGCTCCTGACCTTTCTGGTCGCTGCACTGGTGGCCATGATCGGCGCCGTGCGAGCCATCAGCATCCAACCTGCGGAGAGTCTGCGTGAGCTATAAACGTTTTGGCTTGCTGTTGCCCCTGAGCCTGGGCTACCTGCTCGACGCCTCGGCGGCGGGCTGGGAAGAGAAATATTACAACCCGCTGCCCGAGGCCAGTGACGTGGTTCTGCCGATGCCTTGCGAAGGCTCGATGGTGTTTCGCAAGGTGTTCATTCCGGTCGCCGGCCCGCTGGATGACTATCCGATCAACATCGGCCAGGATGGCGCGGAATACGGTTACGTCGAACAGACTCGCCCGACCTTCATCGCCGGCAGCTTTACCGGCGGCAAGAGCGACAAATCCCGTTACTACCTGATGGCCAAGTACGAGATGAGTCAGCTGCAATACGCCGCGCTGACCGATGACACCTGCCCGACCGCCGCGACCAAAATGCGCCTGCCGCAAGTTGCCGTGAGCTGGGTGCAGGCCATCGACGCCGCTGACAAATACAACCTGTGGCTGCGCAAGAACGCCGCCGACAAGTTGCCGAAAGAAGACGGCGCGCTGGGTTTCCTGCGCCTGCCGACCGAGGTCGAGTGGGAGTTCGCCGCACGTGGCGGGCTGGAAGTCGGTGCGGCGGAGTTTCGCGACACACGCTATCCGATGCCCGATGGCATCAACGCCTACGAGTGGTTCGCCGGGGCGCAATCGTCGAACGGCAAGCTGCAACTGACCGGTCTGCAAAAACCCAACCCCTTGGGCCTGCATGACATGCTCGGCAACGTCGACGAAATGATGTTCGAGCCGTTTCGCCTGAACAAACTCGATCGTCAGCACGGCCAGGCCGGCGGTTATGTCGTGCGCGGCGGCAATTACCTGACCGCCCAGGCTGACCTGCGCACCGCGTTGCGCAAGGAAGAGCCGTATTACAACGCCGACGGCCAGGTGAAAAACAAGACCACCGGCCTGCGCCTGGTCATGGTCTCTCCGACCCTGACCTCGCGTGAGCGCGTCGCCAGTATCGAAAGCAGCTGGAAGAAACTCGGTACCGGCAGCAAAGAAACCGAATCGGCCGATAAAGGCGCGGTGCAGTCCCTCAATACGCTGGCCTCGGGCGTCGAAGACAAAGCCCTCAAGGAAAAACTCCAGGCCCTGGAAAACCAACTGCGCGCGAGTAATCAGCAGCAGGAAGAAACCCGCGATCAGGCGATTCGCGCCAGCCTCAACCTCGGCGCATTCCTTTGCACCAAGATGCTCGACGACGGCCAGTACGTGGATTTCCTGCAGAAAAACTACAAGCTCAACTGCGAGTCCGCCGACAAGGACGCCAGTTGCGACATGCGCAAAGCCAAGCTCGAGGAGCAGAAGGATCGCCTGCACAAACTCAGCCGTTACTACGCCAGCAGCCTGGTGGAATCGGCGACGTTGTATGGCCAGCCGTTGCTTGAAGCACAGGTGCCGGTGATGGAAGAAATCATCACCCGCAACAAACAGCTGCAAGATCTCAAACCGTACTTGCGCACGCACTGGGCGAATCAGAAGACCTTCCTGCAAAAGCAGAAGATCGACACCGACGCCTGGCTCAACAGCTGCAAAACCGTATCCCAATAACAACGCACTACAACACTGTCATCAAGGAGCTTCACCATGTCGCGCAGCCTCTGGACTCGCTTCAAGCTACAAATCGCTTTCGTACTCACCGGCAGCCTGCTGCTGACCGGTTGCGCCAATACCGGCAGTTCGATGCTCGGCGGCAGCGATGGCACCGACCCACGCCTGACCCAGGGCAGTGACGCACAGTTCTTCAGCAAATCCGGTTATCAGGCCTGCGCCGTCGGTGCCGGCGTCGGTATCCTCGGTTGCGCGCTGTCCAACAGCAGCAACAAGGCTGTTTGCGCGATCGCCGCCGGTATCACCGCGTGTGGCGTGGCCATGGGCGCCAACTACTATCTGGATCAGCGTCGCAGCGAATACTCCGACACCACCACCCGTCTGGCGAAGATGAACAGCGATGTCGAGCAAGACACGCAAAACGTGGTGGCCCGTACCGCGACCGCGCAACAAGTGATCAACGACGATCAGGCACGCATCGCCCAGATCAAAAAGGACATCGCCAGCAAGAAGGTCGACAAGACCAAGGCGCAGGCGCAAATCGCCGAAATCGACCAGAACATCGCCCGCCTGCGTAAAGACCTCGGCAACATGCGCACCAAGGTCACCGAGTACACCAAGGTGGCCGACGCCGAACGCGCGCAAGGCGCCAGCGCCGAGATCAAGCAGGTCGACGTGAACATTCTGAAGATGAACGAGAAAGTCGCCGCCCTGCAAAAGGAAGTCGACGGTCTTTACAGCCAGCGCTCCGCGATCACTCTGGGTTAAGCACATGACGCTAAAACAGCTGGCGGTCCTCACCGCCATCCTGGCCTTGAGCGGTTGCGCGACCAAGCCTGGCGAATGCGATTCGACCAATCGCGACAGCAGCATGCTGACCAAGATGAACTGTGACTACTCCGGTGGCTACAGCGATCAGGTCAAGCAGAAGGAGCAGGCACTGACCGAATCGCGTCTGCAAAACGCGATGTTCCGCCAGGTCTACGAGAACATTCAGGCCCAGCAACTGAGCACCAGAACCGATCTGGCCAGTCAGCAGAAATCCCAAGCTGAGTTGAACCAGTCGCTGGGCAAGCTGCTGACCTCGCTCAAGGGCCGGCGCGGTAATGAAGGCTCGGTGCAGAAGCAGATTGCCGATCTGGAGCAGCAGCTCAAGGCGTCGCAGGCAGCCCCTACCGCCAAGGCTTCACCGGCGACTCTGGCGGCCAAGCAGGAACAGCTGAAAACGCTGCAGAAGAAGGTCAATCAACTGCAGTTCAGTCTCGGTTACGAAGAGTAACTTTTCACCCCGCAGGCCTCCCGTCGGAGGCCTGCAGCTTTTTCAGGAATCGTCGTCATGCAGCGGGTCATCAGGGATGCGCACGCCACACCGGAGGGGATGAGTGCGCTGCAGGCCAAAGTCGCCCTCATTCAAAAACACTTTCCGCCGACCAGCGCGAGCCTGTTCGCCATCCCCCGGATGGGCAGCGGCGATGTGCTGGAATGGTGGACCGAACTGGGTGGCCAGCCCACGCCCTATGCCGAACTCAATGAGGACGCGCAACGACGCTTGCTGCAAACCTATGAGGTGCGCCAGACCTCCCTCGAACAATTGGCCGATGAATTGCAAAAACGCGGGCAGCCGACGGTAGCGGATGACTTGCGCAACCTGCTCGGCAGCCCTGAGCTGGACAAGCTTTACAGCCTCAATGGTGAGCCGCTGGTGGTGCGCTGGAACCAGCGACCGCCGCGACCGATCGTGCCGCCGGTCGTACCGCCAGTGCCATTGGCGCCGGTGGTGCCGCCTTCGCGCCGTGGCTGGTGGATCGCCGCTGCCTTGCTGGCGCTGCTGTTGTTGCTGCTGGCGCTGTGGCTCTGGTGGTTTCTGCACCGTGAACCTGTTGTCGTTGCAGTTCCCCCCGCAGCAGCGGTCGTGGCGCCTGTGGAACAACCGGTCGAGCCGGTGCCCGAGCCTGTGGTCGAACCGCAACCGGTTCCAGAACCAGAGCCGGAACCCGAGCCGGCCCCGGAACCCGTCCCGCCGCCAAAACCGGTGGTCGTTGCCCCGCCGCCGCCACCGACACTGGACAACTTCGCCTGCCGTAAAAAAGCCCCGAATGCGGTGATCCCGCAATTCGTCGTGGTGCTCGATACATCAGGGTCGATGGAGCTCAACACCAAAGCGGTGAAAGCCGACGAAGAATGGTTCTTTGGCAACAGTCTCAACCAGTACATGGACCCCAATCGTGCCATGCGAATCTTCGAGAAACCGAGCCGCATGAACGTCGCCCAGGATTCGCTGGCCGGCATGATCAACGCGCTGGACCCGAAGATCGACACGCGCCTGATCACCTTCGCCGGTTGCGAAAGCACACCTGACCAAGGGGTGTTCAAGTTTGCCGATCGTTCACGCCTGATCAACGGGATCCGTGGCCTGGTACCCAACGATGGCACGCCGTTGGCCGATAGCCTGGCGAAAGCGGCGAGCACCGTGGACGGGCGTAACAATGACGCGGTGATCGTGATGTTCATCGACGGCGAGGACGGTTGCCAGAAGGACGTCTGCGCGGTATCCCGACGCATTGCCCAGGAGCAACCGCGGTTGCGGGTCAATGTGGTGAGCATCGGCGCCGGTGGACCTTCACAGTGCATCGCGAAAAATACCGGAGGCCGGGTTTACGCAAGCACCAACGCGGCCGAACTGGCCAAACAGTTGAAACTGGCGAGCAAGGAAGTCTCCAGCAACGCCAAATGTAACTGACACACACCGGCTCCTCGTCACCGCGTAATCCCCCTGTAGGAGCTGCGGCACGCTGCGATCTTCTGATCTTGCTTTGCAGAATCAGAAGATCGCAGCCTCGTTTCGCTCGTCAGCTCCTACAAGAGGCATCAGCGGAAGCGGTCGACCTCAGAGCGCAGGTCTGCTGCGAGTTTCTCCAGCTCTTTGGCGGTGACGGCGAGGTTTGACACCACTTCGCGCTGTTCACTGTTGGCCAGCGCAATGCTCTGCAGGTTGCTGCTGAGCAATGTCGCGGTGCTGCTCTGCTCCTGAGTCGCCGTAGTAATCGCGGCAAATTGCTGACCCGCCGAGCGGCTCTGCTCATCGATGCGTGCCAGCGCCGAGGCGACATTGGCGTTACGCGACAGGCCTTCCTGCATCAGCACATTGCCCTGCTCCATGGTGCTGATCGCGTTGCCGGTTTCCTGCTGGATGCTGTGAATCATGCTGGAAATTTCATCGGTGGCCTGGCGAGTACGCGATGCCAGGCTGCGCACTTCATCCGCCACCACGGCAAAGCCACGCCCTTGTTCACCGGCACGCGCCGCTTCAATCGCAGCGTTGAGCGCCAACAGATTGGTCTGCTCGGCAATCGAGGTGATCACCCCGACAATGCCGCCGATTTCCTGCGAGCGCTGGCCGAGTGTGTTGATTACTGTGGCGGTGCTGTTCAGCGCGCCGGCGATTTGCTCCAGCGAGGACGAAGCCTCTTCCATGGAGCTGCGACCAATCTGCGTTTGCTGGGCGTTTTCCTGTGCCAGACGCTGAGTCGCGCCCATGTTGTCGGCAATGTTCAACGAGGTCGCGCTGAACTCTTCCACCGCACCGGCCATGCTGGTGATTTCGCCGGACTGCTGCTCCATGCCCTCATAAGCACCGCCGGATAAACCGGACAACGCCCGCGCACGGCTGTTGACCTCTTCCGAAGAGCGCCGGATGTGCTCGACCATAGTCGACAACGCTTGGCTCATCTGGTTGAACGCGCGGGACAGCTGACCGATTTCGTCGTTGCTCGACACGTTCAGGCGCACGCTCAGATCGCCGGCGCCCAAAGCTTCGGCCTGACGCACCAGGTCACCCAGTGGCGCCAGTTTGCTACGCAGCAGCCAGACCACCGAACCGACCGCCAGCAACATCGCCAGCAAGCTGCCAATGGCCAGTTGCGTACCGACGCTCCAGGTCACAGCGCGGATCTCGGCTTTCGGCATGCTCGCCACCACCGACCACGGGCCACCGTCGAACGGCACAGCAACGCTGTAGAAATCTTCGGCCTTGTCACCCCAGAACTGACCTTTGCCCGGTGTCTTCGCCAGACCGCTGATGACCGGAATCGCTTGATCCAGCGCCTGCACGCCCGCCGGCGGAACCAGCCATTTGTTTTGCTCATCGAGCAGCGCCAGCGAACCCGTCTGGCCGATACGGAAACGCTTGAGGTTGTCGAACTGAGCGTTCTGCGCATCGGTGTAATCGAACCCGACGAACAGCACCGCAATCACCTTTCCGCTACCATCGCGCACCGGGGTGTATTGGGTCATGTAGGAACGGTCGAAGAGCAACGCGCGGCCGACATAGCTCTGCCCGGCCATCAACTTCGCGTACGCCGGGTGAGCATGGTCAAGCAAGGTGCCGATGGCGCGGGTGCCATCCTGCTTGGTCAGCGAGGTGCTGACCCGCACAAAGTCTTCTCCACTGCGCACGAACAGCGTGGCGACGCCAGCCGTCATCTGCTTGAACTCGTCGACTTCCTTGAAGTTGTTGTTCAGCACTTCGCTGCCCAGATGCAGGCCCGGGGTTTGCGTGCCAGCGACCGTCACCGGCTCATCGGCGTGAATGCTCAGGCCGGCGCTGAAGCGCTTTTCGAACAACCCGCTCAGACGCTGGGTGCTTTCACGCAGCGTGCCGTGAAAGGTGCTCAGTTGGTCGGCCAGCAGCCGCGCCTCACTGGCCAGATGTTCTTCACGGGTGGCGAGGTTGGCCGAATCCAGCGAACGCAGGGCGAACACAGTACTGCCACTGATGACGATTGCCAGTATCACAGCGAGCGCGAGGCCCAGCTGCGAGGCGATCCGAGCGCGAGGTTGAGACATGCACAGCTCCTGGCCGAGCCACGGGATCCTCCTTGATCTCGACTCGGATAATTTTCTAATAGTTGGGGGTGAATCGTGGATACCGGCACGACGGTTCCACTTGCTCATAGTCGGCGGTAAAACCGAATACTTGAGCGCATTGCGAGGGTATGGCGCAAGGCCGCCATTGTGGCGGCTCGAACGTTTCAGCTCAAGCGTGCAACGTCCGGCAGCTCCATGGCGCGGACTTCGCCCTGCAGGAAGTCGCTGAGGCGGCGCAAACGTTCACCTCCCGGACGGGTCTTCGGCCACACCAGGTAATAATTCAATCCACTGGCGACCGCAGTCGGCCATGGCAGGCTCAGCCGTCCTTGCGCGACATCTTCGGCAACCATCAACAGATCGCCCATCGACACACCGTAACCGCGCGCCGCCGCGATCATGCCCAATTCCAGCGTGTCGAAGACTTGCCCGCCCTTGAGCGAGACCTGATCGGACAAGCCCATATGCTCCAGCCAACTGCGCCAGTCGCGGCGATCCGGCGTCGGATGGAGCAATTCGGTGGAGGCCAGTCGAGACAAATCCCACGGCTGATCATTCAGCAGGTTCGGTGCGCCGACCGGGATCAGTTCTTCCGGAAACAACAGACTCGCTTCCCAGTCCGGGGGGAAATGGCCGTCGCTCAACAGCACTGCACAATCGAACGGCTCATCGTTGAAATCCACCGAATCCACATCCATCCACGCGCTGGTCAGTTGCACTTCGTTGCCCGGTTGCAGGTGACGGAAGCGACTCAGCCGCGCCAACAGCCAACGCATGGTCAGGGTCGACGGGGCTTTCATGCGCAAAATGTCGTCTTCGGCACGCAAGGTGTTGCAGGCCCGCTCCAGTGCACCGAAGCCTTCGCGGATGCCTGGCAACAGTAACCGCGCGGCTTCAGTCAATTGCAGATTGCGCCCGCTGCGATGAAACAGCCGGCAGGCAAAGTGATCTTCGAGCGTACGAATATGCCGGCTCACCGCACTCTGGGTGATCGACAACTCCTCGGCCGCACGCGTGAACGAGCTGTGCCGCGCGGCGGCTTCGAATGCGCGCAGGGCATACAACGGAGGAAATCGACGAGACATGCACAAGGCTCCTGCAGCGGGATACAGCGAAATGGACAGTTTCTACTCATGATGAGTTTTAATCATGCCACCCATCCTTTTTATCCCTTTGTGCAAAGCCTGCCAAGCGCCGAGAATCGACGGTCTCCTGTTCCCTCCGAAATCGAGTGGTGATGACCATGCAGCATCCTGTGCGTACCGAACTCTGGGCCATTCTGCGGCTGGCAGGGCCGTTGATTGCTTCCCAGTTGGCGCACATGCTGATGGTGCTGACTGACACCCTGATGATGGCGCGCCTCAGTCCGGAAGCGTTGGCTGGCGGCGGACTGGGTGCGGCGACTTATTCGTTCGTGTCGATTTTCTGCATCGGCGTGATTGCGGCGGTCGGCACGCTGGTGGCGATTCGCAAGGGTGCCGGCGACATTATTGGTGCAGCGCGGCTGACCCAAGCCGGTTTGTGGCTGGCGTGGCTGATGGCGTTGGGCGCCGGGTTGCTGCTGTGGAACCTGAAACCGGTGTTGCTGCTGTTCGGCCAGACCGAAACCAACGTCAATGCTGCGGGGCAATTTCTGATCGCCCTGCCCTTCGCCCTGCCCGGCTACCTGAGCTTCATGGCCCTGCGCGGCTTCACCAGTGCGATTGGCCGGGCGACGCCGGTGATGGTCATCAGCCTGGCCGGCACGGTGGCCAACTTCCTGCTCAATTACGCGTTGATCACCGGCATGTTCGGCTTGCCGAAGATGGGGCTGATGGGCATCGGTCTGGTCACGGCGATTGTCGCCAACTGCATGGCGCTGGCGTTGGCCTGGCATATCCGTCGGCATCCGGCCTATGACGCTTATCCGCTGCGCGCAGGCTTGTCGCGGCCCAACCGGCAATATCTCAAAGAATTGTGGCGTCTCGGCCTGCCAATCGGCGGCACCTACGCGGTGGAAGTCGGTTTGTTTGCCTTCGCGGCGTTGTGCATGGGCACCATGGGCAGCACGCAGTTGGGCGCGCACCAGATCGCCCTGCAGATTGTCTCGGTGGCGTTCATGGTGCCGGCGGGCATGTCGTATGCGATCACCATGCGCATCGGCCAGCATTACGGCGCCGGGCAACTGCTGGATGCGCGGATGTCGGGCCGCGTCGGAATTGTTTTTGGCGCGGTGGTGATGCTCGGGTTTGCCATGGTGTTCTGGTTGTTGCCCAACCAGTTGGTCGGGTTGTTTCTCGACCATGACAATCCGGCGTTTGCCGAGGTCATTCGTCTGGCGGTGAGCCTGCTGGCGGTGGCGGCGTGGTTTGAGTTGTTCGATGGCACACAGACGATTGCCATGGGCTGCATTCGTGGACTGAAGGATGCGAAAACCACATTTCTGGTCGGGCTCGGTTGCTATTGGCTGATTGGCGCACCGGCGGCGTGGTGGATGGCGTTCCACTTGAACTGGGGGCCGACGGGCGTCTGGTGGGGATTGGCGCTGGGCCTGGCGTGTGCGGCGGTGAGCCTGACGCTGGCGTTTGAATGGAAGATGAAGCGGATGATTCGGCTGGAGCCTGTGTCACAGAGGTTCGAGGCTGTTCGTGCGGATTAAGATCAAAAGATCGCAGCCTTCGGCAGCTCCTACATGAATCGGTGCAGGAGCTGCCGCAGGCTGCGATCTTTTAAACGGCCTCCACAGAAACCTGTTGGCTTGAGCCAAACGTCAGGTATTCAACCAACTCCGCCAACGGCAACGGCCGGCTGATCAGATAGCCCTGCACCTGATCGCAGCCAAACCCGCGCAGCAACTCCAGTTGCTCCGGCGTCTCGACCCCTTCCGCCACCACTTCCAGATGCAGGTTGTGCGCAAGATTGATCATCGCGTGCACCAGTTTGCGGTTCTCTTCGCGCTGCTCCATGCCGCCGACAAAGCTCTTGTCGATCTTCAGCAAGGTGATCGGCAGGCTGTTGAGGTGCACGAACGAGGAAAATCCGGTGCCGAAGTCATCCAGCGAGAAACGCACGCCGAGCCGGCCGAGGGCGTCCATGGTCTGTTTGACCAGATCGCTGCGGCGCATCACGGCGGTTTCGGTCAGTTCGAACTCCAGCCATTGCGCCTCGACGCCACGCTCAGTGATCAACCGACTAAGCGTCGGCAACAACTGGCTGTCCTGAAACTGGCGGAATGACAAATTGATCGCCATGTGCAACGCCGGCAGACCACGCTCGCGCAACGCCTGCATGTCACGCAGCGCCCGGGAAATGACCCAGTAACCCAGCGGCACGATCAAGCCGCTCTGCTCGGCCAGCGGCACAAATTCGCTGGGTGGCAGCAGACCGCGCTCGCCATGTCGCCAGCGCACCAAGGCTTCGAGGCCGACAATCTGACCGTCCTCAAGATTCAGCCGTGGCTGGTAATGCAGCTCCAGTTCATCGCGACGCAAGGCCCGGCGCAGCTCGCTTTCGAGGTCGGCCATGCTCCGCGCGTTGCGGTTGATGCGTTCGTTGAAGATATGAAAGGTGCAGCCTTGCGTGCTCTTGGCCTGTTGCATGGCGATGTGTGCGTGCCACATCAGCGGGTCGGCGCCCGCTTGCGCGCGGGCATGGGCGATGCCGAGGCTGGAGCCGATCAGCAGGCTTTCGCCATCGACCCAATACGGTTCAGACAGGGCCTCGGTAATGCGTTCGGCCATCCATTCGGCGCGTTGCGGCGCGCGACGGGTGTCGATCAGCAAGGCGAATTCATCGCTGCCCAGGCGCGCCAGTTGATCACCGGCTTCGAGCTGACTTTTCAGCCGTGCGACGACTTGCAAGATCAAACGGTCGCCGGCCTGATGGCCGAGGGCGTCGTTGGCGTGGCGGAAGTTGTCGAGATCAAGGTGCCCGAGGGCAAGGCCACGACCGTCGCCTTCAGCAAGACGCGCGGTCAGCAAGGTCTGGAAACCCTGGCGGTTGGCGATGCCGGTCAACGGATCCTGTTCGGCCAGGCGTTGCAAAGTATTTTCGAGCACGCCGCGTTCGCGCACATGGCGCAGGCAACGGCGGAGCATGCCGGCGTCGAGGGCGTCGAACACCAGCCAGTCACTGACACCAACGGGCGCGGTGTCCGGTTCGTGTTCCAGCAGCAAGACCGTCGGCAGGCTGCAACGACCGGGCGCCGGCTGTAACGCCGCAATGGTCAACAGCACAGCATGGCGGTTGTCTTCGAACAGACTGCTGACCGAGTCCCAGCTCGGCGCGCTGATCAGCACCGCCGCGCTCCCCATCGGAGCCAGACACTCACGCAATAACGCTGTCCACGCTGGCTCTTCGGCCAGTAGCAGCAAACGCAAGGGTTCGACAGGCGTAGACAAGCTAGCTCCCTAGACTCTGCAATGATGTGGGCGGGGCATTATGCCGTTGCGAAGTTCAATGACCAAATGACAACGGTTATCAAAACGTTATTTTGTGTCACGAATGAGTACATTAGCCGCAAAATCACCGCGCATCCTCCGCGAAAGTAACAAAACCGGCAAATTTGAATCGCGCAGTACGTCACAAGTCGGAGAGAGCAGCACAAATCTCTGAGCCTGTTAAAATGCCGGCCCATTTCGTCAACGACTCCCGAATTTTCGTATGTCCCGACTCAATCCCCGGCAGCAAGAAGCCGTGAACTACGTCGGCGGCCCTCTATTGGTGCTCGCCGGTGCTGGCTCCGGCAAGACCAGCGTGATCACCCGCAAGATCGCGCACCTGGTTCAGAACTGCGGCATCCGCGCCCAGTACATCGTCGCCATGACCTTTACCAACAAGGCCGCGCGCGAGATGAAAGAGCGGGTTGGCACGTTGCTGCGGGCCGGCGAAGGGCGTGGCCTGACGGTCTGCACCTTCCACAACCTCGGCTTGAATATCATCCGCAAGGAACACGCGCGACTGGGCTACAAACCCGGTTTCTCGATCTTTGACGAGACCGATGTAAAAGCGCTGATGACCGACATCATGCAGAAGGAATACGCGGGCGAAGACGGCGTCGACGAGATCAAGAACATGATCGGCGCCTGGAAAAACGACCTGATCCTGCCGCCTCAGGCGCTGGAGAACGCGCGTAATCCCAAGGAACAGACTGCCGCCATCGTTTACACCCACTATCAGCGCACACTAAAAGCGTTCAACGCGGTGGACTTCGACGACCTGATCCTGCTGCCGGTAAAACTCTTCGAAGAGCACGCCGACATTCTCGAAAAGTGGCAGAACAAGGTGCGTTACCTGCTGGTCGACGAATACCAGGACACCAACGCCAGCCAATACCTGCTGGTGAAAATGCTCATCGGCACGCGCAACCAGTTCACCGTGGTCGGCGACGACGACCAGTCGATCTACGCCTGGCGCGGTGCGCGGCCAGAAAACCTGATGCTGCTCAAGGACGACTATCCATCGCTGAAAGTGGTGATGCTCGAGCAGAACTATCGCTCGACGAGTCGCATCCTGCGCTGCGCCAACGTGCTGATCTCGAACAACCCGCACGAATTCGAAAAGCAGCTGTGGAGTGAAATGGGCCACGGTGACGAGATCCGCGTGATCCGCTGCCGCAACGAGGACGCCGAAGCCGAGCGCGTGGCCATGGAAATCCTCAGCCTGCACCTGCGCACCGACCGCCCGTACAGCGATTTTGCCATCCTCTATCGCGGTAACTATCAGGCCAAGCTGATCGAGCTGAAGTTGCAGCATCACCAGGTGCCGTACCGCTTGAGCGGCGGTAACAGCTTCTTCGGCCGCCAGGAAGTGAAAGACCTGATGGCGTACTTCCGCCTGATCGTCAACCCGGATGACGACAACGCCTTCCTGCGCGTAATCAACGTGCCGCGCCGCGAAATCGGTTCGACCACCCTGGAAAAACTCGGCAACTACGCCACCGAACGCAAAATCTCGATGTACGCCGCCACCGACGAAATCGGTCTGGGCGAACATCTCGACAGCCGCTTCACCGATCGCCTGTCGCGCTTCAAGCGTTTCATGGACAAAGTACGCGAGCAGTGCGCCGGCGAAGACCCGATCTCTGCCCTGCGCAGCATGGTCATGGATATCGACTACGAGAACTGGCTGCGCACCAACAGCTCCAGCGACAAGGCTGCCGATTACCGGATGAGCAACGTCTGGTTCCTGATCGAGGCATTGAAAAACACCCTCGAAAAGGACGAAGAAGGCGAAATGACCGTCGAGGACGCCATCGGCAAACTGGTCCTGCGCGACATGCTCGAACGTCAGCAGGAAGAGGAAGACGGTGCCGAAGGCGTGCAGATGATGACCTTGCATGCGTCCAAAGGTCTGGAATTCCCTTACGTGTTCATCATGGGCATGGAAGAGGAAATCCTCCCGCACCGTTCCAGCATCGAAGCCGACACCATCGAAGAAGAACGCCGCCTGGCCTACGTGGGCATCACCCGCGCGCGCCAGACCCTGGCTTTCACCTTCGCCGCCAAGCGCAAGCAGTACGGCGAGATCATCGACTGCGCGCCGAGCCGCTTCCTCGATGAGCTGCCGCCGGACGATCTGGCCTGGGAAGGCAACGACGACACACCGACCGAAGTCAAAGTCGTGCGCGGCAATAGCGCATTGGCTGATATACGCGCGATGTTAAAGCGCTAGAATTGACCACTTTTTTACTAGACCTTCGGCGCACAAAGCGCCAAATGAGGACAGCTTCATGGAAGCATTGCAGCAGAAAATCCGCGAACAAGGCATTGTGCTTTCCGACCAGGTCCTGAAGGTCGACGCCTTCCTGAACCACCAGATCGACCCGGCCCTGATGAAGCTGATCGGCGACGAATTCGCCTCGCTGTTCAAGGATTCGGGCATCACCAAGATCGTCACCATCGAAGCCTCGGGCATCGCCCCGGCGATCATGACCGGTCTGAACCTTGGCGTGCCGGTGATCTTCGCCCGCAAACAACAGTCCCTGACCCTGACTGAAAATCTGCTGTCGGCGACCGTTTACTCGTTCACCAAAAAGACCGAAAGCACCGTGGCGATCTCCCCGCGCCACCTGACCAGCAGCGACCGCGTGCTGATCATCGACGACTTCCTGGCCAACGGTAAGGCCTCGCAAGCGCTGATTTCGATCATCAAACAGGCCGGCGCCACCGTTGCCGGTTTGGGTATCGTCATCGAGAAGTCGTTCCAGGGCGGCCGCGCCGAGCTGGACTCGCAGGGCTACCGCGTCGAATCACTGGCCCGGGTGAAATCGCTGACGGGTGGCGTCGTCACCTTCATCGAATAACCCGCAACACCGTATTTCCCGTGTAGGAGCTGTCGAGTGCAACGAGGCTGCGATCTTTTGATCTGTTAAAGATCAGGATCAAAAGATCGCAGCGTGCCGCAGCTCCTACGGGGTTTGGGTGGTGGCTTTCAGGCCGGTGAGGAGCAGGCGCTGGAACAGGTCTTCTTTCAGGCCGTCCGGATTTGTCAGTTGCATGCGTTGAAGATGTTCAGGATACAGCGACGCCTCCGGTGCATCGAGGGCGGCTTTGCCCAGTTCCAGAATCTCGGTGAGTTTGAATTTGCTTTTCAGCCAGTTCAGCGCGCGCAACAAATCCCGTTCGATCGCAGTGAAATCACAACCCAGCGGATACTCCGGAAACAGGTTCGGATGCCGTGCGGCGATCGCTTGCAAACGCTGTGGCGTGTTGTCGGCGAAGCGCGGATCGAGGCGGAAATCCTTTGGCAGTTTGCCGACCTTTTGCGCTTGCTCGATCAAGCCTTGCTGGAAGCGTGAGTCGCTGATGTTCAGCAGCGACTCGATCACTACGGCATCGGTTTTGCCGCGCAGATCAGCGATGCCGTATTCGGTCACGACGATATCGCGCAGATGCCGTGGAATCGTGCAGTGGCCGTATTCCCAGACAATGTTCGAGCTGATATCGCCACCCGATTCTCGCCAACTGCGCAGGATCAGAATCGAGCGCGCATCATGCAACGCATGCCCCTGCGCCACAAAGTTGTACTGCCCGCCAACACCGCTAAGCACCCGCCCGTCTTCCAGTTGATCCGCCACGCCAGCGCCAAGCAGGGTCATGGTGAACACGGTGTTGATGAATCGCGCGTCGAGGCGCTGTAAACGCTTGAGTTCTTCCTGCCCGTAGAGCTCGTTGATGTAGCTGATGCGGGTCATGTTGAATTCGAGGCGCTTGCTTTGTGGTAACTCGCGCAGGCGCTCGTAGAAACTGCGCGGGCCGAGGAAGAAACCGCCGTGCACCGAGATGCCGTCAGTTTGCGCGGCTTCGTCGAGGGTGCCAGCGTTGGCCTGCTCCTGCGTCGGCACATCAGGGTAGACCTTGCGCCGAATGATCCCGGCATCCGCCAATACCAGCAGGCCGTTGACGAACATCTCGCTGCAACCGTAGAGGCCTTTGGCAAACGGCCCGGTGCCGCCTTCGCGCTCGATCAGTTGCGCCCATTGGCTCAGGTTGATGTCATGCAGCAAGGCCAGGTAACCGGCGTTATCCGCCTGACGTGCGAGCAGCGCGGCTGTCAGTGCATCACCCATCGAGCCGATGCCGATCTGTAACGTGCCGCCGTCACGCACCAGCGTACTCGCGTGCAAACCAATGAAATGATCCTGAAACCCCACCGGCATGTTCGGCGTGGAAAACAGCGTGCTGCTGTCCTTCTCATCGATCAGCAGGTCGAAGGTGTCGATATCGACTTCGGCATCACCAGGCATGTACGGCAGATCGGTGTGCACCTGGCCGACCAGCAGAATCGTCTCCCCGGCGTCGCGACGCGTGGTGATCATCGGCAACAGGTCGAGGGTGATGTCCGGGTTGCAGCTCAGGCTCAGGCGATCCGGGTGTTCGCTGCTGCTGGCGAGCAATTGCGCCACCAGATTCAGCCCGGCGGCGTTGATGTCGCGCGCGGCGTGGCTGTAATTGCTGCTGACGTAATCCTGCTGGGCCGGCGCGCTGTTGAGCAGGCTGCCGGGCTGCATGAAGAACTGTTCGATACGGATATTGGCGGGCAGGCTGTCGTGGTGCAGGTCGGCGAGGAAATCGAATTCCGGGTAATCACCGAAGACGCGCTCGACGAAGGGTTCGATAAAGCGCTTCTGCAAACCATCGCCCAGATTCGGGCGGCCCAGGCACAGCGCGGTGTAGATGGTGAGTTGCCGCTCCGGCAGTTTGGCGATACGCCGGTACAGTGCGTTGACGAAGTGATTGGGTTTGCCGAGCCCCAGCGGCATGCCCATGCGGATATGCGCCGGTAACCGTGCGATCACGTCGTCCACTGCCTGTTCGATCGAACACAACTGCACCATCTGAAGCCTCCTGCCCGTTCCGTGAATAGGGGTAGACCGAGCTTGCCTTGAGTTTGCTGCAAAGAACAGCTTCAGAGTGAATGTGCGCTGTTCGTGAAATCCCTTTCCTACTCGATTGTTGCCCTCACCCTAGCCCTCTCCCAGAGGTAGAGGGGACTGATTGGGGGATATTGGAAAGCTACGCCGACTTGAAATAGCCTTACTGAATCCATAATCGACTCAATCTGTCAGGTCGATGTCAGACGCCAGACACCTCGGTCGGCCCCCCCTTCGGGAGAGGGATGGGCGGGCGGCGTTCCGATGAGGGGCTCTTGAATCGCAGGCACAAAAAAACCGTCCGGAGACGGTTTTTTTCGTCAGAAGCGCGGCTTATTTCAGGCCGGACATTTTCTGGATAGCGCCTTTGAGCTCGTCATCCGAGCAGTCAGCGCAGGTGCCTTTCGGCGGCATCGCGTTCAGGCCGGTAATGGCCTTGGCCAGCAGACCGTCGAGGCCGCCCTGGTGATCGGCACGGTCTTTCCAGGCTGCCGCGTCACCGATTTTCGGTGCGCCCAACAGGCCGGTACCGTGGCAAGCGTTGCAATGTTTGGCAATCACTTCGTCCGGAGTCTTGGCCCCGCCACCGCCGCCGGCGGTTGCCGCCACTTCCATCCCCTTGCATTCCTGCCCTTGAACACACACCTGGCCGACAGGCTCGAGGCGTTTGGCAATGTCGTCATTCGTCGCAGCTTGAGCGCTGACAGCCCAGAGGGCCAATACGGTTGCTGGTGCAGCCAGCATTTTCATAATTAGATTCACGCGTTCACCCTCAATGGTGGCTATTCACGCCTGCGGCCACGGTTCGCAGGCGGGCGCAAGTATAGCGGGTAGCCCGCCACACTGAAACAACCCCATTATTAAAGGGGTCTTGTTGCGCATCGGTAAAACAGCTTGGGTGCCTTTGCCGTAATGGCCTGGCGCCTCTTGGTTTAGAAATTCGCCGGCGTGGCTGCGCTGATTAGTCGCGCAGGCAAGTCGAACGGATTACGGAAACGATGCGGCTTGGTACTTTCAAAGTAGTAGCTGTCGCCGGCTTCGAGAATAAAAGTTTCCAGACCCACCACCAGTTCCAGGCGACCCTCCACCAGAATCCCGGTTTCCTCGCCTTCATGGGTGAGCATTTCTTCGCCGGTATCGGCGCCTGGCGGGTAGATTTCATTGAGAAACGCGATGGCTCGGCTGGGGTGCGCGCGGCCGACCAGTTTCATGGTCACGGCGCCGTCGGAAATGTCGATCAGCTCGTTGGCCTTGTAGACGATCTGGGTCGGAATTTCCTGCAGGATTTCTTCGGAAAAGAATTCGACCATGGACATGGGAATCCCGCCCAGAACCTTCCTCAGCGAACTGATCGAAGGGCTGACGCTGTTCTTTTCGATCATCGAAATGGTGCTGTTGGTGACGCCCGCGCGTTTGGCGAGTTCACGCTGGGAAAGCCCTTTGAGCTTGCGGATCGATTGCAGTCGTTCACCGACGTCCAAGGCGCGAGCCTCCTGATGTTGTAAGAATATTGAGCGTTATCATGGCGACAGCGTTCAGTATTTACAACACTTGGCCCCCGCAGCGGCGTCAACCCTCGGAATAGAGCCTTGGCACCCGGCGCAGGTTGCAGAAAATCTGGTACGGAATAGTGTCGGCCCACTGCGCCACTTCGCTGGCGAGGATGTTTTTGCCCCACAGTTCGACAGGCGAAGCGAGGTCGGCTTCCGGCACATCAGTCAGGTCGATGCACAGCATGTCCATCGATACGCGACCGAGAATGCGACTGCGCTTGCCAGCCACCAAAACCGGTGTACCGGTCGGCGCCTGACGCGGGTAGCCGTCGGCGTAACCCATGGCGACCACGCCGATACGCATCGGTTTGTCGGTGATAAACTTGGCGCCGTAACCGACAGGCTCACCGGCCGGCAGTTCACGCACGCAGATGACTTTCGATTCCAGAGTCATCACCGGTTGCAGACGATCGGCCACGGCGTTGGCTTCTTCGAACGGGGTCGCGCCGTAAAGCATGATGCCCGGGCGCACCCAGTCGCTGTGAATCTGCGGCCAGCCGAGTACGGCAGGCGAATTGCGCAGGCTGACTTCCGCCGCCAGGCCCTGACGCGCCGCTTCAAACACCGCCACTTGTTCGGTGCTGCTCTGCGCGTGCAGTTCATCGGCGCGGGCGAAGTGGCTCATCAAGACGATTTTCGCCACTTTGCCGCTGGCCAGCAGACGCTGATAGGCCACCGCGTAATCCTTGGGGTGCAGACCGACGCGGTGCATGCCCGAATCAAGCTTCAGCCACACCGTGATCGGCTTGCTCAGCGCGGCCTGCTCGATAGCTTCGAGCTGCCAGAGCGAGTGCACCACCGTCCAGAAATCATGCTCGACGATCAGCGCCAGCTCATCGGCCTCGAAAATCCCTTCCAGCAACAACACCGGCGCACGAATGCCGGCGGCGCGCAGCTCCAGCGCTTCCTCGATGCAGGCGACGGCAAAACCATCGGCCTCGGCTTCCAGCGCCTGGGCGCAACGCACCGCGCCATGGCCGTAGGCATCGGCCTTGATCACCGCAAGCGCCTTGGCGCCGGTGACTTCGCGGGCAATTCGATAGTTGTGGCGCAGGGCTTGAAGGTCGATCAGGGCACGGGCAGGACGCATGGCGGCAGACTTCTAGGCGGTCATGGGAATAAAAACCGGCGCCGACTGACGACGTGAACCGCCAACAGCGCCGGGAGAGGGATCTTTACAACCGTTACGGCAGCGCGGCGACGATAGAGATTTCTACCAGAATGCTCGGCTTGGCCATTTTTGCTTCGACGGTGGCGCGGGCCGGGGCTGCGCCTTTCGGCAGCCACTGATCCCACACCGAGTTCATCCCGGCGAAGTGCGCCTCGATGTCGTTCAGGTAAATCGTCGCCGACAACAGGTGCTGTTTGTCGGTACCAGCCAGATCAAGCAAACGCTCGATGTTGGCCAACACGTCGCGGGTCTGCTGTTCAATCCCGGCGTCGAAGTCGTCGCCGACCTGCCCGGCCAGATACACGGTGCCGTTGTGGCTGACGATCTGACTCATGCGCTCATTGGTGAGCTGGCGCTGGATTGACATGTTTTGCGGACTCCTGAATTTTGTTGCCGTAACGGGAAATATCGAGGCCTTCGGCGCTGATCTGCGGCTTTTTCTTCGCCATCAGGTCGGCCAGCAAACGACCGGAACCGCACGCCATGGTCCAACCGAGGGTGCCGTGACCGGTGTTGAGGAACAGATTCTTGAACGGCGTGGCGCCAACGATCGGCGTGCCATCCGGCGTGGTCGGACGCAGGCCGGTCCAGAAACTCGCCTCGGCCAGATTGCCGCCCTGAGGATAAAGGTCGTTGACGATCATCTCCAGGGTTTCGCGTCGACGCGGGTTCAGCGACAGGTCAAAACCGGCGATCTCGGCCATGCCGCCAACGCGGATGCGGTTGTCGAAACGGGTGATCGCGACCTTGTAGGTCTCGTCGAGAATGGTCGAGGTCGGCGCCATTGCCGGATTGGTGATCGGCACGGTCAGCGAGTAACCCTTGAGCGGATACACCGGGGCTTTGATGCCCAGCGGCTTGAGCACTTGCGGCGAGTAGCTGCCGAGGGCCAGCACGTAGCGGTCAGCGGTTTCCAGCTTGCCGTCGATCCACACGCCGTTGATGCGATCACCGGCGTAGTCGAGTTTCTGGATGTCCTGGCCGAAGCGGAATTCGACACCGAGCTTCACGGCCATTTCGGCGAGACGCGTGGTGAACATCTGGCAGTCGCCAGTCTGGTCGTTCGGCAGGCGCAGGGCACCGGCGAGGATGTCGGTGACGCTGGCCAGCGCCGGCTCGACGCGGGCAATGCCGGCGCGGTCGAGCAGTTCAAACGGCACGCCGGATTCTTTCAGCACGGCGATGTCTTTGGCGGCGCCGTCAAGCTGCGCCTGAGTGCGGAACAGCTGGGTCGTACCGAGGCTGCGGCCTTCGTAGGCGATGCCGGTTTCGGCGCGCAATTCGTCGAGGCAGTCGCGGCTGTACTCGGACAGGCGCACCATGCGTTCCTTGTTCACCGCGTAACGGTTGGCGGTGCAGTTGCGCAGCATCTGCGCCATCCACAGGTACTGGTCGATGTCGGCGGTGGCCTTGATCGCGAGAGGGGCGTGGCGTTGCAGCAGCCACTTGATCGCCTTCAGCGGCACGCCCGGCGCGGCCCACGGCGAGGCGTAGCCCGGCGAGACCTGGCCGGCGTTGGCGAAACTGGTCTCCATGGCCGCAGCAGGCTGCCGGTCGACCACCACCACTTCAAACCCGGCACGGGCCAGATAGTAAGCACTGGCGGTACCGATGACGCCGCTACCCAAGACCATTACGCGCATTTTTGTATCCCTCATCGCGGCAGGGCCGCGTACGTCTGTTGTTAGAGCAATGATGCGCGCAGTGTAAAAAAGAAATGCCAGTGCTTTTCACTATATAAGCGCCTATATTTGGCGACAATTCTCGGCAAAAACCCTTTTCACGGAGGCGCATCCCCTATGCGTACCAACACTCAGACCAAACGTGAGCTGGACAAGATCGACCGCAACATCTTGCGGATCCTGCAGGCGGACGGGCGGATTTCCTTTACCGAACTTGGGGAAAAGGTCGGTCTCTCCACCACGCCGTGCACCGAGCGAGTGCGACGTCTGGAGCGCGAAGGCATCATCATGGGCTACAACGCCCGGCTGAACCCGCAGCATTTGAAGGGTAGCTTGCTGGTGTTCGTCGAGATCAGCCTCGACTACAAATCCGGCGACACCTTCGAGGAGTTCCGCCGCGCGGTGCTGAAATTGCCGCACGTACTGGAATGTCATTTGGTGTCAGGGGATTTCGATTACCTGGTGAAGGCGCGGATTTCCGAGATGGCCTCGTACCGCAAGCTGCTGGGCGACATTCTGCTGAAGCTGCCGCATGTGCGGGAGTCGAAGAGTTATATCGTCATGGAAGAGGTTAAGGAGAGCTTGAGCCTGCCGATTCCGGACTGAGCACCGCGACGATCGTTCCCACGCTTTGCGTGGGAATGCCTCTTCGGACGCTCCGCGTTCGGCATTTGGGACGCAGAGCGTCCCGGGCTGCATTCCCACGCAGAGCGTGGGAACGATCATGAATGCATTTCTCTGTAGGAGCTGCCGAAGGCTGCGATCTTTTAAACCAACACCTGCCGATTCGCCGCCATGTACTCGAAAATCTGCTTCTCGACCCGCGGATGAATCAGTTCAACCGGCCGCCGCTCATTCGGGCAAGGCAAGGTTTTGGTCGTGCCGAACAACCGGCAAATCAGCGGCCGCTCCTCATACACCGTGCAGCCATTCGGCCCCAGGTGCACACAGTTCAGCTCATCCATCGCCGCATCCTGTTCGGCGCGGGTCTTGCGCGGCAGGCGCGACATTTCTTCCGGCGAGGTGGTCACCGGCCCGCAGCAATCGTGGCAGCCGGGCACGCACTCGAACGAGGGGATCTGCTGGCGCAAGGTGCGGACTGTCTGGCTGTTGCAGCTCATCGAAACGGTAACCAAGGTGAAATAGACGGCAATTGTGCCGCAAAAGCCGTGATCCAGACACCGCGGGCCGACCAGTGTTGCCCGCGTTCGGGCGCGCGGCTTATGCTCCGTCAAATTTTCTCGACACCCAAGCCTCAGGATGATGCCCATGACCGCCCGCGCCGACACCCCCGCGAGCCAACCCCACGTTGCCTCTTACTACGCCGCCAGCAGCTTGCCGCAACCGGATCGTCCGCTGCTGCAAGGTGACGTGGTGGCCGACGTCTGCGTGGTCGGTGGCGGCTTTTCCGGGTTGAACACGGCACTGGAACTGGCCGAACGCGGCCTCAGCGTGGTGTTGCTGGAAGCGCACAAGATCGGCTGGGGCGCCAGCGGTCGCAATGGCGGCCAGCTGATTCGCGGGGTCGGCCATGGCCTCGATCAGTTCGCCAATGTCATCGGCAGCGACGGCGTACGCGAGATGAAACTGATGGGCCTGGAAGCGGTGGAAATCGTCCGCCAGCGCGTCGAGCGTTTTCAGATTGCCTGCGACCTGACCTGGGGCTACTGCGATCTCGCCAACAAGCCCAGCGACCTTGCAGGTTTTGCCGAAGACGCCGAAGAACTGCGCAGCCTCGGTTATCGCTACGAAACCCGTTTGCTGCAAGCCAGCGAGATGCACAGCGTAGTCGGTTCCAAACGCTATATCGGTGGATTGATCGACATGGGTTCCGGGCATCTGCATCCGCTCAACCTGGCGTTGGGCGAAGCGGCAGCGGCGCAGCAACTGGGCGTCAAACTGTTTGAACACTCTGCCGTCACCCGCATCGACTATGGCCCCGAAGTCAAAGTGCACACGGCCCAGGGTTCGGTTCGCGCCAAGACGCTGGTGCTCGGCTGCAACGCCTATCTGAATGATCTCAATCCGCAACTCAGCGGCAAGGTGCTGCCCGCCGGCAGCTACATCATCGCCACCGAACCGTTGAGCGAAGAACAGGCGCACAACCTGCTGCCGCAGAACATGGCGGTGTGTGATCAGCGGGTAGCGCTGGATTACTACCGACTCTCGGCTGACCGGCGCTTGCTGTTTGGCGGTGCTTGCCATTATTCGGGACGTGATCCGAAAGACATCGCGGCGTACATGCAGCCGAAGATGCTCGAAGTCTTCCCGCAACTCACTGGGGTGAAAATCGACTATCAGTGGGGTGGCATGATCGGCATCGGCGCCAACCGTTTGCCGCAGATTGGCCGACTCGCCGATCAACCGAACGTGTATTACGCCCAGGCGTACTCCGGGCACGGGGTGAATGCCACGCACCTGGCGGGCAAGTTGCTCGCCGAGGCGATCAGCGGCCAGCACAGCGGTGGCTTTGATCTGTTTGCCAAGGTGCCACACATCACTTTCCCGGGCGGCAAGCATCTGCGTTCGCCGCTGCTGGCGTTGGGGATGTTGTGGCATCGGATGAAAGAGTTGGTCTGATTGATCGTTCCCACGCTCTGCGTGGGAATGCATCCAGTGACGCTCTGCGTCACAGCGGACGCGGAGCGTCCGGGGCGGCGTTCCCACGCAGAGCGTGGGAACGATCAGTGGTTATCAGATCCGCCAGAACGGCTTCAACCCCTCCTCCAGCGCCTGTTCACGCGTCAGCCCGATATCCTTGAGCTGGTCCGGCGTGAGGCTCAGCAACGCCTTGCGTGTGTGCAGACGATGCCAGAACAGTTCCCAGCGACTCAGGCCGGACGGCGCGTTGCGCATCGCCGCATGCCACGCATTGTCCTTCTGCCCTGCCTCCAGTTCCTGACTGTGTAACGTCAGCCGCACATCGCTCAAGCCGTTCATTTTTGTCGCTCCTGTTTACTTGGGTAGCCAGAGATTCCATGATGCGCGGGTCGGCAAAAGCATTACAGATTCAACGGATCTGTATTAATTCCATACAGATTTGCTGCTTCCGAGTCTGAATTGTCGATTTTTGACGCATCTGTACTGGTTTAACGAATCAACTGCATCGAGGCAGTGCCATGACTTTGTATGTGAACCTCGCCGAACTGCTCGGCACGCGCATCGAACAAGGCTTCTATCGTCCAGGTGACCGGTTGCCGTCGGTGCGCGCCTTGAGCGTAGAACATGGCGTCAGCCTGAGCACGGTGCAGCAGGCTTATCGCATGCTCGAAGACAGCGGCCTGGCCACGCCGAAACCCAAGTCCGGCTACTTTGTGCCGGTCGGCCGTGAGCTGCCGGAGCTGCCTGCCGTGGGTCGTCCGGCGCAGCGGCCAGTGGAAATTTCGCAGTGGGATCAGGTGCTCGAATTGATTCGCGCGGTGCCGCGCAAGGACGTCGTGCAATTGGGTCGCGGCATGCCCGACATCAGTTCGCCGACCATGAAACCGCTGCTGCGTGGGCTGGCCCGCATCAGCCGCCGCCAGGACATGCCTGGTCTGTATTACGACAACATCCACGGCACCCTCGAACTGCGTGAGCAGATCGCCCGGTTGATGCTCGATTCCGGCTGCCAGCTGAGCGCCAGCGACCTGGTGGTCACCACCGGTTGCCACGAAGCGCTGTCCACCAGCATCCACGCGATCTGCGAGCCGGGCGACATTGTCGCGGTCGATTCGCCAAGCTTTCACGGCGCCATGCAAACGTTGAAAGGCCTCGGCATGAAAGCCTTGGAAATTCCTACCGACCCGCTCACTGGCATCAGTCTCGAAGCGCTGGAACTGGCGCTGGAGCAATGGCCGATCAAGGTCATTCAACTCACCCCGAACTGCAATAACCCGCTCGGCTACATCATGCCGGAGTCGCGAAAACGCGCCCTGCTCAACCTCGCACAGCGTTTCGACGTGGCGATCATCGAAGACGATGTGTATGGCGAACTGGCCTACACCTACCCGCGTCCGCGCACGATCAAATCCTTCGACGAAGACGGCCGCGTGCTGCTCTGCAGTTCATTTTCCAAGACTCTGGCACCGGGGCTGCGTATCGGCTGGGTTGCTCCGGGTCGTTATCTGGAACGCGTGCTGCACATGAAATACATCAGCACCGGATCGACCGCGCCGCAGCCGCAGATCGCTATTGCCGAGTTCCTCAAGGCCGGCCATTTCGAACCGCATTTGCGGCGGATGCGTACGCAATACCAGCGCAATCGCGACATGATGATCGATTGGGTCACGCGGTACTTTCCTGTCGGCACCCGCGCCAGCCGACCACAAGGCAGCTTTATGCTGTGGGTCGAATTGCCGGAAGGTTTCGACACCTTGAAACTGAATCGTGAGTTGCACGATCAAGGCGTTCAGATTGCCGTCGGCAGCATCTTTTCCGCTTCGGGCAAGTACCGCAATTGCCTGCGGATGAACTACGCGGCCAAACCGACAGCGCTGATCGAAGAAGCGGTACGCAAGGTGGGGGCGGCAGCGATCAAACTGCTGGCCGCAGCCGACTAATCGATCTGAAACGTTCCGTGGCCCTCGAATCGCCTCAGGTCGGCCACCCGGCTTGAGGCGTCCGCCACTTGGGCATCGATCTCGAGCTCCACTTGCAGATACCGTCCCTGCGCAATAGCCGCTCCGCTCCAGGGCACGATACGCGCTCCCGGCGCTAACAGATTCGCCTCGACTGGCTGACCGCTTTCCAGCCGCCACTGCACCGCCACGCCATCCAGGCGTGCAGCCACAATCCGCACTTGCAACGTGCCAGCCTCCCAGCGATAGCCTCGAGCGCCCGCCGCCGGCGCGACAAAGGACCATTTGATCGGACGAACTTGCGGGCACTGGATGCGCAAATGCACATTGCGCAGGCCAAATCCTGCGCCCTGCGCACCTGCAAAACGCAAGAGTTCGGCGCGGGTGGTGGCGCCGAAATCCACGGTCGCTGGCGACAGATCCACCTCACATGCAGCGTTCGCCCAGGCGGAGGCACAGGCAAAACAAGCCGGCAATACGGCAATAACCCAAGGTTTCATGGCAGGCACTCAATCAGGACAGGATGGCAGGGCGGCAGATCGCCTCAACGGTTTCCATTTGCGTGGCGTCGTCGGGAAAATCGCTCAGGGGGAAATGCAAGATGCAGTGGCTGCTGTCGGACAACCTCACGCGCAACACCTGCGCAGGCTTGATGTCCGGCAAGAAAATCGCCCCGGCCTCCATCACGGAGGTCAGATACTGGCCCTGTTCATCCAGCACGCTCAAGCCTCTGGGCAACCATTGCCGATCCTGCGAGCGAGCCTTGAGCAACAGACGCCGGACGGTAATCAGGGAAAAATCCAGGTGCTGCACCGAACCCCGTCCGACCGTCACCTCCTGCACGCCATTGAGTACTTCGACATGACGCGGCAGGCCCAGTGGGTCGACCTCAAGCCGCGCCAGAGAATAGGCTGGCAGGTTCGCCGCCACCGCACGCCCCGCGCCATCCGTCCAGACCGGGCCTTGTGGCGTTTGCAGCCGCACCCCGGAACGCTCACCCGCCTTCAGCACCCCCAGCGTGTCACGCAGCGCATAGGGTGACAGCGTGACACCATCACGGTGCAGCAACACGCCGCCGCGCAAGCCCAGATCATATTCCGTCGCACCCGCGCGCTGCCCGAGCCCGACATCCAGGCTGGTATAGCGTGGCAACGCATTGATTCGGGCAGCCAATGCCGCCGGTGTGTTATCCCGGTGCTCGGCATTGACGGTGTAGGCCAGGGTTTCGCTGACTGCAGCGCTGACGGCCAGCCCTTGGCGCATGCCCGAGCGTTCGTCACTGCGCACATACCCGCGCAACCGGCCTTGCCCGCCCAGCGGAATACCCACGGTCAGGTAAGCTGCGCGGCCCGGACGATATTCCTCGGCACCACCGATGCCTCGCTCAACGCTCAGTGACAAGCTGACGCGCTGCGGCAATGTCAGCGACCAGGACAACCCCAATTGCGACACTGGTGCTTCGTCCATACTCGAATAACGTGACCAGCTTGCGCCAAATGCGCCCCAGTCATCGGTGGCGCCATTGAGCGAAAACACCCAGTGATCGCGTTTGCGTGACTCGGCCTGATGCCGGCGTTGATTCCAGTCGGTATCGGACAAGGTGCGAAAGTCCCGGCTCTGGCGCACCGCGACCAGGCTCGCCGAGAGATTGGCCGCCAATGGCGCACTGAATGTCAGCTGCCATTGATCGCCCGCAAGCCCTGCCGCGCGCTGTTCGGACACCACTTGGCGCAGCCCCAGCGTAATCGGCCCCGCCCACTGTTGTTGCAGCCCCCAACCGGCCGACAAGTACGCGCTGCCCGCGAGCGCACCGGCGGTTGCACGCAGGCCTCGGCGCATTTCCCAGTCTTGGCTGAACGCCGCGAATGTCGGAGCCTCACGGTTATCCGCAGACAGTCGACGGACCCGGCCCAGCGCCAGATTGAAACCCACGGGGGCGTCAGACTGCGCCTCTTGCAGATTCGCCGCCGGCACCCGAAAACGTCGCTCCTGACCATCTTGCTCATGCACCGCGACCTCAAGATCGAGCTGATTGCTCAGCAACGGCAGCGCGCGCAAGGTAAAAGGCCCGCCAGGCACCATCGTCGTGTAGATCGTCACGCCGTTCTGGCGGACTTCGATACGCGACGGCGAGTAAGCCACCCCCTCCACCTGGCCACGGGCGCCGTTGCGGGCGGCATCGAGTCGGGCGAAGGCCGCTTCAGGAAAAACCTGTACGCCAGTGAACGACTCACCGGCAAACAGCGACGATGCCAGGTTGAGCTGACCGAGCTGAACGCTCGCATCCTGATCTTCCAGCGTGTGCATCGCGTAGGCATAGAGATGCTCGAACCGCGAGCTTTCGGGCAATGCCGTGAAAGACTGGCGACTGCGCAACACCCAGGCACCGGCATTCAATCCGGCTTCCGAGCTGAAGCTGCGATAGCTGCTGGTCTGCCCGTCGAGTTGGCTGCCGGCCATCAACAGATCGTAATTGAACACACCGGCCACGCCACCATTGGCAAAGCTGCGCTGCGCCCGCGCAGGCTCAGTCAGCGTATCGGTAGGCACCAGCAACCGGACCTGCTGACTGCCTGGGTTCAACTCCACGATGGCCTCGGGAAAACCCTGCGCAGCCGTCACACACTGCCCCGGCGGCAGCGGCACAGACGCGGGCAGTAGAACTCCGGCTGACTTCAACCATTGCGTGCCCAGACACAACTCGCCGACATCGTTGAATGTCATCGGCACACGGCCCTTGGGCTGTCCGTTGACTTCAAGCACGACGGCATGCGCGCCTTGGGTGAAGCGCGGAGCATCACGAAAATACTCCGCCAAGGCCGGATCGATCCCGCGATCCCTGAGCACTTGAATGTCGAACGTCAGCGGCTCTGCCGCCAGCGCCACGCGCCATCCGCAGTTACCCAGCGCCAGCAACGACGCGGCGATGCAGATCCAGTTCAACGTGTCACCGGGGCATCGTAATGGTCGACAGCAAAACCGTATGTCGTCGCCGGGAATATCCGCACCGACGACACCTGTGCCAGCGTACTCAAAGGCAAATCAAGCTGCAGTCGCTCGCCCGGCAGAATGTAGGTGCGCGGCAGTTCGACCGGGCGTGAGCCAGGCAACGGTGTAAGCGCTTTGCCGAGCCGCACGACGTAAGGACTGGGGTTGTGCACGTGCAAGCCATCCAGCGTGACGGTCCAGGCGAGGCGCTTCCACGGCTCACGCTCGACGGGCAATCCGGCCGGACGCAGGATCACCGGCAAGTTCTGCCGCACGCCGAGGCTGACGCGCGCGCCACCCGCGGCCGCAACCGGATTGATCCCTTCGAAGATGACCCGCTTCAAACGTTCGGTCTGCAAGGGCTGAGCGCTCTGCAGAATGAACCGAACCTGCTGAATCTGGCCAGCCTCGACACGCGCAACCGGGGGAGTGAAAACCAGCAGGACCTCATCGTCCGCTTCGGTGTTTTCGACGGTGGTGTACAGGAGCGCGGGATGAGCATCGGTATTGCGCACGTTCATGATGGCTTCGCCGAGGCTCTGCTCGACGACCAATACCGGCGTTTGCGGAACCATGCCGGCGCCTTGCGCAAACGACATCGAAAGGCCGGCAAACAGCCACAGGGAAACCTGCTTCAAAGCAGGATTGAATGAAAGGGGCATCGGTCAATACCGGAAAATTCCAGGCCACGTTTCCGGCGCTGCCGGCGTGTTCCTGTCGGGAGGAAAAGCCCGGCAACCTGGTGGCCGCCGGGCTCGACGGTCAGAGGTAGAACATGTCGAAGGTCACCGAGCCATCGAGCGGGATCTCGTTGGCGATCGGCAAGTTGTTACTCGCGCCAATGATCGGCAGCAAGCTCATCGGGAAGCCGTGATGCCGAGCGGCAACAGGCCCTGTCGCGGCATTGACACCCCAGGAATACAGCGCCGGGGCATTGCTCACCAAGGAGCTGGACGGCACGCCCCATGCTGGCGCTGCGAGCGTGCGGGTCAGCAGTGCGCGACTTGTTCCGTCAGTCTCCGGAGTGCCATGGCGCAGGGCAAATCCACCGATCCGCGTGCCATCGATGGCGCCAAGACCGAAGAACAACACCGGATCACTTTGACCGGCGCCGTCGCTGATCCCCGGCAATTTGGTCGCTGCACGGTTATCGCGAACCGACACTTCAACCGGAGCCGGGGCGTCGCAATTGATGTGCAGCGAGATGTCTCGTTCCGGCAGCAACGTTTGCGTGGTGGCGTTAAGCGTGGACGCGGAAATCTTGCGCAAGTCTACCGTTCCGCCCCCGGCAAAAGCCGGGATGCAGGAGGTCGGAATGATGGTGCCGATGACGCTCAGGTCAACGCTCTCCGCCAATGCCAGCGAGGGTAGCAAGGCCGCAGCGAGGACGGCGAGCCGGTGGGTGTTTTTCATAAGCCGTATCTTCCATGTCATTAACAAAAAAGCTTCCTACTGACTTCACACGTAAGTAAGCGGGCGGATAATTGCGGCTTTTGGAGGATAAATCTGTAGGAGAAAACATCGCCTGGATGGGGAAAAATCGACCTGATTCATAGGCAATCGCTGCCAAGAAACTATTTCCTACTTCTCGATGACAAAACATTGCGTGCTGCTGCCTTGCAGCACCCATCGATTGAATTCAGGGCAGCGATGCCCATGCCATACTTCGCCCTCCGTCACGACCCGAGACCGCCACGTGATTCCCGGACAAAAACTGATCGCTGCAGCGCTGCTCGCCTTGCTCTTGAACGGCTGTGCCACGCTCGATGTGCCGCGCGAACCGAGCCAGGCCTTGCCGGCGTCCAGCTCCAGCTTCGGCCGCTCAATCCAGGCCCAGGCCGCACCCCATCAGGGCCGTTCCGGCTTTCGCCTGCTGTCCAACAGCACCGAGTCTTTCACCGCCCGCGCCGAGCTGATCCGCAATGCGCAGGTCAGCCTCGATTTGCAGTACTACATCGTTCACGACGGCATCAGCACGCGCATGCTGGTGGAAGAGGTGCTCAAGGCGGCCGACCGTGGCGTGCGCGTGCGCATCCTGCTCGACGACACCACCAGCGACGGCCTCGACCAGATCATCGCCACCCTGGCCGCGCATCCACAGATCCAGATCCGGCTGTTCAACCCTCTGCATCTGGGGCGCAGCACCGGCGTAACGCGCGCAGCAGGACGCCTGTTCAACCTGTCGTTGCAGCATCGGCGCATGCATAACAAGTTGTGGCTGGCGGACAACAGTGCGGCCATCGTCGGCGGGCGCAATCTGGGCGATGAGTATTTCGATGCCGAGCCGAACCTGAATTTCACTGACATCGACATGCTCAGCATGGGGCCGGTGGCCGAGCAGCTCGGGCACAGTTTCGACCAATACTGGAACAGCGCGCTGAGCAAACCGATCGACGAATTCCTCTCCAGCAAACCCTCAGCCCGGGATTTGCAGAACACCCGCACGCGCCTGGAAGAATCGCTGGAAGACACGCGCAAACAGAATCACGCGCTCTATCAGCAGCTGATGACCTTCACCACCGAGCCGCGCATGGACATCTGGCGCAAGGAGCTGATCTGGGCGTGGAATCAGGCGCTGTGGGACGCGCCGAGCAAGGTGCTGGCCAAGGACGAGCCGGATCCGCAATTGCTGCTGACCACGCAACTGGCGCCAGAGCTGAGGGGTGTCAGCAAAGAACTGATCATGATCTCGGCGTACTTCGTGCCGGGCCAGCCAGGGTTGGTGTACCTGACCGGACGCGCCGATGCCGGCGTGGCGGTGAGCCTGCTGACCAACTCGCTGGAGGCCACCGATGTGCCCGCAGTGCACGGCGGTTATGCGCCCTATCGCAAGGCACTGCTGGAACATGGCGTGAAGCTGTATGAGTTGCGACGCCAGCCTGGGGATAACTACGGCAGCGGGCCGCATGTGTTTTACAGCAAGTCGTTTCGCGGCTCGGATTCAAGCCTGCACAGCAAGGCGATGATCTTCGATCGGCAGAAATCGTTCATTGGCTCGTTCAACTTTGACCCGCGTTCGGTGTTGTGGAACACCGAAGTCGGCGTGTTGGTCGACAGCCCCGAACTGGCCGAACATGTGCGCGAGCTCGCGTTGCAGGGTATGGCACCAGCGTTGAGTTATGAGGCGAAATTGCAGGATGGCAAGATTGTCTGGGTGACCGAAGACAATGGCCAGATGCACACACTGAGCAAAGAGCCGGGGAGTTGGTGGCGACGCTTCAATGCGTGGTTCAGCACCACCGTGGGGCTTGAGCGGATGCTTTGAAAAGCAAAAGATCGCAGCCTGCGGCAGCTCCTACATGGACATACATTTCAACTGTAGGAGCTGCCGCAGGCTGCGATCTTTTGACCTTAAGCCGTTTGCTCTGTACCAAATGCCCCTTGGCGCAATAGCAATATCACCAACCCAAACGCCCCGATCGCCATCAACAGCGGCAACGCATGCCCGCTGATCCATTGGCTCCCCGCCCCCGCCGCCAGCGGCCCGATCAGACAACCGACGCCCCACAGCTGCGCGATATGCGCATTGGCGCGCACTAGCGCATCGTCGCGATAACGCTCACCAATCAAAATCAGCGACAAGGTGAACAAACCACCGGCACTGGCGCCAAACAACACCCACAACGGCCAGATCAGCAGCGTATCGAGCAACAGCGGAATCGCCAGACTCGACAGCATCAGCACCACCGCGCAGCCGGCAAACAACGTGCGCCGCGACAGGTAATCGGCCAACGCGCCAATCGGCAATTGCAGCAATGCATCGCCGACCACCACAGTACTGACCATCGCCAGCGCGATTTCGGCAGTGAAGCCCTGTTGCAGGCAATACACCGGCAACAGCGTCAAAATCATTGCCTCGAACGCGGCGAACAACGATACCGCCCAGGCAATCGCCGGCAGGTCGCGCGCGAATACCCACAGGTCGCGGAACGTCACGCTGCTCGCTTCGCTGCTTGGTGCACCGCTACGGCCCAGCAACAGCAACGGCGAAACCAACAGCAAGCCGACGCCAACCCAGAATCCGTAATCGTCTTCGGTGCCTAGCGCGCCCAGCAGCAGCGGGCCAGACAACTGGCTCAAGGCATAGCTGCTGCCATACAGCGCCACTAATCGCCCGCGCCAGTTTTCGACCACCAGTTGATTGATCCAGCTTTCACCGAGGATGAACACGATGGTCAAGATCACGCCGATCATCAGGCGCAACAGCAGCCAGATCGGGTAGCTCGGCAACAACGCCAACAAGCCAATCGACAGCGCCCCGGCCCACAGGCACAGGCGCATCAGGTTGGCTGTGCCGAAGCGCGCTGCCAGATGGCTGGAAATCTTTGCGCCCAACAACACGCCAATCGCCGGCATCGCCGCCATCACACCGATGGCGAAAGAGCCGTAACCCCAACCCTCCAGGCGCAACGACACCAGCGGCATACTGACCCCCAGGGCCAGGCCGACACTCAGGACAGACGCCAACACGGCGAAATACGTCGCCCAACGCATGTTCCACGCTCCTGTGGGTAATTATTATGTGCACCGCAAAACCACTGTGGGAGCGGGCTTGCTCGCGAATACGGTTTCACATTCAGCAAATGTGCTGACTGATGCACCGCATTCGCGAGCAAGCCCGCTCCCACAGGGGATCTCTGTTTCGTCAGGTAGCCCGGCGTGACCGCGCTCCCGTTAACGGCTTACAGCTTGATCCACGTCGCTTTCAGCTCGGTGTACTTGTCGAAAGCGTGCAGCGACTTGTCGCGACCGTTGCCCGACTGCTTGAAGCCACCGAACGGCGCGGTCATGTCGCCGCCATCATATTGGTTGACCCAGACGCTACCGGCGCGCAGCGCTTTGGCGGTCAAGTGGGCCTTGGAGATGTCCTGAGTCCAGACCGCAGCGGCCAGACCGTACGGCGTGTCGTTGGCGATCTGGATCGCCTCTTCAGCCGTATCGAAAGCGATCACCGACAGCACTGGGCCGAAAATCTCTTCCTGGGCAATCTTCATCGCGTTGCTCACGCCATCGAAAATCGTTGGCTCAACGTAGGTGCCACCGGTCTCCTGCAGGATGCGCTTGCCGCCAGCCACCAGTTTGGCGCCATCGGTATGGCCGGATTCGATGTACGACAGCACGGTATTCATCTGCTGCGTATCCACCAGCGCGCCGACGTTGGTCGCCGGATCCAGCGGGTTGCCCGGTTTCCAGGCTTTCAGCGCCTCGATCACCATCGGCAGGAATTTGTCCTTGATCGAACGCTCGACCAGCAGACGCGAACCGGCAGTGCAGACTTCGCCCTGGTTGAAGGCGATGGCGCTGGCGGCAGATTCGGCGGCGGCTTGCAGATCCGGCGCGTCGGCAAAGACGATGTTCGGGCTCTTGCCACCGGCTTCCAGCCAGACGCGTTTCATGTTCGATTCGCCGGAGTAGATCATCAGTTGCTTGGCGATCTTGGTCGAACCGGTGAACACCAAGGTGTCGACATCGTTGTGCAGGGCCAGCGCCTTGCCGACGGTGTGGCCGTAGCCCGGCAGCACGTTGAGCACGCCTTTCGGAATACCGGCTTCAACGGCCAGCGCGGCAATGCGGATGGCGGTCAGCGGGGATTTTTCCGACGGTTTGAGAATCACCGAGTTACCGGTCGACAGCGCCGGGCCGAGCTTCCAGCAGGCCATCATCAACGGGAAGTTCCACGGCACGATGGCACCGACCACGCCCACTGGCTCGCGGGTCACCAGACCCAGTTGATCGTGCGGAGTCGCCGCCACTTCGTCGTAAATCTTGTCGATCGCTTCACCGCTCCAGCTCAGCGCTTGCGCCGCGCCCGGGACGTCGATGTACAGCGAGTCGCTGATCGGTTTGCCCATGTCGAGGGTTTCGAGCAGGGCCAGCTCTTCAGCGTGCTGTTTCAGCAGGCTGGCAAAACGGATCATGGTGGCTTTGCGCTTGGTCGGCGCCAGGCGCGACCAGACGCCGGAATTGAAAGTAGCGCGGGCGTTTTCCACAGCGCGTTGAGCGTCGGCGGCGTCACAGCTGGCAATCTTGCCGAGCAGACGGCCATCGACCGGGCTGATGCACTCGAAGGTTTCGCCGGAGACGGCGTCGGTGTATTCGCCATTGAGGTAGGCGCGGCCTTCGATTTTCAGGTCGCGGGCGCGTTGCTCCCAGTCGGCACGAGTCAGGGTGGTCATTTCGAGTGTCCTCCGCTTGTTGAATACGAGCGCCGCGCGATCTTCGCCAGCGTCCTCAAGAATTCTGCCCGGCCAGCCGGTTTTTTCGGCCAGAGGCACCCGCCACCCTAAACCAGGCACCGGGTTTGTTTCAATATATTTGACATAATGTGGCCATACGGCCTTGCGGTGTTGATTTTAATCAACATAGACTTTGGCCCTTTCCAGCCCATCGCGCCGTATTCACAGGGGATAACAACAATGAACATCCAGAACGTCGTCGACATCAGCCTTACCAGCAGCGAAGCCGAACGCTATCGCCCGGACCCGGCCAAAGTGCTCAAGGGTGATCCTGAACAGGCCGTGTTTCATCAATACGATAGCCCTTGTGGGCAGATGGGCGTTGGCGTGTGGGAAGGTGCGGTTGGGCAGTGGACGGTGAATTACACCGAGCACGAATACTGCGAGATTTTGCAGGGCGTTTCGGTACTGCGGGACAGCGATGGCAATGCCAAGACCTTGCGTGTTGGCGACCGGTTTGTGATTCCGGCGGGGTTTCGTGGCACCTGGGAAGTGCTGGAGGCTTGCCGCAAGGTCTATGTGATTTTCGAACAGAAAGCCTGATGATTTTTGCTGGCTGACCCGGCCCTATCGCGAGCAGGCTCACTCCTACAGGTGACCGCATTCCAATGTAGGAGTGAGCCTGCTCGCGATGAGGCCCGCACAGGCACCACAGAAAACCGAGGCAACAAAAAAGGCCCGTATCGTGAGATACGGGCCTTTTTCGTAAGTCGGGAAAAATCAATTACTTGATTTTGCCTTCCTTGTAGATCACGTGCTTGCGAACAACCGGATCATATTTCTTGATCTCGATTTTGTCCGGGGTAGTACGCTTGTTCTTGTCGGTAGTGTAGAAGTGACCAGTACCGGCGCTCGAGATCAAACGAATCAATTCACGCATGATTAGCTCCCTTAAATCTTGCCATCGCGGCGAAGTTCGGCGAGCACGACAGTGATGCCACGCTTGTCGATGATACGCATGCCTTTGGCAGATACGCGCAGACGCACAAAACGTTTCTCTTCTTCAACCCAGAAGCGGTGATGCTGCAGGTTCGGCAGGAAACGACGACGGGTTTTGTTGTTTGCGTGGGAAATGTTATTCCCAGTCACCGGACCCTTACCGGTAACTTGACATACTCTCGACATGCCTCAGCCCTCTAAAACCACATGCCCAACCCGGCATGGGTTGGCCGCTTAATCTCTCAGTCATTTGGCGCCAGGCGCCGCGTTTCTTTAGAGGTCTTACCGGCTACACCTACAGTGAAGGAACCGGGCCCCTAGAAAAGAGCGCTGCTTTATACCAGAAAGACCGGGATGCAACAACATTCGGTGTGCAATCAATCGGTAAAAAGGCGCTTTTTCGGTCTGCGAACGCTTTGGATAAAGGCCGGCATCGATTTTTACCACTCGTCGCAGAAAGTCGCCCAAGCAGGCGTTTCAGACTTTTTGCGAAGCACCGCGGTCTGAAAAACGGCCATCACTGTGCCCTTAAAATGCAAAAAGGGGATAGTCATTTGTAATCCAGCCCTCTAGGGTAGGCCTTTTCCAGACTGCACTTGCAGATGGGCCTTCGATCTGTAAAAGGAAACCGACCATGCGCCTCGCTGCCCTACCCCTGCTGCTCGCCCCGCTCCTGCTGAGCCCTCTGGCCCAGGCTGCCGCACTGAGCGTCTGCACCGAGGCCAGCCCGGAAGGGTTCGACGTGGTGCAATACAACTCGCTCACCACCACCAACGCCTCGGCCGACGTACTGATGAACCGTCTGGTGGACTTCGACACGGCCAGCGGCAAAGTCGTGCCGAGCCTGGCCGACAGCTGGGAAGTCAGCACAGACGGCCTGAGCTATGTGTTCAAGCTGCATCCGCAGGTGAAGTTTCATACGACCGATTATTTCAAGCCGAGCCGCGAGCTGACCGCCGAAGACGTCAAATTCAGTTTCGACCGCATGCTCGACCCGGCCAACCCGTGGCACAAAGTCGCCCAGAGCGGCTTCCCGCATGCGCAGTCGATGCAGTTGCCGGCGCTGATCAAGAAGATCGACGCACTCGATCCGCTGACCGTGCGCTTCACCCTTGATCATCCGGATTCGACATTCCTCGCGACCCTGAGCATGGGCTTCGCTTCGATCTACTCCGCCGAATACGCCGACAAGCTGATGAAGGCCGGCGCGACGGACAAGCTCAACAGCCAGCCGATCGGCACTGGCCCGTTCGTGCTCAACCGTTTCCAGAAAGACGCGGCGATCCGTTACAAGGCCAACCCGGATTACTTCGGTGGCAAGCCTGCGGTGGATCCGCTGATCTTCGCCATTACCCCGGACGCCAACGTGCGCCTGCAAAAGCTGCGACGTAACGAATGCCAGATCGCCCTGTCGCCGAAGCCTCTCGACGTACAGGCCGCGCTGAAAGAGCCCACACTGAAAGTCGAAAAGACTGACGCGTTCATGACCGCATTCGTCGGCATCAACAGCCAGCATCCACCGCTGGACAAGCCGGAAGTGCGCCAAGCGATCAACCTCGCATTCGACAAGGCCAACTACATCAAGGCGGTGTTCGAAGACACCGCCGAAGCGGCCAACGGCCCTTATCCGCCAAACACCTGGAGCTACGCAAAGAGCCTGCCGGGGTATCCACACGATGTCGCCAAAGCCAAGGCGCTGCTGGCCAAGGCCGGTTTGAAGGATGGTTTCCAGACCACCATCTGGACGCGTCCGTCCGGCAGCCTGCTCAACCCGAACCCAAGCCTCGGCGCGCAATTGTTGCAGTCGGATCTGGCAGAAATCGGCATTCAGGCGGAAATCCGCGTGATCGAGTGGGGCGAGCTGATTCGCCGCGCCAAGGCCGGCGAGCATGATCTGCTGTTCATGGGCTGGGCCGGCGATAACGGCGACCCGGATAACTTCCTCACGCCGCAGTTTTCCTGCGCGGCGGTCAAGTCAGGCACCAACTTCGCCCGCTACTGCAACGCCGATCTGGACAAGCTGATCAGCGCCGGCAAGACCACCAGCGAGCAAGGTGTGCGCACCAAGCTGTACGAGCAGGCGCAGGCGCAGATTCAACAGCAGGCGCTGTGGTTGCCGCTGGCGCACCCAACCGCCTACGCACTGACGCGTAAAGACGTGCAGGGTTACGCCGTCAGCCCGTTTGGCCGCCAGGACTACTCCAAGGTCAACCTGAAATAACCGATCCCCCTGTAGGAGCTGCCGCAGGCTGCGATCTTTTGAGGTTGTTTTTGCAGATCAAAAGATCGCAGCCTGCGGCAGCTCCTACAGGGGAAGGGTTACATCCAGCCACATTCCGCCATCGACAGCGGTTCTCCATCGCCAACAATGAAGTGATCGAGCACCCGCACATCAATCAGATCCAAAGCCTTTTGCAGGCGCTTGGTCAGCAATCGATCCGCCTGACTGGGATCCGTGTTCCCCGACGGATGGTTGTGGCAGAGAATCACCGCCGCCGCATTGTTAGCCAACGCACGTTTCACCACTTCCCGAGGGTGCACGCTGGTGTTGTCGATCGAGCCGCGAAACAGCGCCTCGAAATTCAGCACCTGATGCTTTGAATCGAGAAAAAGACAGCCGAACACTTCATGTGGCTCATGCCTCAGCATGGCTTTAAGGTAATCACGGACTACTTGCGGGTTTTCCAGTGCAGGTTTCTGGCGCGAGCGTTCGGCCAGATGCCGCTTGCCCATTTCTTGCGCAGCTTGCAGCTGCGCAAACTTTGCCGGACCCAAACCCAATTGTTTGCTGAAGGCGTCCTGATCGGCCTCAAGCAGCAAACGCAGGCTGCCGAACTGACTCAACAAATGCCGCGCCAGATCCACCGCACTTTTCCCCGGCACGCCGGTACGAAGGAAAATCGCCAGCAGTTCCGCATCCGAAAGACTCGCCGCACCTTGTTCCAACAACCTTTCCCGCGGGCGTTCCGCCGCCGGCCAATCGCGAATACTCATAGCACTTCCCTGTCTGTGGGCGCCGCTGTTCCGTAGCGGTCGCTGTGATATCTTAGCCCATCTTTTTTGCGGGCGAATTCACCCTGGGGAGGGGGTTTCGCCACGTATGTCACCCACGAAATGAAAGGCAGACCTATGCAGCGGCTGTATCGGAAACGCATCGTTCTGGGCGTCGGCGGCGGCATCGCGGCCTACAAGAGCGCTGATCTGGTTCGTCGCCTGATCGATCAGGGCGCTGAAGTGCGCGTGGTCATGACCCACGGCGGCGCTGAGTTCATCACCCCGCTGACCATGCAGGCGCTGTCCGGCCACCCGGTGCACCTCGACTTGCTCGACCCGGCCGCGGAAGCCGCGATGGGCCACATCGAGCTGGCGAAATGGGCCGATCTGGTGCTGATCGCCCCGGCCACCGCCGACCTGATCGCGCGTCTGGCCCAAGGCATTGCCAACGATTTGCTGACCACGCTGGTGCTGGCCACCGATGCCGTCGTGGCGGTCGCGCCGGCAATGAATCAGGCGATGTGGCGCGATCCGGCCACCCAGGCCAACCTGCAACTCCTCGAAAGCCGTGGACTGAAGACCTTCGGCCCGGCCTCGGGCAGCCAGGCCTGTGGCGACGTCGGCATGGGCCGGATGATGGAAGCCACCGACCTCGCACAATGCGCGGCAGACTGCTTTCAGCGTCAGGCACTGACCGGCAAACACGTGGTGATTACTGCCGGCCCCACCCAGGAAAACATCGATCCGGTGCGCTACATCACTAACCACAGCTCCGGCAAAATGGGCTTTGCCCTTGCCGAAGCCGCGGTGGAAGCCGGCGCCCGCGTCACGCTGATCAGCGGCCCGGTGCACCTGCCAACGCCGGATCGCGTCACGCGCATTGATGTGGTCAGTGCCCGCGACATGCTCGCGGCCTGTGAATCGGCGATCCCGTGCGACGTGTTCATCGCCTCGGCAGCCGTGGCGGACTACCGCCCGGAAGTGGTTGCCCCGCAAAAACTCAAGAAAGATCCTACGAGCGGTGACGGCTTCGTCCTGCAAATGGTGCGCAATCCAGACATCCTGGCCACCATCGCGACCCGTCCCGACCGTCCGTTCAGTGTCGGCTTTGCCGCCGAGACCGAACATCTGCTCGACTACGCTGCACGCAAGCTGAAGGACAAGAATCTCGATTTGATCGTCGCCAATGACGTCGCCAACCCGAGCATCGGTTTCAACAGCGAAGAAAACGCCTGCAGCGTGATTGACCGTGCGCTGCATGCCACGGTTTTCGCCCAGACCAGCAAGAGCAAGATCGCTCGCCAACTGGTCACTTTTATCGCCGAACGTCTGAACCAGGTTTAATTTACATGCACGCTTTGCAAGCCAAGATCCTCGACCCACGCATCGGCACCGATTTCCCGCTGCCGCAATACGCCACGCCAGGCTCCGCCGGCCTCGACCTGCGCGCGATGCTGGATCAGGACATCGTGATCAAGCCGGGTGAAACCGTGCTGATTCCCACCGGCCTGTCGGTTTACATCGGCGACCCGAACCTCGCCGCGCTGATCCTGCCGCGCTCGGGCATGGGCCATAAACACGGCATCGTGCTGGGTAACCTCGTCGGTTTGATCGACTCCGATTACCAGGGCCCGCTGATGGTGTCGTGCTGGAACCGTGGCCAGACCGACTTCACCATGACCGTCGGCGAACGCCTGGCGCAACTGGTGCTGGTACCGGTGGTACAGGCACACTTTGAAATGGTTGAAGAGTTCGTCGAAACCGAACGCGGCACTGGCGGCTTCGGTCACACCGGCACCAAATAATCCATGTAGGAGCTGCCGCAGGCTGCGATCTTTTGATCTTGATTCTGAAAAAACAAAATCAAAAGATCGCAGCCTGCGGCAGCTCCTACAGGTGAAAATTTCAGGCAGATCAGTTGAAAGATTTACCGCCGTAAATCAAGGTTTTGCCGGTCGAAAGCCGCGCCAGGCGAGGCGTCATGGCCCTTTCACACCACGAACTCTCTGTGGAAAACGCCGTCATACCCTTCAGTTTGAGCCTGCCGTCGAATGATTCGTCGGTCTGTCCCGCCACTTTCGAGATGGAGCATTTGTGCAGATGAGCACCCCAGCCAAGATCGCCCCGAAGCTGCCCGACAGCATTTTCCGCGCCTATGACATTCGCGGCACCGTGCCGGAATTCCTCAATGCCGAAACCGCTTACTGGATTGGCCGCGCCATCGGTTCGCAGAGCCTGGCCCAAGGTGAACCCAATGTTTCCGTCGGTCGCGACGGTCGCCTGTCCGGCCCGGAGCTGGTTGCCGAGCTGATTCGCGGTATCGCCGAAAGCGGCTGCCATGTCAGCGATGTTGGCCTGGTGCCAACGCCGGCGCTGTACTACGCCGCCAATGTACTGGCCGGCAAGTCCGGGGTGATGCTCACCGGCAGCCACAACCCGTCGAACTACAACGGCTTCAAGATCGTCATCGCCGGCGACACCCTCGCCAACGAACAGATCCAGGCCCTGCACGAGCGCCTCAAGACCAACAACTTGAGCAGCGGCGCGGGCAGCGTCACCCAGGTCGAGATCCTCGACCGCTACAACACCGAAATCGTCCAGGACATCAAACTGGCTCGGCGCATGAAGGTCGTGGTCGACTGCGGCAACGGCGCGGCCGGCGTGATCGCCCCGCAACTGATCGAAGCGCTGAACTGCGAAGTCATCCCGCTGTTCTGCGAAGTCGACGGCAACTTCCCCAACCATCACCCGGATCCGGGCAAGCCTGAAAACCTCGTCGACCTGATCGCCAAGGTCAAGGAAACCAACGCCGACATCGGTTTGGCTTTCGACGGCGACGGCGACCGTGTCGGCGTGGTGACCAACACCGGCAGCATCGTCTACCCGGATCGCCTGCTGATGCTCTTCGCCCGTGACGTGGTCGCGCGCAACCCGGACGCCGAGATCATTTTCGACGTCAAATGCACCCGTCGTCTGGTGCCGTTGATCAAGGAATACGGTGGTCGCCCGCTAATGTGGAAGACCGGTCATTCGTTGATCAAAAAGAAAATGAAACAATCCGGCGCGCTATTGGCCGGCGAAATGAGCGGGCACATTTTCTTCAAGGAGCGTTGGTTCGGTTTCGACGACGGTATCTACAGCGCCGCACGGCTGCTGGAGATCCTCAGCAAGGAAAAATCCACCGCGGAAGAGCTGTTTGCGACCTTCCCGAACGATATTTCTACGCCGGAAATCAATATCCATGTGACCGAAGAGAGCAAATTCAGCATCATTGATGCACTGCACGACGCACAGTGGGGCGCAGGCGCTGACCTGACCACCATCGACGGCGTGCGAGTCGATTACGCCAAAGGCTGGGGCCTGGTGCGCGCGTCCAACACCACACCGGTGCTGGTGCTGCGCTTCGAGGCCGATGACGAGGCTGAATTGCAGCGCATCAAGGATGTGTTCCACGCCCAACTGAAACGCGTTGCACCTGATCTCCAATTACCGTTCTGATCCACCCGGAGCCCTGAATGACCCTCGAACGCGAAGCCGCCGCCCATACCGCCCAGGTCTTGTCCGAAGCGTTGCCTTACATCCGACGTTATGTCGGCAAGACCCTGGTGATCAAATACGGCGGCAACGCGATGGAAAGCGAGGAGCTGAAAACCGGCTTCGCCCGCGACATCGTCTTGATGAAAGCCGTGGGCATCAACCCGGTGGTCGTGCACGGTGGCGGTCCGCAGATCGGTGATCTGCTCAAACGCCTGTCGATCGAAAGCCACTTCGTCGATGGCATGCGCGTCACCGACGCGGCGACCATGGACGTGGTCGAAATGGTCTTGGGCGGTCAGGTCAACAAAAGCATCGTCAACCTGATCAACCGCCACGGCGGCAGCGCCATCGGCCTGACCGGTAAAGATGCCGGGCTGATTCGTGCGAAGAAGCTCACTGTGACCCGCCAGACGCCGGAGATGACTCAACCGGAAATCATCGACATCGGTCAGGTGGGCGAAGTGGTCGGGATCAACACCGAACTGCTGAACCTGCTGGTCAAAGGCAATTTCATTCCGGTGATTGCGCCGATCGGTGTCGGTGAAAACGGCGAGTCGTACAACATCAACGCCGATCTGGTCGCCGGTAAAGTCGCCGAGGCACTGAAAGCCGAGAAGCTGATGCTGCTGACCAACATCGCCGGCCTGATGGACAAGTCGGGTACCGTGTTGACCGGCCTGAGCACGCAGCAGGTCGACGATCTGATCGCCGACGGCACCATCTACGGCGGCATGCTGCCGAAGATCCGTTGCGCGCTGGAAGCGGTTCAGGGCGGCGTGGGTAGCTCGCTGATCATCGACGGGCGCGTGCCGAACGCGATCCTGCTGGAAATCTTCACCGACACCGGTGTGGGCACGCTGATCAGCAATCGCAAGCGTCCGTAAACGCTGACGCAAACAAAAAGACCCCGCTCAGCCTGACTGAGCGGGGTCTTTTTTTGCCTGCAATTCCGAATTCTGCCGCCAACTCTCTGTAGGAGCTGCCGCAGGCTGCGATCTTTTGACGTTGGCTTTTAAAAACCGGATCAAAAGATCGCAGCCTTCGGCAGCTCCTACAGGGGAAGTGCGACAGACCAGCGTTATTACACGCCGAACTGGGCGCGGTATGCTTCGACGGCTGGCAAGTGTTGCTTGAGCTGCGGATCGTCGGCGAGGAACTCCAGCACCTGATTCAGCGAAACAATGCTGATCACCGGGATACCAAAGTCACGCTCGACTTCCTGGATCGCCGACAACTCTCCGTTGCCACGCTCCTGACGATTCAGGGCGATCAGCACGCCGGCAGCCTTGGCGCCGTCCTGGGAAGCGATGATCTGCATCACTTCGCGGATTGCCGTGCCAGCCGTAATCACGTCATCGATGATCAGTACGTCGCCGGTCAGCGGCGCGCCAACCAGGCTGCCGCCTTCGCCGTGGGCCTTGGCTTCCTTGCGGTTGAAGCACCATGGCAGGTCACGGTCGTGATGCTCGGCCAGCGCGACGGCAGTGGTTGCCGCCAGCGGGATGCCTTTGTAGGCCGGGCCGAACAGTACGTCGAAGGGAATACCGCTTTCGACGATGGCTGCCGCGTAGAAACGCCCCAGCTGCGCCAGGGCCGAACCCGAGTTGAACAGGCCGGCGTTGAAGAAGTAAGGACTGGTGCGCCCGGACTTCAGGGTGAACTCACCGAAGCGCAAAACGCCGCGATCGATGGCAAAACGAATGAAATCGCGCTGATACGCTTGCATGAAAAAAACCCCAAATACCACGGATTTAGCTAATTAGCTTGACGCCGTGTATCATACACGCACGCGATTTTTGGGGCCATTTATGCGGATCATCAGTGTGAACGTCAATGGTATTCAGGCTGCAGTCGAGCGTGGTTTGCTCAGTTGGCTGCAAGCACAGAATGCCGACGTCATCTGCCTGCAGGACACCCGTGCCTCCGCCTTTGAACTGGATGACCCAGCCTTCCAACTGGATGGCTACTTCCTTTATGCCTGCGATGCTGAAGTCCCTGCCCAAGGTGGCGTGGCTTTGTATTCGCGGTTGCAACCGAAGGCTGTCATCAGCGGTCTCGGTTTCGAGACGGCCGACCGCTACGGGCGCTACCTGCAAGCAGATTTCGACAAAGTCAGTATTGCCACCTTGCTGTTTCCTTCGGGGATGAACGGCGATGAGGACTTGAACCAGAAGTTCAAGCTCATGGACGACTTCGGCAAATACCTGGACAAACAGCGACGCAAACGTCGCGAGTACATTTATTGTGGCTCGCTGTATGTTGCGCAGCAGAAGCTCGACATCAAAAACTGGCGCGACAGCCAGCAATCACCGGGCTTCCTGGCGCCAGAACGCGCCTGGATGGACGAGATTGTCGGCAACATGGGCTACGTCGATGCCTTGCGCGAAGTCAGCCGTGAAGGCGACCAGTACAGCTGGTGGCCGGACAACGAGCAGGCCGAGATGCTCAATCTGGGCTGGCGCTTCGACTACCAGATCCTGACCCCGGGCTTGCGGCGCTCCGTGCGCAGCGCACGCCTGCCGCGTCAGCCACGGTTTTCGCAGCATGCGCCGCTGATCGTCGACTACGACTGGACGCTGACCATCTAAGCGTCGATTCGCAGATGAAAAAATGCCCGTATCGCAAGATGCGGGCATTTTTTTGCGCGTCAGTTCGAGCCGGATCCGAACTCAGACTGCCGCGAAGAATGGCAGGGCCAGATACAGCTTGATCACAATGACATTGATAATGTCGATGAAGAACGCGCCCACCATTGGCACCACCAGAAAGGCAATCTGCGAAGGGCCGTAGCGCTGCGTCACTGCCTGCATGTTGGCAATAGCGGTCGGTGTGGCGCCGAGACCGAACCCGCAATGCCCGGCAGCCAGAACAGCGGCATCGTAGTTGCGACCCATCACCCTGAACGTCACGAAGATCGCGAAGAGCGCCATGACCAGCGCCTGCACCGCCAGAATGATGAAGATCGGCAAGGCCAGTGCCGCCAGATCCCACAACTTCAGCGACATCAGGGCAATCGCCAGAAACAGCGACAGACTGACATTGCCCAGCACCGAAACTTCACGCTCGAACACCTGATACAGGCCAAGCGCCGACAGACCGTTGCGCAGCACCACGCCGACGAACAGCACACAGACGAACGTCGGCAGCTCGAACGCGGTGCCGTGCAGCAGACCATTCAACAGATTGCCAGCCAACAGGCTGACAGCGATCAGTGCCAACGTTTCGATAAACGAAAATGGCGTGATCGAGCGCTCTTTGTTCGGCTGCTCGAAACCCTTTGGCAGGCGCGGCGCTTCCTGGTGATTGCAGCCGGGCACTGTCACGCGCTTGATCAGTAAACGAGCAACCGGCCCACCGATCAACCCGCCCAGCACCAGACCGAACGTCGCAGAGGCCATCGCCAGCTCGGAGGCGGAAGCCAAACCGTACTTCTCACTGAACACCGTCCCCCATGCCGCACCGGTGCCGTGACCGCCCGCCAGGGTGATCGAGCCTGTCAGCAGGCCCATCAATGGGTCGAGTCCGAGCAGGGTGGCCAAGCCGATACCCATCGCGTTCTGCACCACCAGCAACCCGGTGACTGCCAGCAGGAATATTCCGACGATGCGCCCGCCTTTCTTCAGGCTGGCGAAATCCGCACTCAGACCGATGGTGGCGAAAAAGGCCAGCATCAACGGCGTTTGCAGGGAGGTATCGAAGCGCACTTCAATATCGAATGCTCGTAGCAGCAATAGGATCAAGGCAACCAGCAGGCCACCCGCTACAGGTTCAGGAATATTGTAACTACGCATGAAACCAACACGTGTAACTAGTCCGCGCCCCAGCAGAAGTACCAAGGAGGCGGCCACTAGCGTTCCGTAAAAATCGAGCTGAATCATTTGGATAATTCTTGGCTATTTATTCAGAGGCGAACTTTTTACCTGGGCACGCCTCATGAACCGGCTGATTGTCTCAACACTGATTACTAAGAAATTCAAGAGCCTTCGATGGCTTGAACATATCGAAATATTTCAGGAGCAATATTACGCCGGGCAACTTTAACAACCGCCAAAGCCCATTGCCAAGGCCCTTGGCTAGCACCGGCGCCTGCAGTTGTGACTAGATATGTAACTGCGGAATTTATACGGAATTCAAAATAACCATCGCCATCAGAAATTTCCTACACACGAAAGTCGGCCAAGTTAGTTGCAAAAATAAAAATGCCCTGACATGTCAGGGCATTTTTTAAATCATTGCAAACTGCGATAAAATTATTTATTTGATCAGCCGCCAGGTAAACGGATAACGATACGGAAACCCTTCGTTAGCCTTCACACCAGCAATAATGGTCAAAATCAGCGCGCCGATGGCCAACAGGCCAAACAGGAAGAAGCCAATAATCAGCACCATCAGCAGGAAACAAATCGCCGAAGCAATCGCCACGGTGATCTGAAAATTCAAAGCTTCTTTACCCTGCGCATCGATGAACGGGTCCGTCTCGCGTTTCATCTGCCAGAGGATCAGCGGCCCGATCAACGTGCCGAACGGAATCCAGATCCCCAGCAAGGCGGACAAGTGACAAAACATCGCCCACTGGCGAACCTCCTGGCTCGGCTTGGGCAGCAGCTCTTGCTCATCACTCATCGCGGACTCCTTGCGGTTATGAATCGGTTCAGTCAGCCAGTGCGGATTTTTGCAGTTCGAAGATTTCGTTCATGCCTTTCTTGGCCAGTTCCAGCATGGCGTTGAGGTCTTCAGGCTGGAACGGTGCACCTTCGGCGGTGCCCTGCACTTCGATGAAACCACCGGTGCTGGTCATGACGACGTTGAGGTCAGTCTCGGCAGCGGAATCTTCAAGATAGTCCAGATCCAGCACGGGTTCGCCCTGATACATGCCGACCGACACCGCAGCGATCATTTGCTTGAGCGGGTCGCCACCTTTCAGGCCACCGCGCTTCTTGATCACTTTCAATGCGTCAACCAGAGCAACCATGGCGCCGGTGATGGATGCGGTGCGGGTGCCGCCGTCAGCCTGGATCACGTCGCAGTCGACGTACAGAGTGACGTCGCCCAGTTTCGACATGTCCAGCGCAGCGCGCAGGGAACGGCCGATCAAACGCTGGATTTCCAGGGTACGACCACCCTGCTTGCCACGGCTGGCTTCACGCTGGTTTCGCTCGCCGGTGGCGCGCGGCAGCATGCCGTACTCGGCGGTCAACCAACCCTGGCCCTGGCCTTTAAGGAAACGCGGCACGCCGTTTTCGACGCTGACGGTGCAGATGACCTTGGTATCACCGAATTCGACCAGTACAGATCCCTCGGCGTGTTTGGTGTAGTTGCGGGTAATGCGGATCGAGCGGAGCTGATCGGCAGCGCGACCACTTGGACGTTTCATAGGGAATACCTGTACTGGGGACGGAAAACTGCCGAGCATTATAGAGCGGCGCACCGCAACTGGGCACTTGTTAAAAATTTCGGCGGCTCACCGAGGCCGGTGAAACGCGCATTGCCGACGGGCTGCAGCCCTTTGTCACACCGTGTGTTTGGGCGCATTCGCCGCACTGCGCTACAATCCTGCGCCTTTGCTGCCTGTCGGCATGAATTCATTGATATCGCGCTCGCGGAACCCTCGTTTCGCGCCGATCTGCATTGCGAGGTTACCGCCATGGTGCACAGCATGACCGCCTTCGCCCGCGTCGAGAAAGCCGGCGCCCAGGGCACCCTGAGCTGGGAATTGCGCTCGGTCAACAGCCGCTATCTGGAACCGCACCTGCGCCTGCCGGAGTCGTTTCGCGATCTCGAAGGCGCCGTGCGTGAAGCACTGCGCCAAGGCCTGTCGCGCGGCAAACTGGAATGCACGTTGCGTTTCACTGAAGAAAGCACCGGCAAGCCGTTGCAAGTCGATCGCGAGCGCGCCGCGCAACTGGTGGCCGCCGCCGAGACCGTCGCCGGCCTGATCAAGAACCCGGCCGCCTTGAACCCGCTGGAAGTGTTGGCCTGGCCCGGCGTACTGGTCGCCGATGCGAGCGATCCACAGGCGCTGAACGCCGATGCGCTGGCGCTGTTCAATCAAGGCCTGAAAGAGCTGAAAGCCGGCCGCGAGCGCGAAGGCGCGGAGCTGGCGCGGTTGATCAACGAGCGTCTGACTTCGATTGAAGAAGACGTCGTGACCCTGCGCGAGCTAGTGCCACAGATGCTCGCCACCCAACGCCAGAAAGTCCTCGACCGCTTTGCCGACATGAAGGCGGAGATGGATCCGCAGCGCCTGGAACAGGAAATGGTCATGCTCGCGCAAAAGAGCGACGTGGCCGAAGAACTGGATCGGTTGAGCACCCACATCATCGAAGTTCGCCGGGTGCTCAAGTCCGGCGGAGCGGCCGGGCGTCGCCTGGACTTCCTGATGCAGGAGCTCAACCGCGAAGCCAACACACTGGGCTCCAAGGCCTTCGATCCGCGCAGCACCCAAGCCGCCGTCAACCTCAAGGTGTTGATCGAGCAGATGCGCGAACAAGTGCAGAATATTGAGTAAGGCAATCCCGACATGACCCACAGCACCGGCACCCTGTACATCATTTCCGCCCCCTCGGGCGCGGGCAAGAGCAGCCTGGTCAAGGCTTTGACCGACGCCAACGCGGAAATCCGCGTTTCGGTTTCGCACACCACCCGCGCCATGCGTCCGGGCGAAGTGGACGGCGTGAACTATCACTTCGTTTCCCGCGAAGCGTTTGTGAAGATGGGCGAACACGGCGATTTCCTTGAGCGCGCCGAAGTCTTCGGCAACCTCTATGGCACCTCGCAAAGCCACCTGCAGCAAACCCTCGACGCCGGCCACGACCTTATTCTGGAAATCGACTGGCAAGGCGCCGAGCAAGTGCGCAAGCTGATGCCACAGGCGCGTTCGATCTTCATTCTGCCGCCGTCGCTGCAAGCGTTGCACTCGCGCCTGACCAACCGAGGCCAGGACAGCGACGAGATCATCGACGGTCGCATGCGTGAAGCGGTCAGCGAAATGAGCCACTACGTCGACTATGACTACCTGATCATCAACGACGATTTCGCCCACGCGCTGGACGATCTGAAGGCGATTTTCCGTGCTAATCAGCTCATTCAGAAGCGTCAGCAACAGCTTCACGGCAAATTGCTGGCCGAATTGCTCGGTTAATCAGCACTTCCCAAAACGCCTGCAAGCGCTTTACATTGGCACTTGCAGCGCGTTGAAGAGCTTGGTTAAAAAATCAGCGCTTCCCTAATCGCTGGTGATTTTTTAAACTGTTGAGTCCGCTCGCCCAACCGGGCAGCGCGCATATTGCATTCGCTCCGAGGAATACCATGGCCCGCGTAACCGTTGAAGACTGCCTGAACCACGTGGAAAACCGTTTTGAGCTGGTCATGCTCTCTACCAAACGTGCCCGTCAACTGGCCACCGGCGGCAAAGAGCCACTGGTTCAGTGGGAAAACGACAAGCCTACCGTTGTAGCGCTGCGTGAAATCGCTGAAGGCCTGATGAGCTACGAGTTCATCGCCGAGCAGGAAATCGTCCAGGATGAACCGCTGTTCGCAGCGTTCGAGGACGAGTCCAACGAGGCCGTCTAAGCCTATGCCTGGTCGACGTAGCACGGCGCGGGGTCACAACCTACGGCAGGAATCATCATGCCGAGCATAGACGCCCTCGCCGATCGCTTATCGACCTACCTCGGCAACGACCAGGTCAACCTGGTCCGCCGAGCGTATTTCTACGCCGAACAAGCCCATGACGGTCAACGCCGTCGCAGTGGCGAGGCGTACGTCACGCACCCCCTTGCCGTGGCGAATATTCTTGCCGACATGCACATGGACCATCAGAGTTTGATGGCTGCGATGCTGCATGACGTGATCGAAGACACCGGTATCGCCAAAGAAGCGCTGCAAGCGCAGTTCGGTGAAACCGTGGCCGAACTGGTCGACGGGGTCAGCAAACTGACCCAGATGAACTTCGAGACCAAGGCCGAAGCCCAGGCGGAAAACTTCCAGAAAATGGCCATGGCCATGGCGCGCGACATTCGCGTGATCCTGGTCAAGCTCGCCGACCGCCTGCACAACATGCGCACGCTGGAAGTGCTGTCCGGCGAAAAACGCCGGCGCATCGCCAAGGAAACCCTCGAAATCTACGCGCCCATCGCCAACCGGCTGGGCATGCATGCGATCCGCATCGAATTCGAAGACCTCGGCTTCAAGGCCATGCACCCCATGCGTTCCGCGCGGATCTACCAGGCGGTCAAACGCGCCCGGGGCAACCGCAAGGAAATCGTCAACAAGATCGAAGAATCCCTCGGCCATTGTCTCGCCATCGACGGCATCCAGGGTGAAGTCAGCGGTCGCCAGAAACACCTCTACGGCATCTACAAGAAAATGCGCGGCAAGCGTCGGGCCTTCAACGAGATCATGGACGTCTATGCGTTCCGGATCATCGTCGACAAGGTCGATACCTGCTACCGCGTGCTAGGCGCTGTACACAATTTGTACAAACCGTTGCCGGGGCGTTTCAAGGATTACATCGCGATCCCCAAGGCCAACGGCTATCAGTCGCTGCACACCACGCTGTTCGGCATGCACGGTGTACCGATCGAGATCCAGATCCGTACCCGCGAAATGGAAGAGATGGCCAACAACGGCATCGCCGCCCATTGGCTGTACAAGTCCAGCGGTGACGAGCAGCCGAAAGGCACTCACGCCCGCGCCCGTCAGTGGGTCAAAGGCGTGCTGGAAATGCAGCAACGTGCCGGCAACTCGCTGGAATTCATCGAGAGCGTGAAGATCGACCTGTTCCCGGACGAGGTCTACGTGTTCACGCCAAAAGGCCGGATCATGGAGCTGCCGAAAGGCTCCACGGCGGTCGACTTCGCCTACGCGGTGCACACCGACGTCGGCAACAGCTGCATCGCCTGCCGGATCAACCGTCGTCTCGCGCCGCTGTCCGAACCGCTGCAAAGCGGCTCCACGGTCGAGATCGTCAGTGCCCCCGGCGCCCGACCGAATCCGGCGTGGCTGAATTTCGTGGTGACCGGCAAGGCACGCACGCACATCCGCCATGCGCTGAAACTGCAACGCCGCTCCGAATCCATCAGCCTCGGCGAACGTCTGCTGAACAAGGTGCTCAACGGTTTCGACAGCTCGCTGGAGAAGATCCCGGCCGAACGCGTCAAGGCGATGCTTACCGAGTACCGCCTCGAACTGATCGAAGACCTGCTCGAAGACATCGGCCTCGGCAACCGCATGGCCTACGTGGTCGCCCGCCGCCTGCTCGGCGAAGGCGAACAGTTGCCAAGCCCGGAAGGCCCGCTGGCGATTCGTGGTACCGAAGGCCTGGTCCTCAGCTACGCCAAGTGCTGCACGCCGATCCCGGGCGACCCGATTGTCGGGCACCTGTCGGCGGGCAAAGGCATGGTCGTGCACCTCGACAACTGCCGCAACATCAGCGAAATCCGGCACAACCCGGAAAAATGCATCCAGCTCTCGTGGGCCAAGGATGTCACCGGCGAATTCAACGTCGAACTGCGTGTCGAGCTGGAACACCAACGCGGCCTGATCGCGTTGCTGGCCAGCAGCGTCAACGCGGCCGACGGCAATATCGAGAAAATCAGCATGGACGAACGCGATGGTCGCATCAGCGTGGTCCAGTTGGTGGTCAGCGTCCACGACCGTGTGCACCTGGCCCGCGTGATCAAGAAACTGCGCGCTTTGACCGGGGTGATCCGCATCACCCGCATGCGTGCATAACTCAACCATTACAAGGAGTCATACATGACCAAGACTGTTATCACCAGCGACAAGGCCCCGGCCGCCATCGGTACTTACTCCCAGGCGATCAAGGCTGGCAATACCGTTTACATGTCGGGTCAGATTCCTCTGGACCCAAAAACCATGGAACTGGTTGAAGGCTTCGAAGCCCAGACCGTCCAGGTGTTCGAGAACCTCAAAGCCGTGGCCGAAGCGGCCGGTGGTTCGTTCAAGGACATCGTCAAACTGAACATCTTCCTCACCGACCTGAGCCACTTCGCCAAGGTCAACGAGATCATGGGCAAATACTTCGACCAGCCGTACCCGGCTCGCGCCGCCATCGGCGTTGCTGCCCTGCCAAAGGGTTCGCAAGTTGAAATGGATGCCATCCTGGTCATCGAGTGATGCGCACGGCGCGGCCCTCAACGCCGCGCCGACTGCTCTGCAAGAAAAGGTTTTGAAAGGATTCCACCATGCGCAAAGCGCTAGCTCTCTCGCTGCTCGCCATTTTCCTCGGCGGCTGCGCCAGCAACCCTGCCGACCGTGACATCAGCGGCACCTGGATCAATCAGGTGGCGATCGATGCCGCAGCCAAGGGCGGCCCCCTGCGCGAAGCGCTTCAGGCCTACGGCCCGAATCTGGAATGGGACGTCAACACCAAAGCCAGTCAGGCTCGCTACACCAACGGTTTTGAGAACGTCGAAGGACGGCTGCTGGGTGAAAAATCCGGCACCTGGAAAGTCGACTTCTATGGCAGCTCCGCCAGTGAGCTGAAACGCGACGGCGGGCAACTGCAACAGGCCGCCAGCGAGAACGAACCGGAACAGTTGTTTGACCGTGCGCAAATCCCGGTACCGGGAGGCGCGCCGATCGGTGCCAGTTTCGAACGTGCGCTGTATTCGGCCTACCTGGGCGGTAACTGGACAATCGCCAGTGGCCAGGGCGAAGGCAGCACCGTGCAGTTCCAGGCTGATGGCCAGGTCAGCGGTTTGCCGGGGGCGGATCGTTATGCCCTGTGCCTGGCGGGCGATTGCGCGTCGATGAGCAACGGCAACGACAGCATGTGGCTGCAACAGAACGGCCAGGGCAATAACTGGATCTTTGTGCGCAAAGGCAAAGAGCTGGAAATCCTGCAAGCGGTGAACTCCGCTCAAGCGGACGAACAACCGCAGTTCACCGCTGGTGAGCGCAAGTGGTTGCTCGAAAAGCAGTAATCCACCTCTGAAAACGCAGACCTTCCCTGTAGGAGTGAGCCTGCTCGCGATAGCGGTGTAACAGTCAGCACAAGTGTTGAATGTTATGGCCTCATCGGGAGCAGGCTCACTCCTACAGTTGTTTTGGGGTGTCTCAAGGTCAGCATTTACCTTCGAGGATCGCGGCGTAACCTTCGCGATAGGTTGGGTACTTCGGCGTCCAGCCCAAGGCTTTCGCCCGCTCATTGCTGCAACGCTTGCTGCCCGTGCGCCGCACACTGGCATCGTCGGCCCATTCGGTTACGCCCAGGTATTCACGCAGCCATCCGACTACTTCCGCCAACGGTGCCGGCGCATCGTCAACGCCAATATAGAAATCCTCCAGCTTCACGCCCTGCCGATCTTTCTCCAGCAGAAATGCCAGCAACCCGGCGGCGTCGTCAGCATGGATCCGGTTGCCATACAGCGGCGGCTCAACCGCCACGCGATAACCGCGACGCACCTGAGTCAGCAGCCATTCGCGGCCCGGGCCGTAAATACCGGTCAGGCGCAGGATGCTCGCCGGGATCCCGCTATTGAGGGCAACTTGCTCCGCTTCGAGCATCAGCCGTCCGGAATAACCGGCGGCGACCGTTGCCGATGTCTCGTCAACCCACTCCCCCCCCTGCTGCCCGTACACACTGCTGCTGGAAACGAAGATCAGCCGTTCAGGTGTTTGCCCGTAGTCATCCAGCCAGCTCAGCACATTCTGCAGACCCTGCACATAAGCTGCGCGGTAACCGGCTTCATCGTGATCAGTCGCTGCTGCGCAATACACCAGGTAATCCACCGCCCCCACCGGCCAGGTCGCCGGGCAGTCTTCGTTGAACAGGTCGCCGGCAACGCCGATGACACCGTCAGGCAGCTTGGAAATGTCCCGGCGCAGGCCATGAACTTCCCAGCCGGCCGCCAGCAATTGCGCGGCCAGACGACTGCCGACATCACCACAACCGGCAATCAAAACAGAAGGCGCGGACATCAAAAAACTCCTATCGGAAAGGCACAGACTAGCGCCGACAAAGGACGAGCGGCTAGCAATGCAGGAAAAAAAGATACTCTATTACTTTTGTTAACAAGAATTACTTGCAATAATGCAGGCCACTTTTGCTCTCGGCCTCACGAGGCCTGGAAGAGCACTAAACGTTTTTCTATCTCAGGTCCGGCCAGCATGACACGTAATCAATTCCCCGCTTCGCCAACCAAACGACCTCGCGCCTGGAGCGCGGTGGCGGCTCTGTTGCTCAGCCTGATGCTGGCACCGACTGCCGCTTTTGCCGACGCTCAGGCACCTGCAACGCCAGCCGCCACCGAGCAAAGCGCACCAGCCGCCGCTCCTGCTACCCCGGCCGCCACCGATCCGGTGCAAGCCGTCGACGCTGCCGATGTGCCTGAAGTCCTCGAAGCCGACAACAGCCTGGGCATGGCCCACGACCTGTCGCCATGGGGCATGTACCAGAACGCCGACATCATCGTGAAAATCGTGATGATCGGTCTGGCCATCGCGTCGATCATCACCTGGACCATCTGGATCGCCAAAGGCTTCGAGCTGATCGGCGCCAAGCGTCGTCTGCGTGGTGAAATCGCTGCGCTGAAAAAAGCTACCACCCTTAAAGAAGCCAGCGCCACCGCAGGCAAGGAAGGCACCCTCGCCAACCTGCTGGTGCACGACGCGCTCGAAGAGATGCGCCTGTCGGTCAACAGCCGTGAGAAAGAAGGCATCAAGGAACGCGTCAGCTTCCGTCTCGAGCGCCTGGTTGCAGCCTGTGGCCGCAACATGAGCAGCGGCACCGGCGTGCTCGCGACCATCGGTTCGACCGCGCCGTTCGTCGGTCTGTTCGGTACCGTCTGGGGCATCATGAACTCCTTCATCGGCATCGCCAAAACCCAGACCACCAACCTTGCCGTTGTCGCGCCAGGTATTGCTGAAGCACTGCTGGCCACCGCACTGGGTCTGGTTGCAGCGATTCCAGCCGTGGTGATCTACAACGTGTTCGCCCGCTCCATCGCCGGTTACAAGGCGCAGGTTTCCGACGCATCGGCAGAAGTTCTGCTGCTGGTCAGCCGCGACCTCGACCACCAGCCTGAGCGCAGCTCGCAGCCGCACATGGTCAAAGTGGGGTAATCGGCCATGGGCCTGCATTTGAAAGAAGGCGCAGACGACGATCTGGCCGAGAACCACGAAATCAACGTCACGCCGTTCATCGACGTGATGCTGGTGCTGTTGATCATCTTCATGGTGGCTGCTCCGTTGGCCACTGTGGATATCAAAGTCGACCTGCCTGCCTCGACCGCCAAACCGGCGCCGCGGCCGGAGAAACCGGTGTTCCTCAGCGTAAAAGCTGATCAGCGCCTGTTCATCGGCGAAGACGAAGTGACGCCAGAAACCCTCGGCGCCTTCCTCGACGCCAAGACTCACGGCAAGAAAGACACCACGATCTTCTTCCAGGCCGATAAAGGCGTGGATTACGGCGACCTGATGAGCGTGATGGACAAACTGCGCGGCGCCGGTTACCTGAAGGTCGGCCTGGTCGGACTTGAGACGGCAGCCAAGAAATGATCAAGACGCGCCATAAGCTGACGCGTTACGGCGGGAGCCTGGCCGTGGTGCTGGGCGTTCACGCGCTGGCCATCGCGCTGGCGCTGAACTGGACCGCCCGCCCGCCCATCGAATTGCCACCGCAGGCAATGATGGTCGAGCTGGCACCGGTTCCGGCACCGCCACCGCCGGCACCGCCGAAAGTCGTCACCCCGCCGCAGCCGCCGGCTCCGGTCGAAGAGCTGCCGATTCCGAAACTGGCCGAAGCACCCAAGGCCGAAATTGCCGTGCCGAAGCCCAAACCGAAGCCGAAGCCAAAACCTCAACCGCCAAAACCGGTCGAGAAGCCGCAACCGGTGAAGGAGAAACCTTCCGAGGAAAAACCGGCTGAAACCCAACAGGCTCAGGCCCCGTCGGAGAAATCCGCGCAACCTGCACCGGGCCCGTCACCGGCACAGGTAGCGGCCAAAGCCAGTTGGCAAGGCACTCTGCTCGCGCATTTGGCGAAGTACAAAAAGTACCCGCAAAGTGCACAGATGCGTGGCAAAGAAGGCTTGAACCGCTTGCGCTTCGTGGTGGATGCCGAAGGTAACGTGTTGTCGTTCGAACTGGTGGGCCGTTCTGGCAACGCCGATCTGGACCGGGCCACCCTGGAAATGATCCGCCGCGCCCAACCGCTGCCCAAGCCACCGGCCGACATGTTGACCAATGGCTCGATCGAAATTGTTGCGCCGTTTGTTTACTCCCTCGAGAAACGCCGCCGTTAAATAGCAAGATCAAAAGATCGCAGCCTTCGGCAGCTCCTACATTGGAATGCATTTCCCTGTAGGAGCTGCCGAAGGCTGCGATCTTTTGCTTTTTGCCTCGGTCGCATTCCACACTCACTCTGATAACGTGCGTCTATCGATTGCAGCCGGTATGCTTGGCCCGCATCTTCATGGACGCTTGCTATGACCCTCACAGAATTACGCTACATCGTTACCCTCGCCCAAGAGCAGCATTTCGGCCACGCCGCCGAACGTTGCCACGTCAGCCAGCCGACCCTGTCGGTGGGCGTGAAAAAGCTTGAAGACGAACTCGGTGTGCTGATTTTCGAGCGCAGCAAAAGCGCCGTGCGCCTGACCCCGGTCGGCGAAGGCATCGTCGCCCAGGCGCAGAAAGTCCTCGAGCAGGCTCAAGGCATCCGCGAACTGGCCCAGGCCGGCAAAAACCAGCTGACCGCGCCGCTGAAAGTCGGCGCGATCTACACCGTCGGCCCGTACCTGTTCCCGCACCTGATTCCACAACTGCACCGGGTCGCCCCGCAGATGCCGTTGTACATCGAAGAAAACTTCACCCACGTGCTGCGCGACAAACTGCGCAACGGCGAACTCGACGCGATCATCATCGCCCTGCCGTTCAACGAAGCTGACGTGCTGACCCTGCCGCTCTACGACGAGCCGTTCTACGTCTTGATGCCGGCCCAGCACCCGTGGACGCAAAAAGACACCATCGACGCCGGCCTGCTCAACGACAAGAGCCTGCTGCTGCTCGGCGAAGGCCACTGCTTCCGCGACCAGGTTCTCGAAGCCTGCCCGACCCTGACCAAGGGCCACGACGCCGCCAAGCACACCACGGTCGAATCCAGCTCGCTGGAAACCATCCGCCACATGGTCGCCTCCGGTCTGGGCATCTCGATCCTGCCGTTGTCGGCCGTCGACAGCCATCACTACGCTCCCGGCGTGATCGAAGTGCGCCCGCTGTCGCCGCCGGTGCCATTCCGCACCGTGGCCATCGCCTGGCGCGCAAGCTTCCCACGGCCGAAAGCCATCGAGATCCTCGCCGACTCCATTCGCCTGTGCTCGGTGGCCAAGCCAGCGGCACCGGTTACAGCCGGTTAAGCGAGCGTCATGACTGAGCTGTCGCAAGTGTCGGTGACGGCACTCAAGGGTGTCGGCGAAGCCATGGCCGAGAAATTGGCCAAGGTCGGTCTGGAGAATCTTCAGGACGTGCTGTTCCACCTGCCGCTGCGCTATCAGGATCGCACCCGCGTGGTGCCGATCGGTGCGTTGCGGCCGGGACAGGACGCCGTGGTCGAAGGCACCGTCAGCGGCGCCGACGTGGTCATGGGCCGCCGCCGCAGCCTCGTCGTGCGCTTGCAGGACGGCACCGGTGGTCTGAGCCTGCGCTTCTATCATTTCAGCAACGCGCAGAAAGAAGGCCTCAAGCGCGGCACGCGGGTGCGCTGCTACGGCGAAGCCCGGCCCGGCGCGTCAGGCCTGGAAATCTACCACCCGGAATACCGCGCCATTACCGGTGACGAACCGCCGCCAGTGGATGAAACCCTGACCCCGGTCTATCCGCTCACCGAAGGCCTGACGCAACAGCGCCTGCGCCAGTTGTGTATGCAGACGCTGACCCTGCTCAAGCCCGATACCCTGCCCGACTGGCTGCCGACTGAACTGGCGCGCGACTATCAACTGGCGCCACTGGCCGACGCGATCCGCTACCTGCATAACCCGCCCGCCGATGCCGATGTCGACGAACTCGCCCTCGGCCATCACTGGGCGCAGCATCGCCTCGCCTTCGAAGAACTGCTGACCCATCAGTTGTCGCAACAACGTCTGCGGGAAAGCATGCGTTCGTTGCGCGCGCCAGCGATGCCGAAAGCCAAGAAGCTGCCGCCAAAATACCTGGCCAACCTCGGCTTCAACCCGACCGGCGCCCAGCAACGCGTTGGCAACGAAATCGCCTACGACCTCAGCCAGCACGAGCCGATGCTGCGGCTGATTCAGGGCGACGTGGGCGCGGGTAAAACTGTGGTTGCTGCCCTCGCCGCGTTGCAAGCGCTGGAGGCCGGTTATCAAGTCGCGCTGATGGCGCCGACCGAGATCCTCGCCGAACAACATTTCATCACTTTCAAGCGCTGGCTCGAACCGCTGGGCATTGAAGTGGCGTGGCTGGCCGGCAAGCTCAAAGGCAAGAACCGCGTCGCCGCGCTGGAGCAGATCGCCAGCGGTACGCCGATGGTGGTCGGCACCCACGCGCTGTTCCAAGACGAAGTACAGTTCAAGAATCTGGCGCTGGTGATCATCGACGAACAGCACCGCTTCGGCGTGCAACAGCGTCTGGCGCTGCGACAGAAAGGCGTCGGCGGGCGCATGTGCCCGCATCAACTGATCATGACCGCCACGCCGATTCCCCGCACCCTGGCGATGAGCGCCTACGCCGACCTCGACACCTCGATCCTCGACGAACTGCCGCCCGGTCGAACCCCGGTCAATACCGTGCTGGTCACCGACACCCGCCGCGTCGAAGTCATCGAACGGGTGCGCGGTGCCTGCGCCGAGGGCCGTCAGGCCTATTGGGTGTGCACGCTGATTGAAGAGTCGGAAGAGCTGACCTGTCAGGCAGCCGAAACCACCTTCGAAGACCTCACCCTCGCCCTCGGCGAATTGAAAGTCGGCCTGATCCACGGGCGCATGAAGCCCGTCGAGAAGGCCGCCGTCATGGCCGAATTCAAGGCTGGCAACCTGCAACTGCTGGTCGCCACCACAGTGATCGAAGTCGGCGTCGACGTGCCCAACGCCAGCCTGATGATCATCGAAAACCCCGAGCGTCTGGGCCTCGCGCAACTGCACCAGTTGCGTGGTCGGGTCGGCCGGGGCAGCGCCGCCAGCCATTGCGTGCTGCTTTACCATCCGCCGCTGTCGCAGATCGGTCGTCAGCGTCTTGGCATCATGCGTGAGACCAACGACGGTTTCGTCATCGCCGAAAAAGACCTCGAATTGCGCGGCCCCGGCGAAATGCTCGGCACCCGCCAGACCGGTCTGCTGCAATTCAAAGTCGCCGACCTGATGCGCGACGCCGACTTGTTAACCGCCGTACGCGACGCCGCACAAGCCTTGCTGGAACGCTGGCCAACCCACGTCAGCCCGTTACTCGATCGCTGGTTGCGCCACGGGCAGCAATACGGCCAAGTGTGAGCACCGTCGCAGTTTCTGACAGATCGTTCCGACCAAGCTGGTTATACTCCTGCCATTGTTTCAAAAACGGATACAGATCATGACCGAAGCCGCTCTCGCCCCCGAATCCCCGCACGCGCCGTCTGTCATTCGGCTGCTGCTAGGCAAACTCGGGATCGCCTACGAAGAAGTGCTCGACCACCACGGCCTCAATGCTTCGCGCAAGGTACAAGCCGTGTTGCTGGACGACGCCGTCGGCGCGCTGATGGTGCTGTTTCCGCAGAGCCAATTGCTCGACCTCAATCGCCTCGCCGAACTGACTGGCCGGCGCCTGACCGCCGTGTCGACCGAACGCCTGGAAAAGATGCTCGGCAAACACAGCCTGAGCCTGCTGCCGGGCCTGCCGGCGCTGACCAGTTCGCCGTGCCTGTATGAAGAAAGCCTGCTGCGCGAACCGAAGTTGCTGATCAACTCCGGCGAGCCGGGCCTGCTGCTGGAAATCGCCAGCGAAGACTTCAAGACCATGCTGACCAAGGCCAGCGCCGCCAACTTCGGCGAAGCCCTGAACAGCATCCGCCCGAACCTCGACCGCCCGGACGATGACCGCGAGGAAATCACCCAGGCCGTGCAAGCGTTCACCGCGCGGCGCATTCAGCAGCGTCTGGAAGCGACTATCGAGATTCCGCCGCTGGCTGAAACCGCGCAAAAAATCATCAAGCTGCGCGTAGACCCCAACGCCACCATCGACGACATCACCGGCGTGGTCGAAACCGACCCGGCGCTGGCTGCCCAAGTAGTGAGCTGGGCGGCATCGCCGTACTACGCTTCGCCGGGCAAGATTCGTTCGGTGGAAGACGCGATCGTCCGTGTGCTCGGTTTCGATCTGGTGATCAACCTCGCGCTCGGCCTGGCCCTCGGCAAGACCCTGAGCCTGCCGAAAGACCACCCGCAACACACCACGCCGTACTGGCAGCAGTCGATCTACACTGCCGCCGTCATCGAAGGCCTGACCCGCGCCATGCCACGCGCTCAGCGCCCGGAAGCCGGCCTGACTTACTTGGCCGGTCTGCTGCACAACTTTGGTTATCTGCTGCTGGCCCACGTGTTCCCGCCGCACTTCTCGCTGATCTGCCGCCACCTGGAGGTCAACCCGCACCTGTGCCACAGCTACATCGAGCAACACCTGCTGGGTATCAGCCGCGAACAGATCGGCTCGTGGCTGATGCGCTACTGGGACATGCCGGACGAGCTGGCCACCGCCCTGCGCTTCCAGCACGACCCAAGCTACGACGGCGCCTACGCCGAATACCCGAACCTCGTCTGCCTGGCCGTACGCCTGCTGCGCAGCCGCGGCATCGGCTCCGGCCCCGACGAAGACATCCCCGACGCCCTGCTCGACCGCGTCGGCCTGAGCCGCGACAAAGCCAACGACGTCGTCAGCAAAGTCCTCGAAGCCGAAGTCCTGCTACGCGAACTGGCCTCGCAATTCAGCCAGGCCTAAACGCAATCGCGAACAGGCTCACTCCTACAAGGTTTAGGTGACCTCCTGTGGGAGCGAGCTTGCTCGCGAAGAATCCAGCTCGGTCTACCAGACCGCCCCTGATCGTTCCCACGCTCCGCGTGGGAATGCATCCCGTGACGCTCCGCGTCACCAAAGGCTCAAACCTTAGGCTTAGCCTTCCTCGGCACCAAATACTTCATCAACCCTTGAAACCACATCACCAGCGCCGGATTGCCCTTGAGCTGGATCGACTTGTCCTGAATCCCCTGCATAAACGCCAACTGCTTGTTCTTCGCCTGCATCGTGGCAAAGCCATAACCGGCATCTTTAAACGCAATCGCAAACGCCGGCTCCGCCACCACGCCAGACTTGCTGGTGATGCGCTGATCCTTGACCACGAAATGCCGCGCCACTTTCCCATCCAGCGTCTGCAGCTGAAACACCAGATCCTTGTCACCCAACTGCTGTTGGAACGCAGGATTTGTCCGGCTGGCCTTACCCATCAACAAACCCATCATCCACAGAAGAAAACGAAATTTCATGCGCACAGCCTCAAAAGGAAAATGAACGGCCGAGGCAGTGTAAGGGATTCGGACGATAACGCCAGTATCTGACACTGTTGGAAGAGGATGCAGACCATTTCCCGCACGATGACCGCCAAGTCACGATTCCGCAGGCAACGTCCTACACCTGTTGAAACACATCCCTGTAGGAGCTGGCGAAGCCTGCGATCTTTTGATCTTCCGCCCCGCGAATCTATGGGAAATTTCCTGCAAAGTGCGGTGCTGTCCATGAACTAGGCGGGTTGGTACGGTGGGGATAGGCTTTGTGGGTCGCCGCAAAATCGGTGATACGGACGTGCAAGTCCAGACTCGTCATGCATTCAGTTATGGCTATTCGCCGAGTGTTTTCCTATGCTCGCGAACTGTTATGGCGGCTGTGTATGGGAGGCCTTCGGGTCTGCCGGTTTCCGAGTCCGGTCTTGCACACCTATACACAGCTGCCACCCTTTCGAAGCAAGCGAAACGGTGTTGGCTCCATAACTCGGAAAATACCTATGATCAAACCAACACCCAATCCCCCCGAAACCCCAGACATATCGCCCTACGAATCCCTGGAATCAAAGAAATTCCACGAAGCCGCCGAACGCGCCCTCGACCACCACTTCAAACCGCCCATCGAACCGCACCCCAAACGCGAAACCGGCCTCTTCAGCCTCTCCCCCGGCACCGACGCCGAAGCCCTCATGGCCAACGCCTCCGAAGACCTTCTGTCCATCAGCGTCATCGCCTGCGACCTCGCCGACGACCTCCACGGCTCCCGCCGCTCGGTGGCACTGGCCCTGAGCAGAATGGCGGACGGGGTGAGATTGATGGTGGAAGGGACGCTCGACCAGATTGAAGTGCGAAGCGTGGCGGCCAAGCCGTAGCGAGATTTGCGGATGAAAAAAGGGGACGTTAAGTCCCCTTTCTGCAACTGTCTGTAGAAATCCAGACGAAAAAAAGCTGCCAATCACGGCAGCTTTTTTTGAGAATCCGAAACCGTCAGCCGGCCAGTCGACCGACGGGCTCAAAATCAGAACCTTTGGCCAACGCAACATCCAGAAAACGGCTGCGCTTACCGGAACGCTTAGCCAAAACTTCACGAGCTTCAGCCTGGAACCGGGCAGCCATCATAGGCTTTGGTTCATGTTTGGACTTTTTCATAGAGACCCTGCGGGTATCGCGATTTGAGCGGATATTAGAGGCGCGGCTCCCCCAATAACAAGTCAACTACAATGGAATATTGAGTCCTCTTCTGTCAGCGGACAGGTAAACAAAACGCAGGAAACGCTTTTAAACCAATCATTGCATCAACGATTCATAGGCAACTGAAAACGCATACGAACAATGCAATAAGCAAAGTCTTCACGAAACAGCCGACCAGCCATTTCGCAGTGCCCATCAGCGTATTGTTTCCAAAACGGATCGTCGAAGGCTGCTCCCCCCAATCGCTCCATCGAAGTCGCCAGTCCTTTTTCCCGGTCCTGCCCAGCCATGGCCGTGGCGGCTTTGTAAAAACCGTCCAGCGGTAACCCGGTTTGCAGAGCAATCAACTCTCCCAAACGTGCGTTGGTTGTTTGCACCAGACACCCAAGCCTATCAATCGGCGCTTCAGCACCCGGGAACGTGCCTTGATAGATCTCCTCGCAAAACCCTTCTTTGAAGCGCACCCATTTCTTCTGCACGTCTTTGAGTTGCATCTTTTCCGCGGGCGCCAAACTGACCAGCGCTTTCTTATATTGCTCATTCAGCATTGCATCGACTTTCTCGAAAGTCTGCTGACCGCAGATGATCAAATCGCGATTGGTAAAGCTGTCAGGATTGCAGGCTTCCTGCGCATGCGCTGGAACCAGCGAAGCAGCCAAAAAAACACCCGCGATCAGCTCAAAGAACGTCTTGAGTTTGATCATGATCCGGATCCGCCAACACTGCGCTCAGCTACCCGCGCAGGAATCTTCGACGCCTTTCCCGCTTCCGACATACGCGATGCGTATTGCTTGTACGCCGGCACCGCTCGCTCTTTATCGTTCATAGCCCAATAGCTATCTGCGAGATTCAGGTAGGCCACCGTCCGCTCTGGATTGTGTGCAATTACCGCATTCAACAGTTCAATGGACTCAGCGTAGTAACCCGCCTCGCCGAGCAGAAAACCGAGGTCGTTGGACCAGCCGGGATGCTGCGGGTAGTAGTACTTTGCGACGATATAGCTATCCGGGGGACAAGTGTCATGCGAGCCACCGCCCATTAACGCGTAGCTCATCGTATTCTTGAAGGAAAAGTCATCACCCTTTCGGTAGGCTGCCAGCGCCATATTCAGCAAATCAGCCGAATCGACTGTCATCAATTTCTTTCTCACGCCCTCAATACTGCCAGTATGAGCAACCTGCAGCTTCTGCAGCGCCTCACGCCCATCGAAAGAGGCGAGAGTGATCGGGCCCAATGTCTGCACCGGCAACTCCACTACGCTGACAAGCGACCGATCACAGGAGTCGTTATTCGCCACTTCCAGCAGAGTTTTCAGCTCAAACTGCTTTGAGCTTCTATTGAAGGCGAACAACAGGTTGAAGTTGTAAACCGCGTTATCTTCTTCGCTAGTTACCAGCGCGATGTAATCCCCAGCCTCAACGAACGGCTGTTTGACCACAGCTTCCTCAGCCTGTGGATCAATGACGGTCATGACGCCATGGCGACCTTTGAGTACATGGACGCTGAAGACTCCCTGAAGAGCGGACGAGTACTGACTCTTGATCAGAGGCAGCGCCTTCGACGTATCGAGCAATATGTCCTCGTCACGCGCTTGTTCCGGCGCAATCAACAATCGGTTAGAAACTTCGTCCGCATCGCTCGCCAGCACAAACACCTTTTGCCGTGATGCATCACCCAGCAAGCTAGCCGGAATTTCCTTGAGGACTTGCGGGGCAGAAAATGCGTAGGAAGTGGATAGAAGCCCAAGGCTCAACACGATAAAGCGGAAGAACATATTCACTCTTTCAGTCCCTGAATTTCGGATCGCTCAACGACGCGTTGCGGAATCTTCTGCGCTTTACCGGCGGCACTCATCGCGTCGCGGTACTCGCGGTAATAACGTTGCGCTTCCTCTTGGCGATCAAGTCGCCATAGCGAATCAGCCATGTTCAGCATCAGCACTGTGCGTTTGCCGACAGCTTCAACGCCTCGATAAAACTTCAGCGCCAACTCATCATTGCCGCCCTCGGCCAAGTAGAAACCGAGGTCGTTGTAAGTCTGAACACTTTGCGCCGGGGGATGACCGCCATGTAGGATTCCGGGCTTAAAAAGCTCAGGCTCCATTCGATGGACTCTGCGCGGGACTGTACCGGCTCGATACTCGAAGCATATTTCAGCAGGTCCTTGGGTGACTTAGTCTCCAAGACAGGATTGAGCACCCCGCCCTCCTCGGAAACCATTGATTGCCTACCCATTTACCTTCACAAAACCGCTCGTAACTCTCAGCAAGCACGCAACCGGTTTCCATCGAGATCACATCGCAATGCCCTTGTGATGTCGCTATTTCCTCACCGTTCTCACCTATGACTACACCGTACTCCACCGCAGTCGCCAGTAGAAATTTTTTGTCAGGGCTGAGCCATTCAAGATAAGCCTGGGCACCAATGCCGGCATGAAACAACGGGAACGTTTTTCCATTCGCGGTGAACTAGGCAGTGGTAGATTCCACGACGGGTGATGTCCATTTTTTTGCCTGGAACGTCACTGTGTTTCCGGCGGCTCCCACTATTGGCGGGTCAACGGCAAAGACATTGGTAGCGCTGAACAAGCTGCCGATCATCAACACCCACTTAAGGCTGGCCATAGACGATCCTCTTCACCGCCGGGCTTTCTGACATTAGCTGTCTCTTCGTAACACCATAGGCCTTGATCAGCTCGTCCCGAGATCCCTTCGAGCCAAACGAGCGCTGGTTATTATCGAAGCTGTATTGCTCCAATCGCCCTGCTGTCGAGTAATAACCGTGCCACTCCGCGCAGGCACCGCAACCGCCATAGCCGCCTATCGAAACAAGACTGCCCTTGGTGCCGTCCACGCAATCCATCGCCACAACAACATTGCTCAACATCTTCGTCTTCGCACCGTCGGAAGTGAGTTGTGAAACTTTGCTGATATCGCGTCGAAGCACTTTGCCGCCGATGTTGATGGTCTGGTCGGAGCAGACCGGGATGACGTGGGTTTGCGCACCATCCACCGTTACCGATCGGCAGGACGACACCAACACCACTTCAACACCGCCGCACTGCATGACATCGCGTTGGGTAAAGGCGTCCGAAGGCGCGGAGAAGGCTGGCAGAGAGAGCAGCAGCGAAAGGCTGCCCGCGAGAAGACGATTCATCCACTCACTCCTCATCTATCGGCGACGATTCCACGTCGGTCATGCTCAGCAGCCGGAATTCATTGTTCACAAATTCGTAGTAACGGTCCCGGTTACCACTTTCCAAAGCATTCCCTTGGGCATCTTCTTCGCCGTCGAGCGTGATGCCGGACACGATGATCAAGCGGCTGTCGGGCTGGTAAACCATGCCGAAGGTGCTGCCGTCGTAAGCATTCGGCAGACCGCCAACGACTTCCCCAGTCTGAGCGTCCAGCACTTCGCCGCAAATGGCGCTGCCGCCACAGCCGAGCCTGTGCAGGATGTAATGGCCGGCGAAGTTGACCTTGCCTTTCAGGGCTTGCACCCGTGCCTGATCCATCATTGGGCTGCTGTTTTCTTGCAGCACCAGCTTATGGTTGGGGCCGGTGAAAACTGGCGTGACGGTGTAATCCTTGAAGGTTGGATCGGCAGCGAATGCCATGGTCGCGGCAGCCAATATCAAGCTGCCGAGAACAATCGAAAATCCTTTCACGTAGTAACTCCGTAAATGCCGTGGGGACCGTCGGCTTACTCAGCCTGCCCTTCGTAACGCTGTGTCTGCGGGTCGAATTGCCACAGATGTGGCCGGGTCATGGCCTTTTCACCCTTGTAGCGAATCCGCCCGCGCTTGTCCCTGATGTAGGAGTAGATCTCGATGTCCTTGAACTCACCTCCCCCCTTGGCTGGGCCGTCCAGAACTTTGACCCCGGCGAAATAACCGCCGCCCGAATACCTCAAATAACCACGGCACTGGATCAGGAAGGCGAATGTGCTATCCATTGATGAGCCAATGCCGACGAGGGAATTGAAGATGAAGTCTTGGATGCCATCGCCATTTAGATCGCCGCTAAAAACCACGTGGCCCGGATCGATAGAAAACTCTTTTCCATCGAGACTGGAAAGTATGTCTTCCGGATGTTCACTGCTCTGCGACCATTGCGATAAGAAATATTTTGAGTCAGCTTCCTGATTGCAAACATCTGCCGCCATAACTGCTATCGGCAACCAGCTCACACATAACACCAGCAATCGTTTCACTTCATATCCTTCGAATTGATCAATTCCAACTCACCATCGCGATACCACACCTCACACCCCACCCACTCCGGATCCACCTGCGGCATCACCGCCGACGGTTTGCGCAATTCGCGCAACAACGTCGAGCCATGCGACAACCTCCCGCCCATCCGCGCAATCACCGCCCGCGCCGCCTGGTAATGCGCGTGACGCCCCGGATCAAGGGTGTCTTCGAGCAGGATGTCGGCGCCGAGGATGCCCTGCACCTGCCCCGGATAAATCATGAACCCGGTGGCCTGCTCCGTACCTTCGCGACCGTCCTGCCAGAAGCTGCCGTCGCGGGTGCGCACGTCCGGATGCGGCGCAAACCAGTGTTCGCGATCCGCCAGCGGCATGGCGTGGTGCAAGCGGAAGAAGATGCGCATGAGGTTGTCGCGATACCACTCGCGCACTTGCAGGTAGTAACCGCGCAGGCCCGGCAGGCCGGTCGAATGCGCGAGGCGAATCAGCCCTAACCATTGCGGGAATGGCTGAAGCAGCAGTTCAGTCGCCGCCGGCCGAGGCGTAGCAGGATCGGTCTCCCACGGCAATCGATGTGGACTGTTTTCCAGATTGTCGTAAGCGGTCGGCGGGCGGCCCAGCCAATCGCCGCCACTGCTTGCCAACGCTGTGGCGATGCACAGATTGCCTTGCACCACGAACACGTAAAACCGAGTGAACCAGTCCGCGAGTTGTTGGCCATCGGCACCTTGGGCGACGAGTTCGGCGAGTTCCTGATCGAAGCGCTGCAAGCCATTTTCAAGGCTCAGCAAATGGCTGCGAGCCTTGCGTTGCATGCGCAAAAACAGCGGCAACGAACGCAACATCTTCAGTGGCTGCCACGGCAAATGCGGCGTCGCACCACCGACTTCACCAGCGTAGTTATCGGCGCTGATGCCCCAGTCGGCCAGCCGGGCGAGAAACAGATCATTGTTGATATAGGACGCGCCGCCGAACACGGCGGTGAACGGCTCGTTGTCCTGCAGCACCCGCGCATCCCAACGCGCCATGATCGCCGGGATACTTACGGCGGCGCGGCGCTGGGCGTACTCCACCAGTACGCTCGGTTGCGGCGGCAGGATCTCGGCGATATTCGCGGCGGTCAGGTGTCTGCGCCAGCCGTAATCGCTGATCGGCCGGTATTGCAGCAGCCACAGTTGTGAGCCGTCCCAGGCCCATTCGACATCGCCGGGGACGTAGTGGAACACTCGTAAAACACCCTGCAGAAACTGCCAGAGCCGCTCTTCGGTCAAGCCGTGAGATGGCGTGAACGTGCCGCTTCGCCAGGCATCGCCAACCCGCGAAAGCGTCGCGCGCTCAGGACTGACGTGACCATCGGCCAGCAACTCCAGATGGCCTTCAACCCATTCGAGCTCTACCGACAGATGCCGCACAAACGCGATCCCGGAAACCACCGGAGTGATGAAGCGCTGCACCACCACTTCCTCGACGCCTTCGGCCGTCAGTTCGGCGATGCGTTTCGGCACATTGGCGGTCGGCTCGCGCAGATAGGTTGTGCTCAAACCGGCATTCGCCGAATCAGCCTGATCCTCGCCATAACTGGAGGAGCGCACCGCCCATGTCACATCAGGTTGGGCGGCGAGAAATGCCGGCAGACGCGGATCGGTGCAATCGTTGAGCGTCAGTGCCGCCGGCACCGCTTTCCGGGCCAGTTCAGCCAGGCGCAAACGCCCGCCCTTGGTGTGCGCGACAAACCCGCGCTCGCCCGACTCCAGCCACTGTGCGAATTCGGCGGGCGAGTCGATCCACGGGTAATGACCCCAACCAGATTTGAGGCTGATGGTCAGATCGGCGCGGGCGAGAATCGCCGACCATGCCGCCGCTTGCTCGATGCCGAGCACGGCGTCCTGATCGCCCCACACCAGCTCGACCGGATCGCTGATCCACTCCAGCAGCGGCAGCGCAGTGTCGGCGCGAATCAGATCCCAGTGCGGCACAAACGCACGGCAGCGCGCATAGCCGCCGCCCATGCGCTGGTACTGCTCGGGCGTCCAAGTCTGGTTGGAAAACTTGCGCGCGAACAGCGTGGGTTTGTTCGACAGCAGCCAGTGAATGGTCTTGCGGATCGGCAGTGGCGACATCAGCGCCGGCAACCGCCGCTGCCAGAGAAACGCCCCCACTGGCGCCAACAAAACGCTGCGGGAAAAGTGTCCGGGCCGACGTTGCAACGCATGCAACACCAGCAACGCATTGACCCCGACCGCCATGATCGCGCTGCCCTGCTGTGTCATCGCCAGCAAGGATTGCGCGTAGTCCGCCAGATCCTCGCAAGGCGGCTGCGGATTCGCGCCGAAGCCCGGCAACTCCAGCGGCACCACGTCGTAGCGCTGGAAGTGCGGCAGTGCGTCATCCCACCAGTCGGCGGCGCTGCCGTTGCCGGCCAGCAGGTACATCAACGGCTTGCTCATGAGCGATCCTCAGGTCAGATCGCGCAGAGCGGCGTCGAGGGTTGGATAGCGGAACGTGTAGCCGGCCTCGGTCAAACGCTGCGGCACCACGCGCTGACCGTCGAAGAACAATTGCGCCATCTCCCCCGCCATTGCACGCACTGGCGCGGCGGGAATGTGCAACCACACCGGACGCTTGAGGACCTTGCCGGCCTGCTCGGCGAACGCGGCCTGACTGACCGTTTCGGGCGCGACCATGTTGTAGGTGCCACGCAGAGTGTCGTCGTTGAAAGCCCGCGCGATCACCTGAAGCACATCGTCGCGATGCACCCAACTCATGATCTGCCGACCGTCGCCCATGCGCCCGCCGAAACCCAAGCGGAATGGCAGCAGCAACGGCGTCAACGCACCGCCGGGGCCGAACACCACGCCGAGACGAAGCACTACCTGACGCACGCCAAACTCAGCGGCCGGTTGCGCGGCGGCTTCCCAACGTGCGCAGAGTTCGGCCGTGAAGCCATCGCCCTTGCTGGCGTGTTCGTCGAGGTTTTCACTGGCATCGCGTACGCCGTAGAAGCCGATGGCCGAGGCTTGAATCCATAGCGTTGGTTCGTGCTTGGTGTTTTTCAGCCAGGTCATCAACGCTTCGGTGGTGCCGACTCGACTGGCGAGCAGTTGCGCCTGACGCTTGGGAGTCCAGCGTGGGCCGGCGACGGGAGCGCCGGCGAGATTGATCACTACGTCGAAGGCTTCGTCGTGGCTGAGTTCGCTGTGCGAATGTACGCAGCGGATGCGACCGTTGAATAGATTGGCTGCGCTCAACGGATCGCGCGTCAGTACGCTAACTGAATGGCCGGCATCGAGTAATTGATTGACCAAGGCTTCGCCGATAAACCCGGTGCCGCCGGTGATTAGCACTCGCTTGTAGGCGCCATCGGCAAACGGGTTGGATTGGCTCGGTGTCTTTGCTGCAGGAGACTTCCGGCGGTCATGCCGATACAGCCAGAACAACGGAGGCAACAACACCAGCAACGCAAAACCGTCGAGCCACAGGTGCGACCAGACCTGCTGTTGCGCCGAGAGCCACATGTCCTGCGGCGCCCATAACAGGATGCCGGCGCTCAACCAGCCCCACACTGCCGGGGCTTTCAAGCGATTGCCCAAGTGCACCAGCGCGAGCATGTACAGCGAATAACTTTGCAGCGTCGCGCCGAACAGCGCGAGCCACCAGACCTGTTGTTCGTGGCCGGCGACGGGTACTGCGTCGGCGCCCCAGAATGCGAGTTCGAGGGTGTGCAGGTAGCCGTCGAGTAAACCGGAATGCCCGGCCCAAGTCAGGGTGAGGCCGGCGAGAATGTGCACGATTGCGGCGGCGTATAGCCAGAGCACTAACGCTGAGCGAAGGGAGATCGAGGGGGCTGGCATTCCGTGTCCTGAGCGCATTCCTTGGGGGTGGGGAGTTTAAAGGAAAATGGTGGTGGTCAGATGCTCAAGCATTAAACGTTTTAGCGAGACTCTACGCGTGCGAAAGCGCATCAAACATGTCCCCGAACTTCAAATGCAGTGACTGGCCTTGATCGGCTCTTTGCCTTGCGAACTCAAACGTTTCAAGTGCTCCATCGCCCGGGGGTCACCTTTGTCAGCAGCCATCTGGTAGCAAGCCAATGCGCGAGACACGTCTTTTGTGCCCAACTTTCCACCCTCGAACGTAGAAGCCAGATAATTCATCGCTTCGGTGGAATCCATCTTTACCGCTCGAATGACTTGCTCTTCAGCCTGCTTGGGATGAAGGCAAGGGCCGCCGTAGTCGGTGGAATTTCCTAAACAGAAAAACGTGGCATAGGCCAACGCGCCACTCGGTATTTTCGAAGCCGCTTTGAACAGAGCTTCAACCCTCGGGGTTTCCAACTGAGAGGCCATTTGCGAAAGGCTAAGACTTGCCGCCGACAGGCTCGCCTGTGCATCACCCGACTCAGCAGCACATAAATAATTTTCCAGCGACGCTTCAATCAACTCCACCGTCAGAGGGTATTGCTCAAGAAAACCCAGCCCACCTAACGCTTCGGCACGCTGATAACAAAAGTTCTCGGCGCGGCTCATTCCCGGGTTGTCTGTTGCGACAAGATCTTTCTCACTGATCGACCAATCCTCAATCCCCTCAAGCACCCAGCATGCCTGACGAGAGAAGTTGAAGATTTTCACATTGCTGTTGCCTGCCCTCTTATCCACAACGTTGACGTGACTGTCATCGACCTCTTCGATCTCGACGCCAGGTGTTTTGCCGGGTGTGATAGCGGCCATCAGCGGGTAGGTGAAAGTAGCTCCACTAACACCCGAGGTCGAAGGCTCAAAGGTGCTACGTTCCTTTCCCGCTACCGGCTTCAACACCAGCGACTTGACCGTCATCGCAGTCAGACGGCGCTGTGATTCGCTGTTGGCGGAAAATGCTGTCAGGAAAGGCGCGAACTCCTCCGAGGGGCAAGCGTCGCTGGTGGGTGCCGTCGAAGTGCTCTTGTCGGATGCAAGAGCAGGGACAATCTTGTCCAGATACGCCGAGCGCTCACGACTCATTCTGGCGATGCACGAGTTGACAGCGAACACATGCGCCGGCATCCCCGCCTCGATCTCGAACGCCTCCAAGGGGCAGTTCGCATCGCGCAATTTCAACCAAGCACGTTGCGACTCCTTGACCTTCGCCGCGTACTACGCGCCTAACGCCGGATCTGCTCGATAGTCAGATTCAAGCCGCGTCATTAACTGCTTGTAGCTGACATTCAACTGCGCATCGGCAGCCTTCTTCGACGCCTCCGAGCAGGGCACCATTTCCAGGCTTGAGGTGACATGGCTGCAGTCGTCCTGCGCATAGGCAGCTGAAGCCGGCAGTAGCACGGCCAGCAGGGTAAAAACAAAACGTTTCACGGTGTTCATCCTTGAGTCATTCAGGCTTTGCGTTTGGTGAATCGGGTGATGCATTGCTTGGGTATGTTCATTTCCCAGTAAGTGCTGAGCAACGCTTTACGTTTTTTGTCGACGCGCAGGTTAACGAAGCCATCGCCGCAGTCCGGCTGCAACTCTTCGAACATGCCGGTTTTGGCTTGGTAAACGAACACTCGGTAGTAGTGGTAAGTGCCCATGCCGTCATCAAGCTGCCAGATCGCGAAATCCTTGGCGCCGTCGAAATTGAAATCGTCGACCTGCATGTGGAGTTCGTTTTCGGCTTCAAAATCGATTGTTCGCGACTCGCTGTGCGCTTCGCTTTTAACCGCGATGTTCAGTTTGGAGCCTTCGAGAATCAGCGTCACGTCGACGCCTTTGGTTGGGCTGAACGTGGTGGTTTCGGCCAACGCCGGGATCGTCCACATCAGGCCGAGCAGCGATACCGCTAGAGTTTTGAATTGCATGTACTGCCCTACTCCCACTTGCATCCGGACTCGAGAGAGGAGTCGATGCTGGTGTTATTTCCGAAATGAAAAACCTTGCCGTTGGACTTCTTCGTGTAAGACATCGAAACGATGTGCGTCCCTTGAGACACGAACTTATAGGTTCCCGTTACGTTGCCGTTGATGACTTCAGACCAGGTCGTGGTGCTCTGCCAAGGCGCATCGGGACCGAGCATTTCGTCCTCGTAATCCGTCAGCACAATGGAAATGGGTTCGCTGGACTTGGCGTACTTGACGAAGCCACCGGACCATTTGCTGGCTTCGTCGTAGTAGGTCCTGAGTTCGAACTTTACCGGGCTCGATTGGGATAGTTCGAAGCAAAGTGATTCGGTGGTGACTGCGCTTTGAGCGCCTAAAGGAAATAGCGCAAAAAAGAGAAAGAAAAGTTTGTTCATGCTCATCCAAGTAGACGCTTTCGCGCCAATGCTCTGACTTGTCCGTTTCAACGTCTGTTCTTGTCCGGTGCCAAAGCCAATTGGCGAGCACGCTCTATCGTCGCGCGAATCAGGCAGGCATCGGACCACTCACCGAAAACTGATTTATGCAATTTCGGGTCGGCCTGGCACTCCGCATCTCGAAATTTCATCCAGGCTCTTTGAGTTTCCCTCAGTGCTTTCTGGCCGCTTTCGTCCAGCCGGCTCATACGATCCCGAAATACAGAATTCAACAATGCATCCGCGTCAGGAACCATCAGATCAAGAACACCATTTCCCGAGGGAAACCACTCTACGTCCGCCAATGCCTGTTCGCTCTCATTGTTCCAATTGTAGAGGCCGTTTTCTTCGATCTTCAGTGTGGCGGATCGCTGATGGTGATTCGTCGGATCGCTTTCGCTGACCTCCGAGCGATAAACAATTTCCAAATAGATAGGGTCGGTTGTGCGCTGAGGATCATTCAATAGCGTTTGCCGAACAATGGCCCGTTGCTTATTGCTCTCAGTGATCTCTATCGAAAAGCACGGATCCGGCCCAGGACGTTCTGCGGACGCCTTTCTCTCCAGGCATTGATTACGAACCACCATTGAAGGGGTATCCGAACCGCCACCCACATCAACGACTCTGACAAGCAACCGGACTTCCGGGTCCTTGGAAAAGTCGGCCTGAAGGATGGTGGCAATCATCGTGCCCTCAGCCATGACCACAGGCGACAGTATTGAAAGTAAAAAAATGAGGCTGAATCTGAAAATCTGCATTCCTTGGCGTCCTTAAAAAAAATCAGTGATCCGTTCAATTCTGAACGGGCCTGCGACAGGAAATAGATTCAGAACCGACAAACGGCCCAGATCTATTTAAGTTCTCAACCAAATTCAAAGCGGTCGAGCGTAACAAATGAATCCGTCCCGTTTTTCTCAAAGATTTTCTCTCATGTCCATGCACTCCCTCGCATCCGCGAGGACTTTGCGCTCACCATTATTGAGGACGCACACAGGTTTTTTTAAGGTGCCTTTCATCTTTTGACAGACAGTGCTACCCGCTTCCTTATAAACACATTGCTCGCCAGAAATGATCAACTCTTTACCTGGAATGAAAGTCACAACTTTTGTGCCTTCAATACGGTAAACGTTCTCGTAAATTGAATCACCGGACTGTTGAATATTTTTATAGGTACCATCCTCCAACTCCGAAGCACTGGCAGGGATGTCTCCGATATATGTGGCCTTTCCACCTTTAGCTACAGCAGAAAAAATCATAACCTGAGCGTTTATACCCATATCATCACTGGTTGGATAAGAAAATATAATTGCTATATTTTCGGTCCCTGCCACTTCTCTAGCAACATAATCTGACCGACATCCGCGATCAGCATTATCAAGAGAGAAGACTTCCCCTTCAAAAGAAAGAGTCAAGCTAGTTTGATCGGCATTCTGATCAGATTCTTTACATATCAGGCTATGCTCAGTTGAAGCCGAATAAGCAGCGCCACTATAAATGGACAACAAAAACACCATTAGGCGAATCATTCAAATGACCTCAGAAAAATTTTAAGAACAAGAAACAAAGGGGACAGATTTATTTGAGATTAACGATAAAACCATTGGACAAATCGGTCCGCTTTACCCAACAAACTCACCATTCCAATACATCTCCTCACTCCACACCCACGCCGCTAAATCTGAGGCATAGCTATCCAACAGTAAAAAATAAGTCCGCTTCTTTTTGGAAGGCTTCAAAGCACAAACGCAAAAAACGGCTCATACAGAGCCGTTTTTTTGCACTTCGCAATTACACCTTCTTCTCAGACGACTTCAAATTGCTGGCCTGTTCGGCCACCAAGTCCATCCAGCCACCGGGCTTGTCTTCATCATTAGAGGCTTTCGCCACCATACCGGCCAATGAACCGAAGTCCTTCTTACGGGCAGCTTCGGCTGCTTCAACCGCTTGATGGGCAACCAGGATTTTCTGTAGCGCAGGCGTGTTGGCAGTGGCTTCGCTCAACGGTTTTAGCGGAGGCAAGGCTGCGACCTTGGCGACCATATCGCCCGGCGCTTTAGTGAACGACCTCAGGGCATCCAGATTGCTTGCCACCGGAATCGCGATACCGGTAAGCGGGTCGAATGCGCTGATTTCTGGCAGGCCTACTTTGCCGCTCAGGACAGGACGAGCCAAGGACGGCAAGAACAAACCCAGCAGCATGCGAGGATCTTTTTTCTTGATACTGAGGCCGACGCTTGCCAAAGCAATACCAACGCCGACGACGCGCCCAGCAGTCGCCAAAAGCGACAATTGCTTGTTCGATTCATTATCGAAATGGACAAGTCGAATGCGGAAATAATCGGTGAAAGGCTCGCGAGGACCGGCCTTCGAGAAGTTCATAAACCATGCACGAGAATCGTGGACTTGGTCATCAAATAACGCCACCAAATCCTCCTCGCCGCGGCTTGGCGTATTCGGTGCACTGAACATTTTTTTGTAGCGCTTAGTCCCTTCGGTATAAAGGTACGAATACTCCTCGGCCTCATCTTCTTCGTTGATGAGGTAAACCGTACCACCCAGCAACATATCGGCAACACCACCAAGTGTGAGTCCGTCGTCGACCATACCCCATTCTTGCCGGTAGTCATGTCGAAACTCAGCTGCGGCGCCGCTCAGTTGCCTATGATCCAGGGGCGGTTCAAAGATCTTCTCAGCCCGTAACTTGTCTGCTTTTTCCTGCCCGCCCACAATTTGTATATTCAGCTGATGCTCTTTCTCTTGAGCCTCAGTGTAAACCGGAGGAGGAAGCCCTTTAGTTTTCGCATTGGTTTTAGCGGTATTACGATCTTCAATTGCCTTCCAAGCATAAATTTGGGCTTCCGGCATGTCCGGAGCAGCATTTTTAAAGAAAGATTGTTTTTCCACTCCACCTGCATAGCGATCAATCCGCCAAGCAGTAATCAAGGCGTGCTCACGTTTCATCATGTCCTCTAGCGGACCGCTCTGGCCTTGTGCCTGCCATGCATTAAAACGTTTGATGAGCGTTTCAGAAATTGAAAACTCTGTCTCAAGATCTGTTGTCATCCCCCTCCAATCATCGTGGATCCCTTTTTGCACCACCGGCCCTGGAACCAGTAATGGAGCGCCCGCCATGAACGCTTCCGCATACATATGTTGCAGAGCAATTTGGGATAGGACATGGTCTGACCCAGCCGTCGCCTTACCTTGATCATTAGGCGCGTATCCGCCACCGACATCCGAATGAACTCCGGGATAAATATACTCAACTGTGCCTTGTCTATAGCTTGATCCTTTGGTTTTATCACGAGTACCATCCGCACTCTTTGGACGGCGACGTATTGAGTCCAATGGAAAGCTCGCTCGCTGCTCATGGCCAGAAACCAAATGAACGCAACGTTTTAAATAAGTGCAATCATCAGGAAGAGCTGTACTCTCACAGGCAGAAGTTGCTTCATCAGGAAGGCGCATGGTGCCGTCAGCCCAGTCCATATGCCCTGCGGCAAATGGAACACTGTCGGCAAGCCCCACAGCAGCAACGGTGTCGAACACACCTAGAAAGTTGATCGATATGGGCAGCCCCGCAAATCGGTAGTCAACACCACCATTTGTGCTTTCGCAACGAGTCAGCGCTTGTAACCAATTAACAAAAGTACGAGCTTCTGCAGCTCCTCGAGAGAATCCATAAACATATAGGCGCATTGCCAAAATATGCGGTTTTTCTTCAGAATCATCACGTATTTTCAGTTTATCCTGGAGATCCTGTATCTCCTTTCTCATGATTTTTTCGCGTTTTTTCTCTCCGCTCTCGAACAAACCCAAGCCAAACGTGTTTGCGTAACCATTGGTTGCCATGTCTTTAAGCATTAGTTTGGTTTTTTCGGCAGGAAACCTTTTACCATCCAAAGCTTGCTGTAATGCATCAAGCAACCGTGTCAGCGCCCAATTAATACGATTCTCACCCCCGCTCGCACCAACCAACCCACTGCTGTCAGGAACAAATTCTTCAACATCAGGAAAAACCGTACCAACACCCGGACAATAATATTTCATGAACCCTCCCAATACCATGTCGGGTTCGGCACCTAAGCTAGTATGAAAAAGTCTCGCAACATTACTCCGGGAGTTGGGCGTTGAGGAACCATCCGCCTGATCATTGTTATTAGTACCATCAAAGGCCAATGTTATATGTAGCGTTTTACAGCAGGCTGTTCCACTGTCCGCCTCTCCCTTGGCCTGAAGAAGCTTACGCTGTCTAATGCCAAACGCACGCTCGTCTTGTTTTTGCAGGTTTATATTTTTCGATAATTGCCCTGGGTCATTTGGCAACCGACGCGATGGAGGGAACATCGGGGCAACTAAAGCACTATCTGGCGGAGAGGAATCCTGCCCTATTAATGATTCGAGCATGTAGCCGACTCCTTGGCTTTAAAATACGCCTTATCAGGATAATTTGGATTTTCTGGAGTAAAACAGGTCGTCGACACTTTTACTTGATCGCATGGTAAAAAGTGGACCTGCAGTGCGCAAAATTCATCAACGTATTTTGGGATATCAACTGTTGCAGTGTGGTGAGAATAACCAGTAGCGTGGCGAATAGCTGCTTCTTTCTTGATCTGTCCGTATTGGTCACGCTCAATCGGTCCGCGGGGATTCGGATCCTTATCCCACTCTATATCTGCACTAAGGCTCGGACTCCATTTTAAAGGCAGTGTACTACAGCATACTTCTGCGCCTCCGCCGGAGTTTGGCGGAATACGAGGACCACCCGCGCCATTGATGCTAAATCGTATGATTTCCGAAGATGTATGATTATAGCCAGTAACTGACGTGGAGACCATTTCGGGACCAGCATTACAGGCACTGAATCCAAACACGCTCGACATAATGACTAAAGATTTCGCTGTCATTTTTAAGCTATTTTTATTTAGCAGAGAACATCGAGCCTGCAGAAATCCAGGTAAAGACATATCAGCACACAAGCCTATTTTCTCAAACAAATAATTTAATATTGACATACCTTTGTCGCCTCCATTTTCATCTGGTGTTTTGCAGAGAAAAATAAACTATATTCACTCAAAAATGAGAGCACTTCATTGTCTCCTTGATGTCGAAATACTTTCGATCTGGATAATTTGGGTGCCTGGGTATAAAACAGGTCGTAGAAACCTTCACCTGATCGCAAGGTAGAAAATGAACCTGTATTGCACAGAAATCGCTACCGTATTTTGGTATTTCAACAGTCGCCTCATGATGAGAGTAATGGGCAACATGCCGCTGATAGTCTTCCTTATCAAACTGCCCATATTTATCGCGCTTTATCATTTCTCGCGGATTAGGATCTTTCTCCCACTCGATGGTGGCTCGAAGGTCTGGATTCCATTGAGCAGGAAGCATGCCGCAGCAAACTTGAGTTGCACCACCTTGAAAGGCTGACACAGGGTGCCCCCCGGCTCCGTTCACACTGAATCGATTGATAGCAGCTGAAGTATGGTTGAAACCTGTTACAGGCGTTGACACCATCTCCGGAGCGGTATGGCAACCGTATAGACTTACCAAGCTCACGAACACTAAGAATCTAATCACTCGAAAAACTGCAACGCAGCTTTCAAAGAAGCTCAGGAGGCCGGGCATTTATCCGCCTCCTCGACTTGGAAGTAGTCTTTATCTGGATACTTGGAATGACCCGGAACAAAACAAGTCGTGGAAACTCTCACCTGATCGCACGGTAAAAAGTGTATCTGCAACGCACAAAGTTTCTCCGCATACTTGGGAATTTCAACCGTTTCAGTATGATGAGAGTAACCAGCCTTGTGCCGAACCAGTGCCTCTTTTTTTATTTGTCCATACTGGTCACGCTCGATCGGACCATCGGGGTTCGGATCTTTTTCCCACTCAATGATTGCTCTTACTTTCGGATTCCACTGAACAGGCAGGACACCACAGCAAACTTCAGCGCCTCCGCCAGAATTTGGCGGAATGCTGGGGCCACCCGCGCCATTAATACTAAAGCGAGTTATTTGTGCGGAAGTATGGTTATAGCCGGTAACGGGCGCAGACACCAACTCGGGAACTGTATGGCAACCGTATAAACTTACCAAGCTCACACACAGTAAAAATCTGATACTTCGCAAAGTTCCAAGGTAGCTCTCTAAGATGTTCAAGAAACCGGGCATTCGTCCGCCTCCTTGACTTCGAAATAGGCTTTATCGGGGTAATTCGGATGCTCAGGAATAAAACAAGTAGTAGAAACTTTGACTTGGTCGCAGTTTAGAAAATGCACTTGCAACGCACAAACTTTCTTGCCATATTTCGGAACTTCAACTACGGCTTTATGATTTAAGTAGTTTAGTTTTTTTTCCCTCATTCGCTTACGCCATGCGTCAGAGTACTGGCGCTCAGTCCAAGTAGCAGACGCGTGAGGATCAGGATCTGTCTGCCACTCCACTACAACCTTAACGCGGGGCGACCACGTTCGAGGAAGAACCCCACAACAAACTTCAGCTCCACCACCTAAATATGGGCCAAGATTCGGCCCGCTAGCACCATTAACAGCAAATCGATTAATAGCAGCAGAGGTATGGTTATAGCCAGTAACCGGAGCACTCACCATCTCAGGCCCACCACGACACCCACTCAACGCCAACACCCCCAGTAAAACCCACACACAGACCAGCCCGGAAGACATCGCCCCCCGCACCGACCCACGCGCAATCGCATTCATCAAATCAACGCCTTCGGCGGCTCATCGATCACAAACGACGAGTTCTCCACCAACCACTGTTCAATAAACGGCTCGCGCTCCTCCGGCTCTTTCAATCCCTTCTGATTCGCCGCCAATTGGCTGCGATACAAGTGCCGAATCAAACTCTCGTTACGACTCAAGCCATAGTTCTGGGGCACTGCGCAGCGATCGACCCGGTAGGCATCTGCTTCTGTCCACGCGAGCAGGTTGGCCACTTGGGGGTGATCGAACATCACCGGGCCGGCGGCGGGTACTTGGGCGTGGCGGACGTAGTTGCCGGGCAGGCTTTGCGGTTGTTGGTCGCGGTCGAGCCAGTGCCAGGAGATGACGGCGGCGTGGAAGGCGTTGCTTTGTACCGGGGTCAGGGTTTCGGTGACCGGCAGCAGCATGCGCGGGTCGTAGTAGCGCAGCACGCCTTCGGAGCGGCCTTGGTTCCATTGGGCTTGAAGGAAGCCGCGCAGGTGATCGGCGAGCGCTTCGAATTGCCATGGGCTGAATACAACAACGACATGTTTATTGCAGTCGACGGCGTTGATGAAGGTTTTCAGCCAGTCGCGTTGGCCAATGTCGACGCGCAGCAGCAACGGGCCGAAGTCGGCGATGGCGACTTCGGGAGTGTTTTCAAACAGCTTGGCCAGTTTCGCCGCTTCGGGTTGTTCGGCGAGCTGTTGCAGCAGCGGGTAGTCGAGGCTGGTGGCGTCGACCAGCACGTCGAGGTGCTGCTGTTTGAGTTGTTGGGCGTTGACCCATAACTCGTCGAGCCAGCGCGCATTGCTTGTGTTCATGAAGTCGTCCTTTATCGTGCGGCCAGGGCTTGAGCGTTACGTTTGGCCCGGGCCAGACATTCCTTGCACACCGGTGGTGGCGGCAGCGGTGCGTTCGGCAGCGCCTGCGGCGGTACGGCGCCGGCGATGTCCTTGTCGGCAGCGCCCGGCAATATCGGCGGCTTGATGCCAATGCCAGTACCCGACCCGGCCGAACCGCCAGCATTGATCTTGATCACCGGCCCAACCACCGTCACCCCACCGCCATCGAGCTTGATAAAGCTCCCACCACCCAAGATGGTCAGCTCCGTCCCCGCCTCAATAACAATCTTGTCCCCAGCCTTGAGGTGTATCTCTTTCCCCACGCTGGTCAGTTGCGCAGTCCCCAGCTTCACATGCTGGTTCTGCCCAATCGTCAGGTGGTCATCCAGCTTCGCTTCAACCTTGCGATCAGCAATCGTGGTGCGGTGTTCTTCAGCTTTCAGCTCGGTGTAGGTGTTTTTCACCACCGTGTCGTGACGTTCATTGCCGACCCGAATCTTCTGGTCATGCTCAACGTTTTCATCCCAATCGCGCTGGGCGTGGATGTAGATCTGCTCTGCACCTTTCTTGTCTTCGATGCGCAGTTCGTTGTAACCGCCGCCACCCGGGGAGCTGAGGGTTTTGAACACGCTGCGCGTCTTGTTCGCCGGCAGTGCATACGGCACCGGGTTTTCTTTGTGGTACAGGCAGCCGGTGACGAGGGGTTGGTCGGGGTCGCCTTCGAGGAAGGTGACGAGGACTTCCATGCCGATGCGGGGGATGCTGATGGCGCCGTAGCGGTCGCCGGCCCAGGAGCTGGAGACGCGCAGCCAGCAGCTGGTTTTGTCGTCGGCGAGGCCTTCGCGGTCCCAGTGGAACTGGACTTTGATGCGGCCGTATTGGTCGCAGTGGATTTCTTCGCCTTTGGGGCCGGTGACCATGGCGGTCTGGCTACCGAGCACGCGCGGTTTCGGGTGTTCGAGGGCCGGGCGGTAGAACACGTCCCACGGGGTGGCGAGGAAGGTGTTGCGGTAGCCCTGATGGAAATCGTCCTTGTTGTCGGTGGTGTCGCTGGTCACGCCTTCTTCGAGGACTTGCGGCTGCTTGCCTTCGTGGAAGATTTCGGTGAGCAGCCACAGGGCGTTCCACTCGCTGCGCGGGTGGTCGGACATTTCCATGAAGTGGCCGCTGACCAGTTTGGTCTGGTCGCCACGACCCTCGGCCTGGCGGTAGTCGGCACGGTGGCGTTCGAGGGCGCGCTGGCTGAGGAATTTGCCGCGCGCGCGGTCGATGAAGCGGCCCGGGTAATCGTAGTCTTCGAGATCCGGTTCGCTGTTTTCGCTGTCGGCAGCGCCGTCGGGTCTGTAAGCCGCTTCCATTTGCAGGCGCGGTTTTTCGAAGTCGTAGTCGCGGCGCGTGGTGCGGCTGGTACGGGTTTCCAGGCGCAGTTTGAAGCCTTTGATCACCGGTTCTTCGGCGACCATGCCGCTGCCTTGCACGTACGCGGTCGGCTGGCCGAGGTCGGGGAATATGGTCTGGTCGTCGCCGAACACCAGCAGGTGGGCTTTTTCGCTGTGCTGGAAGTGGTAGTGAATGCCTTCCTCTTCGCACAGGCGCTGGACGAAGTGCAGGTCGGTTTCGTCGTACTGCACGCAGTAGTCGCGATCCGGGCACGGTTGGCTGAGCTGGAAGCTATACGCATTGCCTTTGATACCGTGTTCGTCGAGGATCAGCGCGATGATTTTCGGCGCCGACATCTGCTGGTAGATGCGCTGGTTGGTGCGGTGATGCAGGTATTGCAGTTGCGGCACCATCGACACTTTGTAGCGGGTCAGGCGCTTGCCGGCATCACCTTGGGCGACGCGGTAGATCTGCCCGTGGATGCCAGAGCCTTGCGGATCGAATGCGAGAAACGCCTGCTTGTGCAGCAGTTGTTCGAGGTCCAGATCAGGGTTTTCGCTGACCAATTCCAGGTCGAAACGAAACGGCTGGCTGATGCCTTCGGTGCCGGTGAACGACAGCACTTGCAGGTCGCCGACGTAGTCTTCGACCTTGAGGCTGAAGTGGGTTTCGTTAGCTGGGTTGAACATAAAGTGCTCCCTGTTCGAATGTCATCCGTTACGCCCGAAGTCGCAGACGTTGCAGCCAGGACGAAGTGGCGCCCAAGGCGTCACGCAATTGTTGGGCAGTGATGGTGCGTGCTGCCGGGTCGAAGCTCAGCGCCGTTTGCAGCGCTGGCCAACAGTGTTTCGGTAGATTCTGCGGCGCTTGCAGCTCGCGCTCCAGGTGCTCGTCGCGAGCCTGGGTCGAGGGCAAGCGGCGAAACGGGTGTTTGCCGCCCGCCAATTCATAGATCACGCAGGCCACGCCGTACACGTCCGCGCTGGCCGACAACGGTTGGCCCTCAAGCAGTTCGGGGGCGGCGTAGCCTGGGGTCCAGGCGTTGAAGCGTTCGCGGCTCAGATGCGGCAGGCCGGGCATCACGCCCTCCTCTGCCTGGCCGAGGCCGAAGTCGAACAGGCGCAGGCCATCTTCGCTGAGCATGACGTTGCTCGGTTTCATGTCACCGTGCAGCACGCCGCGACCGTGGGCGTAGGCCAGCGTGTCGAGCAGCGGCAGGACGATGTCGCGCAGTTCTTGCCACGGCAGGCCGAGGGGCCGCTCGCAGAGCAATTTGTCCAGGGTCAGGCCACGCATGTATTCCATGGTGATGAAGGCCCGCTGGCAATCGGTGTCGACTTCAAAGGTGTGCGCACGCACGACGTTGTCGTGGCGCAGGCGTCGGGTCAGGGCGAACTCGCTGTAGAGCAAGGCACTGGCGTCCGGCGATTCGGCAAATTCTTCGCTGAGGATTTTCAGCGCGATGTAAGGATCGGGATCACCGAACTGTTCGTGCAGCAGATCCCGCGCCCGGTAAACGGCGCCCATGCCACCGGCCCCGAGCAGACGCTCGAGGTGGTAGCGACCGGCGAGTACATCTGGCAAAACACCGATGCTGGCCTTGGTTGGCGCCAGCAACGGTTCTGCTTTATTGGCCTTGGCGAAGGCGAAGTAGGTCAGGTTGTTGGCCTGCTCTTCGCTCATCAGCAAGTCATCGACTGAGGATTCGATTTCAGTCATTGGCGGATCACCACGGCAGTCAGGTTGTCGCGCGCGGCGCCACGCAGGGCGCCGTCGAACAAACGTTCCAGCGCCACATGCGGCGCGCTGAGGCTGAGGGCGTTGCCGAGGGCATCGCTGCTCAGACCCTGATACAAACCATCGCTGCAGAGCAAAAACGCATCGCCCGGATAGACTTCGAGTTCCAGCACATCCAGGGTCAGTGTGTCGGCAGCACCGACGGCTCGGGTCAAGGCTTGAGCCGCCGGGTGTGCTGCCGCTTGTTCGACGCTCATTTGCTGCTCGTCGATCAGTTGCTGTTGCAGCGAATGGTCTTTGGACAGCTGATACAAACGCTGCCCGCGCCACATATAGCAGCGGCTGTCGCCGGCCCAGATGCAGGCCGCGCGATTGCCTTCCACCAGCAGCGCCACGACGGTGCTGCCCATGATGCTGTCGTGACGCCCGGCGGTGACCGTCAACTCTTGGCCCAAACGCCGGTTCAACCAGTGCAGGCACTGGCGGATGGCTTTGAGGCGTTCGTCGAAGTCCTCGTGTTGCGGCAGTTCAGCCAGGCTGGCGACGATCAACTGGCTGGCGATGTCGCCACCCTGATGACCGCCCATGCCGTCCGCGACCACCCACAGCCCCTGCTGCGGATTGTCGAGGAAGGCATCTTCGTTGCGCGCCCGCACCTTGCCCGGGTCGGTACGCGCCGCGCTGCGCCAGGCACTGGCCACCAGCATCAGAGCTGCACCGGCATACGGAAGGTGCGCAGCACGCCCATGTCGAACGGGTTCGGCGTGCGCTGGCTGCTCAGCAGGTAGTTGGCGCGCAGGCCACCTACGTCAGCCTTCAGCACCAGCACGTCGCGACCGGTCAGGTACTCGGTCTGCATCAAGTCGAACAGACGGAACAGCGACCATGGGCCGGAGTTCTTCTCGATACCGATCGGGCGCCCGGCCATTTTGTCCATGACCAGACTGGTGCGACCGTCTTCTGCATCGGTCGGCCATTTGAAGGTCATTGGCAGGATTGGACCGTGGCGGTATTCCATGGTCTTGTCGCCGAACTTGAACTCGGAACGGCTGACCGCCGGATCGAGGGTGTACGGCTCAAGCTTGAACTGCACGGTCGGTTCGGCCGGGTTGATCGAGAAGAAGCTCTGACGAATCGTCAGCGCCGCTGCCATCTGATCGAGGTAGACCTTCGATACCGGCAAGCTGTGGCCGTCGACGCTGCGCATGCGGTAGTTGCCCGGATCGCCGCTGACGAACGGACGCATGTAGCTGTCGAAGAAGCGGTCGACGATGCCTTGAGCCTTGAAGAACTCGCGGAAGTCGCTGATCGCCACGTCGCTGGTGCTGCTGGCGCTGAACGGATAACGCTTGCTGATGGTTTTGCCATACACGCTGTACAGCTCGTTCTGATAACGGCCGTTCAGGTATTGGTAGGCATCGTTGAGCACCAGACGCCACGAGTCTTCGGCCAGCACGTTGAACCAAACGCTCAGTGGACGCGGCAGGCGACCCGAAGCCGCGCGCAGGTTGGTCAGCGCATCACGCTGGCCGCTCATGCGGGTTTTCGCCATTTCGAACGCGGCTTGTTCCGGCGTGCTGGAACGGGCCAGGCCGGACAGTTGCAGTTGCAGGTCGTTGAGCGCGTTGAACGCTGGCGTCAGGTCAGCGCCCGGGCCGTTGTTGTCATCGAGCAGACGATGCAGCGGTTCGAAGCGACGCTGCAGCGACTTCTTCGCGGTGTCCGGCAGGCTCTTCGCCACGCTCAGGGCCGAAGCCTTGTCCGCCACGGCCGACGCCAGTTTGCCGACTTTACCCAGTTTGCCTTTCTGCCCAGCCAACGCATCGGCTGCATCGCCGGCTTCATCCACCGGATCGGCGGCTGCCGGGAAGCGGGTGTTTTCGCGTACTTCGGTCAACAGCGCCAGCACCGGCGAGTTGGCCGAAGTCAGGCCCGCCAGTTGCTCGGCGCCTTCACCGGCGTCGCTGATCGGCGGCAGTGCAACCTGGCCAACGGCTTCGCTCCAGTAGTTGGCGTAGTCGCGGAAGTACAGTTGCTCCAGCTCGACCATCAGGCGACGCAAGTCCATGTCGCTGATGCCCGCACCTTCGCCCAGCACCCAGTTGTCACGCAGGATGTCGGTGACCAGCGTTGCGCCCTGTACCGAGAAATACTGCTGATAACCGGATTGGGTGTAGAAGCCCGGAATCACGTACTCGGTGCCGATAAACAGCGAACCTTGCGGGCCGAGGTGTTGGCTGAAGCGGTATTCCGGCAGGTTGCGCGCCTGCTCGCGGAGCATGCGGTACACCACGGTGGCCAGCGATTCGCTGCGCAATACCTGACGCGCCTGGGTGACCAACTGGTCGTTCAGCGGGTAGATAAATGGCTGCTTCAGCAGGCGTTCGAGGTGCGCGTTCAGACCGTTCTGCACTGCGGTGTTGCCGGTGTAGCGCTGCGACCAGTCAGTGGCGACCCAGTCTTTGAGCCAGACGGCATCGCGACGGTCTTTCATGTTCAACATCAGGTACGCGCGCAGGCTGTTGAGCAGCTTTTCGCGGTCCTTCATGTTGGCGCGGATCTGCCCTTCGAGCATGGTTGCAACCCGTGGCAGCAGTTGCTTTTCAAGCTCGCGCTCGTAAGCCTCTTTGACCACTGGATTGACGTCTTCGCCCTGATACAGGCCGCCACGTTCGTGATAGGAAACGTCGCCCTTTTTCGGGAACGCCTGCGTCGCGGCGTAGCTGGTGTCGAGGGTTTTCAGCACGCCCATCGCATCATCGCGCGTCGTCAATGCGCTGCGCTGCTGCGTCCAGTTCTGCGCCAGATTGCGCAGGTTTTCCAGACGCTCGTAGTTGGCCGAGAAACCGCCCGCCCACAGCATGCCGAACAGCGCCAGTGCCGCCAGTGCGCCGACGTACAGCGCACGCTGGCCCCAATGAATGCGGCTGCGCTCGCGCTTGTCCAGACCGGCCAGATCGGCCTCGGGGAAAATCACCCGGCTGAGCAGGTGATGGATGAAACGCGAACGACCGCTGCGCAGGGTCGGCAGCACACCGGCGTTCATGCCGAGGCTGGCGCCGATGCCGGCGGTGGTCGAATCCATTTCCTGGGTCAGGTGCGGTGCACTGGTCAGGTAGAAACCACGCAGTTGCGTGGCACGCTGATAACGGTTGCCGGTGAACGCCATGTCGACGAACAGGCACAGGCGCTCGCCGATCTGCCCCAGCTGATGCGGGAAGTCGAGGATGCGGCCACGGCGCTGAGTATCGCGCTCGGAGTGCATGCGCATGATCACTTGGCTGTTGAGGCGACGCAGCAGTTCTTCGAACTCGTTGCGCAGCACAGCCACGTCGGTGCCGACCTGATCCTTGCGGAAACTGGTGCCGAGCACCTGATCGCTTTCTTCGCGGGTCAGTTGATCGAAGAACTCGTCGAAGCCGAGCAGCTTGTCAGCCTTGCTCAAGACCAGATACACCGGCACATCGACGTGCAGTTTCTGATGCACATCTTGCAGACGACCGCGTACTTGGCGCGCCAGGGTATCAATGTCCTGCTCGCTGCCGCCGAGCAGGGTTTCCACAGGAATGGTCACCAGCACGCCGTTCAGCGGACGGCCGCGACGACGCTTGCGCAGCAGCTCCAGCAAGGTCGTCCAGGCGCTGCCGTCGACTTCCACATCCGGTTGCGTGGTGTAACGCCCGGCGGTGTCGATCAGCACACCGTGGTCGGCGAAGTACCAGTCGCAATGACGGGTGCCGAGGGTGTCGCGGGTCAGCTTGCGGTCGATCTTGTTGATCGGGAATTCCAGACCGGAAAAGTCCAGCAGGCTGGTCTTGCCCGAGGCCTGCGGACCGATCAGCAGATACCACGGCAAGTCACTGCGCCAGCGCTCGCTGCGGCCGCGATACAGACTCGACGTCTTGAGGGTTTTCAGCGCGTCCTTGAAGCGCGCTTTCAACTCTTTCTGCTCGTCGTCGATCAGCTCTTCGCGGCGGATGCGATCCTGGCCGTCTTCGGATTCCTCGACGGCTTTCTTGCGGATACCGGCGCGCCAGCTGACGAAGACCATGGTCAGGCCCCAGATCAGGAACAGCACGGCGATGGTCAGCAGGCGGGCGGTCGAACCTTCCCAGAACTTGTAATCATCGACTGCCAACAACGGGCCGACGAACCACACCAGCAGCGCTACAAAGAGCACCAGCAGCAAGGTCCAGACCCAGGTCTGGCGCAGGAAGGCGCCGACTTTCTTGAAAAACTTTTTCATCACACGTCCCTGTTTACGGCTGCGACTGCGGTTGGACCGCGGCTGGATCAAGCGGCTGATAAGGTTGCAGAACGGTGTCGCGCTGCTCGCCCAAGACCCAGGCGAAGCCCGAATACATCACCACCAGACAAACGACAGTGAACAACACCACCATCCATGCCGGCACGATGCGCACCAGGTTACGGCGCTGATCATCCAGGCCTTCCCAGTGCGGCGACAACTCGCGTGGCACGTCGCCACGCAACTGACGGATCTGCCGGTACAGGGCGTCGCGGATGCCTTCGAGTTCGAGCATGCCGCGTGCCTGCACACGGTACTTGCCCTCGAAACCGAGGGACAGGCACAGGTACATCAACTCCAGCATCGGCAAGTGCTTGACCGGGTTCTTCGACAGCCGATCAAGCAACTGGAAGAACTTCTCGCCACCGAAGGTTTCGTTGTGGAAGCTGCTCAGCAGGCTCATCTGCGACCACTCGCTTTCGTTGCCCCACGGCGTAGTCACGACAGCTTCGTCGACCACGGTGCAGAGCACGTAACGCGCGGCCATGACCTGGCTGCTTTCGGCGCCGTTGTGCAGGGCGCGCACTTCAAACAGCTTGAGCCCGGCGGTCAGGCGCTCATTCAGCGCGTACATGTCTTCGCGGGTTTCGCTGTGCTTGAGGCGCACCACTTCCGAGAGCAGTTCGGAGGATGCCGCCACCAGCGAATTGAGGCTGATGTTGAACGCTTCCGCCGGACGCAGGCGCGCGGCGTAGATCATCCGTTCTTCCAGTTGCTCGAAGCGCGGCGGCGCAGCGAAGTCGGTCAGCGGACTCGACGCCGGTCCGTGGCCTTGACGATCGAGCAGGACGGTTTTGTCGTCCTGGTTGTAATCCGTTTCCTTGATCATGTCGGTCAGTTCCTGATGGCCCAGAATTTCAGTTCAAGCTCGGCAAATTCGCCGGACACGTGGAACGCGAAACCGCCGGAGCGCTCGAGTTGTGCCAGGTCTTCGGAACTGAGTTCGAGGATGAAATAGGTTTTGTTCGAGTGGAACGCGATCTGCCGCGGGGCCACCGGCAACGGTTTGACCTTGATCCCCGGCAAGTGCAGGTTGACCAGTTGGCGGATGCGCTCCACCGGGCCAACCTTGAGGTGCGCCGGCAAGCGATGGCGCAGTTCTTCGGAGTCGCAGTTGGCACTGGCCGCCAGCACGAACGAGGCCGAGCCGAGCAGTTTGTGGTCATGCAACGGCGAGACGATGATGCCGTACTGACGCGCTTGCAGGATCAGTTCGATGGCGTGCTGTTCGAGCACCATCGACAGCACCTGACGAATCGCTTCCATCAGTTTGCGGAAGCTCGCGCCCTGATCGGCGTGGGAGTAGCGGCTGTCCAGACGCGGGCGTTTGCTTTCGCCGGAGAACGTCGCCAGATCGCCGAGCATGGTCAACAGCGTGCGATACAACTCTTCCGGATGCACTTGCTCCAGGCCGAGGTAGTGACGCAGCAGCAGTTCGGTACGGTTGATCAGTTGCAGCATCATGAAGTCGCCGACTTCCGCGCCGCCGACCTTACCGTTCGAGCGAATCCGCTCGGCAATGGTGTCGCCACGGTGGCTGAGCATGCTGATGACTTCTTTCAGGCACGACAGCAGGTAGCTGGAGGCGTGGGCCTGAATGTAGGTCGGGACGAAATCCGGGTCGAGGCTGATCACGCCGTCGGGCGTGGTGTCGAGCACGTCGCAAATCTTCAGCTTCACGTAGGCCTGATCGCTCTGCTGCTCGCCGAGCAACAGTTTGAAGTCCGGACGACCGCAGCTGACCTGGCTGGCGGAATCGTCGCCGGCGTTGGAGTCGGCCACTTCGGCGTCATACGCGGTGTAACGCGCAAGCACGTCGGATTGCTCCGGACGGCGTGCTTCGATGTGGTTGCCGGTGACCAGCGGCAGCGCCAGGTAGATCGGCGTGTTGCCCGTGTTCGGCGGCACGTCCAGCGCCAGCGGCTCAGTGTTGCCACCGAGTTCGAACAGGCTGCCGTCCGGCAGAATCCCCGAGGCTTCACTGATCACCAGTTTGCCCATGTTGAGGAACTGCAAGTCGATCTCCAGATTGAGAAACCCCCAGGTGTAGCCACCGAGCAATTGGGTGCGGGTTTTCATCTGGTGATCGTAATAGCGATCGTTATGCTGGAAGTGCTGCGGACGCAGCAGCATGCCTTCCTGCCAAATGACTTTATGGGTATTCATGGTCAGTCATCCGCCTTGGCGAGCACTTGATTAGTGTTACGGATGCCGGTCTGGTCCAGAGTCAGATCGACTTCGGTAACTTCCAACGGAGTGATCTGCACCGTGTGGCGCCATTGGGTTTCCGGCAAGTCGCGGTAAGCGGCAAGAACGCCAACATAACGGCTGCCCTCTTCCACCTTGAGCTTCAGTTCCACGGTTTCGCCCGGGCGCAGTTCGAGTTCTTCACTGGCCACCAGATCCGGGTTGAGGGATTCCTTGGCGCGTTCGTAGAGGCTGAAGAAATCAGCGTTCTCGAAGGTCACCGGGTGTTTGAGTTCGAACAGGCGTACCACCACCGGCGATGGGCGGCCATTGAGGTCCAGATTCAACTGATCGCTGCCGGTGAGCTTCAGGTTGATCTTGGTCACTTTCGAGTACGGCGACAGCGACGAGCAACCGGCGAGCAGCACCAGCACGGTGAGCGCAGTCAGCGTCTTGAAAAAAGCGGTCGAGCGGCGAGACATGCGCATCATCCTTGGTGGTCGGTGTGAAGGGTGGAAATCAGGCGGATCTGTTCTTCGTAGGCCTGGGCGAAGTCGCGGGCCAGCAGGCGCTCGCTCCAGTCATCGTCCTGACGCAGTGCCTGGTGATAACGACCGAACGCTCTCCAGCGCCCGCCCGATGTCGCGATCAACGGCTTGCTGTCGCGCTCGAAACGCAGGGTCAGTTGCTCCGGCGAGAAATGCTCCAGCGTGCCGCGCACAGCGGCGCGGCTGGCGGTCAGCAGCGCCACCTGATGCGCCTGCAAATCGCGGAATGCACGGGAGATCGCTTGCTCGGCCGGCAGATGCCCAGGCTTGCTTGGCTGCAACAGAATCTGCAGCGCTTCGCTCGGGTCGACGGCGAATTTCAGCGGGTTCTTGTTGGTGCCTTGCACGGTGGTCTGGGCCAGACGCAGCTCGTTTTTCAGCTCGGAACGGGTACGCAGGCTCTGCTGCAAACCGCCGATGCTTTGGCGCAACAGACGCGCGGCGTTCAACGCCAGGGCTTCGCGTTCGTCGTGACCGAGGCCTTTGACGTCCACACCCAGCGCAGCGCCAAAGTGCTCCCAGAAACCTTCGCTCTGGCGCTCGACGGCTTTCGGTGCCGGAGCGGGCTCAGGTTCGGCGGGCGCGGCAATCAGCTCTGGCACCATCAGGCTTTCCATGTCGATGCGCGCGTAGTCGGCGCGCTGACGGGAGTCGTCCGGCTTGGTGTTCGGCGCCAGCAGTTCGTCGATTTCCGAGTACACGCGCTCTTGCTGTTCGAGGGCATTGAGCGGGTCGAGATCGAGGAACGCGTCGTCCGGGATGATGCTGCCGGCCGCACGCGGGCGCCCGACTTCACCGTCGAAGGTCGCCGGGTCGCGTACCAGTCGCGCGCGGATTTCGAAGTCACCGAGCACGTAAGTGCTGCCATGCTCGATGCGCACCGGCTCGCCTTTGTTCAGGCGTGCGCCGCTGCTGCCGTCCTGGACACCGTTGCTGCTGGTGTCGGTGAGGAAGAACGTGCCTTCGCGGTAACTGACAATCGCGTGGTGATTGGACAGGTGACGCTTGCGGTCAGGAATGATCCAGTCGCAGTCCTCGCCCCGCCCGATCACGCCACCGGCCTGTTTGAAGGTCCTCTGGCACAACTCGGTGGGCACGAACTGCTTGGTGTTCAGCATTTCGAAAACCAATTCCATGTTTGATGCTCCTTGCGGTCACTTGCCGCGATTGACCGCTTGCGGATCACCCAACGGGCGATAGTCGTTGTCGTTGAATTTGTAATTGCCGCTACAGCCGCCAAGGCCGCATAGAACGACGAGGGTCAGCAGGACAGCGTGCCAGTGACGAACAGACATCAGAGGGTCTCCAGGGGTAGACAAAGCACAAAGCGCCGACCCTTGCGGGCGGCGCTGTTATAAGCGAATTCGTTGTTTTGGAAGGCTCTAAACCGGGGCCTTGAGCCAATCCAAGGAGGTACGACAATCTCCTGTAGCGAGGGGACTTGTCCCCGCTGGGGTGCGCAGCGCCCCCAAAACCTGATTTCCGGTTTTTTCAGGAAACCTGCGTTTACCGAATGGCGACTGCTACGCAGCCGAACGGGGACAAGTCCCCTCGCCACAAGGAGTTTGCCTGCGACAGGAGATCTTTGGCCTACAGGGAATCTGCTGGGTGCAGAAGGCAACTTCAGATCAACCATCGAAGTCACCCAGGTTGATATTCAAACGGCCGAGGCGGTACAGCAGCGTGCGCCGAGGCAAGCCCAGTTCGCGGGCGGCGAGGGTCTGGTTGCCATCGTTTTTGCGCAGGCAATCGAGCAACAAGGTGCGTTCGACCTGCTCCAGGCGTTCGCGCAGATTCAGGTGGCTGTTGTCTTCCGGTGCCGGCTCCATGCGCAGGGAGAAATGCTCGGCGAGCAACTCGCCGCCTTCGCACAACAGCACCGCGCGCTCGACCAAGGCCTTGAGTTCCCGCACGTTGCCGGGGAAGGTGTAACCGCCCAGATGCTCCAGCGCTGCGTCCGACCAGCGCACCGGATCGCGCTGCAAGTACGTGCACGTCTTCTCGGCAAAGTGCTGGGCCAATTCAAGGATGTCGCCTTCGCGCTGACGCAGAGCGGGCAGCTCGATCGGGAATTGCGCGAGGCGGTAGTACAAGTCTTCGCGGAATTTGCCCTCGCTGACCAGCGTCGACAGATCGCGGTGCGTCGCAGCGATGATGCGCACATCGATCTTGTGCGTGTCGTTGGAACCCAGCGGACGAATCTCGCCTTCCTGCAACACGCGCAGAATCTTTGCCTGCAACGACAGCGGCATGTCGCCGATCTCGTCGAGCAACAGCGTGCCGCCATTGGCCGCATCGAACAGCCCGGCGCGGTCGCGGTCGGCACCGGTGAAGGCGCCTTTGCGATAGCCGAACAGCTCACTTTCCAGCAGATTTTCCGGCACGGCCGCGCAGTTCTGCACGATGAATGCCTGGGAGCGACGCGGGCCGCAATCGTGAATCGCGCGGGCGACGACTTCCTTGCCGGTGCCGGTTTCGCCACGCAGCAGCACGGTGTACGGGCTGTGCAGCACTTTGCTGATCAGCGAGTGGGTCTGGCGCATCGCCGCGCTTTTGCCGATCAGGCCATAACCACTGATGCTCGGCACACTGAGCGCAGCCATGGCCGATTGCGCCAGCGGCTGACGCAGACGTTGCAGCAAATGCAACTGGCCAAGCACGAACGAGCCGAGCTGACCGAGCGAATCGGCAAAGCCTTGCAGGTTGGTGCGACGCCGGCTGGCACACAGCAGCAGGCCTTCGACAGCCTTGTGCTGATTGACCAGCGGCACACACAACAGCGACTGCCACGGCGAGGTCGTCGCTGGCAGGAAACTGGTTTCGTGCAGGCTGCCGCTCAAGTCGTCGAGGCACACGACGCGGTTCTGGCAGAGGGCAAATTGCAGCAGTTGTTCACCGTTGTAATCCGCTGGCAGGCTCGCCGCTTCGCGCGGTTGCAGGGCGCCGTCGAGGCACTCGGCGTTCATCCCCAGGCACGTGTGAGTGGCGTCGAGCAGATACAACTGAGTCAACTCGCAACCACTCAACTCGGCCAGCCCGCGCACAAAGTCACCCAGCAACGCAGCACCGTCCGCCGCCCGCGACAGACTGGCGAATTGCGCCAGCAACGCTTCGGCATAGACCAGCGGCTGCGGCACTTGAGTGAACATCACACCCACCTCAGGCGAACTCGCACGTCACGCTGGATTCGCCGTCGAGCGTGGCATGCACACGCTTGAGGCTTTCACCGGTGGCCATGGCATCGAGCAGACGATCGGCCACCAACGGCAGCACGTGTTGGTCGAGCAGATGGTCGATCAGGCGCGCGCCGCTGTCGCTCTGCGTGCAACGCTCGGACAGGTGATCGACGAGGTTCTGGCACCAGCTGAAATCCAGCTGACGACGGTTGAGACGCTCGCCGAGACGACCGAGTTTGATCTCGATCAGCTCGCGCAGCACCGGGCCACCAACCGGGTAGTACGGCACCACTTTCATCCGCGCCAACAGCGCGGGTTTGAAGTGCTTGCTGAGTACCGGGCGAATGGTTTCTTCGAGCACTTCCGCCGTCGGGCGCGCGCCGTTTTCGCAGAGGTCGCTGATCTTGTCGCTACCGAGGTTCGAGGTCATCAGGATCAACGTGTTGCGGAAGTCGATCTCGCGACCTTCGCCGTCGTTGGCCACGCCTTTGTCGAAGATTTGATAGAACAGGTTGAGCACATCCGGATCAGCTTTTTCGACTTCATCGAGCAGCACCACCGAATACGGCTTCTGGCGCACGGCTTCGGTGAGCATGCCGCCCTCGCCGTAACCGACGTAGCCTGGCGGTGCACCGATCAGGCGGGAAACGGTGTGCTTCTCCTGAAACTCGGACATGTTGATGGTGGTGATGAAACGATCACCGCCATACAGCAAGTCAGCCAAGGCCAATGCGGTTTCGGTCTTGCCGACGCCGCTCGGACCAACCAACAGGAATACGCCGACCGGTGCATCAGGTTTGTTCAGCCCGGCAGCGGTGGCGCGCATCGAGCGATCCAGTGCGTGCACGGCTTGTTCCTGACCACGGATGCGTGTGCGCAGGTCAGTGGCGAAACTGGCGACCTTGGCGTTGTGTTCGCGAGCCAGTTGCGCCAGCGGCACGCCGGTCCAGGCGCTGATCACTTCGGCAACCAGACGCGGGCACACCTCGAAGCTGACCAGACGCTCTTTGACCTGAGCGGCAGTCAGGGCGCTGTGAGTTTCGTTGAGCAGGGCTTCCAGAGCCTCGACGCTTTGGCCTTCTTCGACTTCGGCAACAACGGTTTCGATGACAGTGCCTTCGGCGTCTTCTTCAACGGTGACCAAGGGCTCGACTGCTGCGGCTTCGCGAGCCTTGGCCAGTTGTTGACGCAGATCCAGCAGGCGTTCGGCCAAAGCTTTCTGCTCAGTCCACTGGGTTTCCAGCGCAACCATTTCGCTTTCGGCTTCTTCAAGACGAACTTCCAGCGCGTCCAGTGCTTCGTGGTCGATCAGCAGACCGGCTTCGGCATCGCGACGCAGCGCCTGACGCTGACGGCCACCTTCGGCCAGTTCGCCACGCAGACGCTCAAGGCTTTCCGGCGCGGCGGCGAGGCTGATGCGCACGCGGGCACACGCGGTGTCGAGGACGTCGACGGCTTTGTCCGGCAGTTGCCGACCGGCCAGATAACGTGCGGACAACTCAGCCGCCGAAACCACCGCGTCATCGCGCAGGTAGATGCCGTGGCTTTTCTCGTAAACCTGGGCCAGACCACGAAGGATGGTCACCGCTTCGCTGACGGTCGGTTCGTGCAATTGCACCGGCTGGAAACGACGGGCCAGGGCCGGGTCTTTCTCGAAGTATTTCTTGTACTCGGCCCAGGTGGTCGCGGCGATGGTGCGCAGTTCGCCACGCGCCAGTGCCGGTTTCAGCAGGTTGGCTGCGTCGGAGCCACCCGCATTGCCGCCCGCACCGATCAGGGTGTGGGCTTCGTCGATGAACAGAATGATCGGTTTCGGCGAAGCTTTGACTTCGTCGATCACGCCTTTGAGGCGACGCTCGAATTCACCTTTGACGCTGGCGCCGGCCTGCAACAGGCCCATGTCCAGCGACAGCAGCTCAACGCCTTTGAGCACTTGCGGCACTTCACCGGCAGCGATGCGTGAAGCCAGGCCTTCAACGATGGCGGTCTTGCCGACACCGGCCTCACCGACGACGATTGGGTTGTTCTTGCGGCGACGCGCGAGGATGTCGACCATCTGGCGGATCGCGCCATCACGGCACAGCACCGGGTCGAGTTTGCCGTCGCGGGCCTGTTGGGTCAGGTTGTGGGTGAAGCGCTGCAACAGCGATTCGCCCTGCGCGGCCGGCTTGCCGTTGGCCGCCGGTTGCTCCTGTTGCGACAGGGCAAATTCTTTCAGGCGATCGATATTCAGCTTGGCGAGCAGCGGCTGATAACGGCTGCCGGCGTAGCGCATCGGATTGCGCAGCAGCGCAAGGATCAGCGCCGCATCTTCAACCTGGGTCTGGCCCAGTTCGAGATTGGCCACCAGCAGCGCGTCTTGCAGCCACTGCACCAGTTCCGGGGCAAACACCGGGTTGCGCGAGGCGCTGTGCTCAACGCGCGATTGCAGCGCGGCGCTGAGTTCGCCGGCATCGACATCGGCATCTTGCAGCGCGCGCGCGAGCAAGCCGTTTGGACGCTCCAGCAGGCCCAGCATCAAGTCTTCGACGAGGATCTTGCTGCCGCCACGGGCCACGCAACGCTCGGCCGAACGTTCCAGATCACGACGGGTTTCGGCGTCCAGCGCCTGGATGAGTTGTTGCAGGTCTACGTTGATCATGGCTCACGTCCTTAATGAATTTTGCTGCCCAGGGTCACCACGCCGTCCGCTTTTTCGCGGCCCAGCCAACTGGTCCAACCGAGGCGACAGGCGTTCTGCTCACCGATGCGCAGTTCGCGGATTTCTTCCTGGCGCAAGACCAGGCGGATGTCGTAATCGAGCGGGTCACGCAAAGTGAACCGCACCAGCGCGCAGAGCGGCTGGTAACCGAAACCGATCGGCAGGAATTCATGGAATCGCTGCCAGTCGAGTTCAGTAATGTGAATGCGGAATTTGCCGCTGCGGTCGCGCACGTGCTCGCCGAGCACCAGGTCTTCACCGAGCAGGCTGTTGGCGCGGCCCAAACGATTGCGCTGCTCTTCGAGGATTTCCACGCGGCGCTCGATGCACTGCTCGATGACCAGGTCTTCGTGCTTGAAGTAGTAACGCAGCACGGCTTCGATCAACGCCGCCGAGTGCGCCCGCAAGCTGAGCAAACCGAGGTACGGCAGCAGGCGTTTCCAGTTGAGTTCCTTGGCCTTGCGGATCTCTTCACCGCCCAGACCGATCAGCGCAAACAGCTGCGACGAAAACGGGTCGAGCGCGCCGCTCTGGAAGCTTGCGCGGTAGCGATACTTGCGCCAGATCGGCAGCATCAGCCGTTGCAGGCGATGGTGGAACAGGTCGAGGAAGTTGCGCGTGGGGTTGCCGTCCTCGCTGTCGCCCAGAGCCTGTTCGCCGTAGAACGCCGGCAACGGCGAACCCGAGCCGACCAGGCCGATCAGGTTGAAACGCATGCGCGCGCGCATCTGCCCGTGCTCTTCGAAGAACTCCACGCGATCAACATCACTGCGTGGAAAACCGAGGCTCGGGTTGGCCTGGAACTCGACCTGATCGTACAGATCGTCTTCGCTCAGATGCGGGTGTGCTTCGCGCAGCCGGTCGATCACCAGCAGCACGGCCTGAAACAGCGAGTACTCGCGTATTACCTTCGTCAGCCCGCTTAAAGCAGGGGCTGCAGGCCCATACGTGGTGTCCATTGGTACACCTCTCCCTGTGTGCTTTTTACCCGCAGCTCATGGAATGAATTGAGACTGGCGTAAAGCGCGAAAAACTCGTTAAGAACCGAAGCGAAAACGAACAGGTCGCCCTCGCCGATATACCCTTCCGGGTCGATGGTCAGTTCGGTGCGCAAACCGCGCACCGGCAAACCGCGGTGCAAGCGGTCGACGTGGTGATGCTTGATGTGCTTGAGGCCGCCGAGCAGGCGTTTGCTGACCTTCTCCGCGTGCTGGTCGTAGTAGCGCGGCAAGTCGTAGGTTTCGAGAATCACCTTCAACGCATTGACGTCGGCCAGCGACAAATAGTTAAGCGACATGTTGCTGATCAGCTTCCACAGGAAGTCACGGTTCAGCGGCGGTGCGAAGCTGGAAGTCGCCGGGGTGATGTTGCGGAAGCTCAAGAACTCCGGCGTCTCTTCGCAGGCCATGCAGATGTCGCCGAGCTTGAGCTTGCGCGGCAGGTTCTGGTTGGTGCACATCAGCTCGATCGACAGGGTTTCGTGGGCTTCGGTGTGGCGAATACCGAAGCTCAGGTACGTGTCGAGGCCGTCGTGCAGCAGGGACGAACGCTGGCGGATGCTGTAATGCGGACGGCTGTTGGGCACGTCGAAACTCGGGTCGTGCTCGAAGGATTCGAACGGCACGTATTCCTGATAACCGAGGCCGCCGGGCTTCCAGCCAGTCACGGTTTCCACCGAGAACACGCCGCAGTTTTCCAGATCGAATTCCGCCGGCAGTAGCAGGTATTCGTCCTGCTTACCGTCGAGGCGAATCGGCAGTGCGTCGTGGGCGAACAGGTTGGCAATCGGTGTGCAGAATAGCTTCACGTTATCCAGCGTCGGACGCATGCGCATGATGCCACTCTTGCGAATGTCGAAGCGCAATTCGAGGCCGCGCATCTGCTTGAGCGTGTCTTCCGGCAGCGCGTTGATGATGTCCAGACCGTTGACGTCGACGAACAGGAATTTGTCCTGGAAGGCGAAGTATTCCTGCAGGTAGCGATAGCCACGGAAGGTGTTCAGCGGATACGGGATCAACGCTTCTTCTTCGGCGAAGCCCACCGGTTTGACCCGATCACCGGGAATCTTGAACGCCATCGGCTTGCCGCTGACGCCATCGATGGGCTTGCCGGCGCCGTCGAGCGGGATCAGCTCGATACCTTCGAGGTTGCGCAGCAGGCTCAGGTAAAGCATCTGACTGATGTAGCGCTCGCCGGCAAAGTGCAAACGCAGCTTGCTCAGTTCCAGCTCACCGAGGTGACCGTCGGCGCTCATTTCCAGACGCAGACTGAGCAGCGAGCCGTCGCCCTTCACCGAGTAATTCAGCGCCGCCAGATCCAGCGGCAACACTTCAGTTGGGTAGCAGGTGCGGAAGCGGCAACGCACGTCTTCGATCGGTTTGCTTTCAATCGGCGTATCACGCTCGACGCGCAACGCCGGCCCGGAACGCTTGAGCGGATCGAACTGCAAAATGCTGAACGCCGGCAGCGGGCGCATGTAGTTCGGCCACAGCAATTGCATCAACGAATGGCTGAGTTCCGGCAGCTCGTCATCGAGCTTCTGGCGCAGCCGCCCGGTGAGAAACGCAAAGCCTTCGAGCAACCGCTCCACATCCGGATCCCGCCCGGCCTGCCCCAGATACGGCGCCAACGCCGGACTACGCTCGGCGAAACGGCGACCGAGTTGGCGCAGTGCGGTGAGTTCGCTTTGGTAGTAGTGGTTAAAGGACACGGGTTACCTGCCTGGAAGTGGAACTCATTTAAAAAAATATCCTGTAGACCGCGACCGTCACGCCGGCACAGACGTAACCGCCAATCAGGAGAAACGGCACAATCGAGATCCAGCCGTACGCCATGTAGGCATCACTGAGCTGACCGACGGCCAGACTGAGCAAGCCATACAGCATCCATGGCACGGCATAGAACGGGATGAACTTCACCGGCGCCCACCAAACCATCCGCAATGCCTGCTGCTCGTTGCGGCGCTGCGCCGATCGGGACATCCACAGCGAGAAACCCAGAAGCCCGGGAATTCCCCACCACAACAGGTACTGCCAATAAATCCCGGTCGACTCGGATGTTAAATACTCGCCATTCCACAGGTCATAGGAACTGATCGCCAACACCGCCAGCAGTGGCCACCACAAGGCCGCCATGAAGAAGCTCAGTTGCGCACGACTAAGCATGAGCAGGGCTCGCAGGCGACGTCTGCCGCATCAGCGCAAGTCTTTCCCAACGCAGTTCAATCACCTGCGTGAGCAGAATCGCCAACAACGTGACTCCGCCTTGGGCCACGGTGTAGAACAGCGCACGTAGCGGGTTGTTCGGCACCATCATGAACAGAATCCAGGCAACCATCAGTGCGAGCAGACCGAGCTTGGCCCACTGGTTCGGGATGATCGCGGCCAGCGCGTTTATGCCAAAAAATATGTAGATGAACATGTAGTGGGCGATGCCAATCGCCACGCCACGGGTGGTGAATCCGCCGTTGAAGGCCTTGTAGGCCACCACCACTGCGTTATTCAGAAACACGTAGGCCACGCATCCCGCCGCGTGAATCGCCAGACAGAGTGCAAGACGCGCGTAGATATTCATCGCTGCGCCACTCCCTGTTTTTTCGGCGTGATCGCCATCGCCGAATACACATAGAGTTCAACGCCGTCGTAGCCGCCGATGGCGGCAGCGCTCAACGGATAGCTGTCCCGTGTGCCGTATCGAACCCAGCCCTCAGTCCACATTCCGCCACTCTCGTGGCGAATCTCGACGTAGTAGTCCGGCGCCTCGTTCCTGGTAACTTCAACGAATACCCCGCCATCCTCGGCGCCCACCCACAACGCGTTGGGATGAGCGAACAGCTTTGGTTTGGTCGAGCTTTCCATTCGCAACAGCAGCGCGAAGCCGACCAGAATCGTCAGCAAACCGACCGAGCAGAGGAAAGCGGCCAGGCATTGCCACGCTCTTGATTTCACTGAGCCGTTCCCGCTAAAAAACTTCATGGGCAGAAAGAACCATCAGTAATGACCCATGAACGAACAGCTTTTTGTTCAGTTCTTTCGGTGCTTGCGACAGCCTTTCGCAACGTCTGCGCGTCGATGGTTTTGGTCGCCGTCGGGCTCTTGATCGACAGGCTGTACTGGTCGCTGATCTGACCGGCTACGTCCTCGCCGAACGATCTGTAGTTGGCGATAGTTCTGCGCTGATTTGGATCCAACACCAAGCGGCGGGCTTTATCGTCATAGTTGGAGTCATGCACCACGGACAATTCCAGAGGCACGCCACAGGTGTTCAGCAGGAAAACATTATTGCTGTAGACCTGCTGAGCGGCGTAGGTAGTCACTGGGATGAAAAACGTGAAAAACACTGCCCACCCCGACATCGAAATCATCCTTAACTGTTTCATGAGCAGATCGATGCCTCGCTGATCATTTCTTCGTACCTTGTTTCGCACTGCACCATGTTTTGAAGTTCAGGCGATCAAACCCCTGACAAATATTTGCTTTGGAAATAAAAATGTAAGGCGCAGCCGCGTCATAAGAAAAATAATAATAATTTTCCCCATCCTGACCGTAGATCCAATAGGAAGACGACCCTTGATTTATCTCATAAGGTTCAAAGGCGAGGATTGAGGATTCCGCAGGAATAAAATTAACGCCGTCCATTAACAGCATCAGCGAATTGGAGAAAATATTTGTCCACACGACAACCCCCACAGCCAAAATGCCGGCAGCAAGCGCAAGAGTGGTAGACGTCGAGAGTTTACCTTTCATAAAAATACAACCACGCCGTACCTGCTTTCGCTGCGTCTAACAACGTCATAGCATCGGTTGAATACTTTTCGGCAAGCGGCCCCGAACCGTTGTAGGAAGCAATCACCTTTTTCAGCTGGTCGGCGGTCAGCGCTCCGGAGTGACAGCGAGTCCCGGTAGCCCGGTCAACCAGTTCACGTAGATGGCCGGCGCAATAGTAGAGGTCTGCCTTCCAATCATCGCCCGGGATTCGCGTGTCCTGGTTCCAGCCAAAAATTCGGTATTGAACGTCTTCGGGCAAAGGTTTCTTGCAGTAATAGTTCTCTGTGTATTGAACGGACTTCTGCAATGTTGCCCTACTCATATTGGCAAAGCCGCTGGAGCCACCGGCCAACTTGTCCGGGACGGCATCGAAAGCCAAGTTGTCAACAATTGCCAGCAGAGTAGTCAGCGACCGTTCGCCGAATTGCATGGTTTGAAGAAATTTACTGCCCTTAGGTCCATTCTCCTGCTGCAGAATAACCGCCAGCAAAATATGCGGGACGCCATAATATTCAGCCGCCTGCTTTATCCAGACACGAATTTCTGTATCAGAGAAACTTGCCTTGAGCATTTCTTTGGTTTTTGGCACGTACCACATAATTTGCAACGGAGAAGGCAGCTCGCCGGTATAGCTCGGGATGCTGTCGTAGCCAGCCAGCGTTGTGACTTCTTTTCCGTTACAGCGGCAAACCTGCAACTCTACCGGCGCAACCTCAGAGGTTTTTGTGCTCGCGGCCGCGCCAGCTGGCACATATTCCTGCCCGTCCTTATTGATTTTTTCAGCCTCGGCCATGAATGAGTACTCCCTCAGCTCTCAATAAAAACTTCGATTTTTTCGGAAGCTGCGTGGGCCTTCACGCGATGAGTCAGGCCCAACTCATTGGTGATTCCACTTTCGAGAGAACCATCCGCTCGACGGAGTAGGTATTTAGTATCCGCAAGCGGATTGCCCAGACCGTTTTTCAGCTGGAACTGAGCATCGAAGCCCGGAATGATCAAAGGCACTGGCGGCACAAACGCCACAGGCGAATGCGAATTCCCGATAATCACCGTGCCAGAACCGGCGGTGACCTTGTTGCCATGCGTACCCACCGAATCAACCGTCGCGGCAGGTTTGCCGTTGATCAACACAGTGGTCGCCAAACCTCCCGACATCGCACCACCACACGCCGAGGCATCGCCTTGGCGGGCGGCCGCGAGGCCGTCGAAGAACACGTCGCCGGAACCGGCGGCGATCGGGTTGGTGCCGTGACCGGGGAGCGGGCAAGCGGTGGGGTCGGATACGCGTGCTGCGGGTTTGCCAGACATCGGGGATCTCCTTAGGTGACCTTGACTTGACCGCTGCCATCCAGGCGCGCGGAAAAACTGACCTGACGCTTGAACCCTTCAACTTCCAGCAGACCCTCGATACTGAAGGCGAGGCGAAGCTGATCGTGGTCACGCGGCAGGGAAATGACACGCACGTTGCTCAGGCGCGGCTCGTAGGCTTCGATGAAGCTTTCGATGGCCAGGCGGGCCTGACTCAGGGAGTCGTGCAGGCTCAGGCGCATGTCATTGAGATCGGGCAACCCGTAGTCGGACAGCGTTTGCACGCTGCCGGCCCGGGTGCTGAGCATTTTGGCCAGATGGGCAGCCACAGACGCCATGGCTGAAGCCTCGAGGCTCCTGCCCTTGCGCTGTTCCGCGTCGCCATTGAGGCGTTCGAAAAGACTGCCGTATCCGTCCATGAGTCGCTCTTACTCTTTGTCCAGCTTGCCAACCAGCGACAGGGTGAAATCGGCACCCATGTACTTGAAGTGCGGACGCACGTTCAAGCTCACGCGGTACCAGCCCGGCTCGCCTTCAACGTCGCTGACGATCACTTGCGCAGCGCGCAGCGGACGACGGCCACGGACTTCGGCGCTCGGGTTTTCCTGGTCGGCAACGTACTGGCGGATCCACTTGTTCAGTTCCAGCTCGAGGTCGGTACGTTCTTTCCACGAACCGAGTTGCTCGCGCTGCAGCACTTTCAAGTAGTGAGCCAGGCGGTTGACGATCATCATGTACGGCAGTTGAGTGCCGAGCTTGTAGTTCAGCTCTGCTGCCTTGCCTTCTGCGCTGATGCCGAAGAACTTCGGCTTCTGCACCGAGCTTGCGGAGAAGAACGCCGCGTTGTCGGAGCCTTTACGCATGGTCAGGGAAATGAAGCCTTCCTCGGCCAGTTCGTATTCACGACGGTCGGAAACCAGAACTTCAGTAGGAATCTTGGTTTCGATTTCGCCCATGCTTTCGAAGTGGTGCAACGGCAGATCTTCAACCGCGCCACCACTCTGCGGGCCGATAATGTTCGGGCACCAGCGGAATTTGGCGAAGCTGTCGGTCAGCTTGGTGCCGAACGCGTAAGCAGTGTTGCCCCACAGGTAATGCTCGTGGCTGTTGGCAACGGTTTCCTTGTACACGAACGATTTGACCGGGTTTTCTTCCGGATCGTACGGGTTACGAAGCAGGAAACGCGGCACGGTCAGGCCAACGTAGCGGGAGTCTTCCGAGGTACGGAAGCTCTGCCATTTGGCGAATTGCGGGCCTTCGAAGTGGTCTTTCAGATCTTTCAGATCCGGCAGGCCGGTGAAGCTTTCCAGACCGAAGAACTTCGGACCGGCAGCAGCGATGAACGGCGCGTGGGACATGCACGAAACGCTGGCCACGTACTGCATCAGCTTGACGTCTGGCGAGCTCGGCGACATGTAGTAGTTAGCGATGATCGCGCCCACAGGCTGACCACCGAACTGGCCGTATTCAGCGGTGTAGATGTGCTTGTACAGGCCCGACTGCATGACTTCCGGCGAATCTTCGAAATCGTCCAGCAGGTCTTCTTTGGAGACGTTGAGGATTTCGATCTTGATGTTTTCGCGGAAGTTGGTGCGGTCGACCAGCAACTGCAGACCACGCCACGACGATTCCAGAGCCTGGAATTCCGGGTGGTGCAGGATCTCGTCCATCTGACGGCTGAGCTTGGCATCGATCTCGGCGATCATGCGGTCAACCATGGCTTTCTTGACCGGCTCACCGTTGTTCTGCGGCTTGAGCAGTTCTTCGATGAACGCCGACACACCGCGCTTGGCGATGTCGTAGGCTTCGTCGTCCGGGGTCAGACGGGTTTCGGCGATGATGCTGTCGAGAATGCTGTACTCGCCGTTGCCGGCGCTCTTCTCTTGTGCTGCGCTAGTGCTCATTGTGTTGGCTTCCTTGGCTGGAGTCTCAGGCGTCCGTGGCTGCGGCGTTCAGGCCCAGCTCACCGAGTACGCGACCGCGGGATTCGTCGTCGGCGAGCACGCCTTCGATGGCTTTACGGAACGCAGGTGCGTTACCCAGCGGGCCTTTGAGGGCCACCAGCGCATCGCGCAGTTCCATCAGTTTTTTCAGCTCAGGCACTTGCTCGACCAGGCTGGCCGGGTTGAAGTCCTTCATCGAATTGACGCGCAGTTGCACAGCCAGCTCGTCGGCCTCGCCATCTTCCTGCAGACGGTTCGGCACGCTCAGCGTCAGACCCAGTTCTTGCTTGGCCAACACTTCGTCGAAGGTCATCTTGTCGATGCTGATCGGCTTGCGATCTTCGATTTTGCGATCGTCCTTGCGGTGGGTGTAGTCACCGATTGCCAGCAGCTTCAGCGGCAGTTCAATCTCTTCCTGAGCACCGCCGGTGGCGGGTTTGAAGGTGACGTTGATGCGTTCCTTGGGGGCTACCGAGCCTTCTTTGGCCATGGCTTTTCTCCTTGCGGTTGTGGCCCTGGGGCCTATTCGAGTACCACTTCGAGATCGAGGTGGCACAGCCTGCGATAAATCTCTTCCTTGCGTTCACGTACGGCATGGTTCTGCGGCAACAACTCGCAGCAGCTATGCAGTAAATGCAGCACTTCCAATGCAAGATCGGGCTCCCAGGCGTGCAGGCCTGAGTCCTGTAATGTCTGATCGAGGGTTTCCAGCTGGTTCTTGGCCAGTTCGTATTTCTTGGCCATGAAGCACAGCCTGGCGAGGGCGAACTGCCAGAAGAAGCGTTCGCGACCGCCGTGGGCCGATTGCAAACCCTGCTTGAGCGTCTGCACGGCAGGCTTCAGGCCTTCCTTGCGCAGCAGCGGCAGGACTTCTTCGAGGGCCTTTTCCCAGGCCGGCTGGGTTTCGACGTTTTCGCTTTCAACCTTGCGCGGCGCACTGGCGCTTTGCAGGTGCGGCATGACGTTGGCGGCGATCCACGCCCGGGTGGACGGATCGGCAAACGGCGCGCCGTCATGGAAGCGCAACTCGACGATGCCGGGCAGGCGCTGAATCAAAAGCGCGAAGTGGATTTCCACTTCGCGCATTGCCAACTCGGCGTTGAGGTTCTGGAGACATTCCCAGACCATCCTCTGGCCATCGAACCAGAACGGCGCCTTCGCCAGGCTCGCCTCCAGTTCCACCAGCAGGTCGGCGTATTTGCCCTGATCGAAACGGTCCTGATAGAGCTTGAGTTTTTCCAGCGGCAGACCGCGCAACACAGTGATCTGCTCGGCGTTACGCTCGGGCACCGCGTCGATGGTCATCCACAGCAGCGTGCGGTTCAGGCGCAGGGCGCGCAGGTCGGTGGCTTTCTGCTTGAGCCACCAGGCACACAGTGGCCGCGCGCTTTCCTGCTGGGCACGCAGGGCTTTGTGCGCCTCGCGTTCGTTGTCGATCGGCGCGCCGGGGGTGAGCAACTGGCTCGCCGCCTGTTTGACCTGGGCCACTGCTGCGCCCACCACACCGGGTGCCGGCTGATTGTCGGCGGCGCGCTGGATCATGGTTTTCAGGCGACGGGAAATCGGCAGCAGCAGCGGCGAATCATCACCCAGATGTTCCGCGCACGCCGCTTCGAGACCGGACAGGTGCTCGGAGAGCTGCCGGAACATCGGCAACTGCTCTTTGATCGCGATGTTTTCAGTGATGACCTGCTCAAGACGCGGCACCAGCCAGCCGATGGCGGCGGCACGGGTGCGGGCTTTGAGCGGGTGAACGTCGGCCCAGTGATTTTCCGACAGATGGTGCAGCAACCCGAGGCCGGCAAGCAGCCCGGGGAAGGATTCACGCTGGTACAGCGACCAGGTCAGCCAGGCGCCGACACGCAAATCCTTGGATTGGGTACGCAGAAGATTTTCGCTGTTTTCGCGAATTTTCAGCCAGTCGATCTGCCCGCTTTCGTGCATCGACGAGGCTTTGGCCAGCTCGCTTTCCAGGGCCTCGAATTCGCTCGAAAAGCGTACGTCTTCGCCCGCGAAATTCTCTTTGGAAACAGAGACTTTAGCGAGTTCGAGGTAATGGGCGGAAAGTTTGCTTGAGTAGGACATCCATGGCCTTTATTAAGGATTACAGTCAGGCGCCTATTGGAGTTGCGGCGGCGCGGGACAGTATCGAAGAGCGGTGCAGCGACTCATCCAATTGAGATGTGCTCTTTCAAGTGGGCGCATCGTAATCACAATGATGGCCACTAGCAAGCATCTGATTAAACAACAAGACGAAGTGTTCATTGGGGTCTGTAGGAGATTGCCCTATATGTCGCAAGGGAATCCCTGAGCGTCATTTATATTCGCCGCATTTTCTTTTCCCCCGCCAAAACCTTGAGCTAGAGCGCTCTGCTGCTCCGACAAGGCATCTTGCCAGACGCCCGTCCCAATACACGGCGGCAAGCATGACAACTCCTGAAAAAAATAGAAGTAGGACTCTTCCTAAAATTCATCGGCTTCTTTGAACAATTCGGCGAAGACAATGACAAATTGGAAAAGTGCCATCAATTTGATGGCAAATTACTTTGTGAAACTTTCAGCACGCCGGAAACACTGCACATTCGTGCTAATTCAATAGTTATCGAACTCTCCCTCCTACAGTCATTTCCTTCAATTCATACAACACCTTACAACCCGGAAGACTCCGACAAATGTCAGAGACGGTTCTTACATCAATTTATTTCCCCCGCAGCTAGCGTGCCTTGGCAAATTTTTTACGCGTGGCGATCAGGGACGATCGAACACCGCGCATCGACTCATTTTGCTTAAGGACAAGCGTATGTTCAGTAAGGGCACTTGCGCGCTGTTTACGCTGCAGATCCCTGCTTTTCGTCATGACTTCAAGGTGCTTTCGTTTAACGGCGCTGAAGCCGTCAGCCAGCTGTATGCCATCCGTGTCGCACTGGTGAGCGAGCGGACTGATGTCGATCTGGAAGCGTTGCTAGGCCGACCTGCGTTCCTGCAATTCGGCGCCAATCAGGAAGGCATTCACGGGCGCATCGAAAATGTAATGCTGGCGGAGTCGGGCAAACGGCTGACTCGTTATGAGCTCACACTGGTGCCCGCGCTGCACTATCTGCAATTCAGTCGCGACCAACGGATTTTTCAGAACCTGACGGTGCCGGAAATCGTCGCGCAGGTTCTGCAACGGCACGGCATTCAGCCCGATGACTTCACCTTCAATGTCACCACCAGTCCGGTGCGTGAGTACTGCACGCACGATTTCCTCTTTATTCAGCGCTTGTGCGCCGAGGACGGCATCGCATGGCATCACCAGCACTCGGTCGACAGGCATTTGCTGGTGTTCAGCGACAGTCAGGTGTTCTTCCCCAAATTGGGTCCGACCTCCTTTCAGCCTGACAGTGGAATGGTTGCAGAACACCCCGTGGTCAACCATCTGACCATGGGGTTCAATACGCGCACCAGCACGATCACCCGTCGCGACTACGACCTGAATCGCCCGAGCCTGTTGCTGGAGAGTCGCTTCACCGCCGAGTTCACACCCGAGCTCGAGGACTATCGCTATCCGCTGCTGATGACATCCGAGAAGCACGGCAAACAGCAAGTCCGTCACGTACTGGAACGACACCGCAGCGACTATCAATGGATTGAGGGCAAGAGCAATCAAGCGGCGTTGCGCAGCGGTCATCTTTTCGACTTGATCAAACATCCGCGACCGGACTGCAACGAGATGTGGTTGCTGTTGAACATCGCTCATGAAGGCAAGCAGCCCCACGTGCTGGAAGAGGCTTTCAGCAGCGATGACAAAACGGCTGATGGCTTCACTCAGGGTTATCGCAACACCTTCAAGGCCATCCCGGCCGACGTGCTTTACCGCCCGCCACTGCCAGCGCCAAGACCTGTGCTGGTTTGCCAGACCGCGCGAGTCACCGGGCCGCCCGGAAGAGAGACGTTCTGCGACGAATACGGCAGGGTTCGCGTCGAGTTCCCATGGGACCGGGCAGAGCTCAATAGCGAGAAGAGCAGCTGCTGGATACGCGTTGCCTCCAGCTGGGCCGGGGAAGGTTTCGGGGCGATGACCATTCCGCGCATCGACATGGAAGTGGTCGTGACTTTTCAGGAGGGTGACCCGGATCAACCGCTGATCACCGGTTGCGTACCCAACAAGGTCACATCCGCCGCCTATCCATTGCCGGCCAATGAGACCAGAACGGTCTTGCGCACTCAAAGCTCACCGCGCAATGGCGGGTACAACGAGCTGTCGATCGAAGACCGTGCTGGCCAGGAGAAAATCTACCTGCGGGCTCAACGTGATCTGGAACAACTGATCCTCAATGACAGCCGCAGCCTGATCACCCGCGACCACTTCGAGCAAGTGGGCAATGACAGCACCTGCCTGATCGAGGGCAAGACGTTGCGCACCCACCAAGGTGTGCGCAGTACTCAGATCAACGCCGATGATCTGCTGACCGTCAGCGGCATCAGCAGTCAAACGGTTGGAGCGCTGGTGATTCAGGCCGGCCAGCAGGCGCATGTCACCGCGAGCAACGTGGTGATCGATGCTGGCATGAGCCTGACGCTGTCGGCGGGCGGACACCACATCGTCATCAACGCCGGCGGGATCTTCAGCAGCGTGCCCATCGTCGAGGGCGGTGCGCCGTTGGCGGGCATCGCGCCGCTACAGCCGCTGCAGGCAGTGGGCGCAATCGACCCTCCGGTCAGTGCCACACCGCTGTCGATCGTCAACAGTGCTCACCAGCAGGCGGCGGATTATTGCCCGCTGTGCGAAGCCTGTGCGGCTGGGCAGTGCGGCCTGGGAGAAGTCGCATGAACCGGGTCGAACAATGGCTGCACGAACAGCGCCGAGTAGGACGTAATCTATTTCTGATGCTCGATACCGACGGGCAGAGCGAAGCACGCACCGCTCTGGCCGCCGACGTGGGTACAGACCAATTTCGTCATTTGTACGTGGGCACGGCAGCTGAATCATTGGCGCAAACCGGTCCGCTGCTGCTGCGAATCGACACGGCGCGCCACCCCGTCATCCAGACATTGCTCGCCACCCCCGACCGCCATTGGGGTTGGCTGGCCAGTGTCGAGCACGTCGATCTGGAGGTTCTGGCAAGCCATTGGCGCGAGCGTGTGGTGGCCGGCGAACGCCCCAATCTGGCGGTGTATCGCGTGCATGACAACCGCGTACTCGGACGCGCGCTGGCGCATCTGCAACCCGAGCAATACGCCGCTTTGCTCGGGCCGATCAGCAGCGTCTGTTACTGGCACGCGGGGCAATGGAACGTCGCCGACAACCCGGATCCCGGCGAACACCCGCTGCCCATCGACCCGCCATGGCTGCAGACGCCCATACCGGAGCTGATTTACGCAAACGTGCTGTTCGACAACGCCCGCCGCTATCTGGTGGGCGAGCACACTGAAGCGATGGCCAAGCTCGCGGAGCAACTCGACGTTGATGAATGGTTATGGGGCCTGATTCAACTGACGCACTTGTGGGGCTGGCAACTACCGGAGCAAGTGCATTTTTTGCTGACACGCTGTTTGCAGTTACCGGGGTATCGGCCAGCCAAATCATGGCTGCCCAAACCCGGTGAAGATCCGGCGGCGCACTTTGAACGGGTGTATCAGGAAGCGCTTTATTGGCAGGGAGAGGTAGGTGGATGAGGGACTTGAAAAGAGGGTTGATGCTGAGTGGTTGCCTGGGGTTGCTGGTGGGTTGTACGGCTGTGGAGAAGCGCGAGAGTTTTACGTTTGTTCCGGATTTCCCGCCGGATTTTACATACGACCTGACGGCTGCCTACGTGCCTGCCAAAGGCGAAACATGTTCGGTGCCAGGCGGTAAGGGCACAGAGGTCGGATTCAATCAAACCAATATGAAGTATGAAAGTACTTCTGTAATCGAGCTCTACAGAACCGTGAGTAGCTGCCCTTTGGCGCTGAATCGAGTGGAGATCAAGATTATCGGCGTGATTGGCAGAGACGAGAACCGCACTTACTCAAGCTACGACTATGCGTCGTTTGCCGTGCGACCGCAGTTGCTGGAGGGGCAGATGAGAAGTTTCGGCGATGACGGCGCGGGAGAGTTTTTCGGGGAGTGCCAGTGGCTATTTCGCACGGTTGGTCCGAAGCGCTACATCACCAAAATTCTGACCTGCAAGAGAATGGATGCGCATGGAACAGTTGGTAGAAGTCGTCCATTCACGGCTTACACGCTGACTCAGTTATCGGGAAAAACGGTGAGGCTGAGAATCAAGTTGGCAGCCGAGGAATTACCGGGCTGGGGCGATACCTGGGTTCAAGTTCCCGGCGGCTGGAAACGATGCATGGGCAAGGGGTTTGAAGATCAACACGCCTACTGCAACGGAAACTACGAAAATTTCAGCACGTTCCGAATGGTTGACGACAGAGTCTGCACAATCTACCCGGGATGCACGGAAAACACGGATGCGCGCCCATGAAAATCGAACCCTTAGCCGCCAGCGACACTGCTTTCATGTCAGGCAATATTCACGCCTGCCCTCGACGTACTCATTCGACAAGCTTTCAACTAGTTGATGAATTTGGTGACGGCAAACCGTACGCCGGTTTGACGTGCGAAATCATTGATTATGAAGACACCGTTTATTCGCTAAAGCTCAACGCCAACGGCTTCGCTAAAGTCGACAATCATTATTGCGGTCCGCTGGTACTCAAAGTAAGCCGACAATATGAGGGTTCGGACACGCTCTATAAGGACTTCATAAAAAGACCCCATTACCCACTTCCCATCACTGAACTCCAAGTCAGCGCCGAAAAAACCCGCTTCTTCCACAAAACAGGCGCTCGCACTCAAGCCAATCCCGCCAAGGAGCAGGCCGACACCGATGCGTACTGTCAGGTCGAAGTCAGTGAACTGGTGAAACACATTGCACACCTGCCACCGCTGGCTGCTCGTCGCGACCCACCAAATAGGGCGGTGCATAAGCTCATGCGCCCCGCGGCAAAATCCAGAAACTTCACCGTTTTCGATAAAACCGCTGCGGATTGCGGAATGCACGCAATCTTGAGTCCGGCAGAGATGGCCACCGTCGAGCTCGGGTTCTCCCCTCCACCGCCGAAAGGCATCGCCCTGTTGCCGAATAAACATCATGTGATGGAAGTACGCCCGATGAGAGCGCTTCGGCCCATGCTGTCGACCGGCGACGAATTCTGCGCGCTCAATCTCTATCAACTGTCATTGATAGCCACGCTGAGCTACACCGATTTCGGCCAAAAGCCAAACACCCAACCGGTTACGAGTGACAGCGTGAACTTCACCGTCGAACCCAGCATTGGTCACTGGTTCGGCCATGCCCTGCCGCAGTTTGATGAGCTGTGGAAAGTCGATGCTACACAGAGCAAGAAATATTTTCCGCTCTATGAGGAGGTGCAGTACTCGAAACGTCTGGAAGTGGTGCCGTTCGATCCAGACCTCTACCCCGAAGTGAATGACCCCGCACTGGGCGATGAGCAGGAGCACCCTGCCAGATTGCACTTTTTTGATGATCGTAAACGGGTTCCGAGCACGGACACCCAAGCCTTCATCTGCCACCACGACGATGTGATCTTGATCAGCGTGCGCGGTACCAGTGAAATCCGGCCCGACGGCCTCCGTGATGGCGACGCCTATCAGGTTCCCTTTGCCGAGGGAGAAGGCAAAGTGCACCGCGGTTTCTATGGTGGAGCTTTGGCGGCGTTCCCCTTTGTCCAGACCTATCTGGACAAGTTCTACCGCGGACAAAAGCTGCTGATCACCGGGCACAGTCTGGGCGGAGCGGTGGCATTGATACTGGCGGAAATGTTACGCCGTGATAAACGCTTCAGCCCCGACATCGTCCTCTACACCTACGGCGCCCCGCGCGCTGGTGACACTACTTTCATCGAAAGCGCCAAAGCATTGGTCCACCACCGCATCGTCAATCAGAACGATCCGGTCCCGAGCGTCCCCGCCACATGGATGAATACTTTCTCGAAACCGAAGGAAATGTATGCGGCCAACGTGGGACTACTGGCCCTGCATCCAGTTGGCGGTTTCGCATTTCTGATCTTGGGAATGATCAACTTGCTGGGCGACGACTATGGGCATCACGGTGACTTGCGTCATTTCATGCCGGTGACATTTGGCGAAGGTCACAAGTCGTCGATTCTGTGGAAACCGGGTTGCAGCACGATCAACGATCACGGGTGCGCCAAGGCATTGCGCGCGATCAATGGCTTGCCCGACCGAGTCTCGTTTTTTCGTCAACTCCTTGCCGCTGGTCAGCACTTCATGGTCAACAGCTACATTCCCGGCTGCTGGGCCAGCCTGCGCCGCTGGCAGGAGGCGCTGCAACTCAAACGCTCGCTGGTGACGCATCGAGAGTTCGAATGGGTCAGCGGCGTCCTGGACAATATTGAAAAGCAACTGCGTGCCGTTGAGCGCGGGATTCGAGCTCACCCCAGCGCCTATGTGCGCCACCAGGAACGAAACGACAAGACCGCAGCGCTCAACAATGAAATAGACAAGATCAAAATGACCCAGGCGCGTCTGGTCGCCCTGCGCGGACAGCGGGTCACCGAGGTCGACGTTTACGGCAGCTATGCCGACCAGCCCGAATGGGTTGAGGAAAGTCTGCTGCGCTGGAACGCCCACACGGAAAACCTTGTTCGGGAGCAACTGGCGATGATCCCGCCCGCCGCCGAAGACCACGATGCCGCTATCGCCGCGATGACCGGAGGGCATGCGGTTGGCGCGCCGTTTCAGCTGGATATTGACTCGTTCATTTAACTTAATCAGTCAACAAGGAAGTACCGATGCTCTCGTTGTCCCCCAAGTTATACCTCGCGAATGCAACGCATTCGATCCGCGCTCTGGTATTGGCCAGCTTCATAATATTTGGAACTGGATGCAACTCGTTCTCCAGTTCGGCAATACTGAACATGGACATCCCAGCGAATTTTAGCGTCACCGCAGAAGCGTACTATCAACCGTTTTCCCCGTATTACTGTTACGCACCAGAAAACTATGCGAGAGACCCCAACCTTGGAGTCAAAAAATTTAATCAACCTTGGCAACCCACTGCGCAGACCTCCAAATTCAACATCAAATTACTTCCCAGCATTGGGGGCTGTCTCACGCTCCTCAGCGAAATCAAGATCTGGATCATGGACATGACTGAGGATCCAGAGAAGCTTGGCTTAAGCGCCGTCTGGATACACATTAATGACTTGGCAGATGAACCACTGGAAACGCATGGGTCGGACGAGAACTTGATTTCAGTTGAGTGTAAATATGCGGACTCCCGGTTAAGTAAAGTCTTCAAACATGAATTGGTATGCAAAGGGCAGAGTACGAACGATGAAATTTTAGGCAGGCTACGAATTGAGCAGCTTCAGGATAAGCCATTGCGATTGACGGTTCGGATGACCGAGTAGCGGCGTGCAGCCCGGCACTTAAGTCCCAATGACTGCCGTAAGCTGGCTAAAAGCGAATTCGACAGACAAAAAGGCGCCCCTGCAGCCGTCATGCGTAGTCCCCCTGCGGCCTGGTCGGTGGCGGATTGTCCGCCACGCTGGTTGGCGGCTGCATGTTCTGGATGACGCCGTTCAACTTTTGGCAATCGTTGCTGATGTCACTGGTGATTGTAGTGATGGGTTTTCTCGGCGGGCTGGTCATGTCCGCGATCAAACGCAGCCTGAGTGCCAAAGACTGGGGCACGATGATCAAGGGCCACGGCGGCATGCTCGATCGAATGGATTCGATTTGCTTCGCGGCACCGATCTTCTTCCACCTCACCCGGTATTTCTTTTCGGCGTGACCCGGACGGTTTCGTCAGCCACAAAAAAATGGGCATCCGACCGCAGTCGATATGCCCATTTTTGTTTACGACGCTCCCCGCTATTCAGGGAGTTCGCCGCACTTATGGATTAACGCTGTCTTTCAACGATTTGCCTGGCTTGAACGCAACGGTGTTGCTGGCCTTGATTTTCACCGGCTCGCCGGTTTGCGGGTTTTTGCCGGTGCGGGCGCCGCGGTGGCGTTGCAGGAAGGTGCCGAAGCCTACCAGCGTCACGCTGTCCTTGCGGTGCAGAGCGCCGGTGATTTCTTCGAGAACGGCGTTGAGTACGCGGTTGGCCTGTTCTTTGGTCAGATCTGCTTTTTCAGCGATTGCAGCGGCGAGTTCTGGTTTACGCATTAGTGAAGCCCCTTTGACGGTTTTTTGTTGTTATGTCCGTGCTGTTCTCGTTGGAACAGCGCCCAAGGCGCCGCAGGCTCTACTCTGCGGCAGACGGGAGTGAGAATGGCACGCGGACAAGGCCTGCGCCAGTCTCACTACGACCTTTGTGGGGGCAAAAGCGGGGTGATTCCGACAGAACGACCGGTATTTACGCCAGCAAGGCCGGAAGCTGTTTGTTCAGGGCGAGTTTTTCCATGACGGCGGCGCCCGTCAGCGCATAGCCGAGCAACTGACCGTCGGAGCCGTGGCACAGGGCCTTGATGTCGGCGCCCTGCCCTTCAACGGTCCAGCTGCCTTCGCTGCCGCGTGGCGGTGGCGAAACCACCAATGGGCAAACCGGGGTTTTCACGGTGATCGGCATCGGGCCGTAGCTCACTGCGGTAGGGTTTCCTGCCAAAGTTTGTGCCAGCGCTCGCGCACAGCTCATGAGGGGCATCACGTACAGCAGATTCAGCCCATCGACCTCGGCGCAGTCGCCCAGGGCGTAGATATTGGCGTGGGAAGTTTGCAGCTGACGATCGACCACGACGCCGCGATTGACCTGTACGCCGGCGGCCGCCGCCAGATCGATGCGTGGGCGCAAGCCAATGGCGGAAACCACCACATCGCAGGCAATGACCTGGCCGTCGGACAGATGCGCTTCCAGGCCATCGGCGACTTTGTGCAATCGGGTCAGTACCGGGCCGAGGTGGAATTTCGCCCCGAGGCCTTCCAGCCCAGCCTGCACTGCTGCCGCAGCCGCCGGGTGCAGCAGGGTCGGCATCACTTGTTCGCACGGCGCAACCAGTTGCACTTCATAGCCACCAAGGATCAGGTCGTTGGCGAATTCACAACCAATCAGGCCGGCACCCAACAGCAAAACGCGGCGTTTACCGGCCACTGCAACACGGAAACGCGCGTAGTCTTCGAGATCGTTGATCGGGAAGACCAGATCCGCGCCATCGCCTTCGATGGGCACGCGCACGGTTTCTGCGCCCCAGGCGAGAATCAGGTCACGGTAGGCCACCGCTTCTTCACCGATCCACAAACGCTTGTGGCCGGCATCGATGCCGCTGATGCGCGTATGGGTGCGCACTTCGGCTTTCAACTGCTCGGCCATCGCGCCGGGTTCGGCCATGCTCAGGCCATCCGCGTCCTTGTTCTTGCCGAAACCGGTGGAGAGCATCGGCTTGGAGTAAGAGCGACCGTCATCGGCGGTAATCAACAGCAGCGGGGTTTCGCTGTCGAGCTTGCGAAACTCGCGGGCCAGGTTATAGCCCGCAAGGCCAGTGCCGATGATGACGACAGGTGCGCTCATGCCTTACTCCTTTGTTTTGCTTAGTTGATTTCGATCATTTCGAAGTCCATCTTGCCGACACCGCAGTCCGGGCACAGCCAGTCTTCCGGCACGTCCTGCCACAGGGTGCCCGGCGCAATGCCGTCATCCGGCCAGCCGTCGGCTTCGTTGTAGATCAGGCCGCAGACCACACATTGCCACTTTTTCATTCAGGTACTTCCTCAGGGTTCAGGCTTATTGCCGGCGCGGACGGTCGATGGGTAGTGCGCTGCCATCCGGCTCAGGGCGTTTTGTACTGATGGAGCCGGGCAGATGCAAGCCTGTTCGGCGCAATGGCCACCGGGATCGATCAATATCGCAGCCTGCCATGGTAAGCTCGCCGCCTCATTTGCGGCCAATAATGACTCATTGTGCAACAGACTAATCCCTCCCCGGCCCCGCTCTGGCTGGCCCAAAGCCAACTGACGTCCCTCCCCGATTCGTTGACCCTCGACTGGTTGTTCGACGAAGGCTCGCTCACTCGCCGACTGACCCGCTTGTCCAATGATGGCTTTAGTGTGACGCCGTTGTTCGAAGGCTGGGACACCCTGCGCGCCGACGAATGCGCCGCGCTGAAACTGGCTGAAGGCAGCGAAGGCTGGGTGCGCGAGGTGTATTTGCGCGGTCATGGCGAAGCCTGGGTGTTTGCCCGCAGCGTCGCCTCACGCAGCGCCTTGCAGGGCGACGGCTTGCACATGGATGAACTGGGCAGCCGCTCGTTGGGCGAATTGTTGTTTTGCGATCAGGCCTTCCAGCGTCGCGCCATCGAAGTCTGCCGCTACCCTGAGCAATGGCTGCCGCCTGCCGCAAAGGCGCCCGAACTGTGGGGCCGCCGCTCGCGCTTCGACCGTGGCGCGCTAAGCGTATTGGTCGCGGAAATTTTCCTGCCGAATCTGTGGTGCGCCGCCCGCGCCCATCCGGAGAACAGCTGATGTATCAGAGCCTGCTCAAGTCCCTGAACCGCTTGAACCCGCGTGCCTGGGATTTCATTCAGTTGACCCGGATGGACAAGCCGATCGGCATTTACCTGCTGCTCTGGCCGACGCTGTGGGCGCTGTGGATTGCCGGCAAGGGCTCGCCATCACTGGCCAACGTGGTGATTTTTGTCCTCGGCGTGGTGCTGACTCGCGCCGGTGGTTGCGTGATCAACGATTGGGCGGATCGCAAGGTCGACGGCCACGTCAAACGCACCGCGCAACGGCCATTGGCTGCGGGCAGAATCAGTTCAAAGGAAGCACTGGTGTTTTTTGCGCTGTTGATGGGCGTGAGTTTTCTGCTGGTGCTGTGTACCAATGCGCCGACGATCTGGTTGTCGCTGGGCGGTCTGGCGCTGGCCTTCACCTATCCGTTCATGAAGCGCTACACCTATTACCCGCAAGTGGTGCTGGGCGCGGCATTCTCTTGGGGCATGCCGATGGCGTTCACCGCCGAGACCGGCGAGTTGCCGGCGGCAGCATGGCTGCTGTGGATCGCCAATTTGCTGTGGACCGTGGGTTACGACACGTATTACGCGATGACTGACCGTGACGACGATTTGAAGATCGGCGTGAAGTCGACGGCGATTCTGTTTGGCGAGACGGACCGGGTGATCATCCTGAGTTTGCAGGCACTGTCGCTGGGTTGCCTGTTGCTGGCGGGGTCGAAGTTCGAGCTAGGAACGTGGTTCCACCTCGGCTTGCTGGTGGCTGCTGGCTGTTATGCGTGGGAGTTCTGGTACACCCGTGATCGCGACCGCATGCGTTGCTTCAAGGCGTTTTTGCACAACCATTGGGCCGGGTTGGCGATTTTCGTCGGGATCGTGCTGGATTACGCATTGCGCTAAACACAAATCAATGTAGGAGTGAGCCTGCTCGCGATAGCGGTGTATCAGTTAACGAAAATGCCGACTGATACACCGCTATCGCGAGCAGGCTCACTCCTACAGGGGATTTGCCTTTACTTGTGCTCGTGCACCACGTGCCACATTTCCTTCATGCCATCACCCTTCATTTCTCCTGGCTTCTCATCTTTCATGAAGGTGTACAGCGGCTTGCCGTCGTAGGCGTATTGCATCATGCCGTCATCGCGCTTGATCACTGTCCATTTGCCTTCAGCTTTGGCCCCCGCCGGCGCCATCATTGGCGGCCAGTTTTTCGCGCAATCGCCGGTGCACATCGACTTGCCGCCAGCGTCCTTGTCGAACGTGTAAACGGTCATGCCTTTGTGATCGACCATCATGCCGTCTTTCATCATGGCCGGCTCGGCGGCCATGGCAAATCCGGGCAGAGTCAGGGCAGCAGCCATCAGCAGTGCTTTAAAGGAAACAGTCATTTGAGTCATGGAAACCTTCTTTTGTGGTTGTCAGGATTCGGACTTAGAGCTTAGTTCAGGATTTGCACAATCGCCGCCGGACTAAAATACTGTCACACGACTGCAATAATTCCGTTATCTAATGCGGCGCAAGACAGTTAAATGACAAGAGGATTAAGGCATGGTTGGCAGGAGCATTCTGATCGTCGACGACGAAGCGCCCATTCGCGAAATGATCGCCGTTGCGTTGGAAATGGCCGGCTATGACTGCCTCGAGGCAGAGAACTCGCAGCAGGCACACGCCATCATCGTCGACCGCAAGCCGGACCTGATCCTGCTCGACTGGATGCTGCCCGGCACGTCGGGCATCGAGCTGGCCCGTCGTCTGAAACGCGATGAGCTGACCGGGGACATCCCGATCATCATGCTCACCGCCAAGGGCGAAGAGGACAACAAGATCCAGGGGCTGGAAGTCGGCGCCGACGACTACATCACCAAACCGTTTTCCCCACGCGAACTGGTCGCACGCCTGAAAGCCGTGCTGCGCCGTGCCGGCCCGACCGATGGCGAAGCGCCGATCGAAGTCGGTGGCCTGCTGCTCGACCCGATCAGCCATCGCGTGACCATCGACGGCAAACCTGCCGAAATGGGCCCGACCGAATACCGTCTGCTGCAATTCTTCATGACCCACCAGGAACGCGCCTACACCCGCGGCCAGTTGCTGGATCAGGTCTGGGGCGGCAACGTCTATGTGGAAGAGCGCACCGTCGACGTGCACATCCGCCGTCTGCGCAAGGCCCTCGGCGACGCCTACGAAAATCTGGTACAAACCGTGCGCGGCACCGGCTACCGGTTTTCCACCAAGGCCTGATCCGACCGCCAGACTCGCAGACAAGGACCGTATTTCCCGTGAATCAAAACTGGCATGGCACCCTGATTCGCCACATGCTGTTGCTGGTCACCGCTTGCCTGGTGATCGGCCTGATCACCGGCTATTACGGCTGGAGCCTCGCGGCGGGCCTGGGCATTTATCTGGCCTGGACGCTCAAGCAATTGCTGCGGCTGCACGAATGGCTGCGCCTGCATAAACCCGATGAAGCACCGCCCGATGGCTACGGCTTGTGGGGCGAAGTGTTCGACAGCATCTATCACCTGCAACGCCGCGACCAACGCGTGCGCGGGCGTCTGCAGGCAGTGATCGACCGGGTGCAGGAATCCACCGCTGCGCTGAAAGACGCGGTGATCATGCTCGACAGCGACGGCAATCTGGAATGGTGGAACCGCGCCGCCGAAACCCTGCTCGGTCTGAAGACCCCGCAGGACAGCGGTCAACCGGTAACCAACCTGGTGCGGCATCCACGCTTCAAGGAATACTTCGAGCAGGACAGCTACGCCGAGCCGCTGGAAATCCCTTCGCCGACCAATGATCGCGTGCGCATTCAGCTGTACCTGACCCGCTACGGCAACAACGAACACTTGATGCTGGTGCGTGACGTCACGCGGATTCATCAACTGGAACAGATGCGCAAAGACTTCATTGCCAACGTCTCCCACGAATTGCGCACGCCGTTGACGGTGATTTGCGGCTATCTGGAAACCCTGCTCGACAACGTCGAAGAGGTGAATCCACGCTGGAGCCGCGCCCTGCAGCAGATGCAACAACAGGGCGGGCGCATGCAGACGCTGCTCAACGACCTTTTGCTGCTGGCGAAACTGGAAGCCACCGATTACCCGTCGGACAACCAGCCAGTGCAGGTCGATACGTTGCTGCAATCGATCAAAAGCGACGCGCAGCAATTGTCCGCTTCGAAAAATCAGCGCATCACCCTCGAAGCCGATGCCGGGCTACTGCTCAAGGGCAGCGAGGCGGAGTTGCGCAGTGCATTTTCCAATCTGGTGTTCAATGCGGTGAAGTACACCCCGGCCGAGGGCAACATCCGCATTCGCTGGTGGGGCGACGATCAGGGCGCACACCTCAGCGTGCAGGATTCCGGAATCGGCATCGACAGCAAACACTTGCCGCGCCTCACCGAACGCTTCTATCGCGTCGACTCCAGCCGTAACTCCAACACCGGTGGCACCGGCCTCGGTCTGGCCATCGTCAAACACGTGTTGCTGCGCCACCGCGCGCGGATGGAGATCAGCAGCGTGCCCGGTCACGGCAGCACGTTCACCTGCCATTTTGCCCCGGCACAAGTGGCCAGCGTACGGGCAATCAGCGCCGCTGAGTAATGTCGCACTAGGCAATCGCCAGGTCAGCCGCTACATTGGCTGACTTGTGCCTGCCTTTCAGGCGCGACTTTTACCTCTTTTGAATCACACGGAACCCGCAAAACTCCATCATGGACCCTTCCCCTGGCTTGTCCCTCGCAACAATATTCGCCGATTTCGGCATGATTCTTTTCGCTCTGATCCTGGTTTTGCTCAACGGCTTTTTCGTTGCGGCGGAATTCGCCATGGTCAAACTGCGCTCGACCCGGGTCGAGGCCATCGCTGACAAAAACGGCTGGCGCGGGCACATCCTGCGCACCGTACACAGTCAGCTCGATGCGTACCTCTCGGCGTGTCAGCTCGGTATCACCCTTGCCTCCCTTGGCCTGGGCTGGGTCGGTGAGCCGGCCTTTGCGCACATTCTCGAGCCGCTGCTGAGCGCGGTCGGCGTGCAGTCGCCGGAGATCGTCAAAGGCGTGTCGTTCTTCACCGCGTTCTTCATCATTTCGTACCTGCACATCGTGGTCGGCGAGCTGGCTCCGAAGTCGTGGGCGATCCGCAAACCCGAGCTGCTGTCGCTGTGGACGGCGGTGCCGCTGTACCTGTTCTACTGGGCGATGTACCCGGCGATCTACCTGCTCAACGCCAGCGCCAACGCGATTCTGCGTATCGCCGGTCAAGGTGAGCCAGGCCCGCACCATGAACACCATTACAGCCGCGAAGAACTGAAACTGATCCTGCACTCCAGCCGTGGCCAGGATCCGAGCGATCAGGGCATGCGTGTTCTGGCGTCGGCGGTGGAAATGGGCGAACTGGAAGTGGTCGACTGGGCCAACTCCCGCGAAGACCTGATCACGCTTGAATTCAACGCGCCGCTGAAAGAAATCCTGGCGATGTTCCGTCGCCACAAGTTCAGCCGTTATCCGGTGTACGACAGCGAGCGCCAGGAGTTCGTCGGCCTGCTGCACATCAAGGATCTGCTGCTGGAACTGGCCGCGCTGGACCACATTCCCGAGTCGTTCAACCTGGCCGAACTGACCCGTCCGCTGGAGCGCGTGTCCCGGCACATGCCGCTGTCGCAGTTGCTCGAGCAGTTCCGCAAGGGCGGCTCGCACTTCGCCGTGGTCGAGGAAGCTGACGGCAACATCATCGGCTACCTGACCATGGAAGACGTGCTGGAAGTGCTGGTCGGTGACATTCAGGACGAACACCGCAAGGCTGAGCGCGGCATCCTCGCTTATCAGCCGGGCAAGCTGCTGGTGCGGGGCGACACGCCGCTGTTCAAGGTTGAACGCCTGCTGGGCATCGACCTCGATCACATCGAAGCGGAAACCCTCGCCGGGCTGATCTACGAAACCCTGAAGCGGGTGCCGGAAGAGGAAGAAGTGCTGGAAGTCGAAGGCCTGCGGATCATCATCAAGAAGATGAAAGGGCCGAAGATTGTACTGGCCAAGGTGTTGATGATGGATTGAATGCAATGCGGGAAACCGCGTTGCCTGCTTAAAAGATCGCAGCCTGCGGCAGCTCCTACAGGGGATCGCATTCCAAATGTAGGAGCTGCCGCAGGCTGCGATCTTTTGCTTTTAAGGTTCACTGCTTGCCCAGCGCAAAGTTGGGCAACGCCCCCAGCGGCTGGTTGAACTGGTAGGGAATCGACACCAGCCCCGCCCCGCTGTTGCGCTGCACCACAAAGTGCAGGTGCGGGCCGCTGCTGTTGCCGGTGTTGCCGGACAGCGCCAGCGGACTGCCGACCACCACTCGCTGCCCTTCGCGTACGCTCACCGAACCTTGCTTGAGGTGCAGGTACACGCCCATCGTGCCGTCGTCATGCAGCACCCGCACGAAATTGCCGGAGGCATCGCTGCCGCGCCCGCTCTGTGAGTTCTCGGTCTTGACCACCACCCCCGCCCGCGCGGCAATGATCGGCGTGCCCACCGGCATGGCGATGTCCATCGCGTACTTGTTCTTCGGCCCGTAGTGACTGTACTGGCCGTTGGCGCCCTGACTCAGGCGGAACGGCCCGCCACGCCATGGCAGCGGATAGCGATAGCCCTGCACGGCGCCAGCGGGGTCGCCGAGGGAATACTGAAACTGCGGCGTATACACCAGCGGCTGGCCACCGGAAACCGCCGTGAGCAGCGCCAACCGCGTATTGCTGCGCGCCGGCAACACCCGGCGAATCGTCTGAGTCGGCGCGCCACTCACATTGCTCATGCCGGTAAACGCCAGTGCAATCTCGACCGGCGCATACAGATCGTTGCGCACAAACACCACATCGGTACCCTTCTGCTTCTTGATGTCGAGGTACACCTGGCGATCAAGGCGTTCGACCATGCGGTCTTGAAAGACGAACACCGCCGCACCTTTGCTCGGCCGGTCGCTGTACGAGACCACGCCGTTGGCATCGGTGGATTTGTAGATAGTCATGGCCACAGCCGAGGTGGAGGCCATGAAGAGACCACAGAAAAACAGCAGGCGCGCGAGCATGGGCAAGAGTCTGTCGAAGTAAGGCCTGAGAGAGAGCCTAGCAGTTGAGACAGACCAGGGTAGTCGGCAAATGTTTCAAATGATCGTCCCCACGCTCTGCGTGGGGATGCAGCCCGGTACGCTCTGCGTCCCATGCGAGAGGACGCGGAGCGTCCGGTTGAGGCATTCCCACGCAGAGCGTGGGAACGATCAGCGTAAAGCTGTGATTACGCGCCCGGAACGAAGTGTTTCTGCGCCGTGCCGCGAGCGATCAGGCGGGAAATGTAGTCGAGTTTCTGCGCGTCCTGGTCGACGAAACGGAACGTCAGCTGCAACCAGTCGCTGTCCGGTTTCGGTTCAAACGCGACAACAGCATGCAGGTAGCCGTTGAGGCGGGCGATTTCGGCGTTGTCGCCCTGCTCCAGATCGAGCACGGCACTGTCGAGGATCTGCGGCAGGGTGTCGGTGCGTTTCACCACCAGCAACGCTTCCTTGATGCTCAGGGCCTTGATCACGCATTGCTGCGTACCGCTTGGCAGACGCAATTGGCCTTGGCCACGACCGCTTGCCGGAGCCGACGATGCAACGGGGGCCTTGACCGGTGGGCTGTTGAGCAAACCACGCGATGCCGCAGCGGCTGGCGCTGGCGGCGCAGCAACTGGCTTGGCAAACGGGTTGACCGCTGCCGCTGCTGGCGCGCCACCAACCACGGCAGGCTTGCCGCCAGTCAATGCGCTCAGAGAGTCGTTGCCGAACGCCGAGTTCATCTTGGTCGGCGCGCTATTCATCAGGGTGTCGAGCTTGCCAACCTTGTTCAGCGCCTGCTTGACCTTGGTCAGCAGTTGCTCGTTGGTGAACGGCTTGCTGACGTAGCCGGAAACGCCGGCCTGAATCGCCTGCACGACGTTTTCCTTGTCGCCCCGGCTGGTGACCATGACAAACGGCATAGTCTTGAGATTGTCTTGCTCGCGGCACCAGGTCAGCAGTTCAAGACCGGACATTTCCGGCATTTCCCAGTCGCACAAGACCAGGTCGAACGCCTCTTTGGCCAGCATGGCCTGAGCCTTTTTACCGTTGACGGCGTCCTCGGTGCGGATCCCCGGGAAGTAATTACGCAGGCACTTTTTCACCAGGTCACGAATGAACGAAGCATCGTCCACGACCAACACACTGATCTTGCTCATCCAACACCCCTATTAAAATCCCGGCAAGCATAACGCTGGCTGATGGCACATTGCCAAAACTCTTCAGTCACGCCGGGACTTTTCGTTCGCGGGTGCTGCTTTTTAATCGATTCTGCCCATGAAAAGCACAAACAAAAACGCCCGGCCAAAGGGCCGGGCGCTTTTCTCAGGCAATCTTACTTATCGTCAGCATCGCCCGGAACATTAGCGGTTTCGCCGCTTGTGCCTTCAACTTCTTCCTTCATGCGCTTGAGGCCCATGTGGCGCACGTCGGTACCGCGTACCAGATAGATGACCAACTCGGAGATATTGCGCGCGTGGTCGCCAATGCGTTCCAGCGAACGCAGCACCCAAATGATGCTCAAGACCCGCGAGATAGAGCGCGGGTCTTCCATCATGTAGGTCGCCAGCTCACGTAGCGCGGTCTTGTATTCGCGGTCGATGATCTTGTCGTATTGCGCCACCGACAACGCCAGATCGGCGTCGAAACGGGCGAATGCGTCCAGCGCATCGCGAACCATGTTGCGCACCTGGTCGCCGATATGGCGAACCTCGACGTAACCGCGTGGCGCCTCACCTTCTTCGCACAGCTGAATCGCGCGACGGGCAATCTTGGTCGCTTCGTCGCCGATGCGCTCCAGGTCGATCACCGACTTGGAGATGCTGATGATCAGACGCAAATCGGACGCCGCCGGCTGACGACGGGCGAGAATGCGCAGGCATTCTTCGTCGATGTTGCGTTCCATCTGGTTGATCTGGTCGTCGATCTCACGCACCTGCTGAGCCAGACCGGAGTCGGCCTCGATCAACGCAGTCACCGCGTCATTGACCTGCTTCTCGACCAATCCACCCATGGCCAGGAGGTGGCTGCGCACTTCCTCAAGCTCAGCGTTGAACTGCGCGGAGATGTGGTGGGTAAGGCCTTCTTTACTAATCATGTTGGCGTCCTTGGAGCGTCCGGTAAGGTGCGGTGGGCCGCAGCGTCAATTCTGTGAATAACCCGCAACTGTCAGCCATAACGACCGGTGATGTAGTCTTCGGTCTGCTTCTTCGCCGGATTGGTGAACAGGGTATCGGTATCGCCGAACTCCACCAGTTTGCCCATGTACATGAACGCCGTGTAGTCGGACACCCGCGCGGCCTGCTGCATGTTGTGCGTAACGATGACAATGGTGAACTTGGATTTCAGCTCGTAGATCAGCTCTTCGACTTTCAGCGTCGAGATCGGGTCGAGGGCCGAGCACGGTTCGTCGAGCAGCAGCACTTCCGGCTCAACCGCGATGGTGCGCGCGATCACCAGACGTTGTTGCTGACCACCGGACAGGCCGAGTGCCGATTCGTGCAGACGGTCTTTGACCTCGTCCCACAGTGCCGCGCCTTTCAACGCCCACTCGACTGCTTCGTCAAGGATGCGTTTCTTGTTGATGCCCTGAATGCGCAGGCCGTAGACCACGTTTTCATAGATGGTTTTCGGGAACGGGTTGGGCTTCTGGAACACCATGCCGACGCGACGACGCAGTTCGGCGACGTCTTCGCCCTTGCGATAGATGTTGTTGCCGTACAGGTTGATCGCGCCTTCTACGCGGCAGCCGTCAACCAGGTCGTTCATGCGGTTGAAGGTGCGCAGCAAGGTCGATTTACCGCAGCCGGACGGACCGATGAAGGCGGTCACGCGCTGTTTCGGGATGTTCATGCTGACGTCGAACAGTGCTTGTTTCTCGCCGTAGTACAGGCTCAGGCCGGGTACTTCGATGGCCACGGTTTCCTGCGCCAGGTTGAGGCTCTGCTTGTCGCGGCCCAGGGCAGACATGTTGATGCCGTGGGTATGTGTTTCGTGCTGCATGGGGGGCTCCCTGTGCTGACAAATTCGGTTCGGTTTATTGTAGGAGTGAGCCTGCTCGCGATTCAGGCGCTGCGGTTTATCTACGAAACCGCGGTGTTGCCATCGCGAGCAGGCTCACTCCTACATAAGAGATCAGCTGTCCAGTGCTTTGTATTTTTCGCGCAGATGGTTGCGGATATACACCGCCGACAGGTTCAACGTGGCGATCACCAGCACCAGCAGCAGCGCCGTGGCGTACACCAGCGGACGCGCCGCTTCGACGTTCGGGCTCTGGAAGCCGACGTCATAGATGTGGAAGCCCAAGTGCATGATCTTCTGATCCAGGTGCAGGTACGGGTAGTTGCCGTCCACCGGCAGCGACGGCGCCAGTTTCACCACACCCACCAGCATCAGCGGCGCCACTTCACCGGCGGCGCGAGCCACGGCGAGGATCATGCCGGTCATCATTGCCGGGCTGGCCATCGGGATAACGATCTTCCACAAGGTTTCAGCCTTGGTCGCACCGAGGGCCAACGAGCCTTCACGCACGGTGCGTGGAATACGTGCCAGACCTTCCTCAGTCGCGACGATCACCACCGGCACCGCCAGCAGTGCCAAAGTCAGCGACGCCCAGAGCAGACCCGGTGTGCCGAAAGTCGGCGCCGGCAGCGCTTCCGGGAAGAACAAACGGTCAACCGAACCACCCAGCACGTAAACGAAGAAGCCCAGACCGAACACGCCGTAAACGATCGCCGGTACGCCAGCGAGGTTGTTCACCGCGATACGGATGATCCGCGTCAGGGTGTTCTGCTTGGCGTATTCACGCAGGTACACCGCTGCCAGCACGCCGAACGGAGTGACGATCATCGCCATGATCAGGGTCATCATCACGGTGCCGAAGATTGCCGGGAAGATCCCGCCTTCGGTGTTCGCTTCACGCGGGTCGTCGGAGAGGAATTCCCAGATCTTGCCGAAGTAGAAACCAACCTTGGTGAAGGTGCTCATCGCGTTCGGCTGGTAAGCGTGAACCACTTTGCCCAGACCGATTTCAATCTCTTTGCCGTTGGCATCGCGAGCAGTCAACGCATCGCGGTTGAACTGTGCATGCAAGTCAGACAGACGAGCTTCGATGTCCTGATAACGTGCATTCAGCTCGGCACGCTCGGATTCCATGTCCGCTTGCGCGGTGGCGTCGAGCTTGCCTTCCAGTTCCAGTTTGCGACCGTGCAGACGGATGCGTTCCAGCCCTGCGTTGATTGCACCGATGTCGGTTTTTTCCAGCGATTTCAGTTGTGCAGCCAGACCATTCACGCGGTTGATCCGCGCCTGCAGCTCAGGCCACGCAGCCTCGCCCTCGGCGATGACTTTGCCGTCCTGTTTGACGTTGACCAGATAGCCGTAGAAGTTGCCCCACTCGCGACGTTCGATCGCCATCAATTCTGGCGGCGTGGTCTGGTTGGTCAGCCACTCGCCGACGATCCAGGTGAAGTCATTACCGTTCAGATCACGGTTGCCGACCTTGATCAGCTCGCGGGTCATGAATTCCGGGCCAACCTCAGGCACCGGCAAACCGGCGCTCTTCAGACGGGCACGGGGCACTTCTTCTTTCTGCACCACTTCACCGATCACCAGGTGATTGGCTTGGCCCGGTACGTCGTAGTTGGCGTGGATCAGGTCCGCCGGCCAGAAGTGGCCCAGACCGCGTACGGCAATCACTGCCAGCAGGCCAATGGTCATGATGACCGCGATGGACACCGCGCCACCGCTGATCCAGACGCCCGGGGCGCCGCTCTTGAACCATCCTTTCAGGGAGTTCTGTTTCACAGACTTCTACCTTTGCTTAAAGCGACGAGTATTTCTTGCGCAGACGCTGACGAATCAGTTCTGCCAGGGTGTTCATGACGAAGGTGAACAACAGCAACACCAGCGCCGAGAGGAACAGCACGCGGTAGTGGCTGCCGCCGACTTCCGACTCGGGCATTTCCACCGCAACGTTGGCAGCCAGGGTGCGCAGGCCTTCGAACAGGTTCATTTCCATGACCGGGGTGTTACCGGTGGCCATCAACACGATCATGGTTTCGCCGACTGCACGGCCCATGCCGATCATCAGCGCCGAGAAAATCCCCGGGCTGGCGGTCAGGATCACCACGCGAGTCATGGTCTGCCACGGCGTGGCACCGAGGGCCAGCGAACCGAGGGTCAGGCCGCGCGGCACGCTGAACACGGCATCCTCAGCGATCGAGTAGATGTTCGGGATGACCGCAAAACCCATGGCCAGACCGACCACCAGAGCGTTGCGCTGGTCGTAGGTGATGCCCAGGTCGTGGGAGATCCACATGCGCATGTCACCGCCGAAGAACCAGTTCTCCATGAACGGGCTCATGTACAGCGACAGCCAGCCCACGAACAGGATCACTGGAATCAGCAGCGCACTTTCCCAACCGTCCGGGACTTTCAGGCGGATCGATTCAGGCAGGCGGCTGAAGGTGAAACCGGCGACCAGAATGCCGATCGGCAGCAACATCAGCAGGCTGAAAATGCCCGGCAGATGCCCTTCGACATACGGCGCGAGGAACAGGCCGGCGAAGAAACCGAGGATCACCGTCGGCATCGCTTCCATCAGCTCGATCACCGGTTTGACCTTGCGGCGCATGCCCGGGGCCATGAAGTAGGCGGTGTAGATGGCCGCGGCGACGGCCAGTGGAGCAGCGAGCAGCATGGCGTAGAACGCAGCTTTCAGAGTGCCGAAGGTCAGTGGCGAGAGGCTCAGTTTCGGTTCGAAATCGGTGTTGGCGGCGGTCGATTGCCAGACGTATTTTGGCTCGTCGTAGTTCTCGTACCAGACCTTGCTCCACAGCGCGCTCCAGGAAACTTCCGGGTGCGGGTTGTCGAGCAGAAGCGGTTGCAGCTTGCCGTCGGCTTCGACGATGACACGGTTGGCACGTGGCGAAAGACCGAACACGCCCTGGCCTTCTACCACTTGATCGACCAGCAAGGTGCGATGCGCGGTGCTGTGGAACACGCCAAGCTTGCCGCTAGCATCCAGAGCAAGGAAGCCCTTGCGACGCTCTTCGGCGGTGATTTCAACGATCGGCGTGGTGCCCATCTGGAAAGTGCGGATCTGCTTCAGGCGCAGTTCACCATCGGTGTCACGGGCCATGAACCACTGGGCCAGACCACCCTTGGAGTCACCGACGATCAGCGAGATACCACCGACCAGTTGCGTGGTCGCGGTGACTTCGGCGTCAGCGTTTTCCAGCAGTTTGTAGCGACCGTTGAGGCTCTTGTCGCGCAGGCTGAACACATCGGCCTGAGCGCGACCGTTGACCACGTACAGCCACTGCTGGCGCGGGTCGACGAAGATGTTTTTCACCGGCTCGGTCATTTGCGGCAGATCGATTCGCTTCTGCTCGTTGGTGACTTCGCCGGTCATCATGTTTTCTTCGCTGGTCAGCGACAACACATTGAGTTGCGAACCGGTCGAACCAACCAGCATCAGCGTCGTGTCGGTGGCATTCAGGCTGACATGCTCCAGCGCACCGCCGGCTTCGTTGAGCGCGATTGGCGTCTCGCCATACGGATACTCAATGGCCGGGGTGATGGTTTTCTTGCCATCGGGGTAGCTGACTTTATAGGTGTGACGGAACACCAGCGCCTGGCCGTTGGACAGGCCCACGGCTACCAGCGGGTGGCCCGGCTGATCTTCACCAATCGAGGTCACGGTGGCGCCGGCAGGCAGTGGCAGATCGACACGCTTCAGCTCAGCGCCACTGTCGATATCAAAGAACAATGCCTGGCCCTTGTCGGAAACGCGCATCGCCACCTGATTCTGCTCTTCGAGCGAAATCATCAGCGGCTTGCCGGCGTCCTGCATCCAGGCCGGGGTGATTGCATCTTTCACAGTCAGGTCGGCACCCTTGAACAGCGGCGCAACCACGTAGGCGAGAAAGAAGAAGATCAGGGTGATGGCTGCCAGCACCGCGAGACCGCCAACGAGGACGTACCAGCGGGTGAAGCGATCCTTGAGCGCGCGAATGCGGCGCTTGCGTTGCAGCTCAGGCGTATTGAAATCAATGCGCTTGGGAGGGGAAGTCGTAGTCATTGGGGAATTGGCCAGATCATTCATGCGCACACCCTAGCGATCCTGTATGACAGAAAGATGACAATGCAGTGACGCACCAAATCCACCGCCAGCGGGTACTGGAGGAGGATCAAAGAATTCGAAGGTTCGCGGTGTCCGTGGGACCTGTACGGAACCGTTTGAAACCTGTGCAGGAGCTGACGAGGGCACCGAGGCTGCGATCTTTTGATCTTGCAGTCAAAGGCCAGATCAAAAGATCGCAGCCTCGTTTCACTCGTCAGCTCCTACAGGGGTTCCGGCAGATCCGGGGGTTAGCCCGGATCTACGGTGTTACTTCTTTGCGACTTCAGCGCCGCCTTCTTGCAGACCCAGGTCAGCCAGTGCTTTTGCAGCAACCTTGGCTGGCAGCGGGATGTAGCCGTCTTTCACCACAACTTCCTGGCCCTGTTTCGACAGCACCAGCTTCACGAACTCAGCTTCCAGCGGGGCCAGAGGCTTGTTCGGGGCTTTGTTGACGTAAACGTAGAGGAAACGCGACAGCGGGTACTTGCCGTTCAGAGCGTTTTCTTCGCTGTCTTCGATGAACTCAGTGCTGCCCTTCTTCGACAGCGCAACGGTTTTCACGCTAGCGGTCTTGTAGCCGATGCCCGAGTAACCGATACCGTTCAGCGAGGAGCTGATCGACTGCACTACCGACGCCGAACCTGGTTGTTCGTTGACGTTTGGTTTGTAGTCGCCTTTGCACAGGGCTTCTTCTTTGAAGTAGCCGTAGGTGCCGGATACCGAGTTACGGCCGAACAGCTGAACTGGCTTGTTGGCCAGGTCGCCGGTCACGCCCAGGTCGCCCCAGGTTTTCACGTCGGCTTTGGCGCCGCACAGACGGGTCGACGAGAAGATCGCATCAACCTGTTCCATGGTCAGGTGCTGGATCGGGTTGTCCTTGTGTACGAAGACGGCCAAGGCGTCCACAGCAACCGGAATAGCGGTTGGCTTGTAGCCGTACTTCTGCTCGAAGGCCGCCAGTTCGGTGTCCTTCATCTTGCGGCTCATCGGGCCCAGGTTGGAGGTGCCTTCAGTCAGCGCAGGTGGCGCAGTGGCGGAGCCAGCGGCCTGAATCTGGATGTTTACGTTCGGGTATTCTTTTTTGTAGTTCTCAGCCCAGAGGGTCATGAGGTTGGCGAGGGTATCGGAGCCGACGCTGGACAGGTTGCCCGACACACCAGTGGTCTTGGTGTAGCTCGGGATCGACGGGTCAACAGCGGCGAACGCGTTGGCGGTCGCAACGCCAGCAGCGACAAAAGTCATTGCCGCCATCAAACGCTTCAGTTTCATGCCTTACTCCTAGCAGATAGGGTGTGTTAAGTCGGGGCCAAGTATCAGCAGGCCGTGTGAACACTCTATGGCTGAAATATGACAATTGGATGAAAGGCCAGCATGTCGCAACAGATCGTTCCCACGCTCTGCGTGGGCATGGACGCTCTGCGTCCGCATTTGAGAGGTGACGCGGAGCGTCACAGGATGCATTCCCACGCGGAGCGTGGGAACGATCAGGCGGGAGAGAAAATCAGCGCCCCTTCTTCCAGAGCCACGCCCCCACCAGAATCCCCATCGCGCACAGCACCGCCACATAGTAGGCAGGCCCCATCGCGCTCTCCTTCAGCAGCAGGCTCACCACCATCGGCGTCAACCCGCCAAAGATCGCGTAAGCCACGTTGTACGAGAACGACAACCCGCTGAAGCGCACTACCGGCGGAAACGCTTTAACCATCACATACGGCACCGCACCGATGGTGCCGACCAGAAAACCGGTCAGCGCATACAGCGGGAACAGCCAGTCCGGGTGATCGGCGAGGCTGTGATAGAACGTCCACGAGCTGATCAGCAAGCCCAGGCAACCAAACACAAATACCCGACCGGCACCGAAACGATCCGCCAGCGCACCGGAAATGATGCAGCCGATGCTCAGGAACACGATCGCCAGACTGTTCGATTGCAGCGCTTGCGTCGGCGTGAAGTGATAGACCGTTTGCAGCACGGTCGGCGTCATCAGAATGACCACGACGATGCCAGCGGAGAGCAGCCAGGTCAGCAACATGGAGATCGCAATCGCGCCGCGATGGTCACGCAGCACGGCGCGCAGCGGTACTTCTTCAGCCAATGCCTTGCGCTGTTGCAGTTCGGCGAACACCGGGGTTTCGTGCAGCCAGCGGCGTAGATACACCGAGAACAGGCCAAACACACCACCCAGCAGGAACGGAATCCGCCACGCGTAATCGGAAACTTCGGCAGGCGTATAGATGCTGTTGATCGCGGTGGCGACGAGCGAGCCGAGCAAAATGCCGGCGGTCAGCCCGCTGGTGAGCGTGCCGCAGGCGTAACCCATGTGTTTTTGCGGGACGTGTTCGGAAACGAAGACCCACGCGCCCGGCACTTCCCCGCCAATCGCGGCGCCTTGAATCACCCGCATCACTAGAAGAAGGATCGGCGCCCACATGCCGATCTGTGCGTACGTTGGCAGCAGCCCCATGATCAAGGTCGGCACGGCCATCATGAAAATGCTCAGGGTGAACATCTTCTTGCGCCCGAGCAGATCGCCGAAGTGCGCCATGACGATGCCGCCCAGCGGCCGCGCGAGGTAACCGGCGGCGAAGATGCCGAAGGTCTGCATCAGGCGCAGCCACTCGGGCATGTCGGCCGGGAAGAACAGCTTGCCGACCACGGTGGCGAAGAAAACGAAGATGATGAAGTCATAAAACTCCAGCGCACCACCAAGGGCGGACAGCGACAGAGTCTTGTAGTCATTGCGGGTCAACGGTCGTGCGGGTTGCTCGGGCTGCGCGAGGCTCGAAGGCGCTGTGGTCATGGCAAGGGCTTCTCTTATAGTCGGATCTGCCGCCACAACAACGCTGGCGGTGGCTTGGGCAGGTTCGGCACCATAGCAAATTGTTCGAAAAAGCACATAGAGGCGCGTATTTGACGGTCGAAATGAGAACCGGATGGTCGTCGCGGAGTCTACCGACCGATATACTCGCAACCTGCTCCGGTTTGTAGGGGGTTGCTGTGCGAAAACGTCGTTGGCCCGGCCTTTGCTCGGGATTAGCCGGTTTCGCAGAGTTTCTCCTTAGGCGCCTGATGGAAAACGTGACGAACGTAGTATGTTCGGTGCTGAATCGTTTTTCCCGAAGACGGCTACCACCAGCAATACCAACGAAGAGTCACGGGTCAGAGGCACCCTCGGCATGATAGAACTCGAACAAGAAGATCCGATCCCGCAAGGCGACCTGGCCTTGCAAATCACCGCACTTCCACGTGAAACCAACGGCTTTGGCGATATTTTCGGCGGCTGGCTGGTGGCGCAGATGGATTTGGCCGGCACCGCAATGGCCAGCCGTGTCGCTGGCGGCCGCGTCGCGACCGTTGCCATCGATCGCATGGCGTTTCTCGTACCGGTCGCTGTCGGCGCGCAATTGTCCTTTTATACCCAGACGTTGGAAATCGGCCGCAGCTCGATCCAGATGATGGTCGAAGTGTGGAGCGACGACCCGTTGTCCAGCGAGTGGCGTAAAGTCACCGAAGCGGTCTTCGTCTTCGTTGCCATCGACGGCAGCGGTCGCACTCGCTCGGTTCCACCACGCGCGCGTTAAACCTCGCGGCCGTTTGACGGTCGATTGTTGTCCTTGTTTCTGATCGAGAGCTGTCCCATGAACACGCCCAACGTTGAAGCGGTGAAACTGGATGAACTGAACTGCTGGCGCATCCGCCACGGTCAGGCCGAAGTGCTGGTCGCCCAGCAGGGCGCGCACATCCTCAGTTATCAGATCGATGGCCAGCCGCCGATCATCTGGCTCAACGACAAGGCCGTGTTCAAGACCGGCAAAAGCATCCGCGCCGGCGTGCCGGTATGCTGGCCGTGGTTCGGCAAGTTCGAACGCAACCCGCAGAGCGTGCAGGCCATGTACACCGGTGAGCAGCCGGCACCCGCGCACGGTTTGGTGCGGGCGATGGATTGGGAGCTGGGTGGCATCGAAGCCGAAGAACATGGCATCAAAGTCGAGTTCAAACTGCCCTACCCCGACGGTGGCCTGCCAGACTGGCCGCATCAGGTCGATCTGAGCCTGACCCTGCATTTGTCCGAACAACTGAGCTTCAGCCTGACCAGCCATAACCGTGGCAATGACACCGTCAGCCTGAGTCAGGCGCTGCACACGTATTTCGCAGTCAGTGATGTGCGCCATGTGCATGTCGACGGTGTCGATGGCTTGAATTACATCGAGACGCTGGATGACTGGAAGACTCACAGCCAGCAAGGCGATCTGCGTTTTGCCGGTGAGACTGACCGCATCTACGTCGATGCCCCGCCGCAATTGAGCATTGTCGATCCGACCTGGGAACGGCGCATCGTGCTGACCGCCACCGGCTCACGCGCGGCGGTGATCTGGAACCCGTGGATCGATCGCGCCGCTGCATTGGCCGACATGGACAACGATGGCTGGCAGCGCATGTTGTGCATCGAGACGGCGAATGTGCTGGATGACATCGTCACGCTGGCGCCGGGGGCGAGCTATACCATGGGCGTTATTGTCGCCAGCAAAGCGCTTTAAGATCAAAAGATCGCAGCCTTCGGCAGCTCCTACATTGGAATGCATTTCCCTGTAGGAGCTGCCGCAGGCTGCGATCTTTTGCTTTAGAGATCAGATTCCTTCACCACCCGCACCTTGTCCGCTTCCAGCGCATACGCCGCATCAGCCAGATCATTGCTGACCTTTTCAACCTTCAGCGTGCCGGTCACCCACAACGGCGTGTAGATGTCGTTCAGCTTCAATCCCTTCGGATAACGCACCAGCACCAGTTGATTCGGAGGCGGTGGCGGCACGTGGATGCACGCGCCCGGGTAGGGCACGAGGAAGAACAGCGTGCTGCGGCCCTTGGCATCGGACTCCAATGGCACCGGATAACCGCCGATGCGAATGTGTTTGTCGTTCATCGATGCCACGGTTTTGGTCGAATACATCACCGCCGGCAGACCTTTGGCCTGCTTCATTCCGCCCTTCTCGGTGAAGGTGCCGGTGGCTTCCGGGGAGTTGTGGTCGATTTCGGGCATGGCCTCGAGGGCCTTTTGATCCGACTTGGGCATCAGTTCGAGCCAGTCGGTTTCCGGCAGTTCGCCGGCGTGGGCCAAACCGCTGCCCAGAAAAAGGAGAGTCAACAGAAGACGGCGCATGAAGGTGCTCGGTAAAGAAAGGAAGGATCGTTGAATCGCCGAGCATTCTAGCCCTCCCGGCCACTTTGGCAGAGAGGGCTTTGTCGCTTTGGATCAGTTCTTTTTGATCAGGCCGTAGATCACCAGCAACACGATCGCGCCGACCAGTGCGCCAATGAAGCCTGCGCCCTGACCTGCCTGATAGATGCCCAGAGCCTGGCCGCCGTAAGTGGCCGCCAGCGAACCGCCGATACCGAGCAGGATGGTCATGATCCAGCCCATGCTGTCATCGCCCGGTTTCAGGAACCGCGCCAGCAGGCCGACGATCAAGCCGATAAAGATGGTTCCGATAATTCCCATGGCAATTCCCTCTCAATAGTAGATATGCGAAGCCTAGTCAGACTTTGGCATCCTGCCATGAGAGAACGGCGGCCCCTGAATGGTTCCGCCGCTGCCACATGAAACTGTCGTTACTCGGCGATCAGCGCTTCGACCTTGACGATCTGCGCTTGCAGCGTGGCCATGTCGGCGCAGCGCAGGTTGGCGTGACCGACCTTGCGCCCGGCCTTGAAGGCTTTGCCGTAGTGATGCAGATGGCAATCTTCGATGGCGATGACCTTCTCAACCGGCGGAACAACGCCAATGAAGTTGAGCATTGCGCTCTCGCCAACCTTGGCCGTCGAACCCAGCGGCAGGCCGGCAACGGCGCGCAGGTGGTTTTCGAACTGGCTGCACTCGGCGCCTTCGGTGGTCCAGTGCCCGGAGTTGTGCACGCGCGGGGCGATTTCGTTGGCCTTGAGGCCACCGTCGACTTCAAAGAACTCGAACGCCATCACGCCGACGTAATTCAACTGCTTGAGCACACGGCTCGAGTAGTCTTCGGCCAACGCCTGCAACGGGTGATCGGTGCTGGCCACCGACAGTTTGAGGATGCCGCTGTCGTGGGTGTTGTGTACCAGCGGATAGAACTTGGTTTCACCATCGCGGGCACGCACGGCGATCAGCGAGACTTCACCGGTGAACGGTACGAAACCTTCCAGCAGGCAGGCAACGCTGCCCAGCTCGGCGAAGGTGCCAACCACATCTGCAGGTGTGCGCAGGACTTTCTGGCCCTTGCCGTCGTAACCCAAAGTACGGGTTTTCAGCACGGCCGGCAGACCGATCGAAGCGACGGCGGCATCCAGATCGGCTTGCGATTGGATGTCAGCGAAAGCCGGAGTCGGAATGCCCAAGTCCTTGAACATGCTCTTTTCGAACCAGCGATCACGAGCGATGCGCAGGGCTTCGGCGCTTGGGTAGACCGGGACGAATTGCGACAGGAATGCCACGGTTTCGGCCGGGACGCTTTCGAATTCGAAGGTCACCAGATCGACTTCATCGGCCAATTGGCGCAGATGATCCTGATCGCCGTAATCGGCCCGCAGGTGTTCGCCCAAGGCAGCGGCGCAAGCGTCCGGCGCAGGGTCGAGAAAAGCGAAGTTCATGCCCAGCGGAGTGCCCGCCAGGGCCAACATGCGACCCAACTGGCCGCCACCGATTACACCGATCTTCATCTCAACAACCTCAGGCAATACGTGGGTCTGGATTGTCCAGGACGCTGTCTGTCTGCTCGGCACGGAAGGTTTTCAGTACCGCGTGGAACTGTGGGTGCTTGGCGCCGAGGATGCTCGCCGAGAGCAGCGCGGCGTTGATCGCGCCGGCCTTGCCGATAGCCAGGGTGGCGACCGGAATGCCCGCTGGCATCTGCACGATCGACAGCAGCGAGTCGACGCCCGAGAGCATGGCCGACTGCACTGGCACGCCCAGTACCGGCAGGTGGGTCTTGGCCGCACACATGCCTGGCAAGTGGGCTGCGCCACCGGCACCGGCGATAATCACCTCGATGCCACGGCCTTCAGCCTCTTCGGCGTACTGGAACAGCAGATCCGGGGTGCGGTGGGCAGAGACCACTTTGACCTCGTACGGGATGCCGAGCTTTTCCAGCATATCGGCGGTGTGGCTAAGGGTGGACCAATCGGACTTGGAGCCCATGATCACGCCAACCAGTGCACTCATCGTCGCGCCTCTTCTCTCTGGAGCGCCCGCAGGCGCGTCATAAAACAACAAGCCACGCAGGTTGCGTGGCTTGATTGTACGAAAAATGGCCGGACGTGCCGGCCGAAGGCCGCGCAGTATACCGCAATGAAAGCAATAAACAGCCCCCTGCGCGACCATCTGTCATCTGCCGCAAATGCCCGGTTTTATTGACCTGAAGGTCAGCCAAAAAGATCAAAAGATCGCAGCCTGCGGCAGCTCCTACAGGGATATGCATTGCAATGTAGGAGCTGCCGCAGGCTGCGATCTTTTCAGGAAGCTTGTGCAGCGCCGCCTTCGAGCTTGCGCCACAGCAGGCGCACGTTGGCCTTGCGCACCAAGGCGCAGCGATAGAGGCGGATCTCCAGTGGCACATGCCATTGCGGGCCGCCGCAGACCACCAGTTCACCGCGAGCCAGTTCCGCGCGCACGCTCAGCTGTGGCACCCAGGCAATACCCAGTCCTTCCAGCGCCATGCTTTTCAAGCTGTCGGCCATCGCCGTTTCATAGATGGTCGTGAAGCGCAGCTGACGCTGGCGCAACAATCCATTCACCGAGCGGCCAAGAAACGCCCCGGCGCTATACGCCAGTAACGGCACGCTGGCCTCCCCCTCCAGATCGAACAGCGGCTTGCCCTCGGCATCCGCCGCGCACACTGGCAACATCTCGGTCTGGCCCAAATGCAGCGACGGGAAAATTTCCGGGTCCATCTGCATCGCCGCGTCCGGGTCGTAGAACGCCAGCATCAGATCGCAACCACCCTCCCGCAACGCATGCACCGCGTCGCCGACGTTGGTGGCGACCAAGCGTGTGGCGATGTTCAAGCCTTCATTACGCAACTGGGCGATCCAGCGCGGGAAAAAACCCAGCGCCAGCGAGTGCGCGGCAGCGACTTGCATCACTTCGCCCTGCCCGCCCTCCAGATGATGAAGATGGCGCAGCACTTCACCGAGCTGTTCGACCACCGTGCGTGCGGTCACCAGAAACAGTTGCCCCGCCGCCGTCAGCTCGATCGGCGTGCGCGAGCGGTTGACCAAAGTCAGCCCCAGCGCAGCCTCCAGGCTGCGGATCCGCCGACTGAATGCGGGCTGGGTCACGAAGCGCCGTTCGGCTGCTTGCGAGAAGCTGCGGGTGGCGGCCAGAGCACTGAAGTCCTCAAGCCATTTGCTTTCCAGATTCATCACGTCCTCCCGGACACGCACCAAAACAGGTCACACGTCTGCCGCGCACGCGGCGTCACATGGGCATTATGCCGAATGTGCATAGGCCAGTGCTTAACAGCATTGGCCCAAAAATTCGCACAAGCCTAGCATTCGCAGCGTTCCGGCACAGACCGGGTCCATATCGAGATGATTTCTATCATGTCCTCCGCTGCATCTTTCCGCACAGAAAACGACCTGCTTGGCGCCCTCGAAGTACCGGCTCAAGCGTATTACGGCATCCAGACCCTGCGAGCGGTGAACAACTTCCGTCTCTCCGGCGTTCCGATTTCGCATTACCCGAAACTGGTTGTCGGTCTGGCAATGGTCAAACAGGCCGCTGCTGACGCCAACCGCGAGTTGGGTCACCTGAGCGAAGCCAAGCACGCTGCCATCAGCGAAGCCTGTGCCCGATTGATCCGCGGTGATTACCACGAAGAGTTCGTGGTCGACATGATTCAAGGTGGCGCCGGTACTTCCACCAACATGAACGCCAACGAAGTGATCGCCAACATTGCACTCGAAGCAATGGGCCACGAGAAAGGCGAGTACCAGTTCCTGCACCCGAACGACGACGTCAACATGGCGCAGTCGACCAACGACGCCTACCCAACGGCAATCCGTCTGGGCCTGCTGCTCGGTCACGACACCCTGCTGGCCAGCCTCGACAGCTTGATTCAGGCGTTCGCGGCCAAGGGCAAAGAATTCGATCACGTCCTGAAAATGGGCCGTACCCAACTGCAAGACGCCGTGCCGATGACCCTCGGTCAGGAATTCCGTGCCTTCGCCACCACCATGGGCGAAGACCTGGCCCGTCTGAAGACGCTGGCCCCGGAACTGCTGACTGAAGTGAACCTGGGCGGCACCGCGATCGGTACCGGCATCAACGCCGACCCGCGTTATCAAGCGCTGGCGGTTCAGCGTCTGGCACTGATCAGCGGTCAACCGCTGGTACCGGCGGCCGACCTGATCGAAGCGACTTCCGACATGGGCGCCTTCGTCCTGTTCTCCGGCATGCTCAAGCGCACCGCGGTCAAGCTGTCGAAGATCTGCAACGACCTGCGCCTGCTGTCCAGCGGCCCACGCACCGGCATCAACGAAATCAACCTGCCAGCGCGTCAGCCAGGCAGCTCGATCATGCCTGGCAAGGTCAACCCGGTTATTCCGGAAGCCGTGAACCAAGTGGCCTTCCAGGTCATCGGTAACGATCTGGCGCTGACCATGGCAGCCGAAGGCGGTCAACTGCAACTGAACGTGATGGAGCCGCTGATCGCTTTCAAGATCTTCGACTCGATCCGCCTGCTGCAACGCGCCATGGACATGCTGCGCGAGCACTGCATCGTCGGCATCACCGCCAACGAAGCGCGCTGCCGCGAACTGGTCGAGCACTCGATCGGTCTGGTCACCGCACTGAACCCGTACATCGGCTACAAAAACGCCACCCGTATCGCCGGTCTCGCCCTTGAAAGCGGCCGCGGCGTGCTGGAACTGGTGCGCGAAGAAGGTCTGCTCGACGAAGCCATGCTCGCCGACATCCTGCGCCCGGAAAACATGATTGCTCCGCGTCTGGTTCCGCTCAAAGGCTGAACCGACACGTTACTTGTAGCACCGCTCACCAGGTCGAGGGACTAGACACCTCTCACCTTTTGAGGGCTTGGGGATTATTCCCCAGGCCCTTTTTTTTAACTTCTTTGCGGGCAGGTCGTTAGATGTTTTGTGTATTTGATACCGCCAAGATCGCAGCCTTCGGCAGCTCCTACATTGATTGACGTACACCTGTAGGAGCTGCCGAAGGCTGCGATCTTTTGATCTTGCAGCAACCTCGTTTCGTCGCTTGCACCACTACCGTGCAGACGGGCGCGCCACTGATCGGTATAGTGCCGCCCCTCTTCGCGTGAGCGGTCGTCGGTAACGAGGCCATAACCCATGCGAAACCCGAACTAATAACAAACCCGCGAAATGGATCGGGGACGAAACCCTCGCCTCACCTGTTGTGCCGCGCGCAAACCGGTGTAACGCGATGTTTCCGACCTTCCAGCATTTGCTTACACAATAAACAGCGAGGAAAAATCCATGCTCGAAGTCATTAACGACTTCCTCTCAGGGAAAGTACTGATCGTGCTCATTGTCGGGCTCGGTAGCTACTTCACGATTCGCTCGCGTTTCGTTCAACTGCGTCATTTCTTCCACATGTTCGCGGTGTTCCGCGACAGCCTCAAAGGCAGCGCCGGGCAACTCAGCTCGTTCCAGGCCTTGATGCTCAGCCTTGCCGGCCGTGTCGGTGCAGGCAACATCGCCGGTGTCGGCATCGCCGTGACCCTCGGTGGTCCGGGTGCGGTGTTCTGGATGTGGGTGACCGCACTGGTCGGCATGTCCAGCAGCTTCTTCGAATGCACCCTGGCTCAGGTCTACAAGCGTGCGGAAGGCGACGGTCTGTACCGTGGTGGCCCGGCCTACTACATCCAGCACGGCCTGAAGCTCAAAGGCATGGCGGTGGTGTTTTCCGTCCTGCTGTTGGTTACCTACGGCTTCGCCTTCATCGGCCTGCAGTCCTACACCGTGACCCACTCGCTGCAGAACGCCTTTGAATTCAACCCACAACACACCGGTATCGTCCTGGCGGTGCTGCTGGCCATCACTTTCATCGGCGGCATCAAGCGTATTGCCTCGGTGTCCGACCTGCTGGTTCCGATCAAGACGCTGGCCTATATCGGCGTGACCTTGTACGTGATCGGTACTCAGATCGAACACGTGCCGGCCATGCTGGAAACCATCTTCAAGAGCGCCTTCGGCCTCGACCCGGCCTTTGGCGGCCTGCTCGGCAGCGCCATCGTCATGGGCGTGAAGCGTGGCGTATTCGCCAACGAAGCGGGCCTGGGCAGTGCGCCGAACGTCGCCGCCGTGGCCGCCGTAAAGCACCCGGGCGCGCAAGGCGTGGTTCAGGCCTTCAGCGTGTTCCTCGATACCTTCGTGATCTGCACCTGCACCGCGCTGCTGATCCTGTTGTCGGGCTTCTACACCCCGGGCTTCGAAGGTGACGGCATCGTCCTGACCCAGAACTCGCTGGCCGCCGTGGTCGGTGACTGGGGTCGCATGTTCGTCAGCGTCGCACTGTCGCTGTTCGTCTTCACCTGCATCCTCTACAACTACTACCTGGGCGAGAACAGCCTGCAGTTCCTCACCCGCAACCGCGCCGCACTGATGATTTTCCGTGGCCTGGTGCTGGCGCTGGTGGTCTGGGGTTCGATGCAGGATCTGTCGACCGTGTTCGCCTTCGCCGACATCACCATGACCTGCCTGGCCTTCGTCAACCTCGTGGCCCTGGCCATGCTGTTCAAGGTCGGCATGCGTGTGATGCGCGACTACGACGGGCAGCGTCGCGCCGGCGTCAAACAGCCAGTGTTCGACTCGAGCAAATTTGCCGATCTGGACCTCGACCTGAAAGCCTGGCCGACCCCGTCTGCCGCCGCTGCCGCTGCCGGCAAGACCGAAGCCGAGCCGCAAGGCGTCCCTGCAGCGCAACGCTGACAGGTGAATGGCGGGCGCATCCCCTGCGCCCGTCAGTTATTGTGATGCAATAACTTGTAGGAGTGAGCCTGCTCGCGATAGCGGTTCATCATTCAACATTTATGTTGGCTGAAAGACCGCTATCGCGAGCAGGCTCACTCCTACAGGAACTCATCGTTTCGGAGAATCCTATGAACCCTTCGACTTATCCCGCCGCCCAACACGTCATGGTGCTCTACACCGGTGGCACCATCGGCATGCAGGCCAGCGCCAATGGCCTGGCCCCGGCGTCCGGTTTCGAAGCGCGGATGCGCGACTACCTGCACAGCCAGCCTGAACTCGCCGTGCCACACTGGCGCTTCCGTGAGATGTCGCCGCTGATCGACAGCGCCAACATGACTCCGGCCTATTGGCAGCAACTGCGTGAAGCGGTGGCCGATGCCGTTGACGTGCAAGGCTGCGACAGCGTGCTGATCCTGCATGGCACCGACACCCTGGCCTACAGCGCCGCAGCCATGAGTTTCCAGCTCCTCGGTCTGCACGCGCGCGTGTGCTTTACCGGCTCCATGCTGCCGGCCGGCGTGACCGACAGTGATGCCTGGGAAAACCTCGGCGGCGCACTGGTCGCGCTTGGCCAAGGCCTGGCGCCAGGCGTGCATCTGTACTTCCATGGTGAACTGCTGGACCCGACCCGTTGCGCGAAAGTGCGCAGCTTTGGCCGTCATCCGTTCAAGCGCCTGGAGCGTCAGGGCGGCGGAGTCAAAGCCACCTCGATTCCTGCGTCATTGAACTACAACCAGCCGAAACAACTGGCCAGGGTTGGCGTGCTGCCACTGTTTCCAGGCATAGGCGCCGAGATTGTCGATAGCCTGCTCGACAGCGGCATTCAGGGCTTGGTGCTGGAGTGCTACGGCAGCGGCACCGGACCGAGTGATAACGCCGAATTTCTCGCCAGCCTCGGCCGCGCGCGCGACAACGGCGTGGTGGTGGTGGCGGTGACGCAGTGCCATGAAGGCGGCGTCGAGCTGGATGTGTATGAAGCCGGCAGTCGGTTGCGTAGCGCCGGCGTGCTGTCGGGCGGCGGCATGACCCGTGAAGCGGCGTTCGGCAAATTGCATGGTTTGCTCGGCACCGGCCTGGAAAACGCCGAAATACGTCGCCTGATCGAACTCGACCTGTGTGGCGAACTGAGCTGATCGCTCCGACTGTCAGGATTAAAACCGCACAGCATATATATCTACCACCATCGCTCGATTGTGCCCCCATAGCATGAAGCAACCCCGAGGCCTGGCCTCGGGAAGCTCCATCACCAATGCAGGGACGCACGATGATTTCATCCAGCTCAAGCTCCACTCCACAAGCCGTCAGCGACGCCAACCCCCTTGAAGCGCTGATCACTCAACTCAGTGTCGGACCCGACTTGCGCGATGTGGCGGCCGTCCTGCTGCGCCAGCATTTGCGCGAAATGTATCCCGCGCTGGATCTGGATCCCGGCAGCACAATGGTCGGCAGCCCGGCCTGGGCGCTGATCGACGACCAGATAGTGGCCGGACCTACGGCTTATCAGGCACTCACTGAAATTCTCGCCAGCCAGGTCGTGCACGGCATCCCGGCCTTGTACATCGAAGGCGAGCACTTTCTGGCGCAACAACCGATCAGCGAACCCGCCGTACATTTGCCGGTGCGAATCGACGAGATCGCCAACCTGCTCAATCTGTTGGCACCCGTGATGCTTACGGCCTTCCAGGAACAGCAACTGATGTTCTGGAACAGCCCCGGCAACAGCTCCGGGCCACGCTGGCATGCGTTGTCCGACACCCTGCGCAAGCTCTGGAACGTCAATCAGGTAAAAGGCTGGAGTGATGCTGACTGCGCGATGGCCCGCACGCTTTATCAAACTCCGGCGCAAGTCGACAGAAAACCCGACGATCTCTATCAGATCAACGCGTACCTGATCGCCATTGACCTGGTCGATGGCGACAACATCAAGCATCTGAACGAAGTTTCGATGGTCGTGTTGATCGGCAAACAGAAAACCGAGACAGTCATCCTTGCCCACTCATTACTCAACGGCTACCAGAAGTTCGATTCTCTGGAAAAGCTCGGAGCAACGCTGCCCGAGCATATCAACGCCGCCGAAACCTACCACAATTTGCAATGGCGGCTGCTCGAACCTCTCGGTAGTATTTTCGACTATCAGGCTTGTGCATTGGTCTCCATTCAAATCGATGTGATCGGTTCGCTGGATTTTTCCGACAGCGTTGCAACCGAAAGCGAAAAACCGTTATCCACATCGACACCTGAAGTGCATGAGTCTGCGAAAAAAAACAGTCCGGGCCTGGACTGGTTCAGGGACGCCCTGCCCGACTGGCTGAGTAACGCTTCCCTGCCCGACCTGAACAACTACTCTCGCCACCTGAAGGATCTGGCCGCGTTAAACAGTCAGAACGCTGGAAAATCCTATCTGGATGGCATCCTGCCGATCAGCGAATATGCGTTGAGCCAACTGAATACCCTGCACGCCCAAACCCTGCTTGAGCACGCTGAACAATTGCGCACCGCACCCGAACTGGAAACGGCGCTGGAGTCGCTTCAACTGCGGGTGAAAAGCCCGGTGATCTGGGGCACGTTTACCGTTCCGGGAAAGATCGACACCTACAACTTCAGTGTCGTCGAGCTGGCCTTGCAGAATCTGATCGCGGTCCCCCCTCTGGGCAACAAAACCCTTGTCTCAACGCGCGACAAGACGTTGCCTTCATGGCTGACCGTGGATTATCTGGAAGATCTCGTCACCCGCGCGGACATCGGTACAACCTACCCGGCGCTGATCAAAAAACAATTGCTCGACAGCACGTCGACAGTGGCTGCCCGACAGACTCTGTTCGCCCGACACTTGCGCATCCAGCTACCGTTGCTGGCCCTGCAATGCAAGATTCGCGGCGAGGCTGGAATTGATGCGCGTGGGTACCGCTATGTCATGGCCGTGCTGGAAACCGACAGTAAAAATCGTGTAGTCGAGAACCAGACCATCGTCATGCGTGCGCTGGCCTTTATCCCCAAACGCAGGACTGACGGCAGCGAGGACGAAGTCGCCAACATGTTCGTGATCGGCCCCGAGGATCCTACCGCCGGGCCATGCCTGTTGTACCGCCCGATGCTCGATCAGCCCCTGAGCCAATATCCGTCTACCAGCAACTTGCTCTACGCCATCCAGCAATCGTCCAGCCTGCGCGACTCGGTGCTGGCCTGGTTGCCTGACAACGCCCGCAGCGACTATGCCAACTATGTTTTCCCCGGCACCTTGCCGTCACCTTGGTCGGTCACCGAGTTTCTGATCGATTCCAGCAAACTCACCATGATGAGCGGGCCGATCGGCCTGAGTTCAAAAAAGCTCGCCGGCGATCTCCCCACCGCGCTGTTCAAAGCCAACGCGCAGGCAATGGTTGAGCTTGCCGACCGCCAGTCGGTATCCAACAGCGAAAATCGCTGGGCCAGTTTCAAGCGTGCAGGCTGGATACTGTTCAACGGCGTCCTGCCGTTTCTTGGACGCGTCGCTGGCGTCGCCACGTGGATCTGGCAGATCATGGATCAACTGCAAGCACTTCAAGACGCCCATGAACAAGGCGACAAACCCGAGCAATGGGCAGCGCTCACCGATGCGCTGCTCAATCTGGCCATGGCGATCACTCTGCATATTGCCGCCCGCAGTCCGCAAACCCCACGATCCCGTCAGGAATCAGTCACCTCAAAGCCGGCTAAAGATCCACTGCCTTCAGTACCGGTACGCACCCTCAAGCAACTCGACAAGGGCGCTCCCCACGAAGTGACAGACTTGCAGCAGACGCTGAACATCAGCGGAGCGGTGAATCAAACGCCGACCAGTCTTAGCCTTGTGCTGAACCGCTTCAAGATCAAGCGGCCGGAAGGACTGGGAGCCGCCAGTACAGAAAAAGGCCGCTATCTTCATCTCTATCGCCAGGGTAAAAAATGCTACGCGCCGGTAGGCAAGGACTGGTACGAAGTCACGGTAGATGAGAACGGCACGGTGAACATCATCGATGCGCAAACAGCGACGCGCTCGGGTCCTGCGCTGTTCAGCAATCTGCGTGGAGAATGGTTCGTCGATACCCGATTGCGCTTGCGCGGCGGCGGCTCAACCAGCATGACGCGTGCGGCTGGAGCCGAAGGTAAATTGGAGGCGGACAAACTGCGCACCCGGCTGGAGGCATTTGAAAACCGCAAAGCGACTGCGCAGCAAGAACTTGAAAAAGCCCATCAGGCGATGAGCACGGCCACCACCGAAACGGTTGCGACTCACCGAGAACAATTCCTCAAGACGCTGGAAACACAACGAGCCGCCTATGGCGAAGCCTTGAGCGATCTCAAGGCATTGCATGTGTTTTCGCCAACGGCCGACTATCAGCAGAAATCCCTCGGCTACCTCAAGGCTCAACTTGAACTCACGCATGCCGGCATTCGTGAAGCATTGACCGTCTTCACGCCAAAATTGCGCAGCGTACTGAATCATCTCGAACGGCAGGCCGAAGCCCGGGAGGATCGACAAATTGCCGAGGCGCGACAGATGATCACGCTCAATCAGGACATGATTACCCGACTTGAGAATATTCAAGCGCGAATGCAAGAGCTGAAAACGTTCAAAAGGGATGGGTTGCACCTGATTCAACACACCCGCAGAACACTTCCGGCGTATTCGATCGACGACCTCAAAGCGTTGCAGGTGACGCTGGCGCGCAACACTTGCCTGGCCGAACACTCAGTGGCAACGGCCGCCGAAGCCTGGCGCATCCTTGACCAGATTGTCGACACCGCCGACATTGCCGTGCAGGCATTGCGCGACACACTGGAGGAGCGCAGCGTCGCCCGGCTCGACGAGCGCATTGATAGCCTCAACGACCTGATCGAGCAGTTCAACGTGCTCGATGAACGTCTTGGGGACTTCAACACCACCTACGCCGAACAGGTGCTTGAAGAGCCCTTTGCGCGGTTACGCGGACAACTCGATCAGCTCAACCGCAACGCAAAACGCAATCTGGTACTGGTACTTGAAGAACGGGATACCTTGAGAAGCCAGCCAGTGCCACCTCCACAACCGCCGCGGCCAAAGAAGAAATTCATCCATACACGCTACAACGGCATGCTGATCGGTGAGCCACGCCTGACTGGACAGGGACTGGAAACCGATCTGGTCGACATCAAGTCACCTCTTACCAACAAGGTGATTGCCACGTTCCATCAGAAGACACCCGGAGTCTGGGTTGAACGTGTAAGCAATACGTCACCCAAGATCCCGACCCCCGCACTTGAAACCAGCCTGAACAAAGGACAGACCTTGCTCGATACGCTGGCAGCGTTTACTACCCGCATGGATGAACTCATCAAACAGCCGGGGCGCTCGCCGCTCGGTGTCGAGTTTCTGTTTCATCAACAGGCCCTGCAACTGGAACACATCAGTAGTGCCATCGACCAGGCACTGACAGACAGCAACGCCACCGAGAGCAACCTGCGCTCGGCCGCAGTCATCAACAAAAAGCTCAGCGATGCCGTCGACGATCTCTACCTGAAGGCCAGCACAGCCCTGCTGAAAATGACCAAAGAGCAACCACCCACGCTGATGGCGGTTTCGCGACTACAGAAAAACAACGCAATCAATATCGCCAAAACCGTCACCCGGCGACGCCTCAAAGGTGCCAAGGCACTCTATCTGGACGAATACACCGTCACCGACCGGACCACACGCAAAGTGCTCTGGTATGCGCACTTCCTTTATTCGACTTCGTGGGTGCCGAACAAGTCGTTCCTTTATGCACGCCTCAAAACCCCGCTGGAGCAGCAACAGGCGCAGGAGTCCAATAGCATCCGCGGACTGAGTGGCACACAGCGGCTGGCCTACTATCGCAGCATGATCGGCCTGGATCAGGCGCAAACGTTGTTTTTCAACAGCGATTGAGTCGCGCAGACGAACCTCGCGAACGCCCGCCAACGCGCGGGCGTCTCGCGCGGCACGCTACTTGCTCGATTCCTGCGAACCCGAACGGAGGCGACCATGCTGCACTCCCATCTCACCACCCTCAACGCGGTTTCTCTGATCCTCAACACCTTCAAGGCCGAAGGCTTGTCGAGCGACGCGCTACTGGCCGGCAGCGGCATCAGTGCGGCAGATTTGAACCGGGCCGACACGCGCATCACCACCAATCAGGAGATGCAGGTCTGCGCCAACGCGGTCGCTCTCAAACACGACATCGGCCTTGAATTGGGTCGGCGCATGCACGTTTCCTGTTACGGCATTCTCGGTTACGCACTGCTGACCTGTGCCACCTTCGGTGACGCATTGCACTTGGCAATCAAATATCCGGCGCTGCTGGGAACACTTTTCGAACTGAGCCTGGAAGACGACGGCCAGCGCGTCTGGTTCGTGGCAGCCGACTACCGCGAAAGTCCCGCTATGGCGGTATTCAATGCCGAGTTCTGCCTGGTTTCGCTGAAACTGATCTGTGACGACTTGCTCGGCCATCCACTGCCGCTGCTCGCGACACGATTCGAACACGCTGCACCGGATTACCGCCACAGCTACGCCGAACACTTCGACAGCCCGTTGCACTTCGCTGCCAAGGACAACGCCTTTGCCTTCGACCGGCGCTGGCTCGATCAGCCGTTGCCACTGGCCGATGCCATCACCCACCAGGCGATGGCCGAGCGCTGTCGCAAGCAAAACCTGGAGTTTACCGGGCGTCAGGCCTGGCTCGGACGCATCCGTCAGTTGCTCTGTGCCCAGTTGAACCCCGCGCCGGGCCTGGAAGGTCTGGCGCAGCAAATGAACTGTTCGCCGCGCACCCTGCGCCGGCATCTGAAGGACATGGGCAGCAGTTACCAGGAACTGCTCGATGAACTGCGCTTTGAACGGGCCAAGCAGATGCTGTGTGAGGATCAACTGCCGATTTACCGTATCGCCGAAACCCTTGGCTTCAGCGAAACCGCGAGTTTTCGCCACGCATTCGTGCGCTGGAGCGGTGTCGCCCCCAGCCAATTCAGGGCTTGAAAGTCAAAAGATCGCAGCCTTCGGCAGCTCCCACAGGGATCGGTGCAGGAGCTGCCGAAGGCTGCGATCCTTTGATCCTCAGGGGGCGAATTTCGGTCAGGATTTTTGGCCATATCGATCCCTTTTTGGCCTTTCCTGCCGTTCTCCGATTCGCCTCGCACCGCAACACTGGGGGCAACCGAATCAGCCCTGCGGAGAACAACAAATGCTGACGATCTACTCAGACGATCACCACCTGCACCATGGCCGCTGCGAACTCATCGATGGCCAGCTCAAACCGTGCTTCGAAATGCCGTCGCGCGCCGACCACGTACTGCAACGGGTGCAAAACCAGAACCTCGGCCCGGTCGAGGCGCCGAAGGATTTCGGTCTCGAACCCATCGCGCGCATTCACAGCCGCGACTACCTCGACTTCTTCAAAGGTGCCTGGGATCGCTGGACCGAATTCAACACCGACGGTGATCTGCTGCCCTACACCTGGCCGGCACGCACCCTGCGCGCAATCAAACCGACCAGCCTGCATGGCCAACTCGGTTATTACAGTTTCGACGGCGGCGCACCGATCACCGCCGGCACCTGGCAAGCGGCGTACAGCGCAGCGCAAGTTGCCCTGACTGCGCAAGCGCACATCCAGGCTGGCGCGCGCAGTGCCTTCGCCCTGTGCCGTCCACCGGGACACCACGCCGCCAGCGATTTGATGGGCGGTTATTGCTACCTCAACAACGCCGCCATCGCCGCTCAGGCATTCCTCAATGCGGGCCACAAGAAAGTCGCGATCCTCGACGTCGACTATCACCACGGCAACGGCACACAGTCGATTTTCTACGAGCGTAGCGATGTGCTGTTCACCTCGATCCACGGCCACCCGGAAGCGGAATTCCCGTTCTTCCTCGGCTACGACGATGAGCACGGCGAAGGTGCCGGTGAAGGTTTCAACTTCAACTACCCATTGCCGGCCGGCTCCGGCTGGGCTGCCTGGAGCGCGGCACTCGAGCAGGCTTGCGCCGAGATCGACCGTTACGGTGCCGACATCATTGTCGTGTCGCTGGGTGTCGATACGTTCAAGGACGATCCCATCTCGCAGTTCAAGCTCGACAGCCCGGACTACCTGGCGATGGGCAAGCGTATTGCCGCCCTCGGCAAGCCGACGCTGTTCGTCATGGAAGGTGGCTATGCCGTCGAAGAAATCGGCATCAACGCGGTGAACGTGCTGGAAGGTTTCGAACAATGAAAACCCTCAAGCAGGTCATCGTGCCGGCCTTGTGCGCCGCGCTGCTGAGCGGGGTCGTCCACGCTGAAGAACGCACGTTGCGCGTCTACAACTGGTTCGACTACATCACGCCCAAGGCCCTTGAAGACTTCAAGGCACAGAACACCCAGACCAAACTGGTCTACGACATCTTCGACACCAACGAAGCGCTGGAAGCCAAGCTGCTCACCGGCAATTCCGGGTACGACGTGGTAGTACCGTCCAACGTGTTCCTCGCCAAGCAGATCGAAGCCGGGGTGTTCCAGCCGCTGGATCGCAGCAAGCTGCCGAACTGGAACCACCTCGATCCGAAACTGATGAAGCTGATCGAAGCCAACGATCCGGGCAACAAATTCGCCGTGCCGTACATGTACGGCACCATCCTGATCGGCTTCAACCCGGCCAAGGTAAAAGCTGCGCTGGGCGACAATGCGCCGGTGGACAGCTGGGATCTGATCTTCAAGGAAGAAAACATCAGCAAGCTCAAGCAGTGCGGCGTCGCCCTGCTCGATTCGCCGTCGGAAATTCTGCCGCTGGCCCTGCAACACTTGGGTCTCGATCCGAACAGCAAGAACCCGGCGGATTACGCCAAGGCTGAAGCGCTGTTGATGAAGATCCGTCCGTACGTGACTTATTTCCATTCGTCCAAGTACATGGCCGATATCGCCAACGGCGACATCTGCGTGGCGGTCGGCTATTCCGGCAGCTTCTCGCAAGCCGCCAACCGCGCCAAGGAAGCCAAAAATGGTGTGGTGGTCGATATGCGCCTGCCCAAGGAAGGTGCACCTATCTGGTTCGACATGCTCGCGATTCCCAAGGGCGCGAAGAACACCGAGGACGCCTACACCTTCATCAATTACCTCTTGCAACCAGCGGTAATCGCACCGGTCAGCGACTTTGTCGGCTATCCGAACCCGAACAAGGACGCCACCGAACGGGTCGATCCGGCGATCCGCAACAATCCCAACCTGTACCCGACGGATGCGGCGATGAGCACGCTGTACACCCTGCAACCGTTGCCTCGTGATGCCGAGCGGGCACGCACGCGGGCCTGGACCAAAATCAAATCAGGGACTTGAGAGCTCCGCCAGAAAAGACCCGCGCACCTGCGGGTCTTTTTTTGCCTGCGATAACTATGTACCACCTGCCGCCATGGCCACTGACCTAACGTGCTGTCGTCCGGCGCTGCGCATCGCAGCGGCCGCAAACGTCAGCCAAGGATATGGTCATGTCAGAGAAACCGGCGCCCAGCGCCATCGATGTACTCAGCCAACTGGTGAGTGGCCCGTCGCTCAGTGAAGTGGCGGCGAACGCCTTGCTTCCTGCCCTTGTAAAGTCCTACCCGCAACAGGTCATCGATCCGACATTGGCCATTGTTGCCACGCCGTCCTGGCACTTCGATGGCCGGAAAATCGTCGCGGGGCCCTACCATTTCGAGTCGCTCACCGATGCACTGGTACGGCTGGCCCTGTCTGGCACCGCGATCACGCTCATCGACGGCGAACATTTTCTTACCGAACAACCGGACGTCATGCCTTGTGTCCAGTTACCCGTAGACATCGAAGCGGTTGGCGCCTTGCTCAACGAACTCGCCCCGCTGCTGCTCACGGCGCTGGAAGAACAGCAGATCGACTACTGGAACGAAACCATCAGCCCTTCCGTACCGCGCTGGCACCAACTTTCAGAGACCTTGCAGCAGGTCTGGAACGTCAGCGCCGACAACGGTTGGGATGCCGATCAACGGGCAATGGCGCTAGGCGTTTTCAAGAACCCGGACAAAACCGAACGAGCGCTCGAGGACACCTATCAGACTCGTACCTGTCTGATCGATCTTGATCTGGGCGATACCACCGACCGTAGCCATCTCAATGTCCTCGACACGGCCGTTCTGCTCGGCAGCAAAGGCGAACGGACCATCATCCTCACGCATTCGGTTCCTCAGGGATTCCAGTGCTTCGACAGCTTCACCGAACTGGAAAAGTCCTTGCAGTGGCCTCTGCAGCCCGGCGCCGATGCGCTTCAAGTGCAATGGCGGCTATTCGAGCCAACAGGCAATTTTTTCGATCAGCAAGCCTGCGCGCTGATTGCGCTGGAAGCCCAGGCGATCGGCGAGGTCGACTTTTTCCAAATTCGAAATGACTCGATTGCTCTCGCCCATCTGGGCAGCGGCGCCAGTCCGGGCGCCGAGTCAAACCTGTCCCGCCGCTTCACCCACACCGAACACGCCCTGCCGTCCTGGCTGGACAATGCCTCGCCCGCAGACCAGACCCGCTATAGCCGGCACCTGCTGGATCTGGTCGCCGTGCAGCAGCAGAATTCGGGCAAGAGTTTTCAGAGCGAAATCCCCGACATCCAGGCCTTTACCCTCGACAAGCTGCAAAAGGCGATCGATCGCACACCGACCCAGGACTTCAAGCTGCAAGACGTGGAAATAACCGATACCAGCGTTGTGGTCTGGGGCACGTTTGTCGCACCAGAACAGCCGCAGACCCTGACCTTGTCGCTGGTCGATCTGGCGCTGCAGAATCTCGCCGGTCTGCCACTGGGCGATCTGTCGGTGCGCTACCGCAACAGTTCGACACCGGTGCCGACATGGATGACCGCCATCTACCTGAAAAACCTGGTCACGTCGGTCGATATCGGCAAGACCTATCCGCAGTTGCTCGAGCAGCGCCTGGTCGAAAACAAAACCCAGGCTGCACGCCTGCAGCAGCTCTACAGTCGTCAATTGCCCGTTGAATTGTCGTTGCTGGCGCTGCAACACAAGATCCGCGGCGAAGCAGGTATTGATGAACAAGGTTATCGCTACGTCGTGGCGGCGCTGGCCGTAGAACCGACGGACAGGCGTGTCGATGGCGAGGATATCGTCGTGCGTCCTCTGGCGTTCGTCAAAAGCGATAAGGCCAGCGATAGCGCAGACGAAGTGCTCAACATGTTCGTGATCGGCCCACGCGATGCGCACAAGGGCCCTTGCCTGCTCTATCGCCCGTTGTTCGATGTACCGCTGCTGCAATACCCGTCAAGGACAAATCTGCTGTATGCGATCAAGCATTCGACCACACTGCGCCAGTCGGTACTGGCCTGGTTGCCGGACAAGGTACGCTTCGATTATTCGCAATACGTTTTTCCCGGAACGCTGCCTTCGGTGTGGACCATTCCGCAACTGTTGATCGACCCAGGCTCGGCGACAGATGACCGTGCAAACGTGACTATGTCTGGCCAGGTGATCGAGCCGGAAGTATTGGCAAGCCTGTTCAAAACCAACGCCGAGGCACTGATCACTTTGGCCGATCGCGTGTCGGTGTCGAATGTCGAAGCCCGCTGGGCCACACTCAAGCGCGGTGGCTGGGCACTGTTCAATGCGGCGCTGCCGTTTCTGGGGCGTAGCGTCGGTACTGCGGCGTGGATCTGGCAAATAATGGACGACCTGCAAGAGGTCACCGATGCACAAAACCAGCAGCAACCCGTGCCCTGGACCGCGCTGACCGACATCCTGCTGTCGCTGGGCATGGCGCTCGCGCATCGAGCGGCGACACGCAAGCAACCGCAGCGAGCGCGATCCGGCGTTCTCCCCGAGAAACCCCCTCCAGCCAGCAAACCCGCAGCGCCCGCGAGCATTCGCTTCAGTCGTCTTGCGGATATCAGCGGCGCTGAACTGCCGGGCGATCACGAGCTGTCGCTGCACGTGCTCGGAGCCCTGGAACAATCGTCTTCGAACCTGGGCACGGTACTCGACAGTCTGAAGGTGAACCGGCCGGAACTACTGGCAACAGCCGCGACCGAAGGCGCGTACCGGCACCTTTGCAGCGCCGGGCAAAAGTGGTATGCCGAGGTCGGCGAACGCTGGTTCGAAGTCGGTCTCAATGACAATGATGATGTGCAGATCATCGATACGCGCCAGCAGCCAACCCGCACCGGGCCGCTGTTGATCGTCAATGCCCGGGGGCAATGGTTTGTCGACTTGCGCTTGCGCCTGCGCGCCGGCGGCCTCAACAGTCAGCGCAAAAAATTGCTGAAACAGAATGCGAAGAAGTTAGAGCAGAAAAAACGCGACATTGCTGTATTCGACGCCGGTCTGGCTGGCAAGCGCAGCGAGTTGGTCAACGTTCGACGCGCCATGCTGGAGGCCACCGAACAAAATGCTGAAAGCGCCCGGCAGACGTTTCTCGATACGCTCGACGCTCAAGCAAAGGAGTACAGCGCTAACATCGACAGCCTGAAAGCGCTGAATCTTCTTGAGGCGATACCCAACTATCGCGGTGCAATGATCGAGCGGCTTTCCCTGCAATTGTTCCTCATGCAGAGCTGGATCGACGAGACTTACACAGCATTTCGCGAAAGTCTTGCACAGACACTCGTGCTTCTTGATGAGGACGCCAGCGAAGCTGCTGCAGAGCGCTCCGAACCTTTCGAAAAGATGTCTGACCTGACGAAGGGCATCATCGAGAAAATCGAATTTGCCCACAACCGTTTCGCCGAGCTGAACCTGCTTGGCAAAGAAGCCGTCGACGTCATCCGCGAGTACAAGGCCAGGCTGCCAAAGTTCTCGCTGGAGGACCTGAAGCTGTTGCAAATCACTTTGGGTCAGGAACTGTGTCTGTCGGCCGAAACGGGAGAGTCTCGTGAGGGTGCACGTGCCGCCCTGGAGAATCTCGTCGAGGATGCCTCTCTGAACATTCAGAGCGTGCTCGACCTGAGCGCGGAAGAAGGTTTCAACCAGCTCGGTGAGCGCGTGGAGGCGATGAACAATCTGGTGGAACAGTTCGAAGTCATCGACCAGCGGTTTGGCGACCTTGTCAGTGAATATCCGCAATATCTGGTCAGCGAACGCCTTGAGCAGGTGAAACGCCACGTTGGCGAATTTCAACAGAATGCTGTGCAGCAGCTGTCCAACCTGTTGCGCGAACAGCGCTTGGTAGAGCCAGTTGCCGGGCCGTCAAAATCGTCGACGCCGCCAATGCGTAAAATCATCAAGACCCGCTACAAGGGCACACTGGTTGGTCAGCCCAGGCGCAGTGGTGGTGGGCAGGACGGCGATCTGGTCGATGTAGTGGCGCCATTGACCGGTAAAGTGATTGCCACCTTTCACGAGAAAACCCCGGGCAACTGGGTCGAGAGGGTTCCTGCCAAACCGGTCGGATTGCCAAGGCTTGGGCCTGGGCTCTCGAAGAGCCTGCAGAGCGCCAGGGAATTGCTCGACGAACTGCCAGCCTTCAGGCAGCGCACCCAGTCACACATCGCACGGGCGCAACGCAATCCTACGGAGATCGAGGAGATCTATTACCTGCACGCCACGCGTCTGCGCGATGCCATGGACAAGATCGACAAAGCACTCACCTCTGGCAATCACGTCGAAAGCAAAACCGCTTCCGCTACCGAAGTGCGTCAGCAACTCGAAAGAGAAGCCACGGCACTTTATGCCAGAGGTCGAACGGCCCGGATCGAAATCACCAAACAACAGCCCCCGACTGCGGCGCGAGTCGAATGGTTGTACAGCAAGCAAGAAGTGACGATTACTCGATCCACTGAACGCCGCCGGCTCAAAGGCCCGCGCAAAGACTATCTGCTCGAATACCCGATTCTCGACAAACAGAGCGGTAAAGTCCTGTGGTACGCCCACTTCCACTATGCCAACCCTGACGATCCGTTGCCGTCATTCACCGCCGCGCATTTGAAAACCGTCGAACAGCGCCGGCTGGGCGGTGCCTATGTCGAGCGCGAAGGCCACAGCAATCAGGAACTGATCGCCATCCACCGCAGCGCCATCAGCCACACCCAAGCCTCGACATTGTTCTTTTCCTGACCTCGCACACGAATCAGTGGCCCGCCCTGTGCGGGCTTTTTTCATCCTATATATATATATCTACCACCAGAGCGGTTGGACGCCTCGTTAATGTTCGGTGCAGCGGCAGTTGCCGCACCGTCCACCTTCTGACCGGTAACTACCAATGAGTGAAACAACCCGAACGATCATCACCCCGCCCCTGCTCAAAAAAAGCCGACTGGTGGAACAAACCAGTGGCGGACCGACCTTGCAAGAAGCGGCTGTAGAGATGCTGCGCAAAGCCCTGAAGAAAAACTTTGCGCAATTGCTGGTCGCTCCGGACGACATCATGTTGATGACGCCTGTCTGGCACCAGCAAGGGCAGAAAATGCTCAGTCACAGCAGCCGATTCGAATCCCTGCCACACGTATTGGCGCGCTTGGCGTTTACCGGTGAGACCGCCAACTACATAGAAGGTGAACACTTTCTGACGTTGGCGCCCGAGATGGAAGACCCGGTCCATTTACCCGTCGGTATGGATGCGATCAGTGCAATGCTCAACGAAAATGCGCCGGCATTGTTTCTTGCTTTCGCCCAAAACCAGTTGGATTACTGGAACGCCACCGAAGAAGAAATACCGCGCTGGCAACAGTTGGCTGACACCCTGAAAGAAACCCTTGATGTGCAGTCGATCAAAGGCTGGGATACCAACGAATGCAGGCTTGCACGCCATGTCTCGGCATTCCCGGACAAGGCTTCGCGCGCAACAACCCACGCAGGCCTGTCGGATGTGCGTGCCAGTCTGATCGATCTCGACCTCGCCTTCGAGCTGGCAGAAGCCAATCAGACCCGGCATCTGATGGTCGCCGGCGCGCTGGTGTTGACGGCGAAGCTCGGCAGCCGGGAACTGGTCACGATGTACACCATCGATGAAGGCTTTGAATCGTTCAGCTCGCTGGCGGAGCTGGGCGCCACCCTGCCTGAGCGAATCGACATGGAGCTGAGCGGTCAGACCCTGAAATGGCGACTGTATGAACCCGATGGCAATATCTTTGATGCCTTGGTTCGGGCACTGGTGAGCTGCCAGATCGATTCGATCGACGCGCTTGACCCGATGAGCCGCTCGCCGCTGGTCAGGTTCATTTCGCCTCAAGAGCACAGTGGCCGTGAGGAGATAGCCGGCGATGTACGCGTTGGACTTCTCGACGAAGCCATCCCCGACTGGCTGATTGCCGGATCACTGGACGATATCCAGACCTACAGCGGATACCTGACGGAATTGGGCAGGCTCAGAGACGCCGATAGCGATGCATTCGACGTCAACAAGATTGCACTTATCGCCGACTATGCCCAACAGCAGATGCGCGAAGCCATTACTGCCGCCAGGCCCGCCAAAGAAACAGCACTACTGCGTCCGGATCAAGTACGGATCACCGTCACCCAGAGCTTTGAGGCCGGCGGATTGACCCTGCCCGATCCCTTCAGCACTCGCGTGCAGACACTTGGCGAATTCGCTCTGCATAACATCCGGCCCTACCTCGCCAAGATCGCCTACGCTGATGCGACGCCCACACCGGGCTGGCTGACCGTGGATCTGCTGGTGCGTCTGGCAGGCAAGGTCAACATCGGCGAAAACTATCCGAAGCTGATCAAAACCAGCTTGATCGACGATGCGCCTCAGGCGCGACTCTACAAGGCCCGCTATTGCCGGCAGTTACCCCTGTTGCTGCCGCTGCTGGCGCTGGAGTGCAAACTCAAGCGCCAGGGCGATGTCGACGAGCAGGGCTACCGCCAGGTTCGCCAGCTGGTCAAATCGATTGCCGATAACAGCGCCGTCGCTGACTGGCCCGTGCAGATCCGCCCCTTGGCGTTCATGCCGCGCTTTCGTTTGGGCAGCACCCCCGACACCGTCGCGAACATGTACATCATCGGCCCACCTGCGGGTAAGGACGGCCCCTGCCTGCTTTATCGGCCACTGCTGGATCAACCGTTGCGGCAGTTTCCCTCCGCGCAAAACATGCTGTATGCGTTCTACCAATCCGGCGAACTGCGTGACTCGGTATTGGCCTGGCTGCCCAACCGATCCTTGAGTTTCGACTACGCCCAATACGTTTTTTCGAGCGGCCTGCCCTCGCCGTGGACCCTTACCGAGCTGGCTTTCGAACCCTTCATCCATCTCGATCTGACGGCCGCCGTAAACCTCGCGGACACGCCGCTGAGCGCTGACATTTACACGAGCCTGTTCACCAGCCACAGCCAGGCGCTGGCTGATCTTGCCGATCGCCAGTCTACCTCCAATGCCGAGCGCCGCTGGGCGATCCTGGCAGACAGCAGTTGGGCGATTTTTGGCGTCGCTGCCAATTTTCTCAGCGGCCCGGCAGGCACCGCTGTCTGGGTCTGGCAAACCATCGCCCAGATCCAGCAGGCGCAGGATGCCCACGAGCAGGGTGATACGTCTGCTCAATGGTCATCGATCGGTGATGTTCTGCTGACGCTGGGCATTCTGCTTGGGCAACGCATCGCTGTTCGCCGGCTTCGGCTTTCCAGCCCGGTGAGTGAAAAAACAGCGCTCAAGCATGCGTCGGGCACAGAATTGCCCCCGCCTGCGCCGCTGCTGCGCAAGGAACCGAAGATAACGCATGACAACACGCCCCTCACGACCCCACTGCCCGCGGCTCATCTTTCCCTGTTGGCGCCGGCGAAAATGACGCGCATCGACTCGCAAAGCGCTTTTTTGAAAACCATCGATCATATGAAGGTGACCAAGCCTTCCCTGCCCGAAGGAGCGCGTCCCAACGCCGATCATCTCTATGCGTCCGAAGGCAAGCTCTATGCCCAGGTTGGCGAGCGCTGGTTTCAAGTCAGCGCACAAGTCGACGAGCCTGTATTCGCCCTTGATCCGGCCGACCCTGCTCATCCGGGTTTGAGCATCCGTTTCGACACGCAAGCTGCTCGCTGGCACTGGGAACTGAGGTTGCGCTTGCGCGGCGGTGGACCGACCGGGAGGATCGAGGCGCTACGCCGCGAAAAGGCCAAGCGCAAGGCTGACACGTGGCAGGAACTGCATCGGTTCATCGAACAGGAAGCCGGACGCAAGGCCGACCTGAGCGAAGCCTTGAAACCCCTGGACGAGGCTGACGAGCAAGCACCGATGTCCGAGGCTGAAATCACGCTCTACATCACCAAGGCCGATGAACTCGCCAATTCCTACACCGGGGCGCTGGCAACACTGGAGCAATGGCGTGAAGCGGGCGGCGCCGGAGTGTTTTATCAGTCGCAACTGATGCGCATGACCGTTGAACAGCATCGTTTCCTCAGCGGCTGGATGCGCATGAAGCTGCGCGAATACGCGAAAATCGTTGCGCCACAGCTCAACACCGCAGAGCCAGCGCAACCTCATTCACGCAAGACCCAGATGACAGCGGCTCGAAACGCCATCGCCGTGAGCGATGAGATGGTCGAGCGTCTCGATCTACTGCACGCCTCGCTCGAAAGGTTGAACCATCACTCCGGCGTCGCTCAGAAAATCGCTGACGACCTCCGGAGGCTGCTGCCGTCATTCTCGCGTCGGGATCTGCACGCCAATGAAATCGGCATGTCCATCGAACTGTCATTGCGCGAGGCACCAGACAGCACTCTGGATCCGCTGCGACAGTTGATTGTGCCGGTTTTCGAGGGTGCGGCCGAAGCCGGGCATGCCTTGGTCGAGAGGCGCAACACGCCACAACCCGCCGAAACACAAGAACTGGCAGTGGTGAGGCTCAGTGCTTTGGTCGACCGCCTGGCAGATGCCGGGCGGCGCCTGCAAGACGTCTTCGACAGCTCCGCCGCCCGTCTGGAAACCCAACGTTTCCAACGGGTTCAGCAGTTGGTGAACGCGTTTCATGAGTTAGCCCGTGAGCGCCTGCTCAAGGCATTGCCGGAGCCGGAAGAACTTCCGGTTGCGGCGATGGCCAGACTCGAACCGGTCCCGTCGTCTTCGCGCGCGGCAGGTCGGGTCAACCGGGCACGGCCACAGGTCATTGAACCTCGCAGGGCTGTTCCAGAACCCGCGCCGGTGGTCGAGCAAATGCCTATCGTGCGCGCTCCGGCCAGGCGCATTTTACCTGTAGCGGCTCTGGGCGACGAACCGCTGGTGGACAACGCCATGTCGATGATCGCCGGACTCGATGCGTTCATCAAACGCCTGCGCATCGATGCGCAACGACCGTCGCGAATTCCGGATGACATGAAAGATCTGTTCGATCAACAGGCCACTCGCCTCGATCAGGCGGCGGTGAGTGTTGATGACCTATTCGCGCGCAGGCGTGCCGATTTTCCGATTGCAACCCTGGCTGCCGAACTGCGCACGGCCGCGACACGTTTGCGCGGTGAAGGCATCAGCGTCTACAGCGGTATGCTTACCGGACGCAGGCCGCGAGAAAGCTATCTGCAATGGTTGCACGAACACGATCTGGTGCAGATCGTCAGAGACGAGCGTGGTCGCATTCGCACGAAACAACGCAAGGACTTTTTCCAGGAGTATCGAATCCTCGATATCAGGCGACAGAACAAACCCCTTTGGGTCGCGCACTTTCATTACGATAATCTGGCTGATCCGGCTGAGCGGTTCACTGCCGCGCACCTGAAGTTTGCCGACAGTTATCTGCAAAGTCTGCCGAGCAAATCGCGTCAGGACCTGGAGCACTTCGATGCGGTGGACAATCTGCTGCGCCGGATCGTCACTCCGGCGGTGCGGGATCTGTTTCTTCATCCACAACAGGCGGGCCCCGCCGAAGCGTAAAACCCAGATGCGGTCACTCCCACCAGACACTGCGCAAGCGTGCCAGAGCCGCTTCAATTTGCGTCTCCGGCACCGCGGCGAAACCCAGTACCAACCCGGCGCACTGCTGCGCCGGCCGAGGTGAGTCGGGTAACCAATAGCTACTCAGGCCATTGACCTCGACACCCACCTGTTCGGCCAGGGCGATCAGCTCGCGTTCGCGGGCAACGCTCGCCACCGGTACCGTCAGGTGCAAGCCTGCGGCTACCGCCGGCAAGCTGCCAACGCCGGCGATATTTCCCGGCCAATGCGCCAGCAAGCAGTTGCGCCGGCTAAGGGCAGCACGACGCATGCGCCGGATGTGCCGTTGAAAGTGCCCAGCGGCCATGAACTCGGCCATCACCGCCTGCGTGCTCACCTCGGAATGGCGCACATCCACCGCTCGCCGCCTGGCGAAAGCTTCGACCAGCCCGACCGGCAACACCAGATACCCCAGACGCAATGCCGGAAATGCCACCTTGCCGAATGTCCCGACGTAAATCACACGGCCCTGACGATCCAGCGCCGCCAGTGGGGCCAGTGGTGCGCCGCTGTAACGATACTCGCCGTCGTAATCGTCTTCGATGATCCAGCCTTGGCTGCGCTCAGCCCAGGCGAGCAGCTCCAGCCTGCGCGCCAGGCTCATCACAACTCCGGTCGGGTACTGGTGAGACGGGGTGACATAGGCCAGCCGACAATCGGCAACTTCAGCCAATGCACGACAATCGATGCCCTCTTCATCCACCGGTACACCGTGCAAGCGACCGCCCGCTACCGCGAAGGCGTGACCGGCGGCCCGGTACCCCGGATTTTCGATTCCGACCGCATCGCCCGGCGATACCAGCAGCTGTGCACAAAGGCTAATGCCCTGTTGCGCACCACTGGTGATCAGAATTTGCTCAGCAGAGCACTGCATGCCGCGCGAACTGCGCAAATAGGCCGCGATCATGCCGCGCAATCGCGCGTCGCCAGCCGGATCGCCATAACACAGTTGCTGTAAATCCGGTTTACGCCAGAAAGCCGCGTTGAGCTTGGCCCAGACCTCAAAAGGAAACAGGTCAAAGGCTGGCACACCGACCCGAAAAGCACGCGGGGGACCACTCGGCGGCAGGGCCAAATGGTTCTTTTCGATGCGCGCAAATGTATCGCTGTGGATAACTTTACTGGATGAAACAACAGGTAAATCCAGCCAATTTGTGGATAAGGCTGTGGGTAAGCCTGTTGAAAACCCTGTGGATACTTTTGTGGATAGTTTTTTCGACGAGCTTGGCGCTTGGGGTAATTGCGCAACGTAAGTGCCGTCCCCTACTCGCCCTTCGATGAACCCCTCGGCATACAGCTGATCGTAGGCGCGCACCACGCTATTGCGAGAGATGGCCAATGCCTTCGCCAGATCGCGACTGGCCGGTAATCGCGTGCCGCTGGCCAGACGCCCATCCAGCACGCGCAGGCGCAAAGCCTGATAGAGCTGACGACTCAAGCCCTGACGGCGATCAAGCTCGATTCCGGCCGGATTGAATGGCATCGAAAGAGGAGTTTGCTCAAGCATGGCAATGGACCTATGAAATTACTCATCAATGGCTCTTACAACAGACCAATAGCCTGCCTAGGATGCAGGCATTCGCCAAGGAAAATCTGTCCATGTACACGCCGCGCGCCTTCGCCATCGAAGAACTGTCCCAACTGCACGAACTGATCCTCGCCACCCGTCTCGCCATTCTCGTCACCCACGGCGAAAACGGCCTGCAAGCCAGCCATGTGCCGGTGCTGCTGCATTGCGAGCAAGGCGAGTACGGCACGCTGTACGGACACCTGGCCCGCGCCAACCCGCAGTGGAAAGACCTGCGCGATGGCGCCGAGGCCATGCTGATTTTTGCCGGTGCCGATGCCTACGTCAGCCCGGGTTTCTACCCGAGCAAAGCCGAACACGGCAAAGTCGTACCGACCTGGAACTACATCGCCGTGCACGCCTACGGCCACGCCGAAACCTTCAGCGATGGCGGGCGCTTGCTCGACATCGTCAGCACCCTTACCGACCGCCACGAGGCCGGCCGCGCCCAGCCGTGGTCAGTCGCCGATGCGCCCGCCGATTACATCGACGGCATGCTCAAAGCCATCGTCGGTTTCGCCATTCCCATCGACCGTCTCGAAGGCAAGCGCAAGCTCAGCCAGAACCGCAGCGCCGCAGACATTGCCGGCGTGCGCGCAGGCCTGGCCGTCAGCCCCGAAATCAACGACCAAACCCTCGCCCAATTGATGCGCTAAGGAAATCACCATGAGTCAGATCGACATTCGCCAGGTCAGCGCCGCCGACCGCGCCGCATGGCTACCGCTGTGGCAGGCCTACCTGGGTTTTTACAAGGGCGAACTGCCGGACGCCGTGACCGACAGCACCTGGCAACGTTTTCTCGACCCGAGCGAACCGACCCACGCGGCATTGGCCTGGGCCGACGGCAAAGCGGTGGGCATGGTGCATTACATCTATCATCGCTCGAACTGGAGCATCGAAAACTCCTGCTACTTGCAGGATTTGCTGGTGGCTGAGCAAACCCGTGGCACCGGCGTCGGCCGCCTGCTGATCGAACACGTCTACGCCACGGCCAAGGCTGACGGCTGCTGCAAAGTGCACTGGCTGACCCACGAAACCAACGCCACCGCGATCCAGCTCTACGAGCGCATCGCCGAGCGCCCGGGTTTCATCCAGTTTCGCAAAGCCATTTAAGGAGACGCACGCATGAGCATTTCACCGGCCGACTGGAAAGGCGTCCCCGCCCCCACCGCCACCCTGCTTGAAGGACGCTTCATCCGTCTGGAACGACTCGACCCGGCGCGTCACGGCGACGAACTGTTCGCCGCACTCGAAGGCCCCGGTGCCGATCCGAAACTCTGGGATTACTTGCCCTATGGCCCGTTCCCGCAACGCAGCGCGTTCAACGACTGGCTGAACAACCACGCGGCCGCGAGCGACCCGTATTTCTTCAGCGTCATCGATCGCGCGACTAACCAGGTGCAAGGTATCCTCAGCCTGATGTCAATCGTCCCGGCCCAAGGCCGCATCGAAATCGGCCACGTCACCTTCGGTGCGCCGATGCAGCGCTCGCCGAAAAGCACCGAGGCGGTGTACCTGCTGGGCAAATACGCCTTCGAACTCGGCTACCGCCGTCTCGAATGGAAATGCAACAACGGCAACGCCCGCTCCAAATACGCCGCCGAGCGCTTGGGCTTCAGCTTTGAAGGCGTGTTCCGCCAGCACATGGTGGTCAAAGGCCAGAACCGCGATACTGCGTGGTATTCGATTCTGGATTCGGAATGGCCGGTAATCGGCGCAGGCTTCGAACGCTGGTTGAGCGATGAAAACCAGACCCCGACCGGCCAGCTGAAAGGGTTGGTCGAGTGCCGTAACAAGAGCTGATCAAACAGCGGTGCGGGTCCACCTATTGCTCTGGCGAACCCGCACAACACCCATTTCCAACCCAAACGGGCGAAAGACGGCATTGAGCGATTTCAGTGTCTGATTGCCCTCGCCGTGTTCGATATGCACCAGCGTACGAACTGAAATTTTGCACATCTTCGCAAACTGGGTCTGATGCAGACCGGTCACTTCCACACGTAAACGGCGAACGGCTTCGCCAATCTCCAGCGCTCCTTGGGCCAGCGACTCTTGAATGTTTTCGATGAGCACAGTGCGCTCGGCTACCGTCATGCTCATTTCAGATCCCACTCTTTCAAACGTTGCTCCAGATTTTTCAGGTGGATGCCAGGGTGGTTCATCGTTCTGTCGGGCAACCCACTGGCCATCAATATGTCGGGAAGCGCCGCCAGACGCTGGGCATCTTCACGCAAGCGCTCAAAAGAGTTCGGCGCGTCAGCCAAGGCTGCCAACGGGTCTTCTGGATCGGAAATGTCAGCCAGTGCGCGGCAAACTCCACGCCAATCGACTTCGCCGGCTCGCTCCAGATCTTTCGACCATTTGGTCGTGCGCGTCAGGCCTTCGGGATCCATAACCATGGGGGCCAAGTCATAAATCGGCGCCAATCGGAACGATTCGGCCTGACGCAGGATCGCGATGTTTCGACCGTGGTTATCATTGTTGCCGAGAATTTTGTTTATCAGGTCTCGTCGTAAATAATCTGCCACGAGCTCGGGAATTTGCGCTGCTTGCCCCGCATCGCGCCAGAGTCCGGCAAGCATACGGATGACATCCATATGGTTCATCGCACTTCCCGGTATTGTCACTTCAGCCATTGAGTAAATTGATTCAACAGCAATGCGGCTAACTTCGCCGTTAGTGACTTTGCGATCAAAGCGATGCATCCACAGACTCGGTTTGCTCGCCTCCTCCAATGCCAAACCTTCTACTGCGATCGTTTCAATGCCGAGTGCCTGCAGCGCCTTGTAGTAATGGAATTCGCTTCGCAGGATGTCTTGATCAATGACACCGCCTTTGTTTCTGGAAAACTTTACAAACCAGTGCTGCCTGACCTCTTCATCGTCCAATACCGCGTCGGGATACAGAAGACCGGCCTTGCTCTCAGCCAACAACAGCTTCGGTGCTTCACCACCTGCCCCTGTAGCGCCACCAATCGCCGCGCCCAGCTCATAGGCATATTCAAGAAAACGGCTGTCGCGGAGGACAACATCCTCACGCTTAAATCCAAGTGGCTCACGCTCATCGACAACCTCGGCCGACTCTTTTATGCGCATATTGCCGATGGGGGCCGGGGTGCTACGACCGAGCAAATAAAGATCAGCGCTAATATCAGCCGGTTTCTCTTGCCCCAGTCTTGCAAGCAGAAATTTTTTAGCTGCTCCTGCAGGAGCAATGTCATATAAAAATGCGGGCGTGTTGGAACGTCGCCCTTCCCAATCCAACGGATACAGCGCACTCACAGCATTTGAAAACGGGGATTTTACGGCTTCAATATTTTCGACAAGGTATGCCGTCTCGTAGCCAAAACTGCAGCGACTTTCGAACCCTTTTTCAGGATCGTCGAAACTCAGAATCATGGCGTCGCGCCATTTTCCTTCGGTGAATATCTGTAATGTCAGGTTGTACATGACTTTGCACCTGCATTTAAATGCATTCCAACATGGATTTTGTTAACCATGGATGCAATATAGTGCATCTCTTACAACAGTAGGAGGACTAAATCTGCAACAAAATGCAGATATAGTTCTCCTCAGCACTACCGAACGCAAAATAATGCAGATAAAGCATCGACATCATTCTGTAAAAACCCTTCGCTATACAGGTCGGCCCGCTTATAACAAAAAGGCCGCCAACACGTGCCCTTCCCGCCGCAGCGTCTGTCCCTCGCCATCGCCCTGCTGATCTCAGCGACCGCCGTCCACGCGAAAACCGTGCAGATCGATACTGCCACCACTACCGCGCAAACCCTCGGCGGCAGTGACACGCTGACGATTTCTGCGCCGGGCAGCATCACCAACAGTGGCAAGACCGTCAGCCTGAAAGACAAAACCAGCGGTGCCGGTGTGGTGATCGATAACGCTGGCAAAATCGTTTCCAGTGGTGGTCGGGCGATCGACAGCAGCGGGGATCTGACGCAAGCGCGCAACTACAAGATCTACAATCGCAGCGGTGGGCAGATTCTTGGCGCCAACGATGCTTTGCGCATCGACAGCAACTTCGTCAGCGGCAGCCTGTTGATCGACAACAGTGGCGTGATTCGCTAGACCACTGGTCAAGGTCTGGACCTGGATGCCGTGCGCAGCGACGGGGTGCAGACCTCCATCATCAACCGCGCAGGCGGACTGATTCGCGGCGATGCCAGCGATGGCATGAAGACCGGCGCCAACGCGACCATTACCAACTACGGGGAAATCTCCACCGGTGACTCGCACAACGCCGACGAGAAGTTCGACGGCATCGATATCGACAGCGCCAGCGGCGTCAGCGTGACCAATTACGGAGTGATTTCCGGCGGCCGTCACGGCATTACTACCGACCTCGGCGCGACGCTGGTCAACTACGGGCAGATCACCGGTCGCAATGGTTCCGGATTCGGCTCCGACGGCGATGGCACCGTGATTAACCACGGCACCATCACCGGTGCTTACTCAGGCTTGCAGGCGAACGGTGACGGCGATGGCGTGGACATCGACAAGATCGCTCACATCGAGAACTACGGCACCATTCAGGGTGTCGGCGCGGGTGGCGTGGACAAGGGCGGTTTCGCCAATGGCAGTGAAGGTATCGCCCTCGGCGGCGGTTACATTCTCAACGCCAGCAAGGCACTGATCAGCGGCGCCGACAGCGCCATTCTGGTGGATGATGGCAGCGGCGGTTCAGGGCTGGCGGCGACCACACTGGAGAACTTCGGCACCATTCAAGGCCTCAACGGTTTCGGCGTGAAACTGGTCGGCGAGTTCGCCGACAGCGTGATCAACGGCGGCACCATCAGCGGCAGCAACGGCCTGGCGCTGGACCTGGGCGGCGGCAACGACAATCTGACCTTGCGCAATGGCAGCCGCTTCATCGGCGTGGTCGATGGCGGCAGCGGTTACGACCGCGTGGTGATGGACGACGTGGCCGGCGGCAGCTTCGGCGCCAGTCGCAACTTCGAATGGCTGGAAGTCAGGCAAGGTGCGTGGACACTCACCGGCAGCGGTGATTTCAGCGACGGCGGCGCCGTGCGCAATGGCGCAACGCTGATCAACCAGGGCGGCATCGCCGGCAGCCTGACCGTCGACGCGGGCGGCGTGTATGCCGGTGGCGGTTCAGTGGGCAGCCTCAACGTCAACGGCACCTTGCGCACCGATACCGGCCTTGGCCGCGCGTCCATCATTCACGACTTGAACATGGGCAACTCGTCCACGCTCGCCTACGGCGTCAATGCCGATGGCAGCAGCGCGCCGCTGCAGGTCGGCGGCATCGCCAATCTGAACGGTGCGACCCTCGCGGTGAATCCCGGCGCCGGTACTTATCCGTGGCAGAGCCAATACACCGTGTTGCAGGCCGCGCAGGTCAACGGCACGTTCGGCAAGGTCACCAGCGATTACGCGTTTCTCACGCCGACGCTTGCCTACACACCAACCCAGGTCGATCTCACGTACACCCGCAACGACGTCGCCTTCAATCAATTCGCGGCGACCGGCAACGCCAGCAACGCCGCCAACAGTCTCGCCTCCATGAGCAAGAACAATGCGCTGTACAATGCCTTGCTCAACACCACCCAAAGCACGGCCGGCGCGGCGATCGAGCAGTTGGCCGGCGCGAGCAACGCAGACCTGACCAGCGCCACACTTGGCACCAGCAACCAGGTCGGCAACAGCATGCTCTCGGCCATGCAACAAATGGGCGGCAGCCCGGGCCTGATGGTTGGCCTCGATCAGCGGGACACACCGGTGCTGGCAGCCAATGGTGTACCAACCGAGGCGCGCAATCTGAATGATCCAAATGCTCGCGGCCGGGTCTGGCTGCAAGCTATTGGCGGCTACGGCAAGCTCGACGGCGAACACGGCAGCAGTGGTCTGGAACAACGCAGCAAAGGCAGCGTGCTCGGCGCGGACTGGTCGCTGAATTCAGCATGGCGCCTGGGCATTCTCGGTGGTTATTCGAAAACCGATCTGGACGCGACCGGCGTCGATGGCAACGTCGAGAGCTGGCACGCCGGCGTCTACGCACTGCGTCAGAATGGCCCAATCTCTCTGCGCCTCGGCGCGGCGTACAGCGGTCATCAAGGTGAAAGCAAACGCACCATCGCCTTCAACGGCTTCAGTGATCGGCCCAAAGGCGACTACGACGCCGACAGCCAGCAAGCCTTCGCCGAACTCGGCTACGCCATGGGCAGCGGCCGCCTCAGCGCCGAGCCGTTTGCCAGCGTCGGTTATCAGCGCTACCACCGCGACAGCTATCAGGAAAAAGGCGGCGCCGCGGCTCTGCACGTCGACAGCCAGACCCAGGACAACTTCAGCAGCACCTTCGGCCTGCGCCTGGCGCACCTGAGCAGCCTGGACAACGGCATGAGCGTGACACCGCGCATGACCGCCGGCTGGAAACACACTTATGGCGACCTCGGCAGCTCGACACGCCAGGCGTTTGTCACGGGTGGCACGGCATTCACCGTCGACGGCAGTTCACTGGATCGTGACAGTCTGGTGCTGGAAGCGGGGCTGGACGTAGGCATCTCTGCGCGACAGTCCCTGGGCGTGGGCTACAGCGGCGAAATTGGCAGCAACAGCCGCAATCACGGATTGATCGGGCAATGGCAGATGAGTTTTTGAGAGCTGAACAGTTGGCGCGGTCTGGATCGGTTGTAGGAAAAGGCGACGCCGACATCAATTAAAAGCGTCCACTGTGGATCTGGTGGGAGATTTCCACAGAACGATCCGACATCGCCTGCAATGCTCAGGGAAGCGGCCGACATCGGATTTTTTGCCAAGCTCATAGAGTCGAGTCTTCTGTCTAAAGAGGCTCGACTCGATGCTCGCTCAACCTACATTTCGCCCTCACCATCTTGCATTGGCGCTTGCGCTGACCGTGGGATGGACCGAAGTCTCCCGCGCCCAACAGCCCGACACACAGGTCGTCGAGAACGCTGTTGAAAACCAGCCCAAAAAGCCTCGTAAAAAAACACCCAAACCTCCTGCCGAATCGTCGCCGCAGGAACAGGTAGTCGACCAGGGCACAACCCACGCCGCTCCTCAATCGCCTGGTAATCCTGCGCCGGATCGGATGTCGCGCACAGAAACACCAATCAGCGAGAACGCGCAGAAACTCGCCGACAGCATTGAGGAAAAGCGCGCTGCACCACTAACACCTCAACAACCTCAGAAACCCGAGACAGCCGCCGCACTGACGAAAACGGTCCCTCCTGCAGCACCCGCAAACTCCGCGATCACGGCTCTGCTCGACAGCAACCACGCAACGCCGGCTGTGGCACTCGAACAACTCGCGGCCGGCAGCAACGCCAACCTCGCCAAAGCCACATTGAGCAGCGTTACACCGGTGAGCAGCAGCATGCTCTCGGCCATGCGCCAACTGGATAATCGCCCGGAGGCACGGTACGGCGCCGGCAACTCGCCTCGTCGCGCCTCAGCTGCTGCAGACTCCGGACGCGTATGGATTCAGGCGCTGGGCCAGGACGGCAAGGTCGATCGCGACACAGACAGCGCACTCACGCACGCCACTCAAGGAGTGGTCATGGGCGCGGACTGGCGTATCAATGAGCAATGGCATGTCGGTCTGGCCGGCGCGAAATCACAAACGCAATTCGACGCCCGGCAATATGACGGCGACCTCGACAGCTGGCACCTCGGCGCTTATGCCGTGCGCCAGGATGGACCGTTGGCGCTGCGCCTCGGCGCTACCTATGCCAGCCATGACGGCGAGAGCAAACGGCGCGTGGCATTCAACGGTTTCACTGATCGACTCAAGGGCCATTACGACGCCAACACCCAACAAGCCTTCGCCGAACTGGGGCTCAACCTGGGGCGCAACAACGTCGTGTTCGAACCGTTCGCCGGCCTCGGCTACCAACGTTATCAACGCGACAGCCATACCGAAAAAGGTGGCGATGCCGCACTGAAAATCTTCGGTCAAACCCGTGACAACCTCAGCAGCACCTTGGGCTTTCGCACGGCGAAAATCGGCAGACTGGATAACGGCATGAGTCTGACCCCGCGATTCAGTGCCGGCTGGAAACACACCTTTGGCGAGATTGAAAACGACACCCGTCAGCAACTGGTAAAAGGTGGCAAACGCTTTGACATCGCCGGCGCTGCTCTGGATCGAAACAGCCTGTCGGTGGACGCCGGCCTCGACCTCGGGCTATCGGCAAATCATACGATAGGCGTTGGTCTCACTGGCGAGATGGGCACTGAAAGCCGAACTCACGGAATGACAGGCCAATGGCGCATGGCGTTCTAACCAACGCAATCGCTGTAGGAGCTGCCGCAGGCTGCGATCTTTTGATCTTGTTTTGGATTAATAACAACCAAGATCAAAAGATCGCAGCCTGCGGCAGCTCCTACAGGGTAAAAAACACAGTAAAAAAAGGGGAGCACATGCCCCCCCGAGGTTTAAAACGTTGGATCGCGGCCGTTATCTCAGCCTTCGATCTCGATCAGGATTTCGCCCGGGTTGACTCGATCACCCTTGGCCACATGAATCGCGGTGACCTTGCCGGCGATGGCGGCCTGGACTTCGGTTTCCATCTTCATCGCTTCGGTGATCAGCACCGCCTGGCCGGCCTTGACGGTGTCGCCCTCCTTGACCAGCACATCAACGATGTTGCCCGGCATGGTGGTGCTGACGTGGCCCGGTGCCGAGGCTTGCTTGCGCTTGCTGCTGCCGCCACTGACGAATTCGTTGAGCGGTTCGAACACCACTTCTTCCGGCATGCCGTCGATGGACAGGTAGAAGTGACGTTTGCCTTCCGCCTTGACGCCAACACCGGTGATGTCGACGCGGTAGGTTTCACCATGGACATCGATGACGAACTCGGTCGGTACGCCTTCACCGCCCGCTTTCGTCACACCGCCAGCCTCTGGAATCGGCAGCAGCACTTCAGGCGTCAGGGTGCCGGCGGCACGCTCTTCGAGGAACTTGCGGCCGATGTCCGGGAACATGGCGAAGGTCAGCACGTCTTCTTCCGATTTGGCCAGTGCGCCGATATCGGCGCGCAGCTTGGTCATTTCCGGCTTGAGCAGGTCGGCCGGGCGCACGTCGATGACTTCTTCGCTGCCGATGGCCTGGCGACGCAGCTTCTCGTTGACCACGCCCGGCGCCTTGCCGTAGCCGCCTTGAAGGTAGAGCTTCACTTCGTTGGTGATGGTTTTGTAGCGCTCACCGGCCAGCACGTTGAAGAACGCCTGAGTGCCGACGATCTGCGAAGTCGGTGTCACCAGCGGTGGGAAGCCGAGGTCTTCACGCACGCGCGGGATTTCCGCGAGCACTTCGCCCATGCGGTTCAGCGCGCCCTGCTCTTTCAACTGGTTGGCAAGGTTGGAGATCATCCCGCCCGGCACCTGGTTGACTTGCACGCGGGTGTCGACGGCGGTGAACTCGCTTTCGAACTGGTGGTACTTCTTGCGCACGGCGTAGAAGTACAGGCCGATCTCTTGCAGCAGTTCGAGGTTCAGACCGGTGTCGTACTCGGTGCCCTTGAGCGCAGCAACCATCGACTCGGTGCCTGGGTGGCTGGTACCGGAAGCGAAGCTGGAGATCGCGGTGTCGATGTGATCGGCACCGTTTTCGATTGCCTTGAGCTGGCACATGGTCGCCAGACCGGCCGTGTCGTGCGAGTGGATAAACACTGGCAGCGACTGCTCGGCTTTCAGCGCACGTACCAGTTCACCAGTAGCGTACGGGGTCAGCAGACCGGCCATGTCCTTGATCGCCACGGAGTCGCAACCCATGGCTTCCATCTGCTTGGCTTGCGCCACGAACGCATCGATGGTGTGCACCGGGCTGGTGGTGTAAGCGATGGTGCCTTGGGCATGTTTGCCAGCCGCTTTCACCGCTTCGATGGCCACGCGCAGGTTACGCACGTCGTTCATCGCGTCGAAGATGCGGAACACGTCGATGCCATTCACCGCAGCTTTGGCGACGAAGGCTTTGACCACATCGTCGCTGTAATGGCGATAGCCCAGCAGGTTCTGCCCGCGCAGGAGCATTTGCAGACGCGTGTTAGGCAGCGCCGCGCGCAGTTGGCGCAGACGCTCCCACGGGTCTTCTTTGAGGAAGCGGACGCAGGCGTCGAAGGTCGCGCCGCCCCAGCATTCCAGCGACCAGTAGCCGACTTTGTCGAGCTTGTCGCAGATCGGCAGCATGTCTTCGGTGCGCATGCGGGTGGCGAGCAGCGATTGGTGAGCGTCGCGCAGGATGGTGTCGGTAACGAAGATCTTTTTAGTCATTGGTATCTCCTCATAGCGGCAAGCTTCAAGCTAAAAGCTGCAAGAAAAAGCCAATCTGCTTTAACTTGCCGCTTGCAGCTAAAAGCTCGCAGCTGTTTCATTCATAGGCCTGCGTGGGCGGCGATGGCGGCGGCGATGGCCAGGGCCAGCTCTTCGGGTTTGCGCTTGATCGAGTAGTTGGTCAGTTCCGGGTGGCTTTCAACGAAGCTGGTATTGAACTGGCCGCTACGGAATTCCGGATTGCGCAGGATTTCCTGGTAGTACGCGGCGGTGGTCTTCACGCCCTGCAGACGCATGTCATCCAGCGCTCGCAGGCCACGGTCCATCGCCTCTTCCCAAGTCAGTGCCCAGACCACCAGTTTCAGGCACATCGAGTCGTAGAACGGCGGAATGGTGTAGCCGGTGTAGATCGCAGTATCGGTGCGCACGCCCGGACCGCCGGGGGCGTAGTAACGGGTGATCTTGCCGAAGCTCGGCAGGAAGTTGTTCTTCGGGTCTTCGGCGTTGATGCGGAACTGCAAGGCGAAACCACGGTGCTGAATGTCTTCCTGTTTCACCGACAACGGCAGGCCGGAGGCGATGCGAATCTGTTCGCGGACGATGTCGATCCCGGTGATCTCTTCGGTGATGGTGTGTTCCACCTGCACCCGGGTGTTCATCTCCATGAAGTACACCTCGCCCTCGGCGAGCAGGAACTCCACGGTGCCGGCATTCTCGTAACCCACCGCCTTGGCCGCACGCACCGACAGGTCGCCGATGTAGGCGCGCTGTTCCGGGGTCAGTTGCGGGCTCGGGGCGATTTCGATGAGCTTCTGGTTGCGACGCTGGATCGAGCAATCACGCTCGAACAGGTGCACGACGTTGCCGAAGCTGTCGCCGAGAATCTGCGCTTCGATGTGCTTGGGATTGACGATGCATTTTTCCAGGAACACTTCGGCAGAACCGAAGGCCTTGGTCGCTTCGGAAATCACCCGAGGGAAATTCTGTTCGAGTTCTTCACGGCTGTTGCAGCGACGGATGCCACGACCGCCACCACCGGAGGTGGCCTTGAGCATGACCGGGTAACCGATGCGGTCGCCCTCGACCAAGGCTTCTTCGATGTCGGCCACGTTGCCTTCGGTGCCCGGCGTCACCGGTACGCCGGCCTTGATCATGCTGCGGCGCGCTTCGGTCTTGTCGCCCATGCGGCGAATGACTTCCGCCGACGGGCCAATGAATTTGATTCCGCGTTCGGCGCAGATGTCTGCCAGCTCAGCGTTTTCCGAGAGAAAACCGTAGCCCGGGTGCAGGGCATCGCAGCCGGTTTCTACCGCCAGGTTCACCAGCTTGCGCGGGTTGAGGTAACCGGCCAGTGGCTCGGCACCGATGCTGTGGGCCTCGTCCGCACGCTTCACATGCAACGCATGACGGTCGGCGTCGGAAAAAATCGCAACCGAGCGAATGCCCATTTCGGCGCAGGCTCGCACGATTCGTACGGCAATCTCACCACGGTTGGCGATCAGGATCTTTGTTATCACTTGGAGGTTCCCTTGAGCCGGTGGCACCACGACCTGCTAGACCCAGGTCGACGCGTGACCAAATGTTTCAATTTAGTCGCAGGTCCACACTAGCGCTCATGAGGGATTAACAAAAATGAATAAAAATTGGGTCAGGCATAAGTAAAGACTTATAGTTGAAACATCAGCCAGCCGTCAGAGCCTATAAAAAATGCGTAAGTCCTTGATGCGTATGACATTGCGTCAATTGCAGATCTTCAACGAAGTGTGTGATTTACGCTCTTACAGCCGCGCAGCCGAGGAAATGTCTCTCACGCAACCGGCCGTAAGCCTGCAGATTCGCCAGCTCGAAGAGCTGATCGGGCAGCCATTATTCGATTATGTCGGCAAAAAACTCTACATGACCGAAGCCGCTGAAGCACTTCAGCGTGCCAGCCGAGACATTTTCGGCCGTCTGGAAAACCTCGATATGCAGCTGTCGGACATGCAGGGATCACTGCAAGGTCAGCTGAAACTGGCGGTGGAATCCAGTGCCAAATATTTCGTCCCGCATTTGTTCGCAGCGTTCAAGCGCCAGCACCCGGAAGTCAATCTGCAACTGACCGTGGTCAACCGCGGCCAAGTGATTCGACGGCTTTCGGACAATCGCGACGATCTGGTGATCATGTCGATGGTGCCGCAGGACATGGGCCTGGAATTCCTGCCGTTCCTCAACAACCCGATTGTTGCCGTGGCGCGCCCGGATCATCCATTGGCACACATGGGCCCGCTGCGCTTGCAGGATCTGGAACCCTACACGCTGCTGATCCGCGAGCCCGGCTCGGGTACGCGACTGGCTTGCGAAGAGTATTTCAAAGAGAAGCGCGTGCACTTCACCCAGACCCAGGAAGTGGCCTCGGCCGAAGCTCAGCGCGAATGCGTGGCGGCGGGTCTGGGCCTGGCGCTGTTGACGCGCCACGCCCTGAACCTAGAGCTGGCGACCGGCGGACTGGTGGAGCTGCCGATCGAAGAACTGCCGCTGCTGCGTAGCTGGTGCCTGGTGCAAGCCAAGGCGAAACGCCTGTCACCGGTGGCGCACGCCTTCCTGGCGTTTATTCGCAGCGAACGTGTGCAGATCAGCGCGTTGGTTGAGCGCTTCGACGGGAAGCTGCCGGTGCTGCCTGCCAGTGATTGATCTCGGGAAAGTCGCCGATTTCGGCCTGAAGCTGGCGAAGTTCGAAGCGATCTTCGATAGCGCGACGGAATTCCATGCGGCGCTGGTCTTCTTGCTGACGACGGGTTTTCGCGGCGCTGTTGCGTTCTTCGTAGGGCTGAGCCATTTCGAGTCTCCCAAGGCGATGACGGGAGTTTCACGATAGGCGCGAGGGATGACGGTTTGATGAAAGTAACCGTCGTGAAGCAAAAGATCGCAGCCTTCGGCAGCTCCTACATTGACCGTGTAGGAGCTGCCGAAGGCTGCGATCTTTTGATCTTAATCATCCAGAGCTTTGGCGGCCTTTGGGGACAAGCGCAAGCTGCGCAGGCTGCGCTTCACGCTCTTGAGGTGATTAACCAGACTCGGCCCACGCGCCATCGCCACGCCCATCGCCAGCACATCGATCACCACCAGGTGGGCGATACGCGAAGTCAGCGGTGTATAGATTTCGGTGTCTTCATGCACATCGATCGCCAGATTCACGGTCGACAGTTCGGCCAATGGCGTCTGGCTCGGGCACAGGGTAATCAGCGAAGCGCCGCTCTCGCGCACCAGATTGGCGGTGATCAGCAAATCCTTGGAACGCCCCGACTGCGAAATGCAGATCGCCACATCGGTCGGCTTCAACGTCACCGCCGACATCGCCTGCATGTGCGGATCGGAATACGCCGCCGCCGTCAGCAGCAAACGAAAGAACTTGTGCTGGGCATCCGCCGCCACCGCGCCGGATGCGCCGAAGCCGTAGAACTCGACACGCTGCGCTTGCGACATCAACGTCACCGCGCGCTGCAACTCAACCGGATCGAGCTTCTCGCGAACCTCCATCAACGTGTGCAACGTGGTGTCGAAAATCTTCAGGCTGTAGTCGGCGACCGAGTCGTCCTCATGGATCGCGAACTGGCCGAAGCTGGCACCGGCGGCCAGGCTTTGCGCCAGTTTGAGCTTGAGATCCTGAAAACCGGAGCAACCGATGGCGCGACAGAAGCGCACGATGGTCGGCTCGCTGATGCCGACGCTATGGGCCAGGTCGGCCATGGAACTGTGCATCACCGCCGCAGGGTCAAGCAGCACGTGGTCGGCGACCTTGAGCTCCGACTTGCGTAACAGGTGACGTGACTGGGCGATGTGTTGCAGCAGATTCAAGGGGCTGGACTCTTCTTATGGGCAAGGATGTAGCACGCTTGTAGTTATACTACATGAATTGGCTTTTTGCCTGCTCAATGCGTAACTCGATGTCCCCATATCAGGCGCGATGAGGTGCATGTAGCCCTTAAAGCGGTTTTTCCTGATTACGCAAAAGCCCGGCCAGAGCAGTCGCCTCCACCGGCCGACTGATCAGATAACCCTGCACTTCATCGCAACGTTCGGCACGCAGGAATTCCAGCTGATCCTGCCGCTCGACGCCTTCAGCCACCACTTTCAGCGACAGTCCGTGAGCCATGGCAATGATCGCGCGAGTGATCGCCGCGTCTTCACTGCCTTCACCCAGCCCGCGAATGAACGCCTGATCGATCTTCACGTAATCCACCGGAATCCGCTTGAGGTAACTCAATGACGAATAGCCGGTACCGAAGTCGTCGATGGCCAGTTTCACGCCAAGATCGCGCAATTGCTGGAACGTCGCGATGATGTGCTCGACGCTGTCGAGCAACTGGCTTTCGGTCAATTCCAGTTCCAGGTAGTGCGGCGCCAGCCCGGTTTCTTCCAGCACTTGCCGCACCAGACTGACGAGTTTGCCCTGACGCAACTGGTGCACCGACAGGTTCACCGAAACGCGGATCGGCGCCAGGCCTTGGCGCTGCCATTCGCACGCCTGCCAGCACGCCTGACGCAAGACGAATTCGCCGATCGGCCCGATCAGACCGGTTTCCTCGGCCAGCCCGATGAAATCCCCCGGCGGCACCCGGCCCATGGTCGGATGATCCCAGCGCACCAGCGCTTCCGCCGCATTCAAGCGCCCGCTCTCCAGGCACAGCTTCGGTTGATAGAACACTTTAAGCTGCTTGTCTTCGATGGCTTTGCGCAGCTGGTTTTCCAGCTGCAAGCGTTCAAGGGTGCTAGCCTGCAAACTCTCTGTGTAGAACTGGAAGTTGTTGCCGCCGAGGTGCTTGGCATGTTGCATGGCCATGTTCGACTGGCTGACCAGCGCGGAAATTTCCCGGGCGTTGTCCGGCAGCATGCTGATGCCCATTGAGGCGCTGACCACCAATTCATGTCCTTCGACGGTCAGCGGCAAGCGCAGCTTGCTCGACAAGCGCGTAGCGACCCGGGCCAGACTCGACAGGTTGCCGTAGGCATCGAACAACACTGCGAACTCATCACCGGACAAGCGCGCGATGGTGTCGGCCTCCGGCAAGGCGTTAACCAGTCGGCGCGCCATTTTCTGCAGTAACTGGTCAGCAACTTCGTGACCGAGGCTGTCGTTGAGCAACTTGAAGCGATCGAGATTGATGTGCAGCAACGCCAGGCTGCGCCGGCCCTGACGCGAACGCTGATGTGCTTCGTGCAGACGTTCGCGGAACAACGAACGGTTGGCGAGCCCGGTGAGTTCGTCGTAATGGGTCAGGTAACGCATGCGCTCTTCGGATTCGCGCCGCGCCGACAGATCGGCGAAGAAGCCGACGATGTGACTGACATTGCCGCGACTATCGCGCACTGCATTCAGTTGCAGCCACTGCGGATAGAGCTCGCCGTTTTTGCGGGTTTCCACCAGTTCGCCCTGCCAACTGCCGTGCTGTTCCAGCGCGTGGCGAATGGCGACGTAATGACGGCGTGCATCGCGGCTGCACGGCAACTCCACAACATTGCGCCCGAGCATGTCGTCGATGTCGTAACCGGTGACGCGGCTGAACGCCTGATTGATCGCGATCAACGCATAGTTCGGGTCGAGAATGACGATGCCTTCGCTGGCCGCTTCAAACACCGTCGCCGCCAGGCGCTGCTGTTCTTCGAGGCTTTTGCTGGCACTGATGTCGCGCCGGGTGCCCACCATGCGGATCACCCGTCCGTTGTCGCTGCGCTCTACCGCACGACCACGGTCTTCGATCCACACCCAATGGCCATCGCCATGACGCACGCGGTACTCGATCTGATAATCCTCGGTGCGGCCCTTCAAATGCTCGATCAGTGCGTGTTTGAGGGTTGGCACGTCCTCCGGGTGCAGTCGCGGTTTGAGGTCGCGCAGCAGCGCCGTGACATATTCCGGCGCAAGACCGAACAACTCCTGAATCTGCGTGTGGTGAACTTCGTCGGTTTGCAGGTTCCAGTCCCACAAGCCCAGTTCGCTGGCTTTCAATGCCAGCGCCAGGCGCGCCTCGCTTTTGCTCAGGGCCTGATTGGCCGCGTCCAGTTCGCGACTGCGCTGGGCGACGCGGTGTTCGAGTTCGACCTGCGCTTCGCGCAGCTTGCCCTCGGCGCAACGTCGATGTTCGATTTCCTTCGCCAGTTCCTGATTGAGCTGCTCGCTGCGCGACTGGGTGTGCTGCAAGTGTTCGATCAGGTGCTGATTCTGAAAGCGCCGCAGCAAGCCGCGATCAATCAGGCGATTGACCTGCCACGCCACCACGCTCAGCGAGCCGAGCAAAATCAGCCCGAGCCAGCCCCAACCGCGTGCCTGTTCGTCGCCGCCCCAAAAGAGAAAGCCGATCGCCGGCAACAGGCACGGCAAGGTAAACGACAGAAACGCCGGCAGGCTCACCGCATAGGCAACACTGGCCGACAGCGTTGCGGCGCCGATCAGACCGAACACCCAGGCTTGTTGCATGAAGTTGTCGGCAGGCACCAGCGCGATACCGGCGCCAGCGAGGGTCAGGCCGGTCATGGTCGAGCCGAGCAGGAACATGCGAAACCAGATCGGCTGGGCCTGGCGATCGGGGATTGCCGAATCGAACGCTGCGACCTGGATCACACGCAATGCGACCAGCGACAGCAACCACACCAGCCAGACGCTGACCACGAAGTAGCGCTGCGGGCTCCAGAGCAGAGCGGCGCAGACCAGACCATTGATCAACATGAAAAGTGTGGGCAACAACGAGCCCTGATACAGCAGGCGCGTGCGCTCGACCGCCATTTCGGTGGCGTAGCGCTTGCGGACAACCCGGGGTTCCACAGAGGGGCCCGACAGTTCGGAGCTGAGGGTCATGGGCAACGTTCTTGTTCTTATAAGGAGGGCGTGCGCCCGAAACGTGGACGGAGCATACACAAGCCGATCCCGTTGCCAAACTGCTCCAGATCATAATTTGCGCAAAACTTTTCCCCCCTCAGGCACCGCTGAAACCCGCAGAGCCAAGCGGGCCAACGCCTGTCGCCGGTGACCGACCGGTCGTCATCGACGGGAGTTTCATCGGCTAATGCAAAGCTCGGTTTGCCCGGGCCCGCGGCGCACCCTAGAATGCCCCGATGCGCGATGATCTCTCCCTTCTGCTGAACTCCCTCAACGATGCCCAACGCCAGGCCGTAGCAGCCCCCGTTGGCCGTCAGTTGGTCCTGGCCGGTGCTGGCTCCGGTAAAACCCGAGTGCTGGTGCACCGTATCGCCTGGTTGATCCAGGTCGAAAACGCCTCGCCCCACTCCATTCTGTCGGTGACCTTCACCAACAAGGCCGCTGCCGAGATGCGTCATCGCATCGAGCAGTTGCTGGGGATCAACCCGGCCGGCATGTGGGTCGGCACCTTCCACGGCCTCGCACACCGCTTGTTGCGGGCGCACTGGCAGGAAGCGGGCTTGAGCCAGACATTCCAGATTCTCGACAGCGACGACCAGCAACGCCTGGTCAAGCGGGTGATCCGCGAGCTCGGTCTCGACGAGCAACGCTGGCCGGCGCGCCAGGCGCAATGGTTCATCAACGGGCAGAAAGACGAAGGTCTGCGTCCGCAACACATTCAGGCCAGCGGCGATCTGTACCTGGCGACCATGCGCGGCATCTACGAAGCCTACGAGGCTGCGTGTCTGCGTGCCGGCGTTATCGATTTCTCCGAATTGCTGCTGCGCGCCCTCGACCTGTGGCGCGATCACCCGGGCTTGCTGGCGCATTATCAAAAGCGCTTCCGCCATATTCTGGTGGACGAGTTCCAGGACACCAACGCCGTGCAGTACGCCTGGTTGCGTCTGCTCGGCAAGGGCGGCGACAGCCTGATGGTGGTTGGCGACGACGATCAGTCGATTTACGGCTGGCGCGGCGCGAAGATCGAGAACATTCATCAGTACTCGTCGGACTTCGCCGATTCGGTGACCATTCGTCTGGAGCAGAATTACCGCTCCACCGCCGGCATCCTCAAGGCAGCCAACGCCCTGATCGCCAACAACACCGGACGCCTCGGCAAAGAGCTGTGGACCGACGGCGGTGATGGCGAAGCAATCAATCTGTACGCCGCGTTCAACGAACACGACGAAGCACGCTACGTTGTCGAAACCATCGAAAGCGCACTGAAAACCGGCTTGGCTCGCAGCGATATCGCGATTCTGTACCGCTCCAATGCCCAATCACGCGTTCTGGAAGAAGCCTTGCTGCGTGAACGCATTCCGTACCGCATCTATGGTGGTCAGCGCTTCTTCGAACGCGCGGAAATCAAGAACGCCATGGCGTACCTGCGTTTGCTCGAAGGTCGCGGCAACGATGCGGCGCTGGAGCGAGTGATCAACGTCCCGGCCCGTGGCATCGGCGAGAAAACCGTCGAGGCGATTCGCGAGCACGCGCGCCACAGCGATGTGTCGATGTGGGAAGCGATGCGCCTGCTGGTCGCCAATAAAGGCCTGACCGGTCGTGCAGCGGGTGCGTTGGGCGCGTTTATCGAGCTGATCGAGAACCTCGCAGCCAAGTGCATGGAGATGCCGCTGCACTTGATGACGCAGACCGTCATCGAGCAATCCGGCCTCATTGCTTATCACGAAGCGGAAAAAGGCGAGAAAGGCCAGGCTCGGGTAGAAAACCTTGAGGAACTGGTCAGCGCTGCGCGCAACTTCGAGAACAACGAAGAAGACGAAGAGCTGACGCCACTGGCGGCATTCCTCGGCCACGCTTCACTGGAGGCCGGCGACACCCAGGCCGACGAGCACGAAGACAGCATTCAGTTGATGACCCTGCACAGCGCCAAAGGTCTGGAATTCCCTTACGTGTTCCTCGTGGGCATGGAAGAAGGCTTGTTCCCGCACAAGATGAGCCTGGAAGAACCGGGCCGTCTTGAGGAAGAGCGGCGTCTGGCCTACGTCGGCATCACCCGGGCGATGCAGAATCTGGTGATGACCTACGCTGAAACCCGTCGCCTTTATGGCAGCGAAACCTACAACAAGGTCTCGCGTTTCGTACGCGAGGTACCGAAAGGCCTGATTCAGGAAGTGCGTTTGTCGAACAGCGTCAGCCGTCCGTTCGGCGGTAACCAGTCGATGAGCGGCAGCAACCTGTTCAGCGGCAGCGAAATTCCGGAAACGGGTTTCAGTCTTGGTCAGGCGGTACGCCATTCGATCTTTGGTGATGGCGTGATCCTCAACTTCGAGGGTGCGGGTGCGCAGGCGCGGGTGCAGGTGAATTTCAGCGAAGGCAGCAAGTGGCTGATGCTCGGTTACGCCAAGCTGGAAGCTATCTAAAAGCGAAAAAAGATCGCAGCCTTCGGCAACTCCTACAGGGGATTGTGTGTATCTGCAGGAGCTGCCGAAGGCCGCGATCTCTTGATCTAAACCCACCCGGAACAGGGCAGTGCAAATGGGCTCAGGCTTCTTTTCCTCCTGGACATTCTGGGCCTTGCTCTCGGCCACTTTCGCCGCATTGACGGCGATCTTCGCCAAAGTCGGCATCGAAAACGTCAATTCCGACTTCGCCACGCTGTTGCGCACCATCGTGGTACTGGTCAGCCTGGCCTTGATTTTGTACGCCACGGGCCAATATCAGTCATTGGGATCGATCTCCGCCAAGAGCTACCTGTTCCTGTTGTTGTCCGGACTGGGCACGGGCGCGTCGTGGCTGTGCTATTTCCGCGCGCTGAAAGTCGGCCCTGCTTCGCTGGTCGCACCGGTAGACAAGCTCAGCGTGGTGCTGGTGGCGGTGCTTGGCGTGATCCTGCTGGGTGAGAAACTCGACCTGCGCCAATGGGGCGGCATCGGCCTGATCACGGCCGGTGTGGTGATGCTGGCGTTTCGTCGCTAAGGCGAATTCGCACTGAACCTGTCCCACTTTCCTACAGCCAAAAGTACACAGCCTTATTGCCTCGACGAAGCTGAACGCAACCTGTCAGGCAAAAGCCCGAAACACTCTCTCGCTAGCCAGTAACACTTCAGCTGTGCAACATGGCGCGCGTGTCTCCACAAACGGGAATTCCCTTTATGAAACGTTTTCTTAGCATCGCCATGGCGTTGTGCATCGGCCTGACGATGAGCCTCGACGCCAACGCCAAGCGCTTTGGTGGTGGCAAAAGCGCCGGCGCTGCGCCGACGCACCAGACCAGCCAGATGGCTCCTTCTTCTCCAGGCATGGGCGGCGCTGCTGCGACCGCTGGTGCTGCCGGTGCCGCAGGCGCTGCGGCCAAGGCCGGCGGTGCTTCGAAATGGCTCGGCCCTCTGGCCGGCATCGCCGCTGGTGGCCTGCTTGCTTCAATGTTCATGGGCGGCGGCTTCCAGGGCATGCAGATCTTCGACATCCTGATCATGGCCGTGATCGCGTTCGTGATCTTCCGCTTCATCGCCGCTCGTCGACGCAAGCAGCAGGAGCAGTTCGCTCCGGCCGGCGCGCCGATGCAGCGTGAAGTGTTCGAGCAGAAGCCTGCGGCCATGGGTTCGATCTTCGGTGGTTCGGCGGCACCTGTTGCCGCCCGTCCGGTGATCAACGCACCGGCCTGGTTCAACGAGCAGAGCTTCCTTGAAGCCGCACGCAGCCACTTCCAGTCGCTGCAGCAGCACTGGGACGCCAACGAAATGGACAAGATCGCCGAGTTCGTCACCCCGCAAATGCTCGAGTTCCTCAAGCGTGAGCGTGCGGATCTGGGCGACGCGTTCCAATCGACCTACATCGACAACCTCCAGGTGCAACTGGATGGCGTCGATGACCGTGCCGACAAGACCATTGCCACCCTGACCTTCAACGGTGTGTCGAAGTCCTCGCGCTTCGACCAGGGCGAAGCGTTCAGCGAAAGCTGGAACATGGAACGTCCGCAGGGCGAGAACCAGCCTTGGCTGGTCGCCGGTATCCGCCAGAACGGCTGATCCCCTCGCGCGCTTAACTTGCTGTAATAAAAACCCCAGCCTCGGCTGGGGTTTTCTATTTCGCGGTTGCATCTATAGCGAGCTACTGTATAAACCGGCCCATATAAACCGCGCCATTCAAGCAAGAGGATCCCGGACGTGGAAGAAATCATCGAACAACTGCGTGAAGCCAACGAACCCGTGCCGGTTCCTTTGGAATTGCCTGACGAAGACCAACTGGTGGAAGTCGAAGAAGAACTCTTCATCAACATCCCGTTCGTCTTCAAAGAGTTTTTGCTGACCGTCAGCGACGTGGTTTACGGCAGCCTGGAGCCGGTGACCGTCACCGACCCGCAATCGCACACCTATCTGCCCGATGTCGCGGCCAATGCCTGGGACATCGGTGTACCGCGTGATCTGATTCCGATCTGTCAGGACGGCGAGAATTACTACTGCGTCGAAGAAGACGGCACCGTGGTGCTGTGGTCGGGCGAAGAAGAGCTGATCACCGAAGAATCCTGGGAATCGGTCTGGCACTGGGCGCGGGACGTCTGGCTGGAAAGCTGATCAGCCAGCCGCCCCGGCCGGTCAATGCCCCGACGACTCCTTGTGGTTGTCGAGGGTTTCCAGCAGCGCCACCTGCATCCGCGTGTGCACGCGGATGAACCAGCGCCAGAGCAGCGCCGCCACGGCGGCCGCCACCACGGCGATCAGCACCAGCAACTTGTTGGTCGGCAGAATACTGGCCGACAAGGCTGCCAGCAGCAGGAAAATCACCAGCAGCGAGAGAATCGGGATCACTTCGGAGATCACCCGACGCACTCGCTGCGTGTGCCGCCCGGCCATCTCCGGCTTCACGCCCATCTCTGCCAAGAGCATCGACAGCGCCTTGAGCTTTCGATAAGCGGCAATCAGGAACGGCAACGACAACAGCAACGCCCCGCCCCAGATCAACGCCTTCTGCCAGCTCGGATCGCTGATCCAGTCCTGCAGCCACAGCGAGATGCGTTCAGCGAAATAGGCCCCGGCGAAGAAGATCGCGATCACCAGCGCCAGGTTGACCCCGACCTGCAACAAGATCTTGCGGATGATCGACGCGAGCATCGCACCCTCGCCTTGCGGCTGAATGCTGCGCAGCCATTCGCCATACATGCCGAACACGCGACCGAGAGGCTTGGGCACGGCCGCTGACAACCTGATCGACAGCGGATCCGCCGCGCGAATCAGGTACGGCGTCAGCAGCGTGGTGATCACCGACACGGCCACGGCGACCGGATAAAGAAAGTTGCTGGTGACCTGCAGGGTCATGCCCAACGCGGCGATGATGAAGGAAAATTCGCCAATCTGTGACAGCCCCATCCCCACGCGCAGTGAGGTGCGTCCGTCATTGCCGGCGATAAAGGCCCCGAGGCCGCAGGACAACATCTTGCCGAGCACCACGGCGACGGTGATCACCGCGATCGGCCACGCGTATTCAAGAAGAATCATCGGGTCGAGCATCAGGCCGATGGCCACGAAGAAGATCGCACTGAACAGGTCGCGAACCGGCTCGATCAGCCGCTCGATTTTCAGCAACTGCCGCGACTCGGCCATGATCGCGCCGATCAGGAAGGCACCGAGAACCATGCTGTATTCGAGTTTGACCACCAGCAGGCAGAAGCCGAAACACAGGCCGAGCACGGTGATCAGCAGCATTTCGTTACTTTCGAATTTGGCCACGTAAGCCAACAAGCGCGGCACCAGCAGAATGCCGATGACCAGCGCGACGATCATGAACAGCGACAGCTTGCCGACCGTGGAAAATACCTCGCCGGAGCTGACCGTGCCGCTGACGGCGATGCTCGAGAGTAGCGCGATGATGCCGATGCCGAGGATGTCTTCGACGATCAGCACGCCGAAGATCAACTGCGCAAAGCGCTCATTTTTCATCTTCAGGTCATTGAGTGCTTTGACGATGATGGTGGTCGAGGAGATCGCCAGAATCGCGCCGAGGAACAGCGAGTCCATGGTGTTCCAGTCGAACCAGCGGCCAATTTCGTAGCCGATCCAGATCATCAGGACGATCTCGAGGAACGCCGCGATAAACGCCGTGGCGCCGACTTTGAACAGCTTGCGCAGGCTGAACTCAAGGCCCAGGCAGAACATCAGGAAAATCACCCCCAGCTCGGCGAGGGTCTTGATGGTTTCTTCGTCGTGGATCAAGCCGAACGGCGGTGTGTGCGGGCCGATGATGAAGCCGGCGACGATATAGCCGAGCACTACTGGCTGCTTGAAACGGTGAAACAACACGGTCACCACGCCTGCGACCAACATGATCACTGCCAGGTCCTGAATAAAACTGATGGCATGCATGGCGTGGGCTCCTTGAATGACGAGGCTCGCAGTCAGACGTCAGAAAAGTCTGAGCGAGCGAAGTAAAAATCCGCTTTTCGTGTGGGAATTGCCCTTGGGAGGGGCTTTTGCAGGTTAACACCGCGACTTGTGGCTGGAAGGCGGTGCAATATATGGAAACAGATCGATCGAGGCGTGACGGCGGCCAGTCGCCCGGCGTCCCGATAACGGTACTTTTGAAAAGTGACCAGGCACCCGCAGAGGTGCTTCCAGAAATCAGCCTTGATCCGTGAGAACGTTATGGAACCCGGAAACGCCCAGCTGTCGATGACGGTACTGATGACCCCCGACATGGCCAACTTCTCTGGCAATGTCCACGGCGGCACCCTGCTCAAATACCTCGACGAAGTGGCCTACGCCTGCGCGAGCCGTTATGCCGGCCGTTACGTGGTAACCCTGTCGGTGGATCAGGTGATTTTCCGCGAGCCGATCCATGTCGGCGAACTGGTGACTTTCCTCGCGTCGGTCAACTACACCGGCAATACCTCAATGGAAGTCGGCATCAAAGTCGTCACCGAAAATATCCGCGAACGCTCGGTGCGCCACACCAACAGCTGTTTCTTCACGATGGTGGCGGTAGATGACCAGCGCAAGCCGGCCGCCGTGCCGCCGCTGCAGCCGCAGAACAGTGAGGACAAGCGTCGCTATATGCAGGCGCAGCAACGTCGGCAGATTCGCCAAGAGCTGGAGAAGCGCTATCAGGAGATCAAGGGCGACGCCTGAGATCAAAAGCGAAAGATCGCAGCCTTCGGCAGCTCCTACAGGATTTTGCATTCCCATGCAGGAGCTGCCGCAGGCTGCGATCTTTTTTGAACGATAACGCGATTACAGACTTATCGCTGTAGCCTCGAACTTCACCCGCGGATGCGCAATCCGGTCCTGCGCGCGCACCAGCTGCAACTCATAACTGGCGCACGCCTGAGTCTCCAGCAGCACTTCATGCACCGCCGCCGCGGTGAATTCGAACGCCGCCACCAGGCTATCGCCCAGCAACACCCGCGCCAGGAACAGGCCGGACGTCAGATCGCCCACGCCCACCGGCTGACGCGGAAATGCCAGCAGCGGACGGCGCAGATGCCAGCTGCCTTCAGCCGTCACCAACAACATCTCGAAGCCATCCGCCGGTTTGCCCGGGTAATCCAGATGTTTGACCAACACCGCTTTCGGCCCACGCGCCAGTAACGCCCGCGCCATGGCCAGGCAATCGAACAACGACTGCGGCTTGCGCCCGGAAAAGCTGTCCAGCTCCAACTGGTTCGGACACATGATGTCCGCCACGGCTGCTGCCTCTTCCAGGAGGAAATCGCTGACCTCGGTCGGCACGCTGCAACCCTTCTCCGGATGGCCCATCACCGGATCACACAGATACAAGGCTTTCGGATTGACCGACTTGATGCGCGCGACGCCACTGAGAATCGCCCGGCCCTGCGCCGCGCTGCCGAGGTAACCGGACAGCACCGCATCGCAGTTGCCCAGCTCGCCAATCGCCGCGATGCCTTCGACCAGTTCGGGAATCTGCTGGGGCGCCAACACTTCGCCGGCCCACTGACCGTACTGCGTGTGATTGGAAAACTGCACGGTGTTCAGCGGCCAGACGTTGACCCCGACCCGCTGCATCGGAAAAACCGCAGCGCTGTTGCCGGCGTGGCCGAACACGACGTGGGACTGAATGGCGAGCAGATGAGGCGTACGTTTCATTCGGGACATTCCGTAAAACGATTGAAATTCAAGCCGCGCAGTATGCGACGAAACGCAGCCTGTACGACAGACCGGCGACGCAGTTAAGCTGGCACTATCTTTTGGAGTTTGATGTTGATGCTGACCCTCGAAAACATCTTCGTGCTGATGCTGTTCGCCGCTGCCGGGGCGTGGCTATGGCACAACCACGGCTTGCGCGAGCGAGCGCTGGAGCGGGTCAAACAGCATTGCCTGAACGTGCGTGTCGAGCTGCTCGATGGCAACGTTGCACTGAAGAAGATCGGTTTCATCAAGGACGCCAACGGGCGCCGACGACTGGCACGGGTGTACAACTTCGAATTCACCGTGACCGGCGAAACCCGGCATAACGGCACCATCACCCAGTTCGGCGCACACAGTGCGCAGATCGAGCTGGCGCCCTACCCGGCGCCGTTCGACGATACGCCACCGGTGGTTGAGGTGCACAGGCCACGGGCGGAAGTCATCGAGTTGAGTCAGTGGCGGCAGGAACATACGAAGTGGAAGCCCTGAAAAAGCAAAAGATCGCAGCCTTCGGCAGCTCCCACAGGGAATCCCATGTAGGAGCTGCCGCAGGCTGCGATCTTTTGATCTAATCCTCCCGACACCCCGACAACCCCCGCTGCAACTCATCGATGTTTTGCGCATCGACAAAGATCAGCTCGATCCGAGAATCCTTTCGCCATTCACTGGCCAGCCAAACCAACTCCGCACTATCCAGCGCATTCGCCGAAACCCAGCCATCCACGCTGTGTATAACCAGCTTCGCCCGCTGCCAAGTGAGGCTGCTCAGCCAGTCAGCAATGCGCTGCTTGTCGAACCTTTGCCCCGGATGCCAACGCCAACCAATGCTCCAGCCACCCTCCTGCGCCTGATTCAAGCAAATCGGCAACGTCGGATCACTCCAGACGGCTGGCATTTGTCCCAACCCTTTGGGCACAACCAGGTTATCCACACCGTTGAGCGCTTTGGCAGCCAGACCCGGGAGTTCGCTCAGGGGTAGTTGCGCCTGCTGCGTCCAGATCAGTCGGACTGGAGGCAACCGACTGGTGATGTTTTGTCGAGCCTCTTCGTCAAGGTGTTCCGCCTTGTTCAGCAGCAGCAAACCTGCACTGAGCAACGCTTCCTGCTGCGCTGCCGGCAACGCTTTCCCCGCTGCAAGAGCCTGAGCATCCAGCACCAGCACACACGGCTGCACTGCTAACACACCCAACCACGGCGCCTCATTCAACTGTTTCAGCAATTGCGCCGGGTGCCCAAGCCCGGACGGCTCGATGAACAGCCGATCAGGCCTGGCCTTGCGCAACAAACGCCCGAGGCCAATCTGAAACGGTGCGCCATTGACGCAGCACAAACAGCCGCCGGCCACTTCGCCCAGTGCGATACCATCGGCATCGCTGGTCAGCAGCGCGGCGTCGAGGCCGATCTGACCGAACTCGTTGATCAGCACCGCCCAGCGCTCGCCGTCCGGTCGCTGCGCCATGAGCTGGCGAATCAGGCTGGTCTTGCCGGCGCCCAAAGGGCCAGCAATGACATGGGTAGGAATGTTCTGCAACATGGCCAGGAGCTTTCTTGGGAGATTCAAAGATGCGTTGGTTGGGATGGTCGTTGCTGTTGGCTTCGCTGTCGAGTGAAGTGTGGGCTCAGGCCTGCGTGGTGCACAGTCAGGGTGAACGGCTCGACGTAAAAGTCTGCCAGCAGAACCGCAATATCCCGCAGAAACTGTTCAGCGACGGTTTCTGCCAGCCGACCCTGGCCGGACAAAAAGTTGAGGTGCAGTACGTCGATCAGTGCCCGAGCGGTGCATTTGGCGTGTGCAGCAACGCGCAAGTCGCCAATATGCCTTATCGCCAGGACATCCACTATTACGGCGTCGCCACCGACGCGGCGTATTTGAAGCCGTATTGCGAAGGCCAGAGCCAGGGTTCGTGGCTCAAGCCTTGAGACGTCTATAGGCGTTAGCCGAGCCAGTCCAGGGTGAGTATCAGTCGACGTTCGCCTGCCGCCGGTTGCGGCGAGCGATGGATCAGACCGAAGCCTTCATTACCATGCCATTTCTCGCCTTTCAATAGAGCGACGTCGCCACTGTCGAGTTGCTCGATTTTCGCATACGGCTCGGCGTTGGCCTGCCCCAATTGCTGGCGGTCCATCGCACCTTCCTTGAGCCATTGGCTGCCGACGCCGGCGTACGTGGTGATCAGCCGCACCGGCACATGATCGACGTGAAAACGCGGGCACATGGCCTTATCGAGCACTCGCAGACGCAGGCCGATTTGCTTGGCTCCGAGTAAGCAGGCGAAGGCGCTGACCAGCCATTTCAAGTCGGCGATAAAACCTTCATAACCCGCGAGATCTCTGAACCCGCAAGCCAACCCGGTCAGATCAGGCTCGGCGTCTTCCTCCGGCAACTCCAGACACAATGATTCTGCCAAAGGCTCGTTCAGCGACAGCAGCAACTTGGCGAAATCGCTGATGTGCAATGGCAGTTGACGCTGCCAGACAGCCAGGTTGGTGTCGTCATGCAGAATTCGTGTCAGCGCTTTCGGCGTAGGGCCTTGATGCTGATGACGGGTGCGGTTTTGCTGCAGTTTGAGGGCGAGCATCAGGCAGCCTCTTCATGCCAAGGGCCGAACGGATCCGGCAGCGATCGCCAGCCCTCGACACCCTGGGTCATTTCGTCATCGGTGAGCAGGCAGGCATCGAGTTCATTGGAAAGTTGTAGGAAATCGATGTTCTGCCCGATGAATACCAACTCCTGACGACAATCTCCTACGCTCGGCGCCCAGTTTTCCATGATGGCCGCGGTGCTTTCCTGATCCTCTGGCCACTGGTTTTTCGGCACGAAACGCCACCAGCGACCAGCAAAACCGTGACGCATCAAACCGCCGGCCTGCGACCAGCTACCGGCGTCTGTAGGTTTGCTCGCCAACCAGAAAAAACCTTTGGAGCGGAGCAATTTGCCGTTCAGCCACGGACGGTCGATGAAGTTGAAGAAGCGTTGCGGGTGAAACGGTCGGCGCGCGCGATAGGCCGTCGATGCGATGCCGTATTCGTCGGTTTCCGGCACATGTTCACCGCGTAACTCTTGCAGCCAGCCCGGTGCCTGGGCGGCTTTATCGAAGTCGAATCGCCCGGTGTTAAGGATCTTCTCCAATGGCACCTCGCCCATCACCATCGGGATGATTTCGGCGTGGGCATTAAGGCGTTTGAGGATGGCGATCAACTCCTCACGTTCGGGCTGGCTAATCAGGTCGATCTTGCTGATCAACAGTACGTCAGCGAACTCGATTTGTTCGATCAACAGATCGGTGATCGAACGTTCGTCTTCCTCGCCGAGGATTTCGCCACGGGACGCGAGGCTTTCGGCCGCCTGGTAGTCCGGTAGAAAATTCACCCCGTCGACCACAGTGACCATGGTGTCGAGCCGAGCGATGTCAGAGAGACTCTGCCCGTGCTCATCGCGGAAGGTGAAGGTTTCTGCGACCGGTAGCGGCTCGGAGATTCCGGTGGACTCGATCAGCAAATAATCGAAGCGGCCCTCTCGAGCGAGTTTGCTGACTTCCTCAAGCAAGTCTTCACGTAACGTACAGCAGATACAGCCGTTGCTCATCTCGACAATTTTTTCTTCTGCGCGATTAAGGCTGACATCACGCTGGACTTCGCTGCCATCGATGTTGATCTCGCTCATATCATTGATGATGACTGCTACGCGCAAACCCTTGCGATTACGTAGTACGTAATTTAAAAGCGTACTTTTTCCAGCACCAAGAAATCCTGAAAGTACGGTGACGGGCAATTCGGCTGACATTGGATAATCCTCATGGAACGCAGCCGATTGACGCTTTTGTCAGCGCATGGCGTTTTGGTGCTTCATGCGAGGGGTTCGCTGAAGATAAACGCTTGAAATCGGCCCGCTTAGGCTCAGTTTCTATTTATGTTATAGTATAACAATATAAATAGACCAGCCCCACTCTTGTCCTGAGCGACAAAGAGCAGGAAGCTGACTTTCTGCAATACTTGGAAAACCCCATGAGAAACGCGTTGAAATGCACGTTGTTGAGCCTTGGTTTTTTGGTCGTCGGGCATGCCTCAGCGCAGTTACCAGCGCTCGCGAGCTGCACTCGTAGTGCGAATCTGCTGGCGTGCGTCGATGCCGATGGCAACGCTTACAGCGTCAACACTGTCGGCAGCACGCTGTATCTGCGTGGATTTGAAAGAAATGGCCAGCGTTATTGGGCACAGACCAACAGCCGTTTCGGGCAGCTGACGTTTTTCACTGGCATCGCTTCTGATGGAGAAGCCTGGGTGGGATACACCCGGCGTGTCGGCTGGACGACCATCAATCGCTTCTCCAGCTCTGGTGGAAGCAGTGCAAAGTTCACTTGCAGCCGGATTACTGGCTGCTAGACCTGCGCTTTGCGCTGTTCTTGCTGCCAGGCAAGGTAGCTGTCGATCGGCGGATTCTTTTCAAAGTAGCGCTGTAAACCTTCGAATAAACCGTTCGCTACCGCTTGTTGATGTCGCGCCGTCACTAGCCGCTGACTGTCGCGCGCATTGGAAATGAAGCCTGTTTCCACCAGGATCGAGGGCACATCTGGCGATTTCAGCACTGCAAAACCCGCCTGTTCCACGCGCTTCTGATGCAGCGTGGTGATGCCGGCAAGGCTGCCCAGCACCGTGCTGCCGAGCTGCAAACTGGCGGCAATCGTCGCATTCATCGACATGTCGAGAATCACCCCGGCGAGCATCGGATCCTTATCCTTCAGATTAAGCAGACTGGTGGCGCCGAGCAGATCCGCACCATTCTCTCGCTGCGCCATGAAACGAGCCGTCGCCGAGGTTGCACCACCTTCAGACAGGCAATACACCGAGGCGCCAGAAGCCGTCAGCCGTGGTGCCGCATCGGCATGCACCGAGATAAACATGTCGGCTTTGTGCTGACGGGCGATCTCTACGCGCTTGCGTAATGGAACGAAAAAATCGTCGTTACGCACCAGCTTCACATCAAAGCCGTTCTCTTTTTTCAGGCGTTTGGCGAGTAATTGAGCGATGGACAGCACCACATCTTTTTCACGCTCACCCTTGGCGCCGACTGCTCCGGGATCCTTTCCACCATGCCCTGGATCCACTACTACGATGATGTCGCGTTTCGGATGCGTGCTAATTTTGGGTGTTTCACGTGGAACCATTGGCACCATTGACGCCGTTTTCGCACTGACCAAATCCATCACCAGACGATGACTCTGGCCATCTTGAGGCGCTAAAAGAAAGCTGTTCAGCAGTACCGGGCCGTTCAGATCGAGAACGATACGCGTATCACCTCGACCAAAAAGTCCGGATCGAATCGAACGGATCACCGTTCCACTCAACGCCAATTGGCTGAAGTCACCGCTCAAATCTGCACCCGCCACATCAATAATCAGTCGATCTGGAGCACTGAGAGCGAAGGTTTTGTAGCGCACCGGCCCACTTAAATCGAAGACCAATCGCAGCTTCTCATCAGACCGCCAGAGTCGCGCGCTGCGAATCTGCGTGGCCGAAGCACTGAAAGGAAGGGCGAAGGCCGCGCTGGCCAGAATCAGATTAAGCAGATGGCGTCTGTGCATATGAAAGCCTGTTCATGAAAAAGGCGTCGTGATTTGTATTGTTATAATGTAACATCTAATTTAATCAACACGATGGTTCCGAACATGAATTCGCTGACACTTCCGGATATCGCCGCGCAGTCGGCTCGCCAAGCCTTGCCACTCGAATGGGTGGGGATGCGCGGCATCGCTTTACCAATCTTGTTGGAAGGTCAACGCTTGAGTGCGAAGGCGGATGCCGGGGTGAGTCTTGATGACGGCGAGGCTCGTGGGATTCATATGTCGCGGCTCTATCTGGCTCTGGAAGCGCTCGAACAAGAGAGCCTTTCTCCTGCCCTGATGCACCAGGTTCTAACGCGTTTTCTGCAAAGCCACGAAGGGTTGTCCAACCGGGCCTATCTGAATATCCACACCGATTTGCTGTTGAAACGTCCCGCGCTGATCAGTCCATTGGCCGGTTGGAAGTCCTATCCGGCAACGATTTCAGCAAGCCTGAAGAACAAGATGTTCCACGTGGAACTTAAAATTGAAGTGCCCTACTCCTCAACATGCCCCTGCTCCGCAGCGTTAGCACGACAGTTGATCCAGCAACAATTCATCGACGACTTCGCCAACAAAGCCCTCCAGCACGCAGACGTTTTGGCATGGCTCGGCTCCAGCCAAGGCATCGTCGCCACACCGCACAGCCAACGCAGCACGGCACAACTGCATCTTCACCTCGACGAGTTCGTTGATGAATTGCCCCTTAGTGTCATCATCAACGACGCCGAAACCGCCCTCGGTACCGCCGTGCAAACCGCAGTAAAACGTGCAGACGAACAAGCCTTTGCCCTCGCCAACGGCCAAAACCTGATGTTTTGTGAAGACGCCGCGCGCCGACTGAATCTCGCTCTTCGCCGAACACCTGGCGTTAACCAGTTCCACCTCCGCGTGATTCACGCTGAAAGTTTGCATGCCCATGACGCCGTCGCCGAAAGCCACTGGCAGCGTGAGCAAGCATGATCCGCTGCCAATCCCTGAGTTGGGGCGCTCCCGGCCAACCGCTGACCGCACCGCTGAATCTAGAACTTGATAACGGCAGCCTGACAGCGATCATCGGTGCCAACGGCTGTGGCAAGAGCAGCCTGCTAAAAGTCATTGCCGGATTGCAGAAGCCTTTGGCGGGTAACGTCGCCCTCAGTGTTCCACGTCAAAGCGGACTGTCCTTCCTCCCCCAACAACAGCACCTCGACCGTCAGTTCCCCATCAGCCTGGAAGAACTGATCGCGGCAGGATTTTGGGGCCGCCGACTTTCAACCCAGCTGCGCGCGCAACGCCTCAAAGATGCACTGGAAAACTGGCACCTGAGCGGACTGGAAAAGCGTCCACTCATGGCCCTCTCTGGCGGTGAATTACAGCGCGCCCTACTCGCCCGATTGAGCCTGACCGACGCCCCCGTCCTACTCCTCGACGAACCCCACGCCGCGCTCGATGAACTGGGTCAACAGCTACTTTGGCAACACCTGCATGCCTGGCATGGCGAAGGTCGAACGCTGGTCGTGGTTTGCCATGACCTCGCCGCCGTACGCCAGCACATCCCGCAGACTTTGCTGATCAAAAACAGCCAGTGCGTATTCGGCACCAGCGCTGAGCTGATCCAGCAAACACCTCATACACAGGTGGCCTGATGCTCACCGTCGCCCACTTATGGCAACCGTTCAATGAGTTCGTGTTCATGCGCAGGGCCTTGCTCGGCGGTCTGGTATTGGCCTGCAGCACAGCACCACTCGGTGTGTTTTTGATCCTGCGACGGATGAGTCTGATCGGTGACGCGGTGGCCCACGGCATCCTCCCCGGCGCGGCTTTAGGCTTCTGGTTTGCTGGGCTGAGTTTGCCCGCACTGACACTGGGAGGTTTGGGCGCGGGTCTGAGCATGGCCGGCCTCGCGGCCTGGATTACCCGTCGTACCGGCCTGCGCGAGGACGCCAGCCTCGCCGCGATTTATCCAATCTCGCTCGCCAGTGGCGTGCTGATTCTCGGCGTCGCCGGCAAACGCCTCGATTTGCTTCACCTGTTGTTCGGCTCGGCTTTGGCGGTCGACGGCCCGACCCTCACCGGCATGTTGTGGGTCTCTGGATTCAGCCTGATCGCCATGGCGTTGATCTACCAACCGCTGTTGCTCGACACCCTCGACCCGCTGTTCCTGAGAACCGTCAGTCGTCTCGGACCACTCGCCCACGGCGTATTCCTGACCCTGGTGGTGCTCAACCTGGTGATCGGCTTTCAGGCCATCGGTGCGCTGATGGTGGTCGGACTGATGATGCTCCCCGCCGCAGCGTCGCGATTCTGGAGTCGCCGTCTGCCGATCCTGATTGCCACCGCCGCCGTGATCGGCTGCCTCTCGGTGTGGTTCGGTTTGTTGCTGTCGTTCTATTACTCGCTGCCAAGCGGCCCGGCCATCGTGCTGGTCGCAGGCGTCGGTTACCTGTTGTCGGTGGTGTTCGGGCCGGTTCACGGTCTGCTACGCCGCCCGCCTTTGCTCACATCCCAATGAGGTGTCTCCCGATGCGCGCTCTACTCGTGTTGTTCAGCTTGCTGCTGTCGATGTCGTTATCGGCAGCGGAGAAATTGCCGGTGGTGACCAGTTTCAGCATCCTCGCCGACATGGTCCATCAGGTCGGTGGCGAGCATATCCAGATCACCAACATGGTCGGCCCCGACGCCGATGCACACACCTACGAGCCGACACCGGATGACGCCAAAGCGCTACTCAACGCCAAGTTGATCATCAAGAACGGCCTCGGTTTCGAGCCGTGGCTGGATCGACTGGTGACCAGCACCGAGACCAAAGCGACCGTCATCAGTGCCAGTCACGGCGTGATTCCGCGCTCGCTGGATGAAGACGGCGAAACCGTTCCCGATCCGCACGCCTGGCACAATCTGGCGAACACCGAGTTGTACATCGCCAACATCACCAAGGCGTTGATCGCTGCCGACCCGGCGAACAAAACCGACTACGAACGCAACAGCAAAACCTATTTGAAGCAGATCTACGCCCTGCTCACCGAAGCCAAAACCAAACTCGGTTCACTGCCACCGGGCAATCGCAAGATCGTTACCAGCCACGATGCTTTCGGTTATCTCGGTCAGGCCTACGGCATCGACTTTATGGCGCCACAGGGTTTGTCCACTGAGCGCGAGCCGTCGGCCGCCGAAGTTGCCGCGCTGATTACCCAGATCCGTCAGGCCAAGGTCAAAGCGGTGTTCATGGAAAACATCAAGGATGCGCGCTTGCTCAAGCAGATCGCCGACGAAAGCGGCGCGCACATCGGTGGCACGTTGTACTCCGATGCCCTCGCTGCGAGCGGCCCGGCCAGCACTTTCACCGGCCTGTTCGAATACAACCTCAACACCCTTTACGACGCGCTGAGCCGACCATGATCCGCAAAAATCCTTCAGGTGATTTACCGCAGATCGCCGAGTCGGCCTACGTCGATAAAACGGCAATCATCTGCGGCAAAGTGGTGATCGGCGAGAACGTCTTCGTTGGTCCTTATGCGGTGATCCGTGCCGACGAAGTGGACGCCTCGGGTGAGATGGAGCCGATCACCATCGGCGCCAATTCGAACATCCAGGACGGCGTGGTGATCCACTCGAAATCCGGCGCGGCGGTGACCATCGGCGAATTCAGTTCCATCGCCCACCGCTCGATCGTGCATGGCCCGTGCATGGTTGGCGACCGCGTATTCATCGGTTTCAACAGCGTGTTGTTTAACTGCGTGGTCGGCAACGGCTGCGTGGTGCGGCACAACTCGGTGGTCGATGGGCGGGATTTGCCCGACGCCTTCTACGTGCCCTCCACCACGCGCATCGGCCCGAATACCGACCTCTCGTTATTTCCGCCAGTGAGCGTCAGCGCCTCGGAGTTTTCCGAGGATGTGGCGCGCACCAACGTCGATCTGGTGCGCGGCTACAAAGCCTTGCAGAACGAGTTCTGAACCATGAGCAGCGTGCTGATTCGCAACGCCAGACTGGTTAACGAGGGACGTGAGTTTGATGCTGATCTGTTGGTCGGCAACGGCCGCATCGTCAAGATTGCGCGCAGCATCGACGACGAAAACGCCACGGTAGAAATCGACGCGAACGGCCAGTGGCTGCTACCGGGAATGATCGATGATCAGGTGCACTTCCGTGAACCCGGTGCGCCGACCAAGGGCAGTCTCTATACCGAGTCTCGCGCGGCTGTCGCCGGCGGCATCACCAGCTTCATGGACATGCCCAACACCAATCCGGCCACCCTCACCCTCGAAGCGCTGGCAGATAAAAAGCGTCGGGCGGCGCTCACCTCGGTGGCCAATTATGGTTTTCACTTTGGCGTGAGCCGGGACAATCTCGACACGGTCGCCGCACTCAATCCGTCTGAAGTGGCAGGAGTGAAAGTGTTCATGGGCGCGTCCACCGGCAACATGCTGGTCGATGATCCGCTGATCCTCGAGCGACTGTTCGCCGAGGTGCCGACGATCCTGTTGGCCCACTGCGAACACACGCCAAGTATCGACGCCAATGCGGCCAACTTGCGTGAACTGTTCGGGGAGCAAATCCCGCCCGCCGCTCACCCCCTTATTCGCAATGCCGAGGCGTGTTATCGATCCTCTTCACTGGCGGTGGAACTGGCGAAACGTCACGGTACACGTCTGCATGTTTTGCACCTGACCACGGCGCGTGAACTGGCGTTGTTCGAGGACAAACTGTTAGCGCAGAAACGCATCACCGCTGAAGTCTGTCTGCATCATTTGTTGTTCGATGATCAGGATTACCCAAGCCTCGGCAACCTGATCAAGTGCAACCCGGCGATCAAGACCCAGGCCGATCGCGATGCGTTACGCGAAGCAGTGAACAGCAATCGGCTCGACGTGATCGGCAGCGATCACGCGCCGCACACGTGGGCAGAAAAACAGCAGCCTTACGCGCGGGCTCCTTCGGGATTGCCATTGGTGCAGCATGCGTTTCCGGCATTGATGGAACTGGTCGCGGATGGCGTTCTGCCGATATCCACGCTGGTGGCGAAGACCAGCCATCGCGTCGCGGATCTGTTCGCGATTCCGGATCGTGGGTATTTACGAGAGGGGTATTGGGCGGATCTGGTATTGGTTAAGCCGCAGGCACTGGCAGTAAATCGGCAACCGATTCTGTCGCAGTGCGGATGGACGCCGTTTGCCGGGCGCAGCTTTCGCCATCAAGTGAGTACGACGATTGTCTCGGGGCAGATTGCCTGGCGCGAGGGACGGGTGAACGAGGGATGTCGGGGTCTGGCGCTACGATTCATGCGCTGATTCAAAAACCCTGTAGGAGCCGACGAGTGAAACGAGGCTGCGATCTTTTGATCTTGTTTTTGACAATCAAGATCAAAGGATCGCAGCGTGCCGCAGCTCCTACAGGGGTCGCATTAAGCGCGGGGTTTCACAGCGCCGCAATCCTGGCCCAGCCACACCGCGCGGGTTTCCAGGCTGCCCTTCTGGTTGATCCCGATCGCGTTGAATGTGCCGTTGGCCACCGTGGTGAACTCGCGATCACTGAGGAACGTCGCCACACCGGTGCCCTGCGCTTTCGGGCAACTGAAGCGGAATTTCCACTGGTTGCCAGTGCGGTCGGTGATCTGCTGCTTGCAGCCCGACTGCGGGTCAGCCAGCGGAATATCATTGGTCGCGACCTGCTCCGGGGTCAGGCAGGCACGAATGCCTTTGCCGCCGATGTTGATCCCGTTCTTCTCCAGCGCTGCGCGCTGTTGCGGCGTCATCTGCCCTTGCAGCTGGCCGAGGATCGATTGCACATCCATCGGCTGGTCATCGACCTTGACGTTGCTCGATGTCATTTCCCACAGCCCCGGCTGCAGCATCTGCGCCTGCGCAACCACCGGCAATGCCAAACCCAGGCCCAGCGCCAAACCCAGCAGACGAACGTTCATCGAAAAACTCCTGATCAGTAGTGGCCGTTAGACGTCGGCCGATTGCTTCGGTTCATGCACCAATTAAATAGCGACATTCACCACAGAACATGGTCTTTTAAGCATTGAATCTTCCGGAGCAAGGCTGCCCCATGGATTATTTTGGACCGCACATTTTCGGTTATCTGATCGCCTTGATACACACCCTCGGTTTGATCGCCGCGATTCACGCGGTGCTCACCGTGCGCACGGCTCAAGGCTCGATCGCCTGGGCATTGTCGCTGATCTTCATTCCCTACCTCACGCTTATTCCGTATCTGGTGTTCGGCCGCAGCACCTTCGATGGTTACATCAAGGCGCGGCGTCAGGCCAACGAACAGATGCGCCAGGCGATCTCCGAACTGAACTGGCGCCCATGGGTGGAAGAAGCACTGACGGCACGGGCGTCGAACGCCTACGCGTCATTGCGGGCGATGCCCAAACTCGGTCGCATGCCGTGCCTGGCGAACAATGAAGTGCAGTTGCTGGTAAACGGTACAGCCACTTTCGACTCGATCTTTGATGCTATCGATCAGGCCAAAGAGGCCGTGCTGATCCAGTTTTTCATCATCCACGATGACCGGCTCGGCCAGCGCCTGCGCGATCTGCTGCTAAAGAAAGCCGCCGAAGGCGTGGCGATTCACCTGCTTTACGATCGCATTGGTAGCCACGCCCTGCCCCATAGTTACGTACAGGCGCTGCGCGATGCTGGTGTCGAGGTCAAAGCCTTCGCCACGCGCAGCGGCTGGCTCAATCGCTTTCAGGTCAACTTCCGTAACCACCGCAAAATCGTTGTTGTCGATGGCGTGGTCGGGTTCGTCGGCGGGCACAACGTTGGCGATGAATACATGGGCGAAAAACCACCCCTGGCGCCGTGGCGCGATACCCACGTCAAAGTACGCGGCCCGGTGGTGGCGTGCATGCAGGAATCCTTTGCCGAAGACTGGTTCTGGGCCGCACGCACCCTGCCGCCGCTGATCCTGCCGGATGAATACCCCGAAGACGGCGTGCTCTGCCAACTGCTCGCCAGCGGCCCGGCCGATGCCTACGAAACCTGCTCGCTGTTCTTCGTCGAAGCGATCCATGCGGCGACCGAACGGGTGTGGATCACCAGTCCGTATTTCATTCCCGATGAAGCGGTTTTCGCAGCGTTAAGACTAGCGGTGTTGCGCGGTGTCGATGTGCGTTTGCTGCTGCCTTCGCGCCCCGATCACCGCATCGTCTACGCCGCTTCCAGCCTGTATGCCTTTGAAGCCGTCCGCGCCGGCGTGCGGGTGTTCCGCTACCGGCCCGGTTTCCTGCATCAGAAAGTCGTGTTGATCGACAGCGAGATCAGCGCGATCGGCAGCGCCAATCTGGACAACCGCTCGTTCCGGCTGAATTTCGAAGTGATGTTGCTGACCGTCGACAGTGCCTTTGCCGCTACCGTGGAACAGATGCTCAACGATGACTTTGCGCTGGCCGACGAAGTCGCCAAAGAAGAAAGCCGGGAGATCCACCGCCTGCAACAAGTCGGCATGCGGATCGCCCGGCTGATTTCGCCGATCCTATGAATCCCTCTCTCAAAGGAGAGGGAATAGGTTCAAGGGTTATAGATGTCGTCGCGCGTCCATGGCAGTTCATGACTGCCATCCGGATGCGTTTTCACAGCAAGAATCTGGTGCAGATTGATCCAGCCGCGCGCAAACGCATAAGCACAACCGGCCAGATACAGACGCCAGATACGCAGCGCTTGATCCGGGACCAGCTTGCCCGCCGCCTCAAGGTTGTCCTCAAGCCGCTCGCTCCAGTGATCGAGCGTGCGAGCGTAATGCAGGCGCAGGCTTTCGACGTCGACAACCTCCAGCCCTGCTTCGCTGATCTCGGCGGAGATCATCGCCAGGTGCGGCAACTCGCCATTGGGGAACACGTACTTTTCGATAAAGTCGCCAGCACCGCGTCCCACCGGACGGCCATCGGTGTGTTTGGCGGTGATGCCGTGGTTCATCACCAGACCGCCCTCCTTCACCGCGCCGAACAGGGTTTTGCAGTACTCGGCCAGATTGGCGTGGCCGACGTGCTCGAACATGCCAACGCTGACCACTTTGTCGAAACGCCCGTCCTGGGGCAGATCGCGGTAGTCGAGCAGTTGCAGTTCGATCTGATGCTCCAAGCCCTCGGCCTTCACGCGCTCGCGCGCCAGTTCCAGTTGTTCTTTGCTCAGCGTGATGCCAAAGACTTTCGCGCCGAATTCGCGTGCGGCAAAACGTGCCAGACCACCCCAGCCGCAGCCGACATCCAGCAAGTATTCGCCCGGCTGCAAACGCAGCTTGCGGCATAAATGGCGGAATTTGGCTTGCTGCGCCTGCTCCAGGGTTTCGCTACCCGTTTCGAAATACGCGCAGGAATACGCCATGTCGCTGTCCAGCCAGAGCTGGTAAAACGCGTTGGACAGGTCGTAGTGGTAGGAGATGGCTTTGGCGTCGGTTTCCTTGTCGTGCAAGGTGCGCACAGGATGACTGTCGTCATCGTCGCCGAGCAACGCATTACTCAATTCGTCGCAGACCCGGATGACCTCGCTGATCGAGCCCTCCAGTTCGAGCTTGCCTTCAACGAATGCCGCTCCCAGCGCATCAAGGCTTGGGTGGGTGAACTGGGTAACCATCAGCGGGTCCTTGACCACGATGGTGACGCTGGGCGCCGGCCCCAGATTGAACTCATGGCCGTCCCAGAGCCGCAGTCGAAGCGGTAGCTGCAGATTCTGTAAGGCCGGTGGAAGTTGCGCGAGCATGGAAAATCCCCCTTGTTTCAGACCGTCAGATCTGAGGGTAGACCATCCTTGAAAAATAGCAGGCTATCGATTTAATTAGCCAAATCTATCGTTGCAGACGCTCCAGCAAGCCTTCCTCAACCCACTGTTTCAGCCAGGTAACAGCTTGAAGTGGTGCGCCCTCACCATAAATGACTGCCAGCGCAGCGCACAGTTCGGAGAATTTCCAGCCGTCGTGCAACAAGCCACTCAGCGCGTCGGCTTCCGCAGGTTCAAGGCTTCGGTAGTTGCAGATCAGGTTGTTACGCCAGATCAGGCAGACCTGAGGGATTTCCAGCGTGGTACTGCCAGGAAATTCAGATTGCTCTTTCAGCGACCGCCACAGAGAAAGGCTATTGAAGCGGCACATCTGCCACTGCAACGATGGGCTCGGTTTGACTTGTAGCTCGGGCCACTCTTCAGGGGCGAGTGTCGCCATTGTTGCAATCGTCAGCGGTTCACCGGCGGGCGCATCAAAGGCCAGGGTGAATGCCCATTCCATCGCTGCCAATTCGGCCAAGGGGGCACTCTGCTGCGGGATCAAATGCTCGCGGATAAAACTTTCGAAGCCTCTACCCAGCCAGCGCAGGCTGTAATGAGTTGAAGGGTTTTCGCGGATGTACGCGGTGGCGAGCCGCTCGAATTCTTCATCGCCCATCCAGTGCAGGATGCTCGGAAAGTCATCACGCAGCACTTCCAGCAACCGCGCCTTGTAGGCGTTGTGATAGATCGCCAGCCCAGTGTCGATATCCAGTGTCGGGCCACCGATCAGGCTGTCACTCAACGCCATATTGGCATTGGCACCGTCATCGAGCAGAAACGCTTCGAACGCCAGTTGCCATTCTTTCAGGCGCATTGTTGCCTCCTGGCCAGGACCTGGTCGCCCAGTTCACGCGCGGTGTGCAATTCATCGAGCAATTCTTCGAAGGGCGGAAAATGATCATCGCGCTCGAGCAACGTGGCCACCGGGCCGAAGTGTTCTAAGGTGCGTCGATACAGCGCCCAGACCGGATCGCTCACCGGATGGTCATGGGTGTCGATCACGTAGTCGCCATAGTCGCTGTGCCCGGCGAGGTGCAACTGGCGGACTTTATCGACAGGCAGATGCTCGATGAAGGCCCACGGATCGAAACCGTGATTGCGTGAACTGACGTAGACGTTGTTCACGTCCAGCAGCAACTCGCAGCCGCTCTCCCGGCTCAGAGCGGCAAGAAATTCCCACTCGGTGAAATCATCCGACGCGGCGCGCACATAACTGGAGACGTTCTCCAGCACCAGTGGCCGCTGTAACACGTCCTGCACTTGCGCGACTCGCCCGGCGATGTACACAAGGCTTTCGGCGGTGTACGGCAGTGGCAGCAGATCATGCAACTGATGCGCGTTGCCACGGCTCCAGCACAAGTGGTCGGAGATCCATGCCGGTTTGACCCGGTCAGCAAGTTGCTTGAGTTGTTTGAGATAGTCCGGATCGAGGGCATGCGGCCCACCGATGGACAAGGACACTCCGTGCATCACCAACGGATAGCGCTCGGCGATGGCGTCGAGGTAATACAGGGCCTTGCCGCCCTGCACCATGAAATTTTCCGAGACCACTTCAAACCAGTCGACGTGCGGCGACTGTTCGAGGATCTGCTGGTAATAGGCACTACGCAAGCCGAGGCCGTAACCAAGGAAAGGATGAACAGCAGGCATGAGCGGACTCCTGATAAAAGTGGCCGCAGTGGCGTTAACCACTGCGGCGGCACTTGCCGGTCAGTTATTCGCCGACCTTGCCACCTGCTTTGTCGCAAGCCGTCTGAGTCATCGCCTTGAAGCCCTGGCCTTTGCACGAACCCATGCCTTTGCAGGCGTGGTCTTTGGTCTTGCAGTCGTTCTGGCCTTTGCAGGCATTCACGCCGTAGCAGTGAACATTGGCATCGGCAGCCATTGCGTTGGTCGCGACACCGGCAAACATCGTGGCGGCGGCCAAAGCGAGAGCGGCACCAGCAGCAGCGGTCTTGATAGTCATTTTTCTTATCCTCGGTAATCGTCAGGGGGTGTCGGCTGGAAGGTTGTTCAGTCCCGACATAGCACTAGAGAGGGCGACCCTGACGGCGTTACAGAAGTGTGAAAAATAGTTTCAGGTTTCTTCCTTGAGCTTCAACAGCGGCTCCTGAAAACGCAGCAAACGTCCGGCGTTGCCGAGTACCAGCAAGGTGCTGAGGTTATGCAGCAACGCAGCAATCATCGCCCCGGCAGCGCCGAGCCAGCCGAATGCAGCGAACACCACGATCACCAGCGTCCAGCCCAGACCGATGATCACGTTGACCTGCAAGGTTCGCCGGCATTGACGACTCAGCCGCACACAGGTGCCGAGTCGGCGCAGGTCACTGCCGATCAGCACGATGTCGGCCGAGGCCAGTGCGATGTCGGCACCGCCAACGCCCATCGCCACGCCGACCACACCGGCCTTGAGTGCCAGCGAATCGTTGATGCCATCGCCGACCACCATTGGCCGGAAACCATTGTCGATTTCCTTGAGCACGCGATTGAGTTTGTCCTCGGGCAAGGCTTGCGCTTCAACCTCGTGCAAGCCGACATCTCGCGCCAGGGCCTGGGCCACGCTCTGACGATCACCGGTCAGCAACAGTTGCCGTCCGAGCCCCAGTTCACGCAACTCATTGAGGGCAAAGCGGGCTTCCGGTTTGACGCTGTCGGCGAGCAACAGCCAGGCGAGGAATTCACCGTTCAGCGCCAGGCCGGCAATCGGACCGTCGTGCTCAGGCACGGCTGTCGTGGCGATGCCCAGGTGGCCAAACAACTCCGGTCGGCCCAATGCCGCCTCGCCCTGCTCGGTCATGGCGACCACACCCAGGCCTTGGCGCTCATGAATATCCTTGAGTGACCAACACGCGTCCTGACTGACCAGCCCCGCCAGAGCCCGGCTGACCGGGTGACTGCTCGCCGCGCCGAGACTGGCCGCCAACGCCATGACCGTCGATGAATCGGCGCACGGACTGTTGATCGACTGCAAACGCAAGGTGCCATATGTCAAAGTGCCGGTCTTGTCGACCACCAGCGAGGTGAGGTCGGCCAGTTCTTCGAGGAATGCCGAACTGCGGATAAGAATGCCGTGCCGCGCCGCCACCGCCACACCGGCAATCGCCGTCGCCGGGGCGGACAACACCAATGCGCACGGACAGGCCGCGACCAACACGGCAAGCATCGCTTGCGCATCATTGGTGATAAACCAGGTCACTGCCGCGAGCAGCAACACCAACACCATGTAACTGCCGGCATAACGCTCGAGCAAACGGGTAATTGGCGGCTTCGAACGTTCGGCGTTTTGCATCAGGGCAATGACTTTGCCCAGTGTCGATTCATCGCCCGTGCGGGTCACTTCGATGCGCAGCAGACCATCGAGGTTGATTGCACCACCGAACACTGTCATGCCGACGCCCGCTTCCACCGGCACCGATTCACCGGTAATCGAGGCCGTATCGAGGCTGGCCTGTCCGGACAGTACCCGACCGTCCGCCGGCACCCGATCTCCGGCTCGCACCTCAACCCTGTCGCCGGATTTCAGCGTGCCATTATCCACTTCGATGATCGAACCATCCGCCTGAACCTTACGCGCGTGGCTGCGGGTCAGTTGGGCGAGGGCATGAATCGCTTCCTGCGAACCAATCACGCTGCGCTCTTCCAGCACATGGCCAAAGATCATGATGATCGGCAGCAACGCCGCAGTCAGCAGATCGCCGGTCGCCCACGCCCCAAGCATTGCCAAGGCGATCAACTGATCGGTAATCCCGTGCAGACTCGGGTAACGCAGGCTGTACCACGCCGAACGCATTACCGGGACAGCCACCAATAAAGAGGCAAAACCCAGCAGTAACTGACTGACGCCGGTTTGTTCCGGGATCATCCAGCGCCAAATCAAGCCGAGGCTCAGCAGACCCAGTGCGAGCATGGCCAAGGTCAATTGACGCGCCGCACGGCGTTGTTCGGCCGAGGACAACAGGCTCGGTGCAGCAGTGGTCGCGCTCATTTACTGGCTCCCTGAATGATCAGGCGGGAATCGTCTTTCGGGTCGACCGTGGTCACCGATCCGGACTGACCGAGAATCTTCGGCATGCGCTCGCGGTACAGACGCAGGAGCATTTGCGGGTCGGTGGCGCTGGCCAGACTCGATACGGTGGCGGTGTCGGCAGAAGCTTTCGCCAGGCGTTCGCCGGCCTGTGCATGGGCGACCTGCAACGTTCGGTCAGCTAGTTCGTTGGCGGTTTGAGTGAGTTTCTCGGCGTCAGTGCGTGCGTTGGCCACGGCTTTGTCGGCTTGCTGACTGGCGGTCAAGACCGCGTTGAAAGCGCTGACCGCTGGGTCCGGCAAACTCGATTGCACATCGACTCGCGCTACTTCAATGCCGATGCCCTGGCCGCTCGCCTTCAAGTTCGCCAAACGTTGGTTGATGCCTTGCACCAGATCACCACGGAGTTTTTCACGACGCTCGGCAGCCTGATTATCGGCACCGATCAGTTCCGGTCGGGCGACCAGAATGGTGTCCAGATCCCGCGCGGCTGTCAGTACCACAGCACTGCGTGTCACCAGACGATCGAGTGCCGGCAAGACATGTTCTCCTTGCAGGACAAAATCATACGGGTCGGTGACTTTGTAAAACACGCGGACATCCAGTTGCACCACACCGGCGTCACCGGTCAATAAATAACCAGAGCCGGCCAATGCATCGCTCAAGGGTGTCGCGAACGAGGCGACCCGATCAGCCTTGAGCGCCTCATCCGTGCGCAGCAGGTTTTCCACACGGCGCTCGATGACCCGATCCGCCGCTGGCAACAAAACCACTTGCTCGAATGGCTGGGGCCACGCCAACAACAGACCGGCATTCTGAATGCGATCCAGCGCGCCAAAGTGCAAAACCACCGCGCGATTCTGCGGGTCGATCTGCCGCACATTGGAGAACGCCCAAGCCAATGCGGCCAGTACCGTCACCGCGTACAAGGCAAAAAACGCCAAACGTCCCGCTTGAATCCATGGGCTATTGAGCGAATGTGTTCCACGTGGAACTTCTTCACTCATGGCTGCGATCCGCTTTTGCTGTCGAGCGTTGGCGGGCCATCGACCAGCACGCGGAATGGTGCGGCATCCGTACGCAGAATCAGTTTGGTGTCGGGCGTGACGATGGTGCCGAGCGTATCCAGCGAGCGCAGCAAGTTGTAGAGCTGTGGCGAACTGGCGTAAGCACGACCGTAGATCTGCGCCGCTTCGACGCGAGATTGCGCTTCGATATCGGCGGCTTTCACCGTCGCATCGGCTTGCACAATTCGCGCATCGCGTTCGGCGGCAGAACGGATCTGCGCCGCTTCTCGCTTGCCGATCGCCGTACGTTCCGTGGCAATTGTTTCGCGCTCGGCACGCATCCGATCGACCGTCGCGGTCAGCGTCACCGACGGCAAGGTTAAACGTTCGATACCAATCTGCACCACGCGCACGCCGTAAGTGGCGAGCAACTGCTGATCAATCTGCTGACGCAATTGCGCTTCGAAATCGCCAATGCGCACCTGACTGGCGTCAGTATTGACCAGACTCGCCAGATCAAAACTGCTCGCGGTGGTTTCCAGCGCCGAGCCGACGAAGGTGCGAATCTGTCGTGCCGCTTCGTCAGGCTGATTCTGCACCGCGCGCATGAAGCGCTGCACATTGTCCGGATCGCCCTGCACCTGCCAAGCCACATACGCCTGCACAATGATGCGCAAACCGTCACGCGTACCGACATCCTGCAAGCCGCTGGAGGTGGTGCGCAGACGCAGATCGACCGGGATCGCAGCCTCGAACGGCGCCGGCCAGCGCCAGCTCAAACCCGGTTCGAGCAACACTCGCGACGGGTTACCAAAACGGGTGATGACCGTGGCCTCGCCGGAGCGCACTTGCACCAGGCTCGCCGCAGCAATGGCAAATACCACCAGCAACGCCGCCCAGCCCATGCGTCGCCACGGGAACGGCCCCGCCTCTTCCGGCGCGCCGTGGTGATGATGACCATGATGATGGTGATGCCCGCCGCGACCATGATCGTGGCCGCTGTGATCATGCGGTTCGTGAGTATGCGACTGGCTCAATGGCTAACTCCTGGTTGAGCGGTGGTGCGCGCGGGCGTCGGGTCAGCCGGCAGCGTGAACGTACGCAGGTCGATGGTCGGCGCGTTGCTGCCGCCGAGGCGGTGGTCGAGTATCAGCAATTTGGCTTTACTCAGACCTTGGCTGAGCTGACCGAGGTATTGCTCCAGCACAAATGCCTGACCGGCACTGGCATAGGCTTTTTGTTCGGCAGCGAATTTCAGGTCCGCAGCCTGCGCCGCTGCGTTGATTTCACGCGCATTGGCGCTGGCCTGATCGCGCGCAAGGCTGGCCTGCAGTTGCGCCTGATTACTCGCTTCAGCGGCGGCGCCGCGCTCCCGCGAGATCAACGCCTGCGCGCCAATCTGCGCCGCTTGCACACTGTGGTAGGCATTGGCGGCGCCGGCCGGTGGATGAATGGCTTCGACCACCGTGGCAAGAATTTCCACTCCGCTGTCGAGCTTTTGCAGATCATCCTGCACCGCGCGACCGATTTCATCGGCCAGCCCTACCCTGTCCGCTCCAAGCAAACCGTCCAGTGTGCGCGAGGCAAAATCGTGCACCAGAATCCGGCTGGCGGTGCTGCGAATCAGCGTCGGAACATCGGCGCTGTTGTAGGTCGCGGCCAGCGCTGCCTGATCGCTCAGACCAATGCGATAGACGAACCGCACGTCCATGTTGACGATCTGAAAGCTCTGCTGCTCGCCCCGACTGCTGGCGATGACCTGGGATTTATCATTGACGTGGCTAGCGTCCCACAACCGATTGGCCGTCATCGGCGCCGGCCCCTCAGCGGGATCGGCTTGCAGAGGCGTCGGGTTTTCACCGACGCTGGTTGCCAGCTCATGCACTACACCGTTTTCGACGCTCAGCACCCGCCCAAGAGGCCACGGTAAACCGCTATGTAAGCCCGGACCGAAGACCTCCACAGGTTTGCCGAAACGCTCGTAGATGCCACGGCCTTGCAGCGGGATTTCATGAATACCGGTGAGCAACCAGCCAACCACCGCGACCAGCGCCAGCACCGGTAGAAAGGCACGACGCATGTAACTGAAAGCCCAGATCTGCCGCAGATCGATGCCGAAACGGTTGTGCAATTCGTGCTGCAACGCGAGTAGCGGCTGCGGCGGCCAACGCAACATGTCGGCAAAAAAACTGCGCGCCAGCAGCGGCGGTTCGAGCTGTTCGCGATGCGGGCTAAAAACCGAAAGAACGGCACGCAATAGCAGCTCGATCGCGACCAATCCCGGCAAAATACCCATCAGCACAGCAACGCGAACCGGCCACACGGAGTTTTCGCCGGCAAACAACAAACACACCGCACCCAACACCAGACTGATGATCGAGACACGCGTCAATTGTGCCAACGAACCTGCTTCTGGCCATTGCGCAGGATTTTCCTGGGCCAGTTGCCGCTCCAGCACCAACAGACCGAACGCCAACAGCAACGCCAGCGTCGCGCCCACCGTAGCGGACAGTCCGACAGCGGCGGCCGGCAATGCCAGATTCCACGCCTGCTCGATGCCAAGTAGCACCAGCAACGCCCACCCGCCCAACCATAACGTCGCTGCACCAATCTGCCCGAGCAGATGCAGGCCACGCTGACTAAGGCGATCGAGCAGGCGCTCATACCAGCCATCGGCTGCGGGAGGCCCGTCAACCACCAGCGGGGTTAACGCCTGAGGATTCATCACCCCTGCGCGCCAGCGCGTCACCCACCAAGCCGATTGCAGGCCTGCGACCAACACCAGCAATGCTGCGCTCTGATTGACCAAAAGCGGCAACCACAGTGATTGCGGTGCGAATAACCCGACAAAAAACGCCAGCACCCAGCCCGCACCCGCCAATGCACCCAAGCCGATCGCCCAACGCCGCAATCGTCTGCCCTGCGTGGCCGCCTGTTGAAAGCGCGGCAGTCCGGTCACTTGCGTGCCATCAACCTCCAGATCGACTTGCATATCACCCCAACATCATTGGCTCGCTGTTCATATCGTTACGATATAACGAAAAGCGTGAAATATTCGTACACAATTGCGCTTATTCAATGGCGCCCAACCTGTCGCTTGCCTGAAGCCTTGACCGAAATGTCCACAAACGCACATTTTGCGTTCGAAATTTTAGAACAAGGTCGACTGGATCAAGGGCTGGGGCCACATCGATGGCCCGGGAAAGGTTAACCACGAGACCGTAGGCTTTGCCAAAGTCCTCGCCGACGAGCGCACGGACGAAGTACTCGGCGTGCACCTGGTGGGCCCGAGCGTGAGCGAAATGATTGGCGAGTTCTGTGTGGCGACGGCGTTCAGTGCTTCGGCCGAGGACATTGCGCTGACCTGTCATCCGCATCCGACACGGTCGGAGGCGTTGCGGCAGGCGGCGATGAATGTCGAGGGGATGAAATGCGTACCCCTGTAGGAGCTGCCGAAGGCTGCGATCTTTGCTCTTCAGGCAGGCAGATGCCCAAGCGGCAATGCCCCCGGCGTCTTCACCGTATGAATCGCAAAGTTGCTGCGAATATCACTCACGCCTGGCAGTTTCAGCAGACAACCGCTGAGAAAACGGTCATACGCGCGCAGATCGGGCACCACCACTTGCAGCAGAAAGTCCGATTCACCGGACACCAGAAACGCTGAAATCACCTCCGGCAACGCCGTCACCGCCCGGTAGAACGCTTCCGCCTGCTCGTCGTTATGGCGCTCGACCTTGACCCCGACAAACACCGTCAGCCCCAGCCCCACTTCATCGCGATCCAGATTGGCCTGATAGCCACGGATCACCCCCGCTTCTTCCAGCATGCGCACGCGGCGCAGACATGGCGATGCCGACAAACCGATCTCATCCGCCAGCTCGACATTGCTCAGGCGTCCGTTACGTTGCAGCGCGGCAAGAATCTTCCGGTCAAAGGCGTCGAGTTTCATGCTTGGCAGATCCTGATGGTTGAAACACAAAAAGAAGCAGGTTATGCCAATACCGAGCTTTTTTGAAGCCAACTACGCAAGCACCTGCCCCACCCTTGCGCCCTAGACTTGGACCACCGAATCGACAACGAAAGGGCGGCAACATGGCAAGTCTCTGGCTGTTTTTCCTGGCGCTGGCAGTGGTTTATCTATTGCCCGGACCGGACATGATCCTGCTACTGCAAACCGGCGCACGTCAGGGTCGCGGAGCCGCATTGGCCACCGCGATCGGCCTGGGGATTGCTCGGGGTTGCCATGTCGCGTTGGCGGCGCTGGGGCTGGCGGCGCTGTTCAAGGCGGCACCGTGGACATTCGAAGTGGTACGGCTGGCAGGCGCCGCGTATCTGCTGTGGATCGGCATTCAATGCCTGCGCAGCACGCTGCTGCCGAACCTCAACGCCAGCGACATTGCCGACAGCCATGGACAGTGGCGCGAAGCGATTCGTCGCGGTTTGCTGACCAACCTGCTCAATCCCAAGGCACTGCTGTTCTGCTCGGTGCTGCTACCGCAATTCATCGTTAATGATGGCGCGCCAGTGCTGAGCCAGTTCGCCCTGTTAGGTGGCTTGCTGGTCGGCGTCGGGCTGCTGTTCGACAGCGCCTACGCGCTGACCGGTGCCGCGCTGGGCCGTTGGCTGCATCACAGTCCAACGGCCCAGCGCGTTCAACAATGGCTGTTCGGCAGCCTGTTGATCGGCTTTGCGCTACGCCTGACTTTCGTCCAGCAGGCCTAGCCTTTACGGTTCTTGCGTTGGCGACGAGTGATCAACAGCAATGCCGCCGCCGTCACCAGCACAATCGCGCCAATCTGCACCGGCCATTTGTACGGCCGCAGCGTCGTGCGCACAGCGTCCGTGACCTGGGTGACGTAACGTTTGTCGGCGTTTTCGAAATCCGGGTACGGACATTGATTGCCGAAGTCCACCGCCCACGGCACGAACGCGCCTTCCTTGACGTAACGCTGATACAGCGTGCTCTGCTCGTCCAGGCTACTGTTCCAGCCGGCGGCGTTGCACAGCACAGCGGCAAATGCCTGGCTGGTATGCGGCAGGCTGTCGGCGGCGCGACTGGCCAGGGCCGTGGCCACAAAACGATAGTGATAACGCTGATCCGGCTGCGCCTCACTGGCCTTCTGACGCTGTACTTCGGCTTCGGAAACCAGCGGGCCGACCTTGAGTTCCGTGGTTTCCAGCGAGTAGTTGCCGCCGAAGGTGGCGTAGTCCGGTGCCATCTCGTAGCCAAGAATGTCCATGCCCCACTCGCGCGCCGTCCACGCCGCGTTATACAACGCACTGGCACGTTTGGTCGGCCACCACGCGGAATCGGCTTTCAACCGTTGCTCGCCATAGAGTCGGGCCTTGTTCTGCAAATCGGGATTGTCGAAATAAGCGACCGCTTCGGCGTAATGCCCCTCACGCAGCAGGCGACGACCGAGCAGGTTGCGCAGGCTGGCGGCGACCGGCAAGGGAACGTAGTTGTCGCGCTCCTGCTGGGTCAACGCCGGCGGTGCCGGGACATTTTCATCGACGTACTGCTTGAGCTCGGCAAGCGTCAACACACGCTCAGCGACGGTCGCCGCATCGAACCAATAAGTGCTATTGCTGCGATACAACTGCACGAATGCTTGCAGGTATTCGCCGCGCTGCAACGCCAGGATCGCACTTTCACCCTCGACCCGGCATTTCGGCTGAAGGCTTTCATAAGCCCAGTCCGGCGTGCGCCGATAACCCCAGTCTTCTTTCTGCGGGAAGGCTTGCGCGGCTTTCGAATAGGCTGCGGCGGCGGCATTTTTATCGCCGTCGCGCACCGCCAGTTTTGCTCGCAACCACCACGCGAGTCCGCCATCACCGGCGTTTTCAAGGAAGGCCTTGGCGCCAGCATAATCGCCTTGTTGATAACTCATGGCTGCCAGGCGATCAGCGTTTTCGAGGCTGCCGCGCGTGCTGTTTTGCAGCAGCTTCACCAGTTTTTTCTCGTTCGGCGGCTCATCGCCAAACGACCAGCCCTGGCGACTGACCAGCGAGGCCGTGACCAGTTGTTGCACCGATTTGTGCTGCAGCAACTCCGCCAGTTCGGCTTCGGGCAACTCCGCCAATTCGTTCATCAATTGCTTGAGCGAGGTGTAACCCACCGCCGAGCCATGCAGGTTTTGCGCTTCGTACAGTTCGATGGCGCCGCTCCAGTCGCCGGCCGTGCGCACCGCCCGCGCCTCTTCGCCGAGACTGGCAACCCCCAGCTCCAGCGGATCGCTGAAACCGTCGATGCTCAACTGCCGGGTTTGGCGGAAAGCCTCACGCGATCGCTCCAGCGCCGCGACCGTATCCGCGCCTTCGCTGCTCATGGCAAACCAGCTACGCCCCAGCGAATACGCCGCCCAGGTGCTGCGCAATGGACGCTGATCCGCCGGCAGCGCCAGCAGCTTGTTGAAATATTCGACCGCGAGTTGATGCTCGCCAGTGGCAAACGCCACCGCACCGGCCACGTACAAACGGATTTCCGCCGGCAGGCTCGCGCCCTGCACGTCGACCTGACGTGCATCGGTCAGCCCGCGCAGTTGCTTGACCAGCGCTTGCTGTTCGACGCTCAAACCGGCCTGTTCGGCCTTTTCCCGAGCCTCGACGGCGGCGTTTTCCTCGCCGTACAGGTCGTCCGGATTGTGCGTCGCAGCGGTGACACTGTTCAGCCCGGCGATGGCTTTACCGAGACGACTGAGTTCAAAGTGGAAGCTGCCCTCAGGCAGATCTGCCAGGGTTTGCCCGCGATTGTCGAGCAGGCGCATCGGGAAGTCCGGGCCGCAGGCCAGCGCCGAACCGAGCGGCAAGCAGAGGCTCAGGCAGAGCAGATGGCGGGGCCAGTTACGGGTCAACATGCGAACCTCCTTGATCAATATGTGCGCAACGCGCCCAACCGATGGCGCGTTGTCCGCCCGCCGGCAAGCGGCCGTCGCGCAGGCGGGTGAAGGTAAGCAGATCCGCGCTTTGTTGCAACGCATAACCGGCGAGCGCGTCGGCGCCTTCACAGCGTTGCGCCTTCAAGGTGATTTGCGCGGGCCAGGCACTGTCGAGGTTGCCGGGGTTGTCGAGTTTGATGTCGTAGAGACCGTTGTGTTCGCTGAACGTCACGCCGAGCTGACCATTCAACGCATCGCCCCGAGCCACAGCGCCCAACGTGGTCAGGCTCCAGGCGCGGCGGTCGTTGGCCAGCGGCAAGCGAAACCAGATCAACCCAGCGAGATGTGCCGGTGGGTCGTCGCGCAAGGTTTTGCCGAGTTGGCTCAGTTGCAGCGGATCAGCCAGCAACTCCCGACGCTCGCCGCCTCGTTCAAGCTGCACTTCGCTTTCCACCACCGGCGCCCCGCCGTCGTCCGCCAACAACGCCACGCCATAGGCTGGCAGCGCGAGATAGAACGGCTTGTCGGTAACGCGCGCCCAGTCTTTCGCCCACTGCAACGCCTGCGCAGGATCAAACAAACCTCGGCGTGGATCGCTGACGGCGTGGACTTGCAACACGCTGCTGTCGACGGTTTGCAGGAGTGTCGGCAATTGTGGGCTGCTGAGCCAGGCCGGTAGCGCGGTAATGCTCAGCGGCAGGCTCGTCGGCAATGCCGAACGCAGATGCTTGAGGAACTCGGCATAGTCCGGCAGACGCGCGTTACCGGCATCGTGGTCGATCTCGACGCCACTCAGCGTCAGGCCTTGCGCCTGCCACTCTGTGAGCAGCTGAAGAATCTGCGCGGTGGCTTGATCCTGATCCAGCGACTTCAGCTGACCGTCGAGACGAATCACCGCAATCAGTGGGCGGCCATCGGCTTGCAACAACCGTGAATCGATCCGCGTCCGGCTCCACCCTGCATTCGGGAAGGCTTGCAGCGCAAGCACGCGCAATGTCGAGAAGTCATCATGGCTACCGCTCAACGCCGCCTCATGGGCCGGCGTCCATTGGCGTTGCCAGATATAGAGTTGTTGGTCGAGGGCAGGCGGGTCGCGCTGCTCGCAACCCAAGAGCAAGACGCCCAGGAACAGACCCACAATAAACCGCATACCTTCCCAATCCCTGACACCACGAGACCGCAAGGTTACACAAAAACCCTGTAGGAGCTGTCGAGTGAAACGAGGCTGCGATCTTTTGATCCGGTTTTTTACAATCCAGATCAAAAGATCGCAGCGTGCCGCAGCGCCTACAGGGATGCCGTGGGTTTGCGGGCGATGATCACCTGGCTTTTGGCGACAACGGCATCCAGCGCCTGCTTGATCTGCGCGCCACGCGGCGAGTCCAGTACCGTTTTCCAGGTATCGGCCCAGTGATTGAGTAACGGGTGATCGGGGTTGCTGAAGTCGACCTTGGCTTCCCAGAACAGCAACATCCACATCGACCAGTAAAAACCGTACTGACTGTGGCTTATGACCTCCAGCCCCGCTTCGCTGACCATCGCCTTGAACTGCTCTTCGCTGATGATGCGAATGTGGTTGGGCTTCTGGAAGTACTCCGCCGCAGCGATGTCTTTCTGCAGGTCTTCGGAGCTTGGATGCGGCACGCTCAGCAAGTACAGCGCCCCAGGTTTGCCGACGCGCACCAGTTCGGCGAGAAACTGCGCCGGATCGTCGACGTGTTCGATGACTTCGGTAGAGACCACGCGAGTCGCCGTGGCATCGGCAATCGGCAGCGGATTGCAATCGGTGACATGGCATTCGATGTCCCGCGCCGGGGTATCGCTGAGGCGCTGACGGGTGGCTTCGACCTTGGCGCCATCGATGTCGGCAATGATGATCTTCGCCCCGCGCATGCCGCAGAAGTGCACGTTGCCACCGTCACCGCAGCCGACGTCGAGCAGCGTGTCGTCGGCACTCACCGGAAAACCTTTGAACAGCTCGCCGGTTTCCTGATTGAACCAGCCACTGAGCATCGCATCGTGCAGGCCAAGCATGTACGGGTCGGTTTTCTCGGCGGTCGCCGCAACAGGCTGCGCAGGGGCGGGTGCCGGCGTGCCCGCCGTGAGTTTCTTCAAAAGGCTCAGCATGAGGTGGCTCCAGAGGATGGGACGGCGGTTGGCGAGGTACCGAGGCGCTTGACCAGCGCGGTACCGCGATTGCGCATAGGCATTTCGATGAAGCGGTAATTGAGTTCACTGAGCAGCACGATCAGCCCGAACGCCAGCAACAGCGTGACGATCGGATGTCCGGCCGGGCTTGGCAGGCCGGCGCTTTGCAACCGGAAGATCAACTCACGCACCAGTTGATAGGCCGGAATGTGGATCAGATAAATACCGTAGGAACGACTGCCCACCCAGGCCAGCAAACGCTGAACGCCACCGGCCGGCATCAGGTAATTGCGATTGTACGAAGCGATCCACACCAACAGCGCGCTGAGCACAGCGATCGAACCGATGCGGTAGTTGGCAAAAGTGAAACGGTCGGTGGCCATGAAGCTCAACAGCGCTGCGATCACGAGCAACGCCGCAACCCCGGCCCACGGTCGACGCAAGAACGTCGGCTGCCAGCGCTGATAACCAGGTTGCGCACTCCACATCGCCAGCAACACGCCGAGTGCCAGCGCATCGGTTCGCACCACCATCAGCAGCGGCGTGCGCAAAGTGAATAGCTGCACCGCGACCAGCGCCAGCAAAGCCCAGACCAGATGCTTGCGGCACAGCACGATCAGCAGCGGGAACAGCAGGTAAAACTGCTCCTCCAGCGACAGACTCCAATAGACGAAACTGCTGCCGTATTCGTAATGAAAGAAGCTGTCGGCAAAGCGGAAGTTGGCGTACTGGAAGACGCCCGCCAACGTCGCTTGCAGGTTGGCGGACAGCGTGCCGAACGCTCCTGAGCGATTCAGGAACAGGCACGCCAGCAACATCAGCGCCAGCCATAACCATGCCGACGGCAACAGTCGAAATGCCCGGCGCAGCCAGAAGTTGCGCGTCTGCTGCCAGTAGTCCTGGCGAGTCGTACAGCCTTGCAGCGCCGGGATCAGGCTGCGGGCGATGACAAATCCGGAGATGGCGAAGAACAGATCGACGCCCCACCACGGTTGCGCCCAGCCATGGATTTTTTCCAGCAGCGGCACCGGATCGGTGAACAGACTGCCTTGCAGGTGATGAAACAGCACACCCAGCACGGCAATCGCGCGCAGGACTTCAATGTCCATGATCCGTTTGCTGTTCATGCTTGAGGGGTTTCCACGGTGGCGGTGTGGCGCTCGAACAACTGCGCGAAGAACGCCTGCAAGCGCTGCTCGGCCACGGCCTGACTGCAGAAACCCTGCAGGCTGCTGACGGCGTGCGCCGCCATCTGTGCGTAACGCGCCGGATGATTTTTGGCCACGTCGTAACTGGCCTCATAGGCCTGGCACAACGATGCCCAATTGGTCGCGTAACGCAGCGTGCGGAACGCCTTGCGCGGATCGTGTGGCCACGCCGTGAGTTCGTCGGTGGACTCGATCAGGAACGCGTTGTCGGCGCTCAGGTAATCGATCATTGCCGTGGTGCGCGGAGCCACGGCAGGCTTGCCGCAGGACATGAACTCCATCAGCGGCAGGCATTGGCCTTCGCCGTAGGAGGTGTTGACCACGTAACGTGTGGCCTGCACCAGTTGCTCGTAATCGGCATCGGCGAGATAGCCGTAGATCAGCACGATGCGGCAACGATAGGACTGGTTTTTGTACAGGTGATGGAGGATATCGCCGAGCGCTTCTTCGGCATCATGGTGCGTGAGCTTGAGCACCAGCGTGGCGTCGTCGACCTCGCGAAAACTCACGCAGAAGGCACTGAGCATGTCTTCCCAGTTCTTGCGCCCATCGCCAGGGTTGAACACCGAGGTGTACACCACGCCGTCGAGCCGCAGTTCCTGCTCGGTCACTGGCGCGGCAAAATCAATGCCCTTGCCACTGCGCAAATGCTTGGGGCCGAACGCATTGAGATCGAGTGCTCGACTGTCGGCAACCAGGCCTTTGATTCTCAGGCGAAACGACTCGGGCGATGCTTGCCCCTGCGATTGCGCGCCGCGTGCAGCGAAGCGGTCCCAGACCGGCGCAGGCACCGCGACGATCGGGTAATCGGCGTCCATCGCCTCACGCACGGCGTTGACCGTGTAACTGGAATGGGTGATCGCTGCGCCGCACGCGTGCAGCACGCTGCGCCAGTCGTTGCGCGGTTCACCGGCAAACGCTTCGTTGGGGATGGTGCTGAATTCCCAGGCAAACACCGGCAGCGTCGGGCAGGCCAGATGCACCGGCGTGCGATGCGGTGGCGAGAACGACAGAAAGACACACGGCTCGCCGCGGCTCAGGCATTCCAGGTACAGCGCATCGACTTCACGCTGCGGATCAGCCACTTCCACCACGCGCCCGAGACGCTCGAGCACCGGCCGATACTCCTTGAGCACGAAGTAATAGCTGTACTCCGAACGCCCGAGATTCTGCGCGATGGTGTGCTGGTTGGTTTCCGAATGAATGATGATCAGCATGAGGCGTTATCCGTCACTGGCGCGGCATCCGTGGTCTGCGGCACCAGGCCGAAAAAATCCGCCATGCGCTTTTGCACCGGGGCAAAACCACAGTAGTCGTGCATGCGCTGGATGGCAGCAGCCGACATGCGCTGATATTCCGGGGTTGGCGCCTTGGCCGTGCGGTAGCTGTGTTCGTAGGCGTTTTTCAGCGAGCCCCAATCCGGACGGTATCGCAGGGTGCGATAGATGATGCGGGTGTCCTGCGGCCAGATGGTCAGCTCTTCGCTGGACTTGACCATGAATGCCACTGAATCATCGATGTAGTCTTCCATCGCTGTGTGATCCGGCGCGATCACTGGTTTGCCGCTGGACATGAACTCCATCAACGGCAGGCACAGGCCTTCGCAGCGCGAGGCATTGACGTAGAAACTCGCGGCGGCATAGAGCCTGGCGTACTGCGCGTCGTCGAGGTAACCGTGCATCACCACCACCCGGCAGGCGAACGGCGTGAGCTGCGCGAGCAAGGTCATCAACTCGCTGTAGTAGGACGCCAGATCGTTCTGGGTAATTTTCAGCACCAGCGTCGCGTCGCACGTTTCACGAAACGCCCAGCAGAACGCCGTGATCAGTTGATGCCAGTTCTTGCGGCCATCCTTGGGATTGAACACGGTGACGTAGACCACGCCGTCAACGCGGGTTTCGACCACCGAGGTGGTGTCCGGCAGATCCAGCGGAGGCGGTTCGATCAGCGGCAGCGGTTGAGGGCCACAGATTGCCGGCAGGCGTTTTTCGAGCCAGCCGTGCAGGTTGTCCGCGAACAGATCGCGAAGACCTTCCCAATACCAGTTGTGCAGAAATTTGACCCGCGGCACCGGCTCGGCTTGCTGACGCCCGAGATCCAGCGCCCACAGCCGCAAGTAATGCCGGGCAATGATCAGGCGCCGCTTGAAGGTCAGCGGTGGCGGGCGGGCGGCTTCGAGTTCGGCGGCCAGTGCGGCCTCTTCTTCAGCGCTCAGCGGCGCCGGGATCAGCGCATCGGCGGACAGGCCCAGCGTGCGCGTATCGAAAATGCAGCCCTTGATCGCCAGCGCGGCGCCCGGATTGACCGGCACCGGCAAATGCTGCTGACGGATTGCCGCGAAGTTTTCCCACAGCGGCGTCGGCAGCACCAACACCGGAAAGTCTTCGCCCATGGCTCGGCGAATGGCGCGCGCGGTGTGGCTCGACAAGGTGATCACCCGGCCCTGCCGCGCGAGCATCTGCGTCCAGTCCTGGCGCGGATCGTTGTCCCACTGCTCATCAGGGATCGAATCGAACTCCCACGCCACCACGCACATCGTCGGGCATTGCAGATCGACCGGGGTTTTCTGCGGCGGGGTGAACGACAGGAAGACACTGTCTTCACCGGCGGCGAGCAGTTGGCGGTAAAGCGCGTCGACCTCGGCGGTGGACGACACCACATGCACTCGTCCAAGGCTTTCCAGCACCGGGCGATAGGCCTTGAGCACGAAGTAATAGCTGTATTCGGGACGCCCCAGGCTCTGGCTGATGGAGCTGTCGTTGACGTCCGAGTAAAGAATGAAATTCATGGCATCCCACGCTGAAACTGCCGTCCTGGCACCTTCATGCTATGACGTCTCAGCTTCGGATCGAGTCGGTCGTACCGTTCTCGCCCTGAGTCATTGAGCACGTCTTCGTTCTTGTTTTAGTGGTCGGTTTCACCCTGTGTCGCGGTCCCGCAATCAACGTCCGGGTTTTCGCGACGAGGGGCATTCTAAACACATCCGCTGAGGATTCGTGAACCGCCGGGCGAGAATAAATCGGGCTACGCTGACGAGAACTGACCAGTCACGGTTGGACCTGTTGAAATTGCTGCGCAATTGGCACAGATTGGCAACCAAACAACTACAACAACGACTTCGCCTGTCGTCCTATCGGTTTTTTCTACCGGTCTGACAGACTTCCCCTTAAAGCCTGTGGGAAAGTGGCGCAAGTTCAAGACCAAGGGGTCGCTGTTTGAAAAAGCGTCTGTTCGTCACGGGTCTCAGTGGATTCGTGGGACAACATATTCAGTCTCGTCTGGCATCGCCTGATTCGTCGTGGGAGCTGCTGCCTGCCGCTGCACCCTACGACCTGACAGATCCGGACAGCCTCCTCGACCTGTGGCCGCAACTGCCCGACGCCGTCATTCATCTGGCCGGGCAGACGTTTGTCCCGCAAGCCTTTCGTGACCCGGCGGGCACCCTCGAAATCAATCTGCTCGGCACCCTCAATCTGCTGCAAGCGCTCAAGGCGCGCGGCTTTCAGGGCACGTTCCTGTACGTCAGCTCGGGCGATGTCTACGGCCAGGTCGGCGAAAACCATCTGCCGATCACCGAGCAACAACCGCCCTGCCCGCGCAACCCTTACGCCGTGAGCAAACTCTCCGCCGAGTTTCTCAGCCTGCAATGGGGCCTGAGCGAAGGCTGGCCGGTGCTGGTGGCGCGCCCGTTCAATCACATCGGCAGCGGGCAGAAAGACAGCTTTGTCATCGCCAGCGCCGCCCGCCAGATCTGCCGCATCAAACAAGGTTTGCAGGCGCCGCAACTGGAGGTTGGCGACATCGACGTGACGCGCGACTTCCTCGATGTCGGCGATGTCATCTCGGCGTACTTGGCGTTGCTGGAAAAAGGCACACCGGGACAGGTTTACAACATTTGCTCGGGGCACGAGCAAAGCATCCGCAGCCTGATCGAACAACTGGGCGATCTGGCTGAGGTCGAGATGCAACTGGTTCAGGATCCGGCGCGCATGCGACGCGCCGATCAGCGTCGCGTTTGCGGCAGCCACGCAAGACTGGCGAAAACCACCGGATGGGCGCCAGAAATCACCACACAACAATCCCTGCGGGCGATCCTGTCCGACTGGGAGATGCGAGTACGACAAGAATGACAAAAAGTGCACTGATCACAGGGATCACCGGCCAGGACGGCGCGTATCTGGCCAAGTTGCTGCTCGACAAGGGCTACAAGGTTCACGGCCTCGTGGCGCGGCGCAGCAGCGATTCGCGCTGGCGTCTGCGCGAGATGGGCGTCGAAGCCGACATCGTCTACCTCGACGGTGACATGGCCGATGCCTGCTCGGTACAGCGCGCAGTCATCAAGTCGGCGCCGGACGAGGTCTATAACCTTGCCGCGCAAAGCTTCGTCGCCGCCTCGTGGGATCAACCGGTGACCACCGGCATCGTCGACGGTCTGGGCGTGACGCACTTGCTCGAGGCGATCCGTCAGTTCAGCCCGCACACGCGCTTCTATCAGGCCTCGACCAGCGAAATGTTCGGCCTGATCCAGGCTGAGCAGCAGGACGAGAACACGCCGTTCTATCCGCGCAGCCCGTACGGCGTAGCCAAACTCTACGGCCACTGGATCACCGTCAACTATCGCGAAAGCTTCAACCTGCATGCCAGCAGCGGCATCCTCTTCAACCATGAATCGCCCCTGCGCGGCATCGAGTTCGTCACCCGCAAGGTCACCGACGCTGCCGCGCGTATCAAACAAGGCAAACAGCAGGAGCTGGCGCTGGGCAACATCGACGCGAAACGCGACTGGGGTTTTGCCGGCGATTACGTCGAAGCCATGTGGCTGATGCTGCAACAGGACAAGCCTGACGATTTCGTCGTCGCCACCGGTGTCACCACCACGGTGCGCGAGATGTGCCGCATCGCCTTCGATCACGTCGGCCTCAACTACCGTGATTACGTGAAAATCGACCCGGCGTTTTTCCGCCCGGCCGAAGTTGAAGTGCTGCTCGGCAATCCGGCCAAGGCTCAGCGCGTGCTGGGCTGGAAGCCGAAAACCGACCTGGATACCTTGATCCGCATGATGATGGATGCGGACATGAAACGCGTCGCCAAGGAGTAGGCCATGCTGATCCCCGTGATTTTGTCCGGCGGTGCCGGCACCCGTTTGTGGCCGGTGTCCCGCGAGGGCCATCCGAAACCGTTCATGAATTTGCCCGACGGCCAGTCGCTGCTCGGCAAGACCTACCAGCGCGCCGCAGCTTTGCTCGACGGCTGGGGCGACATCGTCACGGTGACCAATCGCGAGTACTACTTCCAGAGCAAGGATCACTATTGCGCCGCCCACGTGTCGCGCCATCGCGGGCACTTCCTGCTCGAGCCGACCGGGCGCAACACTGCGCCGGCTATCGCTGCCGCAGCCTTGTCACTGCAAGCGCTGCACGGTGATGACGCGATCATGGTGGTAATGCCGGCCGACCATTTGATCGTCAATCAGGACGCGCTGAAAACCGCCGTCGAGCACGCGGTCAATCTGGCCAAGGACGGTTATCTAGTGACCTTCGGCGTGATCCCGACCGCGCCGGAAACCGGCTTCGGCTACATCGAAACCGGCGCACCGCTGGACGCCAAAGGCGCGGCGAAAGTGCAGCGCTTCGTCGAGAAACCCGACCTGCAAACCGCCACGCATTATCTGGAAAGCGGCAACTTCCTGTGGAATTCGGGGATGTTCTGCTTCACCACCGCCACCGTGATTGCCGAGCTGCAATTGCATGCGCCTGAACTGCTGGAACAGACCCGCGCCTGCATGGCCGCCAGCGCACCGATCGAAACCGTCGGCTGCTTGCAGCAAGAACTGTCACCGGCGCTGTTCGCGGAAATCACCGACATCTCCATCGACTACGCGCTGATGGAGCGCTCAGAAAAAGTCGTCGTGGTGCCGGCCGGTTTTGACTGGAGCGATATCGGTTCGTGGGGCGCCGTCGCGGCTCTGGTGCCCGCCGATGCCGACAACAACCGCGCCAGCGGCGAGGCGATCTTCATTGATAGCCACAATAACTTCGTGCAGAGCGAAGATCGGTTGGTGGCGACGGTGGGTGTGGATAACTTGATTATCGTCGACACCGCCGACGCGGTGCTGGTGGCTCACGCCGACCGTGCGCAGGACGTGCGGCGGGTGGCCAAGCAACTCAAGGACAAATCCCACGAAGCCTATCGGTTGCATCGTACAGTCAGCCGCCCGTGGGGTACTTACACTGTTCTCGAAGAAGGGCCGCGCTTCAAGATCAAGCGCATCGTGGTCAAACCCGGTGGCAAGCTGTCCCTGCAAATGCACCATCACCGCAATGAACACTGGGTGGTCGTCGAAGGGATGGCCAAGGTCACCAATAACGGCACCGGCACGCATCTGGTGGCCAAGAACGAATCGACGTTCATCGCCGCCGGCCACAAGCACCGCCTGGAAAACCCCGGCGTGATCGATCTGGTGATCATCGAAGTGCAGAGCGGCGAATACCTGGGAGAGGACGATATCGTCCGCTTCGAAGACCATTACGGCAGGACCGATTGAATGCTGCTTTCCCTGTATCGCTCGTTGCGCAGCTACCGTGGATTCATCCTCGGCAGCGTGCAACGAGAGTTTCAAGCGCGTTACCGCAATTCGCTGTTCGGTGCCCTGTGGCCGATCTTCAATCCGTTGTCGATGATCGTCGTGTATACGGTGATTTTCTCGCACATCATGCGCGCGCGTCTGCCCGGTGTGGACGACAGCATGGCCTACAGCGTCTATCTCTGCGCCGGCCTGCTGGCCTGGGGACTGTTCTCGGAAATCACCTTGCGCAGCCAGACGATGTTTCTCGACAACGCCAATCTGCTGAAGAAAATCAGCTTCCCGCGGATCTGCCTGCCGGTGATCGTGCTGATCAATGCCGGGATCAACTTCGCCATCATCATCGCGCTGTTTCTGGGTTTCCTGCTGGTAACCGGGCGCTGGCCAGGCATGGCCTTGCTGGCGCTGTTGCCGCTGATTGCGCTGCAAATGATGTTTTGCGCCGGACTGGGCATGGTGCTCGGTGTGCTCAACGTGTTTTTCCGCGATGTCGGTCAGCTGTTCGCGATCTGCCTGCAATTCTGGTTCTGGCTGACGCCGATCGTCTATCCGATCAGCATCCTGCCGGAATGGGTGCAACGCCTGTTGCAACTCAACCCGCTGACCAACCTGTTCAGCAGTTATCAGAACCTGTTCCTCTATGGGCAATGGCCGGTGTGGAGTTCGCTGTTGCCGATCTTCATCACCGGCAGCGTTTTCTGTCTGCTCGGGCTGCGGCTGTTTCGTCAACGCGTCGGCGAAATGGTGGATGAACTCTGATGGGGCATATTCGTGTCACCGGCCTGAGCAAGGCCTACAAGCAATACCCTAACCGCTGGGCGCGGCTGGCCGAGTGGCTGATCCCCTTCTCGCCGATCCGTCATCATCAGCACTGGGTGCTGCGCGATGTCGAATTCGAGATCGCCCCCGGCGAAGCGGTGGGCATTGTCGGCGCCAACGGTGCCGGCAAAAGCACCTTGTTGAAGATGATCACCGGCACCACCCAGCCGACTGCGGGCAAGATCGAAATCGAAGGTCGGGTCGCGGCGCTGCTGGAACTGGGCATGGGTTTTCATCCCGACTTCACCGGCCGCCAGAACGCGGTGATGGCCGGGCAGCTACTGGGCATGCAGCTCGAAGAAATCGAAGCGTTGATGCCCGAAATAGAATATTTCGCCGAGATTGGCGACGCCATCGATCACCCGGTACGCACCTATTCCAGCGGCATGCAGATGCGTCTGGCGTTCAGTGTGGCGACCGCCCGGCGTCCGGACATTCTGATCGTCGACGAAGCGCTGTCGGTGGGCGACGCCTATTTTCAGCACAAGAGTTTCGAGCGCATCCGCAGCTTCCGCAAGGCCGGCACCACGCTGTTGATCGTGTCCCACGACCGCTCGGCAATTCAGTCGATCTGCGACTCGGCGATCCTGCTCAAGGATGGCCACATGGCCATGTACGGTAAACCCGAAGCCGTGCTCGATTACTACAACGCCCTGATGGCCGAGCGTGAAGGCCAGGTCGTGCGCCAGGAAATGCTCGCCGGGGGCGAAGTGCAGACCGTCTCGGGTACCGGTGAAGCGGCGATTCTCGGCGTGCGCATGCTCGACGAACACGATCGCAGCATCGACGCCGCCGAAGTCGGCCAGCCGGTGGTGCTGGAAGTGCAGGTCGAAGTGCGCAAGGACATCGAACGCCTGGTGCTGGGCTTCATCCTCAAGGATCGCCTGGGGCAGATGATGTATGGCATCAACACCCACCGTCAGGGCAAGGCGCTGACCGATCTGCACGCCGGTGAACGCTTTACCTATCGCTTCGCCTTCATCATGGGCCTGGGCAAAGGCAACTATTCGGTGTCGCTGAGCCTGTCGCGCCTGGATTCGCACCTGGATCGCAACTTCGAATGGCGCGACTACGGCCTGGTGTTCCACGTGATCAACAATCGGCACGAGGATTTCGTCGGCTGTTCCTGGCTGAATGCGCAGACCACGATCACTCGCGAAACCGCGGCCACACCTGTCGAGCGCACGCCATGACTCGCTTGCTGGTGGAATGCACCCACGTGTTCAAGCACCCGAAAGTCAACTCGGGAATCCAGCGCGTGGTGCGCAATGTCATCAAACAGTTGCCGCCGAGCGCCGAAGGCGTCGAATGCATGCCGGTGATCCTGCTCAATGGCCAACTCTATCGCGTACAGCGCCTGGCGCCGCTCGACACCCCGCTGTTCAATGCCCTGGCGACGTTCGGCGAACGCCTGCAACGCCTCGCGCATCGATTCTGGCAAGGGCACCAGCGCCTCGACACCCGGAGCAGCTCGAAACTGCTGCGACGCGGGCTGTATGTTGCCTATCGCCTGACGTCATTCGGTTTGTTCGGTTTACCGCTGCGGCTGATTGGCGCCATCAACCACACGCAACTGCTCAAGCGCTGCTCACCGCTGCAACATCAGCCCGGTGATCAACTGGTGCTGCTGGATTCCTCCTGGCACTCGGATTTTTTTGCCCACGTCGAACGACTCAAGCGCGATGGCGTTGGCATCATCGCGGTGATCTACGACCTGATCCCGCTGACTCATCCGCAGTTCTACGACACGCGCCTGGTGCAGGTTTTCAGCGAGTGGTTCGACTGGGTCAGCCGCACCGCCGATGGTTTTATGGCGATCTCCGCGACCGTACGTGATCAGGTGCGTGAGGAACTGCAACAGCGCATCGGCTCCGCGCAGGCTGACAAGCGCTGGCTGGATTTTTTCCACCTCGGCTCCGAGCTGGACTTGCACAGCAACGAGGCAACGGTCGAACCGCGCCTGCGCGAAATGTTCGCCATAGCCGAGCCGGTGTTCCTGATGGTCAGCACCATTGAGCCACGCAAGAACCACGGCTATTTGCTCGACGCCTTTGAGCGCGCCTGGGCTGCAGGCTCAAATGCCCGCCTGTGCATCGCCGGGCGTGTCGGCTGGAAGTGCGAGGTCCTGCTTGAGCGGGTGCGCGCTCACCCGCAGCTGAATCAGCGGCTGTTCATGTTCAACGACCTGAGCGATACCAGCCTCGAACACGCCTACGCCCATTCCAAGGCACTGGTTTTCCCCTCGTTCGTCGAAGGCTTCGGCCTGCCACTGGTGGAGGCCATGCAGCGCGGTCTGCCGGCAATGGCCAGCGATATCGCAGTGTTCCGCGAAATCGGCGGTGAGTTCATGGCGTACTTCGATCTGCAAGCGCCGCAAAGCCTTGCCGATCTGATCGCAGCCTTCGAAAGCAGCGGCCAGTTCCCCGCCGCCCGCGATGTCGCGGACTGGACCTGGATCGGCTGGCGCGAAGCCAGCGAGCAACTGGCCGAACGCAGTGTGCGTCATGTCCTGGAAGCGCCAGCGGCGCCAGCGAGGCAGCATGCGCATTGCCCTTAACGCCCGGATTCTGCAAGCACCGCGCACCGGCATCGGCCACTACGTCGCGGAGCTGGTCAACGCTTTGCGCTGCGAAACCGATGTCGAGGTCAGCTTGTTCCATGGCTGGGGCTGGAGTTCGGCATTGCCGGAAGCGGCCATGCCCGGTTACTCGCGCCTGACGCCACTGCTGCGGCAAATCCCCGGGGCTTATCAGGCCCGGCGCTGGCTGGAGCAGAAACGTTTCGATCAGGGCAGCACGCAAGGTATCGACCTGTACCACGAGCCGAGCCTGTGGCCGCTGGCGTTCAACGGCCCGACCGTGATCACCCTGCACGACCTCACGCACCTGCATTTTCCCGAAACCCAGCCGCCGGCGCGGCTCAAGGAAATCGAGCGGCGCCTGGCCTCTGGCGTACAGCAGGCGCGGCTGATCCTGACCGACTCTCAGGCGATTGCCGACGAAGCCCAGGACTATTTTGGTCTGCCCGCCGAGCGCTTTGTCGTAGCGCCATTGGGCGTGGCCGAACGTTTCCATCCGCGCGAACCGCACGCCATCGACGCAGTACTCAAAGCGCATGCCGTGGGCTTTCGAGAATACTTTCTGTGTGTCGGCACCCTCGAGCCGCGCAAGAATCTCTGTCTGGCCCTGCGTGCGCACGCCCTGTTACCGGAAGCCGTGCGCCAGCGCTTTCCGTTGCTGATCGTCGGCATGGCGGGCTGGGAGCGCGAACAGTTCAGCGAACCGCTGCGCCAAGCCTTGGCGAGCGGGCATGTGTGTCTGCTCGGTTATCTGCCGGATGAACAAGTGGCACAACTGCTGGCCGGCGCCCGCGCGCTGATTTTTCCCTCGCTGTATGAAGGTTTTGGATTGCCGGTACTCGAGGCGATGGCCAGTGGCACACCGGTAGTCATCACCCGTTCCTCGGCGATGCCGGAAGTGGCGGGGGCTGCCGGCAACTATATTGAAGCTGACGATGCAGACGGCTTGCGTGATGCAATGAGCCGGTTGATCGACGATCAAGCACATTGGCAGGCATGCCGAGAAGCCGGATTGCAGCAGGCACGGCTTTTTTCCTGGGAGCGTTGTGCACAGGCCACGGCCGGTGCCTACCGCCAGGCCATGGGAGGTTGAAATGCGCGTACTTCATTTTTTCAAGACTTACCTGCCTGATTCGGTCGGCGGCATCGAACAAGTGATCTTCCAGCTGTGCGAGAGCGGCGCCAAACATGGCATCGACGGCCAGGTGCTGACGCTCAGCGCCGACCCGACGCCGCCGGTGGTGAAACTCGGTCAGCACGAAGTGCACCGCGCCAAACTTGATATCCAGTTCGCCTCCACCGGTTTCTCCTGGAGCGTGTTCAAGCAGTTTCGCGAAATGGCCGCCGAGGCCGACGTGGTCAACTACCACTTCCCGTGGCCGTTCATGGACCTGGTGCATTTCGCCAGCGCAACGAACAAGCCCAGTGTCGTCACCTACCACTCGGACATCATTCGCCAGAAGCACCTGCTCAAACTCTATCGTCCGCTGATGAACCGCTTCCTCGCCAGCGCCGACCGCATCGTCGCGGCTTCGCCGAACTACCTGCACACCAGCGATGTTCTGCAGCAGTTTCAGGACAAGACCCGGGTGATTCCGTATGGCTTGAACAAAGCAGGTTATCCACAGGCCGATAGCGAGCGCATGAACCGTTGGCGCCAACAGCTTGGGGATAAGTTTTTCCTGTTTGTCGGCGTGATGCGTTACTACAAAGGCCTGCACATTCTGCTCGAGGCGCTGAAAGACGTGGATTACCCGGTGGTGATCGTCGGCGCCGGCCCGCTCGAACAGGAACTGCATGCCCAAGCGGCGGCGCTGGGGCTGCGCAATATCCATTTCCTCGGGCGCCTGGGTGATGAAGACAAAGTCGCCTTGCTGCAACTGAGCTACGCCATCGTTTTCCCTTCGCACCTGCGCTCGGAGGCGTTCGGTATTTCGCTGCTTGAAGGCGCGATGTACGGCAAGCCGATGATCTCCAGTGAGATCGGCACTGGCACCAGCTACATCAATATCCACAACGAAACCGGGCTGGTGGTGCCGCCGAGTAATCCCCGGGCGTTTCGCGAGGCAATGCGTACCTTGTGGGAAGATCCGGTGCGCGCTGCTGCGATGGGCGTGAAGGCTGAGGCACGATATCGGCAGTTATTCACCGCCGACGAGATGGGCCGCAAGTGGACAGAGCTGTATCAGGAATTGCTTGAAGAGAAATCCCTGTCCTACGCCTGATCAGGCTGAACCACATCCCCCTGCAGGAGCTGCCGCAGGCTGCGATCTTTTGATTTCGATTCTATAAACGCAAGATCAAAAGATCGCAGCCTTCGGCAGCTCCTACAGGGGGGCTCGTTACAGGTCCAAGACCAAGGGTTGGCTGCTTTGTGCCGGAACCGCACAGCAAATCAGCACGTGGCCTGCTTCCGGAATGTCCGCCGGGGGCTGTGGATAATTTACTGCGCCGCTGACCAGCCTTGTTTTGCAGGTGCCGCATGAGCCACCGCGGCAACTGAACTCCGGACGCAATCCACGGCTTTCCGCCAGCTCCAGCAGGCTACCGCCATCGGGTTGCCAACGCGCTTCTTTTGCCGAGCGCTCGAACACCACAGGCACCGAAGTAGTCGCTGCGGGCGGTTGTTCGATGACGATGGCGTCCGGGTCGGCCTGGCGTTTCAGTGTCGACGGGCCAAAGGTTTCCGCATGAATCTGCGCGTCGCGCGCATCCAGTTCGCGCAGGCTGTCGTACAGCCCTTGGGTAAAACCACCGGGGCCGCAAAGGACGAAATCGAGCTGGTCGAAATCCTCGGCATCCAGCAGGTTCCTCAGCACTGTGCTGTCGATACGCCCATGCAAATCGAAATCCTCACCCTCTTGCAGATCGGCTTCTGGCTGGCTCAGCAAACGCAGCACCCGTACCGCATCGCCAGCCGTTTCCAGCAAACGGTCCAGCTCTTTGCGAAACGGCTGATCAGCCAGGCTGCGCGAACTCTGCAACAACAGCGTCGGACGAATCCCCCGCGTGCGTAGGCCTTGGTACACCACTTCGCGCAGCATCGACAGCAACGGCGTTATTCCCACGCCAGCCGCCAATAGCACCAGCGGGCGGTGCTCCAGCGGCGCCACAGTGAAATGCCCTTGTGGAGCCCGCGCTTCCAGCACATCGCCAACGCGGATCTGCTCATGCAGATGCGACGAAATCAGCCCTTCGCGCTTCACGCTGATCCGGTAGAAACCATCCGATGGCGCGCTCGACAGGCTGTAAGTGCGGATATGCACCTCGCCATCGATCGTGAAGCGCAGCGGTAAATGCTGACCAGCGAGAAACACCGGCAAACCGGCGCCATCTGTTGGCTCCAGGTAGATTGAACGGATGCTGCGACTTTCCGCTTCTATCTTCGCCACCCGCAGCGGCCGCCATTGGTTGCCCAGCGCCTGCGCCTGCAAACGCGCAGCCGCCTCGGCCCAGTTGCCGGTCAACAGACTGGTCGGCGACATGCCGTCGAAGCGCCAGCGCAACGCCAATGCTGCCGGGCGCCGCACCAGTTTCTCCACTTCGAAAGTCCACAACCGCTCAGCGCCTTGAAACGCCTCGATCTGCGGGTCTTCGAGAAGAATCTCGGTACGCCCGCTGAGTTGCAACAGATCGCCTGTGGAAAAGTCGATGAACAGCAAGCCAGCCTTGGGATTCAGCAGCAGATTGCCCAACGTGTTGAAGTGCAGGTTGCCGGCGAAATCGGGGATGGTCAGACGGTTGCCTTCCACCCGTACGAAACCGGGCTGACCGCCTCGATGGGAAACATCCACCGCACGCTGGCTATCGACATCCACGTAACTGGCGACGAAAAAGGTATCGGCGCCAGCGATCAACGCGCTCGCGGCATCATCCAGAATATCCAGATGCTCAGCCGGGCGCGTCTGTGGATCAGTCAGTGCTACACGCTGGAACTGACGCAACTGAATGTATTGCGGGCAGTTGCCAAACGCCTGATCCACGCTCACCTCGAATCCTTGAGCGCCCAGATTGCCGACATGGCCATTGAGGCGATTGCGCCGGCGAGAGTGCAACTCGATGCCGAGCAAACCGATCGGCTCGCCATTGCGCAATTGCGCCGGGTCATCGGCCGCGACCTGACTGGCGAAATGCAGGTGTTCGGGATCCGGCGATTGGGCAAACCCTGGCGCGCCTTCGAGCACACTGGCCCACGGCCGCCCATGCGCATCGACTGCGCCGTACAGCAGGAAAGGCAGTTGCTGATAGAACTCACGGTGCTGATCGGGCATCCAGGTGCGAATCACCTTGCGCCCGAAGGCTTCCATGCGTTCGGCAACGCCGACATGGGCCTGTAACTGCTGTTCGCCAGCGTGCCACGGTGAACCTTCCATCACGACCTCTCCCCTGCACCACTGGCGCAGCGTGGATTGCGATTATCAGACTGCGGTTTGCAGACCGGCGACGGTGCGCGGCATGCCGACAAAACCCGGCAGGGCTTCGACGCGGGCCAGCCAGGCGCGAACGTTGCCGTACTCTTCCAGCGACACGTTGCCTTCCGGCGCGTGAGCGATGTAACTGTAGGCGGAAACGTCGGCAATGGTCGGTTCTTCGCCGGCCAGATAAGGAGTTTTGCCGAGTTCGACGTCCATCACTTTCAACAGATTGTGCGCGCGGGTGATGGCTTCATCAGCATTGAGTTGCGCGCCAAATACGGTGACCAAGCGTGCGGCAGCAGGACCGAAAGCAATCGGCCCGGCAGCGGCGGACAACCAGCGCTGCACATGGGCGGCACCCACCGGGTCAGCCGGCAACCAACGACCGTTGCCGTATTTTTGCGCCAGGTACACCAGAATCGCGTTGGAATCGGCCAGCACCACGCCGCCGTCATCAATCGCCGGCACTTGGCCGAAGCTGTTGATCGCCAGATAGGCGGGCTGCTTGTGCTCACCTTTGGCCAGATCGACAAAGATCAGCTCGGTCGGCAATTGCAGCAGGGACAGCATCAACTCGACGCGATGAGCATGGCCAGAGCGTGGGAAGTTGTAGAGTTTGATCGCTTGCATGGTCGACTCCGCTGAACAGGGGCGCCACTGCGGGGATGAGAGCGCCGATGCAGACCATCATCCCCCCGTTGCGGGGGGAACAGAATCACCACCAAACGCAATCAATTATTTCAACTGGTGCAATAACGCCTCATTTTTCAACGCCGGATGTTCGCGCAAAGCCTCTACCGTGAAATCCACAAAACTGCGGATCCGCGCCGGGGCCTTGCGTCCGCCCTGATACACCACGTGAATCGGCAAGGGCGGCAGTTCAAACTCGGCGAGGACGATTTCAAGTTCACCAGAGGCAATCTTGCTCGCCACTTGATAGGACAACACCCGCGTCAAACCCAAGCCCATGCAGGCTGCGGTAATGGCTGCCTGATTGGCGGTGACGATCAAGCGCGGTTCGGGACGCACGCTGAGCGGTTCGCCCGCGTCGAGAAACGGCCATGTGCGTTGCTGGCCAATCGCTGAGGTCGCCACGACGGGCGCACCGGCCAACGCTTGGGGATGAACCGGCCGACCGTACTTGGCGAAGTAGTCCGGCGAACCGCAGATGACGCGACGTACCTCTCCCACTCGGATCGCATGCTGATTGCTATCCGCCAAGTCACCGATGCGCACTGCGACATCAATGCCCTCTTCCACCATATTGACGATGCGATCGACCAGCACCGCGTGGATCGTGACATCCGGATACTGCGCCAGATAACCCGCCATCACTGGCGTCACAAACAAATCACCAAACAATACCGGCGCCGTCACCGTCAATTGCCCACGCGGCTGGGCATGACTGCCCGCCGCAGAATCCTCGGCCTCCTGCACCTCGGCGAGAATCCTCCGACAATCTTCCAGATAACGCTGCCCCGCTTCACTCAAATGCACACTGCGCGTGGTCCGGATCAGCAACTGCGTGCCGATCCGCAACTCCAGCGCCGCCACTGCCCGCGTGACGCTGGCGGCGGACCGACCCAAGCGACGAGCAGCGGCGGAGAAGCCTTGCTCTTGGGCGACGGTGGTGAAGATGTGCATTTCCTGGAAGCGATCCATCGGGGTCGACCCTCACTTGAAAATCAAAAGATCGCAGCCTGCGGCAGCGCCTACAGGTGAAATACGATTCCCGTGCAGGAGCTGCCGCAGGCTGCGATCTTTTTCGGCTGACTCAGTTGTGGATAACTTATTCCACCGTCACCGACTTCGCCAGGTTACGCGGCTGATCGACGTCCGTGCCTTTCAGCACCGCAACGTAGTACGACAGTAACTGCAGCGGAATCGTGTAGAGGATTGGCGAGAGGATGTCGTGGATGTGCGGCATTTGCACTACGTGAGTGCCTTCGCCGTTGGTCATCCCGGCTTTCTCGTCGGCGAACACGATCAGCTCGCCGCCACGAGCGCGGACTTCCTGCAAGTTGGATTTGAGTTTTTCCAGCAGCTCGTTGTTCGGTGCGACGGTAACCACTGGCATGTCGTTATCCACCAGCGCCAGCGGGCCGTGTTTCAGTTCGCCGGCCGGGTAAGCTTCGGCGTGGATGTAGGAGATTTCCTTGAGCTTCAAGGCACCTTCCATCGCCACCGGGAATTGCGCGCCACGGCCAAGGAACAAGGTGTGGTTCTTTTCAGCGAACAGTTCGGCGATTTTTTCCACCGTGCTATCCATCGCCAGCGCTTCGCCGAGACGGGTTGGCAGGCGACGCAGTTCTTCGACCAGTGTGGCTTCAACGCCTTTGGCAAGGCTGCCGCGCACTTGGCCCAACGACAGGGTCAACAGCAGCAGGCCGACCAGTTGCGTGGTGAAGGCTTTGGTCGAGGCCACGCCGATTTCGCGACCGGCCTGGGTCAGCAGGGTCAGGTCGGATTCGCGCACCAGCGAACTGATGCCGACGTTGCAGATCGCCAGGCTGGCGAGGAAGCCCAACTCTTTGGCGTTGCGCAGTGCGGCTAGGGTGTCGGCGGTTTCACCGGACTGCGAGATGGTTACGAACAGGGTGTCTGGCTGCACCACCACTTTGCGGTAGCGGAATTCGCTGGCGACTTCGACCTGGCACGGAATGCCGGCCAGTTCTTCGAGCCAGTAACGGGCGACCATACCCGCGTGATAGCTGGTGCCGCAGGCGACGATCTGCACGTTGCGCACTTTGGCGAACAGCTCGGCCGCTTGTGGACCGAATGCTTGAACCAGTACTTGATCGTTGCTCAAACGACCTTCGAGGGTGCGCTGGACAACGGCCGGTTGCTCGTGGATTTCCTTGAGCATGTAGTGGCGATATTCGCCCTTGTCGGCGGCTTCGGCACCGTCGCTGTACTGCACGGTCTGGCGCTCGACGGCTTTACCGTTGACGTCCCAGATCTGCACGTTATCGCGACGAATTTCGGCGATATCGCCTTCTTCCAGGTACATGAAGCGGTCAGTGACCTGGCGCAGGGCCAACTGGTCGGAGGCGAGAAAATTCTCGCCCAGACCCAGACCAATCACCAGCGGACTGCCACTGCGCGCGGCGACCAGACGATCCGGTTGTTTGGCATTGATCACGGCAAGACCGTAAGCGCCGTGCAGTTCTTTAACAGTGGCTTTGAGCGCAACGCTCAGATCAGGTTGATCCTTGAGCTTGTGGTTGAGCAGGTGGGCGATGACTTCTGTGTCAGTGTCGGAGGTGAACACGTAACCCAGCGCTTTCAGTTGTTCACGCAGGGCTTCGTGGTTTTCGATGATGCCGTTGTGCACCACGGCGATGTCGCCGGAGAAATGCGGGTGGGCATTGCGTTCGCACGGCGCACCGTGGGTGGCCCAACGGGTGTGGGCGATACCGAGGCGGCCAACCAGCGGGTGTTCGGCCAGTGCGACTTCGAGTTCGCTGACTTTGCCCGGGCGACGCATGCGCTCAAGGGTTTCGTCGTTGGTGTAAACCGCGACACCGGCGCTGTCATAGCCACGGTATTCAAGGCGTTTGAGGCCTTCGAGCAGGATGGCGGTGATATTACGTTCAGCAACTGCGCCGACAATTCCACACATGCTTATTTCTCCTGACTGACAGCCGCGCAAATCACGGTGATACCGCGGGCCTGGATCTGATCGCGTGCATCGATAGGCAGGCGATCATCGGTAATTAGGGTATGGACGCTGCTCCACGGCAGCTCCAGGTTGGGAATCTTGCGGCCGATCTTGTCGGCCTCGACCATGACAATGACTTCTCGCGCCACATCAGCCATGACCCGGCTTAAACCGAGCAGTTCGTTGAAGGTCGTGGTACCGCGTACAAGATCGATACCATCGGCACCGATAAACAACTGGTCGAAGTCGTAAGAGCGTAGTACCTGCTCGGCGACCTGGCCCTGAAAGGATTCCGAATGCGGATCCCAGGTGCCACCGGTCATCAACAGCACCGGTTCGTGCTCAAGCTCGCTCAAGGCGTTGGCGACATGCAGGGAATTGGTCATCACCACCAGACCCGGCTGCTGGCCAAGTTCAGGGATCATCGCGGCGGTGGTGCTGCCGCTGTCGATGATGATGCGCGCGTGCTCGCGGATGCGTTTCACCGCCGCGCGGGCAATCGCCTGTTTGTACTTGGAAACGCTTTGCGCGGTTTCAGCGACCAGTTCCTGCGGCATGGTAATTGCGCCGCCGTAACGGCGTAGCAACAGTCCATGGCTCTCCAGCGCGGCAAGATCCTTGCGAATCGTAACTTCGGAGGTTTCGAAGCGCTTGGCCAATTCGTCCACACTGACTTCACCCTGCTCGTTGAGCAAGGCAAGGATGTTGTGACGGCGCTGCGGCGTATTGCGTTTCGACATGGCGGCTTAAGTTTCGATTCGAAAGATAACGGAAGCAATCAAAACCTATCGGCCCCAAATCGTCAAGCATCAGGCAGACTTTTTTAAAACGTCACAAACAAAAATGTGGGAGCGGGCTTGCTCGCGAAAGCGTCGTCTCAGGCACTGAATGTGTGACTGATATATCGCATTCGCGAGCAAGCCCGCTCCCACATTGGATTTTTGTGGCTAAGTGAGACTGTGGATAACTCAGCCCTTCTTGATCTTCTCCGGCCTCTTCCAGCCATCGATATTCTTCTGCCGCGCACGCCCAACCGCCAACTGCGCGTTATCCACATTCTGCGTAATGGTCGACCCCGCCGCCGTGGTCGCACCGGCAGAGATATCCACAGGCGCTACCAACGAGTTGTTGGAGCCGATGAACACATCCGCGCCCAACACGGTTTTCCACTTGTTGGCGCCATCGTAGTTGCAGGTGATGGTGCCAGCGCCGATGTTGGTGCGCGCGCCGATTTCGGCATCGCCCAGGTAGGTCAGGTGACCGGCCTTTGCGCCTTCGCCCATGTGGGCATTTTTCAGTTCAACAAAGTTACCCACATGCGCCCGCGCTTCGAGCACGGTGCCAGGACGCAGGCGCGCAAATGGGCCGGCATCGCTGCCCTCGCCGAGAACAGCGCCTTCAATATGACTGTTGGCCTTGATCACCACGCCTCTACGCAAGGTGCTGTCCTTGATCACACAGTTCGGGCCGATCTCCACGTCGTCTTCGATAACAACGTTACCTTCGAGGATGACGTTGATATCGATCAGCACGTCGCGACCTACGGTGACTTCGCCACGCACATCGAAGCGCGCCGGGTCACGCAGGGTCACGCCTTGCGCCATCAAACGACGGCCAGCGCGCAACTGGTAATGACGCTCCAGCTCGGACAGTTGCTTGCGGTCATTGGCGCCCTGCACTTCCATTGCATCATGCGGTTGTTCGGTGGCAACCACCAGACCGTCACTGACCGCCATTTCGATCACGTCGGTCAGGTAGTACTCGCCCTGAGCGTTGTTGTTGGACAGGCGGCTCATCCAGTCGGCCAGACGATTGGCCGGGACAGCGAGAATGCCGGTGTTGCCTTCGGTAATCGCGCGTTGTGCTTCGCTGGCATCTTTATGCTCAACGATTGCCGTGACCTTGCCTCCGGCATCGCGAACGATGCGGCCATAGCCGGTCGGGTCATCCAGCTCAACGGTGAGCAGGCCCATTTGCCCGGGAACGACTTGTTTGAGCAGACGTTGCAGGGTTTCGACTTCGATCAATGGCACGTCGCCGTAGAGGATCAGCACAGTGTCGGCAGTAATGAACGGCACAGCCTGAGCAGTGGCGTGGCCGGTACCGAGTTGCTTGTCCTGCAGGACGAAATTCAGGTCATCAGCCGCCAGACGTTCGCGCACCACGTCGGCACCGTGGCCGATGACCACGTGAATGCGTTGCGGATCGAGTTGCCGGGCGCTGTGGATAACATGGCCCAGCATGGAATTGCCGGCAATCGGGTGCAACACCTTCGGCAATGCCGAACGCATACGAGTGCCTTGACCGGCCGCGAGGATAACGATTTCAAGAGACATGACTGGCTACCAATCCTGGGTGGTCAGCAACTGCGACCGGGTTTTTGGAATTCGGAAAAGAAAAAAGGGTAGCCGAGGCTACCCTTTTTTATCAATCGCACAACAAGTGGCTGACGGATTAACCGCCAAACTTCTTGCGGATCTGCTGGACGGTGCGCAGCTGAGCTGCTGCCTCGGCCAGACGTGCTGACGCAGCGCTGTAGTCGAAATCAGCGCCTTTTTCATGCAGAGCATGCTCGGCAGCTTTGAGAGCTGCTTGAGCCTGAGCTTCATCCAGATCGGCGGCACGTTGCACGGTATCGGCAAGCACCTTGACCATGTTCGGCTGAACCTCGAGGAAACCACCGGAGATGTAGAACACCTCAGGCTCCCCGCCTTGCTTGATCAGGCGGATCGGACCCGGCTTGAGATTAGTGATCAGCGGCGCGTGACCCAGAGCGATACCAAGATCACCCAGTGCACCGTGCGCAATCACCATCTCGACCAGGCCGGAAAAGATTTCCCCTTCCGCGCTGACGATATCGCAATGGACTGTCATAGCCATCTGATTGCCTCAACCTAAATTAGCGCCCGTTGCCGGGCGCCGGGATTACAGTTTCTTGGCTTTCTCGATCGCTTCTTCGATGCCGCCAACCATGTAGAACGCTTGTTCTGGCAGGTGGTCGTAGTCACCGTTGAGGATGCCTTTGAAGCCAGCAATGGTGTCTTTCAGGGAAACGTATTTACCCGAAGCACCGGTGAAGACTTCAGCCACGAAGAACGGCTGCGACAAGAAGCGCTGGATCTTACGAGCACGGTTTACCAACTGCTTGTCGGCTTCCGACAGCTCGTCCATACCCAGGATCGCGATGATGTCCTTCAGCTCTTTGTAACGTTGCAGAACGTACTGAACGCCGCGAGCGGTGTCGTAGTGGTCCTGGCCGATTACGTTCGGGTCCAGCTGGCGCGAAGTCGAATCCAGTGGATCTACCGCTGGGTAGATACCCAGGGAAGCGATGTCACGGGACAGAACGACGGTGGCGTCCAAGTGGGCGAAGGTGGTCGCTGGCGACGGGTCGGTCAAGTCATCCGCAGGTACGTATACCGCTTGGATCGAAGTGATCGAACCTTCCTTGGTCGAAGTGATACGTTCTTGCAGAACGCCCATCTCTTCAGCCAGGGTCGGCTGGTAACCTACTGCCGAAGGCATACGGCCCAGCAGTGCGGATACTTCAGTACCGGCCAGGGTGTAACGATAGATGTTGTCGACGAACAGCAGAACGTCGTTACCTTCGTCACGGAACTTCTCGGCCATGGTCAGGCCGGTCAGTGCTACGCGCAGACGGTTACCCGGCGGCTCGTTCATCTGACCGTAAACCAGTGCCACTTTGTCCAGAACGTTGGAGTCCTTCATCTCGTGGTAGAAGTCGTTACCCTCACGGGTACGCTCGCCCACACCGGCGAACACGGAGTAACCGCTGTGCTCGATGGCGATGTTACGGATCAGTTCCATCATGTTTACGGTTTTGCCTACACCGGCACCACCGAACAGACCGACTTTACCGCCTTTGGCAAACGGGCAAACCAGGTCGATAACCTTGATGCCGGTTTCCAGCAGGTCGTTGCCGCCTGCTTGCTCAGCGAACGAAGGTGCTGGGCGGTGAATGCCCCAACGCTCTTCGGTGTCGATCGGGCCAGCTTCGTCGATCGGGTTACCGAGGACGTCCATGATCCGGCCCAGGGTCGCTTTACCGACCGGTACGGAGATGGCTGCGCCAGAGTCGGTAACTTCCAGACCGCGCTTCAAGCCTTCGGTGGAACCCATCGCAATGGTACGAACCACGCCGTCGCCCAGCTGCTGCTGAACTTCCAGAGTGGTGCCGGCATCGCTTTTTACTTTCAAAGCGTTGTAGATGCTCGGTACGCTGTCGCGTGGAAATTCCACGTCGATAACGGCGCCGATGATTTGAACGATACGTCCGCTACTCATAGCTGGATCCTCTGAATATTTGAACCGTTAAACCGCGGCAGCGCCGCCGACGATTTCCGAGATCTCTTGGGTGATCGCAGCCTGACGCGCCTTGTTGTAGATCAGCTGCAAATCGCTGATCAAATCACCGGCGTTGTCGGTAGCGTTCTTCATCGCGATCATCCGCGCAGCTTGTTCAGCCGCGTTGTTCTCGACCACCGCCTGATAGACCTGCGACTCAACGTAGCGGACCATCAAGCCGTCAAGCAGCTCTTTGGCATCCGGTTCGTAGAGATAGTCCCAGTGGTGCTTGAGATCCTGATCCGGGGTGGCCACCAGTGGAATCAATTGCTCCACGGTAGGCTGTTGCGTCATGGTGTTGATGAATTTGTTGGACACCACGGACAGGCGGTCAATACGGCCGTCCAGGTAGGCATCCAGCATCACCTTGACGCTGCCGATCAAGTCATTGATCGACGGCTCTTCACCCAGGTGGCTGATAGCTGCAACGACGTTACCGCCGAAGTTGCGGAAAAAGGCCGCACCCTTGCTACCAACGACACACAGATCAATCTCGACGCCGTTTTCGCGGTTTACCGCCATGTCCTTGACCAGGGCCTTGAACAGGTTGGTGTTCAAGCCGCCGCACAAACCACGGTCACTGCTCACCACAACATAACCCACACGCTTGATTTCGCGGTCGATCATGAACGGGTGGCGGTATTCCGGGTTGGCGTTGGCCAGATGCCCAATTACCTGGCGGATACGTTCCGCATAAGGACGGCTAGCAGCCATGCGCATTTGTGCCTTGCGCATTTTGCTTACCGCCACTTTTTCCATGGCGCTGGTAATCTTTTGCGTGCTTTTGATGCTCGCAATCTTACTGCGAATCTCTTTTGCGCCTGCCATGTAACACCTATCAGGTTAGCAAGCGGGAGCCTCGCGGCTCCCGCTGCGGCTTACCAGGTTTGGGTGGCCTTGAACTTCTCGATACCGGCTTTCATGCCAGCGTCGATTTCGTCATTGAAGTCACCTTTAACGTTGATCTTGGCCATCAAATCGGCGTGATCGCGGTTGAAGAAAGCGATCAGCGCTTGTTCGAAGCTGCCGATCTTGGCGATTTCAATGTCAGTCAGGAACCCACGCTCAGCGGCATACAGCGACAGCGCCATGTCAGCGATCGACATTGGTGCGTATTGCTTCTGCTTCATCAGCTCGGTAACGCGCTGACCATGCTCAAGTTGCTTACGGGTCGCTTCGTCCAGGTCAGAAGCGAACTGGGCGAATGCCGCCAGTTCACGGTACTGAGCCAGAGCGGTACGGATACCACCGGAGAGCTTCTTGATGATCTTGGTCTGAGCGGCACCACCCACACGGGATACCGAAACACCGGCGTTCACTGCAGGGCGGATGCCCGAGTTGAACATGGCCGATTCCAGGAAGATCTGACCGTCGGTGATCGAAATCACGTTGGTCGGAACGAACGCGGAAACGTCGCCAGCCTGGGTTTCGATGATCGGCAGTGCGGTCAGGGAACCGGTTTTGCCGGTCACTGCGCCGTTGGTGAACTTCTCTACGTATTCTTCCGAAACGCGGGATGCGCGCTCCAGCAGACGGGAGTGGAGATAGAACACGTCGCCTGGGTAAGCTTCACGGCCTGGTGGACGGCGCAGCAGCAGGGAAATCTGGCGGTAAGCCACTGCTTGCTTGGACAGATCGTCATAAACGATCAGCGCGTCTTCACCGCGGTCGCGGAAGAATTCACCCATGGTGCAACCGGAGTACGGTGCCAGGAATTGCAGCGCAGGAGATTCCGAAGCACTGGCAGCCACGATGATCGTGTTGGCCAGGGCGCCGTTTTCTTCCAGCTTGCGAACCACGTTGGCGATGGTCGATTGTTTCTGACCGATTGCTACGTAGACGCAGAAAATGCCGCTGTCTTTCTGGTTGATGATCGCGTCGATCGCCAGAGCGGTTTTACCGATCTGACGGTCACCGATGATCAGCTCACGCTGGCCACGGCCGACAGGAATCATGGCATCGACAGCCTTGTAGCCAGTCTGTACAGGCTGGTCTACCGACTTACGCCAGATCACGCCCGGTGCAACTTTCTCGACCGCGTCGGTCAAGGTGTTGCCCAGTGGACCTTTGCCGTCAACAGGGTTACCCAGTGCGTCGACTACGCGACCCAGCAGTTCCTTACCAACAGGAACTTCGAGGATGCGGCCAGTGCACTTGGCGCTCATGCCTTCAGCCAGAGACTGGTAAGCGCCCAGTACAACGGCACCTACGGAGTCTTGCTCAAGGTTGAGGGCCATACCGTAGACGCCGCCCGGAAACTCGATCATCTCGCCGTACATTACGTCGGCCAGACCGTGAATCCGCACGATGCCGTCAGATACGCTGACGACAGTGCCTTCGTTACGGGCTTGGGAGGTCACATCGAGCTTGTCGATGCGGCCCTTGATAATTTCACTTATTTCGGAAGGATTGAGTTGCTGCATTGCTCTGCTGCCCCTTCAAACTCAAGATTTCAATGCTTCGGCAAGTTTCGCGATTTTGCCGCGAATCGAGCCATCGATAACCAGGTCGCCGGCGCGGATAACGACACCACCTATAAGGGCAGCATCCTCCGCAACTTGCAGGCGCACTTCCCGGTTGAGTCGTGCACTGAGAACCTTGGCGAGTTTGTCTTGCTGTTCTTGGTTCAATGCAAAAGCACTGGTCACTTCAACGTCTACCGACTTCTCTTGTTCGGCCTTGTACAGGTCGAAAAGAGCGGCAATCTCCGGCAAAAGCGGGAGACGGTCGTTTTCGGCAACGACATTGATGAAGTTCTGTGCCTTGGCATCAAACTTGTCGCCGCACACGTCAATAAACGTGGCGGCCTTTTCTGCGCTCGTCAGTCGCGGGGCCTTGAGCACGCGCTGCATGGTGTCATCTTGTGACACCGCTGCAGCCAGGCCGAGCATGGCTGACCAATTGGCCAGTTGCTGGTGGGCCTGAGCGTGCTCGAAGGCCGCCTTAGCGTAAGGTCGGGCCAACGTGGTCAGTTCTGCCATGATCGCCCTCGCTTAGATTTCAGCAGCCAGTTGGTTAACCAGCTCTGCGTGCGCGTTTTGATCGATTGTGGCACCCAGGATCTTCTCGGCGCCGCCGACAGCCAGCATGCCCACTTGGGCGCGCAGCTTGTCTTTGACACTGTTCAGTTCCTGTTCGATCTCGGCTTGAGCCTGAACCTTCACACGGTCAGCGTCGACACGGGCCTTTTCAACGGCCTCTTCGACAATCTGGTTACCGCGTTTCTTGGCTTGCTCGATGATTTCAGCTGCCTGAGCTTTCGCTTCGCGCAGTTGCTGACCCGCTTTTTCTTGGGCCAACTCCAGGTCGCGAGCTGCACGGCTGGCAGCGTCCAGACCATCAGCGATCTTCTTTTGACGTTCGTGCAGGGCAGTGATGACCGGAGGCCATACATACTTCATGCAGAACAGTACAAAAATCAGGAACGCAACGGACTGGCCAATCAGGGTCGCATTAATGTTCACGCCAACACCTCGCAGTTACGTTGTCCATCACATCAAATTACTCGGAAGAATCCGGGTAATTAGCCAGCGATCTGACCAACGAACGGGTTCGCAAAGGTGAAGAACAGAGCGATACCAACACCGATCATGGTTACGGCGTCGAGCAGACCGGCAACGATGAACATTTTAACTTGCAGCATTGGAACCATTTCTGGCTGACGCGCTGCGCCTTCCAGGAACTTGCCGCCCAGCAGGCCGAAACCAATTGCGGTACCCAGTGCGCCCAGGCCGATCAACAGTGCAACAGCGATAGCGGTTAGACCAACTACAGTTTCCATCTTTCCTCCCGACTTTTACGTCGTATGGTTTAGGTTTTTTAGATTAAAGCGGTAAAACAAATCGTTTCAGGTGCCCTGTGAAGAGCCCCTTCCCGTTTGACCGGGAAGGACATCAGACTAGTCGAGACTGGTCTTAATGGTTTTCTTCGTGCGCCATCGACAGGTAGACGATGGTCAGCATCATGAAGATGAACGCCTGCAGGGTGATGATCAGGATGTGGAACACAGCCCAAGCCCACTGCAGAACAACGCCCAGGCCGCTCAGCCAGAGCAGACCGCTGCCGAACATCACAGCGATCAGAATGAACACCAGCTCGCCGGCATACATGTTGCCGAACAGACGCAGAGCCAGAGAGATCGGCTTGGCGATCAGGGTCACGAATTCCAGCAGGAAGTTCACCGGGATCAGCAGGGCTTGAACGAAGATGTTCTTGCTGCCGAACGGGTGCAGGGTCAGTTCGCCGATGAAGCCGCCGATGCCCTTGACCTTGATGCTATAGAAAATGATCAGCGCGAAAACCGACAACGCCATGCCCAGGGTCGCGTTCGGGTCGGTAGTCGACACGGCGCGGAACGGGATGTGGTGATCACCGGTGATCAGGATGGCCAGCTGAGGAATCCAGTCGACCGGGATCAGGTCGACGGCGTTCATCAGGAACACCCAGACGAAGATGGTCAGTGCCAGCGGTGCAATCACCGGGCTACGGCCATGGAAGCTGTCTTTCACGCTGCCATCGACGAATTCGACCAATACTTCAACGAAGTTCTGCAAAGCACCCGGCTGACCCGAAGTCGCCTTCTTTGCCGCCATGCGGAAAAGAAAAACGAAGATCAGACCCAACGCGACCGACCAGCCGAGAGTATCGACGTGGAAAGCCCAGAAGCCCATTTCCTTGGCTTCTGCTGCGGTATGGGCAAAGCCCCAGCCGCCGTTAGGTAGCTGACCGAAGGTCAGGTTCTGCAAGTGGTGCTGGATATAGCCCGAAGCGGTTGTTTCTGCCATGGTTGCCTCAAACGCCCTAAGGTCTCGAAAGTCTTGTTCTCATCAGCAGGGGAGCGAACCAGCTGACCGACTGAGTCAGCACGAACACGCCGAATACAGCTATCGGCGCCAGTGGCTTCACACCTGCAAACACCAGCGCAAAAAGCACTGCTGTCAAAATCAGTTTGCCTGCCTCGCCGGCATAAAAAGACCGGACGATGGACTGGGCTGCTCGGGCGCCGGAAAACCGAAATGCCTTGTGAGCGAAATAAACATTGGGCAGCAAGGCTATCAGGCCTCCGCAAAGTCCCGAGTATCCGGCAACGACTCCATGCCATTGCCAAAGCGCCAAAGCGGCAATGAACAAAATGACAAATTGAGCCATCAACACCGGAAAAACCGCCAGGCGATGGAACGGCAGGCGGTTTGGCTTGCGGGTTTCCATCACATTTGCTCTCCAATGGTCGGCTGCCAGAATTCAATAACTTGGCATAATTTGTGCCGACAAAATGCGCGCAGAGTATAGGGGCGGTTCTGCCCCTATTCAACTGTCAGGTAGTGATTTCCGACTGCGCGCTACATGAGGAAATGTTTCAGCGAATGTGCGCGAGCACACCTTGAAGCTCATCGAGGGAGTTGTAACCGATCACCAACTGACCTTTTCCCTTCTTGCCGTGGCGAATCTGCACCGCAGAGCCTAGGCGCTCGGCCAGACGCTGTTCGAGGCGGGCGATATCCGGGTCGGGTTTGGTGGCTTCCACAGGCTCCGGTTTGCCACTCAACCACTGGCGAACCAGTGCTTCAGTTTGGCGCACAGTGAGGCCGCGTGCGACAACATGTCGCGCCCCTTCCACCTGCTGATTCTCTGGCAGACCGAGCAATGCACGGGCATGACCCATTTCCAGGTCGCCGTGGGACAACATGGTCTTGATGACTTCCGGCAGTGCAATCAGACGCAACAGGTTGGCCACGGTGACGCGGGACTTGCCCACAGCTTCGGCGACCTGCTGCTGGGTCAGCTGGAATTCCTGCTGCAAACGCTGCAGGGCTACCGCTTCTTCGATCGGGTTGAGGTCTTCACGCTGGATGTTCTCGATCAGCGCGATGGCGATCGCGGTTTCATCCGGTACATCACGGACCATCGCCGGGATGGTTTCCTGCCCGGCTTGCTGGCTCGCGCGCCAGCGGCGTTCACCGGCGATGATTTCAAAGCGGCCACCGCCAATCGGGCGAACCACGATCGGCTGCATCACGCCTTGTGCCTTGATCGACAGCGCCAGCTCTTCCAGCGCCTGCGGATCCATGTCCCGGCGCGGCTGGTACTTGCCACGCTGCAGCAGATCCAGCGGCAGGTGCTGCAGCTCACGGGTGTCAGCTTGCGCGGCCTGTTCTTCCAGCGCGCTGACGGTCGGACCACTCAGCAGTGCATCCAGTCCACGTCCGAGACCTCGTTTCTTGACGGCCATGGGGATTCCTTAAGTTGCCTGAGCGGCGGCGATGCGTGAATTTTTGCGCTGACGGCGAACCATCTCGCCGGCCAGGGCCAGATAAGCCAGGGCGCCACGCGATTGCTTGTCGTAGGCCAGTGCCGGCATGCCATAGCTCGGCGCTTCGGCCAGGCGGATGTTGCGAGGAATCACCGTGTCATACAGCTGCTCGCCGAAGTGTTCCTTGAGCTGTGCCGAAACGTCATTCATCAGGCTCAGACGCGGGTCATACATGGTCCGCAGCAGGCCTTCGACTTTCAGGTTCGGGTTCAACAACTCGGCGATGCGCTTGATGTTATCCACAAGGTCGCTGAGACCTTCGAGCGCAAAGTACTCGCACTGCATGGGGATAATGACCCCGTCAGCGGCGACCAATGCGTTCAGCGTCAGCATCGACAGCGACGGCGGGCAGTCGATCAAAATGTAATCGTAGTTTTCACGGATCGGCGCCAGCGCGCTGCGCAGACGGCTTTCCTTCATTTGCATTTCCAGCAGCACCACTTCGGCCGCCGTCAGATCGCGGTTGGCCGGCAGCAGTTGATAACCGCCATGTTCGGAATAGTGCATGGCCTGGGCCAGATCGCATTCGCCGATCAGCAGGTCATAGACCGAATTTTCCAGGCCGTGTTTATCCACACCGCTACCCATGGTGGCGTTGCCCTGTGGATCGAGATCGATCAACAGCACCCGGCGCTTGGTCGCGACCAGGGATGCTGCGAGGTTGATGCAGGTGGTGGTCTTGCCCACACCACCCTTTTGGTTCGCTATCGCGAATACCTTAGCCATTCTTGCTTGTGTTCCCAATCATGCCGTGCGGCGCAGTATCAGCAGATGGCGTTGGCCTTGGCAACCGGGTACGGCCAGGGCGTGTTCGCTATCGAGTTTGAAGTCTGCCGGCAATGCTACCAGCTCATCGGCCGGATGAACGCCCTTCATTGCCAGCCAGCGTGTATCGGCATCGCCGAGGTGGCGAGTCCAGTTGGTGAAGTTCTCCATGCTGCTGAACGCCCGGGAAATGATCCCGTTGAACGGCTGTGCAGGCTGGAAGGCTTCAACACGACTGTGGATAACTTGCAGGTTATCCAGTTTGAGTTCGAGTTTGACCTGGGTCAGGAAGCGGGTTTTCTTGCCGTTGCTGTCCAGACAGGTCACTTGCGCGTCCGGATACAGGATCGCCAACGGGATCCCCGGCATGCCGCCGCCGCTGCCGACGTCGAGCCAACGGCCGTTTTCGATGAACGACATCACGCTGAGACTATCGAGCAAGTGCCGCGAGACCATTTCGTCCGGATCACGCACGGCGGTCAGGTTGTAGGCCTGGTTCCATTTGATCAACAGGGCCAGATAACCCAGCAGCAGTTCGTGCTGGGGTTCAGTGAGATTGACACCGAGCTCGCGGGCTCCTGTGGATAACTCTTCGGCGTGTTGCGAAGTGACCTTAGAACTCAAGCGCTTTGCTCCAACTGACGGCCCGCGCCGCGTTTTTTCAAATGAATCATCAACAGCGAAATCGCTGCCGGGGTCACGCCCGGGATCCGCGAAGCCTGGCCAAGCGTCTCTGGACGAGTCGCGCCGAGCTTGCTCTGGATCTCCTTGGAGAGACCGGAAATGTTGGTGTAATCGATATCCACAGGCAATTTAGTGTCTTCGCTGGCGCGCAGACGGGCGATTTCGTCCTGTTGACGGTCGATGTAACCGGCGTACTTGGTCTTGATTTCAACCTGCTCGGCGACCTGTGGATCTTCGGCGCCGTTGCCGGTCACTTCGACCAGACCAGCGTAGTCGATTTCCGGACGACTCAAGAGATTGAGCAAGTTGTATTCGTGAGTCAGCGGCGTGCCGAATTTTTCGGCAATCGCATCGCCTTGCTGCGTATTCGGGCGAACCCAAGTGCTTTTCAGGCGTTGCTCTTCGAGTTCGATGCTTTCGCGTTTCTTGCAGAAGGCCGCCCAACGCGCGTCATCGACCAGGCCGAGCTCGCGGCCTTTTTCGGTCAGACGCAGGTCGGCGTTGTCTTCACGCAGGATCAGGCGGTACTCGGCACGCGAAGTGAACATGCGGTACGGCTCTTGAGTGCCGAGGGTGATCAGGTCGTCGACCAATACGCCGATGTACGCTTCATCGCGACGTGGGCACCAGGCTTCTTTGCCCTTGGCGCGCAGTGCGGCGTTGGCACCCGCGAGCAAACCTTGGGCGCCAGCTTCTTCGTAACCGGTGGTGCCATTGATTTGCCCGGCGAAGAACAGACCGCCGATGACTTTGGTTTCGAGGCTGTACTTCAGATCGCGCGGATCGAAGTAGTCGTATTCGATCGCGTAACCCGGACGCACGATGTGCGCGTTTTCCATGCCGCGAATCGATTGCACGATCTGCAATTGCACGTCGAACGGCAAGCTTGTGGATATCCCGTTCGGATACAGCTCGTGGGTGGTCAAACCTTCCGGTTCGATGAACACCTGATGGCTTTCCTTGTCGGCAAAGCGGTGGATCTTGTCTTCGATCGACGGGCAATAGCGCGGGCCGATGCCTTCGATTTCACCGGCAGCGGAATACATCGGCGAACGATCGAGGTTCGCCGCGATGATTTCGTGGGTGCGGGCGTTCGTGTGAGTAATCCAGCAGCTGACCTGGCGTGGATGCTGTTCTTTGTTGCCCATGAACGACATCACCGGGATCGGCGTATCGCCCGGCTGCTCGGTCATCACCGAGAAATCCACAGACTTGCCATCGATACGCGGCGGGGTGCCGGTTTTCAGGCGACCGACACGCAATGGCATTTCACGCAGACGGTGAGCCAGGGCGATCGACGGCGGATCACCGGCGCGACCACCAGAAAAATTCTGCAACCCGATGTGGATAAGTCCGCCGAGGAACGTACCGGTGGTCAATACCACTGAATCAGCAAGGAAACGCAGACCCATTTGTGTGACCACACCACGGACTTGTTCCTGCTCGACGATCAGGTCGTCAGCGGCTTGTTGAAATATCCACAGGTTCGGCTGGTTTTCGAGAATTTCGCGGACAGCGGCTTTGTACAGAATCCGGTCGGCTTGCGCACGGGTTGCTCGTACGGCTGGGCCTTTGCGGCTGTTCAACACGCGAAACTGGATGCCGCCCTTGTCGGTAGCCATGGCCATCGCGCCGCCAAGGGCATCGATTTCCTTGACCAGATGGCTTTTGCCAATGCCACCGATGGCCGGGTTGCAACTCATGGCACCGAGGGTTTCCACGTTATGCGTCAGCAACAGGGTTTTTGCCCCCATACGTGCTGAGGCCAGTGCTGCCTCGGTACCGGCATGACCGCCGCCGATGACGATCACTTCAAAACGGGAAGGGAAATCCACCACGCACCTCGTGCCTGCTTAAGTAGGTAATTCAGGAATAGTTTGAGATCAGGTTTTTGGACCTGGTCGACAAGTATAGGGACTTCGCCCTTCCTAAAGAACCCTTTGCACAAAATTTAACCAGCTGTGGAGAACTCGAGGTTAAAAGAATAAAAAAGAGAGAAATTTATAAAACCTTTGTTTTTATGTTTATTTCTACTGAGGCGACTTTCTGTGGATAGATTGCTACGGGCCTTTATATTCAATATGTACAGAGTTTCAAAACCCTGTGTTCAGGTGCCAATGAGGGGCTTGGATAACCGGTCTAAGCCTGTGGATGAAAGAGCTTGTTATCCACAGGGGCGGTTATATCCAGTTTTGAAGCCCTGTTATCAACCGACCTCAGTGGCAGTTATTCACAGGGCTTAATCCACGGAAATCCGGAAAATGATGAAATAGCGGGCACGAGAAATCCGCTCAGGGAGAGGAATCTGCCCGGCTGGAGAAAGGTTTGGAGAAAGAGGAGGTGCAGACAGGTCGCGAATGGACCTGTCTGTGGATAGCGGAAGGTTTATTTACCGATACAGAAGCTGGAAAAGATCCGTCCCAGCAGATCATCAGAGCTGAATGCCCCGGTGATTTCCCCTAGAGAGTGCTGAGCCTGACGCAGGTCTTCGGCCAGCAACTCGCCGGCACCCGCCAGAGTCAGTTGTGCGCGACCGTGTTCAAGGGCTGCGCTGGCGTGGCGCAACGCTTCAAGGTGGCGGCGGCGAGCGCTGAAACTGCTTTCAGACGTCTGCTCGTAGCCCATGCAGGCTTTGAGATGGTCGCGCAACAGATCCAGCCCTTCACCGGCTGATTTGGCGCTCAAACTGATCGTCACATGGCCATCTTCACTGGTTTCCAGGGCAATTGCTTCCCCGGTCAGATCGGCTTTATTACGGATCAGGGTAACTTTTGCCGGATCCGGGCGGGTTTCGAGGAATTCCGGCCACAACGCAAACGGATCGAGCGCTTCCGGTGCGGTTGCATCGACTACCAGCAAAACCCGATCGGCTTCACCGATGGCTTTCAGCGCTCGCTCGACGCCGATCTTTTCCACCTGATCATCGGTATCACGTAAGCCTGCAGTATCGACAACGTGCAGCGGCATGCCGTCGATGTGAATATGTTCCCGCAGGATGTCCCGAGTAGTGCCGGCAATCTCGGTAACAATCGCCGCTTCACGTCCGGCCAGGGCATTGAGCAGGCTCGATTTACCAGCGTTCGGACGGCCGGCAATCACCACCGTCATGCCATCTCTTAGCAAAGCACCCTGCCCGGCTTCGCGCAGCACAGTGGATAACTCACTGCGAACTTTGTCGAGCATGCTCAAAACATGACCATCGGCGAGAAAGTCGATTTCTTCTTCCGGGAAGTCGATGGCGGCTTCGACGTAGATACGCAACCCGATCAGCTGTTCGGTGAGGTTATGCACACGCTGGGAAAAAGCGCCTTGTAATGAGCGCAACGCATTACGCGCAGCCTGTGCAGAACTGGCTTCGATCAAATCGGCAATCGCCTCGGCCTGTGCCAGGTCGAGTTTGTCATTGAGGAACGCGCGTTCGCTGAATTCCCCCGGACGCGCCAGACGGCAGCCCAGTTCCAGACAACGTTTGAGCAACATATCCAGAACGATCGGGCCGCCGTGGCCCTGCAGTTCCAGCACGTCTTCACCGGTGAACGAGTTCGGCCCCGGGAAATACAGCGCCAGACCTTCATCGAGCACTTGCTGGTCATCACTGAAAAACGGCCCGTAATGGGCGTAACGCGGTTTCAGTGCGCGGCCGCTGATGGCTTGTGCGGCAACGCTGGCCAGCGGCCCGGAAATACGGACGATGCCGACACCGCCGCGACCTTGAGCGGTGGCGACAGCAGCGATGGTTTCACGAGGTACGCTCATTAACCGGAATCCAGACAAAAATGACAGATAGCAAAACGCCCCACTAGGGGGCGTTTTGAGTGGTTATCCACAGTGTAAATCAAGCGGCTGCTTTGGTAGCCCGTTCGATCTTACGCGTGATGTACCACTGTTGGGTGATGGACAGGCAGTTGTTCACTACCCAGTACAGCACCAGACCAGCCGGGAACCACAGGAAGAAGAAGGTGAAGATGATTGGCATCATTTTCATGACCTTCGCCTGCATCGGATCCGGCGGAGTCGGGTTCAACTGCTGCTGGATGAACATGGTTGCGCCCATGATGATCGGCAGAATGAAGAACGGATCCTTAATTGACAGGTCAGTGATCCACAGCATGAACGGCGCTTGGCGCATTTCCACGCTTTCCAGCAGAACCCAGTACAGCGAGAGGAAAACCGGCATCTGCACGAGGATAGGCAAGCAGCCGCCCAGCGGATTGATCTTCTCTTTCTTGTACAGCTCCATCATGGATTGCGACATTTTCTGCCGGTCATCGCCATGCTGTTCTTTCAGTGCAGCCAGTTTCGGTGCAACGGCACGCATGCGCGCCATCGATTTGTAGCTGGCAGCCGACAGAGGGAAGAACAGACCCTTGATCAGCATGGTCAGGAAAATGATCGACCAGCCCCAGTTACCGACGATGGCGTGGATGTGTTGCAGCAGCCAGAAGATTGGCTGGGCAATGAACCACAGAATGCCGTAGTCGACGGTCAGTTCCAGACCCGGGGACAACTGTTTCAGCACAGCCTGGCTTTTCGGACCGGCGTACAGCACAGCGCTGGTTTCAACTTTGGCACCCGGAGCAGCGGTCAGTGTCGGACCGGTGTAACCGATGATGTAGTTGCCTTTGCTGTCTTTACGCGTCTGGACGACATTGTTTTCGCCCTTCGCCGGAATCCACGCAGTCACGAAGTAGTGTTGCAGCCAGGCTACCCAACCACCGGTGACGGTTTCTTTCAGCTGCGCCTTGTCCATGTCCTTCATGGACACTTTCTTGTACGGCTCCGAACTTGTCCACAGGGCGGCGCCCAGGTAAGTCGCGGTGCCAGTAGCGGTTGTGGACGAAGGATCGGCGCTGTTATCGCGCTTCAACTGAGCAAACATTGCGCCGTTCCAGGGCTGAGCGCTCTGGTTATCCACAATGTAGGAAACGGCTACGTCATACAGGCCGCGTTTCAGAGTGAAACGCTTGATGTAATTGACGCCGTCCTTGCTGAACTTCAGGTCTACGACCAGTTGGTCCTGACCGTCAGCCAGTTGATAAGTCTTCTTCTCCGAGGAGTAAACCGGACGACCGGCAGGATTTGCATCCGGGCCATTGGTGCCGATCAGACCGCTTTGTGCCAGATAAACACGTTCGCCGCCGTTATCGAACAGCTGGAACGGAACATCAGGACGATCCTGACGACGTGGATACAGAGGCAAGGTCAGTTGGGCAACGTCGCCACCTTGTGGATCGATCGCGAGATCGAGCACGTCGGTTTTGATCTGGATCAGATCCTTGCTGGCGGCTACCGGTGTTTCGGCAGGTGCGCTGGTATCGCTAGCGGCGCGCGGAATATCGTCACTGGCGGCAGCATTATTGCCAGTGGCGGTGTCCGGCAAACCGGATGTAGTCGTACTGGAAGCAACATTCTGAGTCGGCAGGGCAGCCTGACCGTAGTCCTGGTTCCATTTAAGGACCATAACGTAGGCCACGATTGCCAGGGCGACGATCAGGATCGTGCGTTTGATATCCATGATTACTCGGCCATCGAAGAAGAACGGGAGGTAGGGATAGGTGGAACCGGGTCATAACCACCGGGATTCCACGGATGACAGCGACCTAAACGACGAAAGGTCAGCCAGCCACCGCGCAGAAGGCCATGATTTTCAATGGCTTCATACGCGTAGCAGGAACAACTGGGGTAGAAACGACAATGACTGGCCATCAAAGGACTAATGGCATAGCGATAAAACTGGATCGGAACGAGGGCCAGTTTACGCATCAGGACTGTCTACCCCTACAGTTTCGGTTTTGACTTCTGGAACTGGCTTGCTGCGTGCCAGACGCTTCCAGAGCTTGCCGAAATGCTGAATCAATTCGGGGTTTTCTACATCGCCCAGACCTTTGCGCGCGACGATAACGATATCCCAGCCGACCAGTGAATCCTGGTGCAGACGGAATGATTCGCGCATCAAACGTTTGAGGCGATTGCGCTCAACGGAGAGCTTTACGCTCTTTTTCCCGATAACCAGCCCGAGACGGGGGTGATCAAGATCGTTGTTGCGTGCTAGGAGCAGGAGATTTTTCCCCGGAACCTTGCCGGTAGGGGAGTCAAAGACTGCCTTGAAATGCCGGGGGGTAAGCAGACGCTTTTCCCGACTGAAGTCCTGACTCACCTCCAGTACCGGATTATCAAACTGCCAGACGCGCACGACCTTTGGCGCGGCGACGCGACAGGACTGCACGGCCGTTCTTGGTAGCCATGCGAGCACGGAAACCGTGGGTACGGGCGCGTTTGATAGTGCTTGGTTGGAAAGTACGTTTCATTGTCGTGTTACCTGGTTCGTCCACAACGGGCCGGAATGGCCCCCGTTTTAAGAGACCGGGGATTCTAGAGAAAGCAAGCCTTCAGGTCAATTTCCAACCAGCGTTTCCTTATAAATAGATCTCGATGCCTTCTTGGGCTGACAGCCTGTTCGCCAAATATAAAAATAAAGAAGGGAATTATTTAAAGCTTTTCTGTAAAGCTTATAAAAGCTAGGGCCACCATCTTCTGTGTATAACTGCTCTCAGGCCTTGTTTCACCTGATGTACAGAGGATGACAACTACAGTGGAAAACCGTGTTCAGCCTGTGCTGCACTGTCGGATAACCTGTGTGTGGAATGGGCTGTTATCCACAGGCAGGTTATCCACCGAGTTCAACCCCCAGTTGTCCAGTGCCCTTAGAGCGGGTTATCCACAGAGCTTATTCACACACCGTTGGTCGCTTTGTTGTCATTTAACGCATTGATAAATCATGCGCAGCTGACTACCTGCATGTGGATAAGTGGGCGGCTCGCCGCTACAATGGCCGCTTGTTTTTGCCTCACCGGCTTTCAACTTAGGGGATATCCGTGTCAGTGGAACTTTGGCAGCAGTGCGTGGAGCTTTTGCGCGAGGAGCTGCCTGCCCAACAATTCAACACCTGGATCCGTCCACTACAGGTCGAAGCCGAAGGCGACGAGTTGCGCGTCTACGCACCGAACCGTTTTGTGCTGGACTGGGTCAACGAAAAGTACCTGGGCCGCGTCCTTGAACTGCTGGATGAGCATGGCAACGGCATGGCGCCGGCGCTTTCCTTATTAATAGGCAGCAAACGCAGCTCGGCCCCACGTGCCGCACCGAATGCACCGCTGGCTGCCGCACAGGTTTCCCAGGCCCAGGTAAACACGGGCGCGCCTGCCAATACGCAGGCTCCTGTGTCGACGCCTGCGCCGGCCAAGCGCTCGACGCAGAAATCCGTTGAAATCAGTGACGAGCCATCGCGTGACAGCTTCGATCCGATGTCCGGTGCTGCCTCACAACAGGCCCCGGTCCGCGCAGAACAGCGCACCGTGCAGGTCGAAGGTGCGCTCAAGCACACCAGTTACCTGAACCGCACCTTTACCTTCGAAAACTTCGTCGAAGGTAAATCCAACCAGCTCGCCCGTGCGGCGGCCTGGCAAGTGGCGGACAATCCCAAGCATGGTTACAACCCACTGTTCCTTTATGGTGGCGTCGGCCTGGGTAAAACTCACTTGATGCATGCGGTGGGTAACCATCTATTAAAGAAGAACCCGAATGCCAAGGTCGTGTACCTGCATTCCGAGCGTTTCGTGGCCGACATGGTCAAAGCGCTGCAACTGAACGCGATCAACGAGTTCAAGCGTTTCTACCGTTCGGTGGATGCTTTGCTGATCGACGACATTCAGTTCTTCGCCCGCAAGGAGCGTTCGCAGGAAGAGTTTTTCCACACCTTCAACGCCCTGCTTGAAGGTGGCCAGCAGGTCATTCTCACCAGTGACCGCTACCCGAAAGAAATCGAAGGCCTTGAAGAGCGTCTCAAATCCCGCTTCGGCTGGGGTCTGACGGTTGCCGTCGAGCCGCCGGAACTGGAAACCCGCGTGGCGATCTTGATGAAGAAGGCCGACCAGGCCAAAGTCGACTTGCCGCACGACGCCGCGTTCTTCATTGCCCAACGCATTCGCTCCAACGTCCGTGAGCTGGAAGGCGCGCTAAAGCGCGTGATCGCCCACTCGCACTTCATGGGCCGCGACATCACCATCGAGTTGATTCGCGAATCCCTGAAAGACCTGTTGGCATTGCAGGACAAACTGGTCTCTGTGGATAACATTCAGCGCACCGTCGCCGAGTACTACAAGATCAAGATCTCGGACTTGCTGTCCAAGCGCCGCTCGCGCTCGGTAGCACGCCCGCGTCAGGTGGCCATGGCGTTGTCCAAGGAACTGACCAACCACAGCCTGCCGGAAATCGGTGATGTGTTTGGTGGCCGTGACCACACCACCGTGTTGCACGCCTGCCGCAAGATCAACGAACTTAAGGAATCCGACGCGGACATCCGCGAGGACTACAAGAACCTGCTGCGTACACTGACAACTTGATGAACACCAGCGCAGCTTATTAAGGCAAGGGACTAGACCATGCATTTCACCATTCAACGCGAAGCCCTGTTGAAACCCCTGCAACTGGTCGCAGGCGTCGTCGAGCGTCGACAGACCTTGCCGGTACTGTCCAACGTGCTGTTGGTAGTCGAAGGCCAGCAACTGTCGCTGACCGGTACCGACCTGGAAGTCGAACTGGTCGGTCGTGTGCAACTTGAGGAGCCGGCAGAGACAGGTTCCATCACCGTGCCTGCGCGCAAGCTGATGGACATCTGCAAAAGCCTGCCCAACGATGCGCTGATCGACATCAAGGTCGACGAGCAGAAGCTGGTCGTGAAGGCTGGCCGTAGCCGCTTCACCCTGTCGACCCTGCCAGCCAACGATTTCCCGACCGTTGAAGAAGGTCCGGGCTCGCTGACCTGCAGCCTTGAGCAAAGCAAACTGCGACGTTTGATCGAACGCACCAGCTTCGCCATGGCCCAGCAGGACGTGCGTTATTACCTCAACGGTATGCTGCTGGAAGTTTCCGAAGGCATCATCCGTGCTGTGGCTACTGATGGTCACCGTCTGGCCATGTGCTCGATGAAAGCCGATATCGGCCAGCCGGATCGCCACCAGGTGATCGTGCCGCGCAAAGGTATTCTCGAACTGGCGCGTCTACTCACCGAGCCGGACGGCAATGTCAGCATCGTGCTGGGTCAGCACCACATCCGTGCGACCACCGGCGAATTCACTTTCACCTCGAAACTGGTCGACGGCAAATTCCCGGATTACGAGCGCGTTCTGCCGAAGGGCGGCGACAAGCTGGTATTGGGCGATCGCCAGGCCCTGCGTGAAGCGTTCAGCCGTACCGCGATTCTTTCCAACGAAAAGTACCGTGGTATCCGTCTGCAACTGGCCAGCGGTCAGTTGAAGATCCAGGCCAACAACCCGGAGCAGGAAGAAGCGGAAGAAGAAGTGGGCGTTGAATACAACGGCGGTTCGCTGGAAATAGGCTTCAACGTGAGCTATCTGCTCGACGTGCTGGGCGTGATGACCACCGAGCAGGTTCGTCTGATCCTGTCCGACTCCAACAGCAGTGCGCTGGTGCAAGAGTCCGACAACGACGATTCGGCTTACGTTGTCATGCCGATGCGTCTGTAATCAGCTGACCCTGGATGTCCTTAAGTCGTGTTTCGGTCACCGCGGTGCGCAATCTGCACCCGGTGACCTTCTCCCCCTCCCCCCGCATCAACATTCTTTACGGCGCCAACGGCAGCGGCAAAACCAGTGTTCTGGAAGCCATTCATCTGCTGGGGCTTGCCCGTTCGTTTCGCAGCACGCGTCTGTTGCCGGTCATCCAGTATGAGCAGCTCGCCTGTACCGTGTTCGGTCAGGTTGAATTGGGCGAGGGTGGCCATAGCGCTTTGGGAATCTCGCGCGATCGTCAGGGCGAGTTTCAGATTCGTATCGACGGTCAGAACGCCCGTAGCGCCGCGCAACTGGCGGAGATCCTGCCGCTGCAGTTGATCAACCCCGACAGCTTCCGCTTGCTCGAAGGTGCACCGAAGATTCGCCGGCAGTTCCTCGACTGGGGCGTGTTCCACGTCGAACCGCGCTTCATGGCCACCTGGCAGCGTTTGCAGAAGGCCTTGCGCCAGAGAAACTCCTGGCTGCGGCATGGTACACTTGACGCCGTTTCGCAAGCGGTTTGGGACAGGGAACTGTGCCAGGCCAGCGCTGAAATCGATGAATACCGCCGCGCTTACATCAAAGCCTTGAAACCAGTCTTTGAACAAACCTTGAGCGAACTGGTTGAGCTCGAAGGTTTGACGCTCAGCTATTACCGAGGCTGGGACAAAGACCGGGAATTGAGCGCCGTACTGGCCGGATCCCTGCAACGGGATCAGCAAATGGGTCATACCCAGGCCGGACCGCAACGGGCTGATTTGCGTCTTAGATTGGGCGCACACAACGCCGCGGACATTTTGTCCCGGGGTCAGCAGAAGTTAGTGGTCTGTGCACTGCGGATTGCCCAAGGGCACCTGGTCAGCCAAGCCCGACGCGGTCAGTGTATTTATCTGGTGGATGACTTGCCGTCCGAGTTGGACGAGAACCATCGTCGCGCGTTGTGCCGCTTGCTGGAAGACTTACGCTGCCAGGTGTTCATCACCTGTGTAGATCACGAATTATTGAGGGAAGGCTGGCAGACGGAAACGCCAGTCGCTCTGTTCCACGTGGAACAGGGCCGTATCACCCAGACCCACGACCATCGGGAGTGAAGGCATTGAGCGAAGAAAATACGTACGACTCAACGAGCATTAAAGTGCTGAAAGGCCTGGATGCCGTACGCAAACGTCCCGGTATGTACATTGGTGACACCGACGATGGCAGCGGTCTGCACCACATGGTGTTCGAGGTGGTCGACAACTCGATCGACGAAGCCCTCGCCGGCCACTGCGACGACATCAGCATCATCATCCACCCGGATGAGTCCATCACCGTTAAAGACAACGGCCGTGGCATCCCGGTAGACGTGCACAAAGAGGAAGGCGTTTCCGCCGCCGAGGTCATCATGACCGTCCTGCACGCTGGCGGTAAGTTCGACGACAACTCTTACAAGGTATCCGGCGGCCTGCACGGTGTAGGTGTGTCGGTTGTGAACGCGTTGTCCAAAGAACTGGTCCTGACCGTTCGCCGCAGCGGCAAGATCTGGGAACAGACCTACGTCCACGGCGTACCTCAGGCGCCGATGGCGATCGTTGGCGACAGCGAAACCACCGGCACCCAGATCCACTTCAAGCCTTCGGCTGATACCTTCAAGAATATCCACTTCAGCTGGGACATCCTGGCCAAGCGTATTCGTGAACTGTCCTTCCTCAACTCCGGTGTCGGCATCGTCCTCAAGGATGAGCGCAGCGGCAAGGAAGAGCTGTTCAAGTACGAAGGCGGTCTGCGTGCGTTCGTTGAATACCTGAACACCAACAAGACTGCGGTCAACCAGGTGTTCCACTTCAACATCCAGCGTGACGACGGCATCGGCGTGGAAATCGCCCTGCAGTGGAACGACAGCTTCAACGAGAACCTGTTGTGCTTCACCAACAACATTCCGCAGCGCGACGGCGGTACTCACCTGGTGGGTTTCCGTTCGGCACTGACGCGTAACCTGAACACCTACATCGAAGCGGAAGGCCTGGCGAAGAAGCACAAAGTCGCCACCACCGGTGACGATGCCCGTGAAGGCCTGACTGCGATCATCTCGGTGAAGGTGCCGGATCCGAAGTTCAGCTCGCAGACCAAAGACAAGCTGGTCTCTTCCGAAGTGAAGACCGCGGTCGAACAGGAAATGGGCAAGTACTTCTCCGACTTCCTCCTGGAAAACCCGAACGAAGCCAAGCTGGTTGTCGGCAAGATGATCGATGCCGCTCGCGCCCGTGAAGCCGCGCGCAAGGCCCGTGAGATGACCCGCCGCAAAGGCGCGCTGGACATCGCCGGCCTGCCAGGCAAGCTCGCTGACTGCCAGGAAAAAGACCCGGCACTGTCCGAACTGTACCTCGTGGAAGGTGACTCCGCGGGCGGCTCTGCCAAGCAGGGACGTAACCGCAAGACCCAGGCGATCCTGCCGTTGAAGGGCAAGATCCTCAACGTCGAGAAGGCCCGTTTCGACAAGATGATCTCTTCCCAGGAAGTGGGCACCTTGATCACCGCACTGGGCTGCGGTATCGGTCGCGACGAGTACAACATCGACAAGCTGCGTTATCACAACATCATCATCATGACCGATGCTGACGTCGACGGTTCGCACATCCGTACCCTGCTGCTGACCTTCTTCTTCCGTCAGTTGCCGGAGCTGATCGAGCGTGGCTACATCTACATCGCTCAGCCGCCGCTGTACAAGGTCAAGAAAGGCAAGCAAGAGCAATACATCAAAGACGACGACGCCATGGAAGAGTACATGACGCAGTCGGCCCTGGAAGATGCGAGCCTGCACCTGAACGAAGAAGCCCCGGGCATTTCCGGTGAAGCGCTCGAGCGTCTGGTGAACGACTTCCGCATGGTGATGAAGACCCTCAAGCGTCTGTCGCGCCTGTACCCGCAGGAACTGACCGAGCACTTCATCTACCTGCCGGCCGTGAGCCTGGAAAAGCTCGGCGACCATGCAGCGATGCAAGAGTGGCTGGCCCAGTACGAAGCGCGTCTGCGTACCGTGGAAAAATCCGGTCTGGTCTACAAGGCCAGTCTGCGTGAAGACCGTGAACGTGGTGTGTGGCTGCCAGAGGTCGAACTGATCTCCCACGGCCTGTCGAACTACGTCACCTTCAACCGCGACTTCTTCGGCAGCAACGACTACAAGACCGTCGTCACCCTCGGCGCTCAGCTGAGCACGCTGCTCGACGAAGGCGCGTACATCCAGCGTGGCGAGCGCAAGAAAGCGGTCACCGAGTTCAAGGAAGCCCTCGACTGGCTGATGGCTGAAAGCACCAAGCGCCATACCATTCAGCGATACAAAGGTCTGGGCGAAATGAACCCGGATCAGCTGTGGGAAACCACCATGGACCCAAGCGTGCGCCGCATGCTGAAAGTCACTATCGAAGACGCCATTGGCGCAGACCAGATCTTCAACACCCTGATGGGTGATGCGGTCGAACCTCGCCGTGACTTCATCGAGAGCAATGCGCTGGCGGTTTCTAACCTGGATTTCTGATCCTCGTTTGCGTCAAACAAGAAGGCCAACGCATTGCGTTGGCCTTTTTATTGGCAGATCAAAAGATCGCAGCCTGCGGCAGCTCCTACAGATAATCAATGTAGGAGCTGCCGCAGGCTGCGATCTTTTGATCTTCTATTCGGATGCTGCCGCCACACTCTCCAACCGATACCCATACCCATAAATGGTCAACAGCTGCCAACCCCGATCCGCCGTCAGCCCGAGCTTGTTCCGCAGCCGATAGATATGCGTATCCAACGGCCGCGACGAGGCCATTTCCTCATGCGGCCAAAACCGTTCATACAGATAATCCCGCGACAACGGTCGACCCAGGTTGCTGAACAAACACCGCGCCAGTCGATACTCGCGCTCGGTCATGACAATCGGCTTTCCCTCGCGGGTGACAGTCAGCTCAGCGTCATCAAACGTCAGATCGTTAAAGCTCAGCACTTCCGTCGCCGCCGCCCGTTGCTGGCTATGTCGCCGTAGCACCGCAGCCACCCGCGCTTTCAACTCATTCGGCCGAAACGGCTTGCTCACATAATCATCCGCCCCGGCATTCAACGCCTGCACGATATCGCTCTCGCCATCGCGGCTGGTCAGCATGATCGCCGCCGGTGGCGCTTCCATGTGTTCGCGGGTCCAGCGCAGCAGGGCCAGGCCGGTGAGGTCGGGCAGTTGCCAGTCGAGGATCAGCAGGTCGAAGGTTTCCCGGCGCAGTTGCCGTAGCAGGTCTTCACCGCGCTCGAAGCTGTGCAGTGACCACGGCTGTTCGCCGGCATCGGCCATTTGCTGCAGGGTTTGCTCGACCCGGCGCAGTTCGGCGGGTTCGTCGTCCAGTATCGCAACGCGCATACGCGGTGATTCCTTGTTGCTTGGGCAGTTGGCGGACAACCATAGTCGCTCGGCCCTCGCTATGAAAGTAAGCAGCCGCCGTCGGTCGACGTCCGCTATGATTCTTCGGTCTACGTCTCAGACCTGTGGCCTATGAAACCATTCACACTGCCCTGCCCTTTTTCCACATGAACCCTGATCGTCGGCGTGAAAGCCGAGAGCCGAGCCAGGTGCAACGCCTGTTTCGCCAGTTGGTGCGCGAATGGTTGTGGATAAGTCTAGTGCTGTTGCCGCTGACTGCGCTGTTGTCTTATCGCGCACAGATCAACTTGCACGATTCGTCTGCGGCCATGGGCGCCTTGTTGTCGGTCGCCTTGGTGGCCGGCAGTCTTGGCCTGCTGTTGTGGCGTCCGCGCTGGGCACTCTGGGTCACGTTGATCTGCATGGCGTGCGCGCTGCTGGCCAGTGCAGGTTTAGCGGAAATGCGCCGTTGGTGGTCGCCGACACCCGCAGTGCTGGGCATGTTGTTTGGCTATCTGATCTGGAACTGGCGGCGCCTGAGCGTGGTGCTGACCTATTTCGGTTGGGAACTGGCACGGCTGGACAACGAACCGAAGGTTTTCCCCGAACGCCGTCGCTCGCAATTCATCGGGGCTGATCGCTTGCAGGGCCAGATCATGGCGCTTGAGCAAGCCATGAGCCGAACCCGCGATACCCGGCGGTTTATTGCCGACGGCCTGGAATACCTGCCGGTTGCCACACTGATCAGCGATCCCAAAGGGCAGATATTGTTGGGCAATCGCAAGGCTCGCCAGCTCTTCGATAACAACCTGGTGGGGGATGACGTACTTGCACAACTCGCACGTCTTGGTTACCCGGAATTATCCACAGAGCAGCGTCCGCCATTGTCCGCCCTGCCGCTGTTGGAGTTCCGTGATCACAAGGAGCGCAGCCTGCGTCTGGAGCGGGCCGCCCTGCTGCCGGTGGACGGTGACACGCCGATCGGTTGGCTGCTGAGTCTCACCGACCTCAGCGCTGAACGCGCGGCCGAGGAGCAACGCAGTGTGTTGTTGCGCTTTCTTTCCCATGACCTGCGCGCGCCGCACTCTGCCATCCTCGCCTTGCTCGATGTGCACCGTCATCAAGTCGGGGCCGATGCGCCGTTGTTCGAACAAATCGAACGCCAGGTGCGTCGCGCGCTGGATCTTACCGACGGTTTTGTTCTGTTGGCGCGGGCTGAATCCGAGGCGTACCAATTTCAGCCGACGCTGTTCGCGATGCTGGTGCTGGATGTGCTGGATCAGGCGTTGCCCATCGCCCAGCAGAAACGCATCGAGCTGCTGCATGACATGGATGAGGAATCGCAGGAACGTCTGATCAATGCTGACCAAGGCTTGCTGACTCGCGCGCTGTTCAACCTTTTGGAGAACGCGATCAAGTACAGCCTGGCCGACACCACGATCACCCTGCGCGTCTGTTGCCGCGAGGAGTGGTTGCACTGTGAATTGATCGATCAAGGCAAAGGCATCGCCGCCGATGAATTGCCCGATCTTTTCAGTCAGTACCGACGCTTTTCCTCAGCCCAAGGCATCGACGGCGTTGGCCTGGGCTTGTCGATGGTCAAAGCGGTGGTCGACCACCATGGCGGCAAAATCGAATGCCTGAGCGTGGTCGATCAAGGCACCACGTTCCTATTTGAGTTGCCGCTGATTCACGAGTGAACAGGCACAAAAAAACCGGCTATATCGGCCGGCTTTTTTACATCCTAAAAAAACTTATGCACATTTTACGGTCTTTTATGAGCTTGAGAAATATATAAGTAAATCAATTACTTAATTTCAATAATCAGGCCTTTTCAGCAAAACCGTACACAGGTTATCCACAAAATCTCAGACAGCGATCTGATCATTTGCCGCGGGTGCCTGCGGGGCCGGTGGCAGAGAGCCCATTTCGCGTTGAGTCTTCTCGTTCCAGGCTTGCACCCGGTCGTTCAACTCGGCGATGGCGCGCGGGCCTGTGCCTTCGGCGTACATCGGTTCACCGATGACCACAGTGATCACGCCGGACTTTTTGCCCCAGCCGACTTTCGGCCAGAACTTGCCGGCATTGTGTGCAATCGGCAGTACCGGAAGCGCCGCATTCACCGCCAAAGCGCTACCACTGCGGGAGAACTTGCCGACAGTGCCAAACGGCACGCGTGTGCCTTCCGGGAAGATCAGCACCCAAACGTTGTCCTTGAGCAGCTCATCACCCTTGGCAGCGACTTGTTTCAATGCAGCTTTCGGGTTGTCGCGGTCAATCGCGATAGGCCGCAACATGGCCATGGCCCAGCCGAAGAACGGTACATACAGCAGTTCGCGTTTGAGCACTTGGCTCAGCGGCGAGAAATAAGCGGAGAGAAAGAACGTCTCCCAAGTGCTCTGGTGGTTCGATTGAATCACGCAGGGCCGGTCAGGCACGTTTTCCGCGCCTTTGATTTCGTAACGGATACCGAGAAACACCTTGGTCAACCACAAGGCGCAACGGCACCAGTACACGTTGATGAAACGATAACGCGCCTTGAATGGCAAAAACGGCGCGATAAAAAAACTCAAGCTGCACCACAGCAGGGAGGTGGTGCCCAGCAGCAGGTAAAAGAGAAAAATTCTGATGGCCCGCAGTATCGACATAGTGACGTTTACCGTTACGGGGCAATGCCCGAGTGTTCAAGCGCACTCCCGATCAATCCCTGGTCAGGAACTTCAGAAGTACTCTAGTTGTGGATAAGTTCTGCGGCAATCGCCGCCAGATCGTCAAAAATCAGAGTGCCCACCGGCAGGGTTTTGCCCTGAGTCTTTTCGCCTTTTCCGGTCTTTACCAAAACTGGCTGTGAATCGACGGCTTTGGCGGCCTCCAGGTCACCAAGGCTGTCGCCGACGAACCAGACATTGGCAAGCGTGACGTTGTAATGCGCCGCGATGGTTTTCAGCATCCCCGGTTTCGGCTTGCGGCAATCGCAGCCTTCGTCCGGCCCATGCGGGCAATACACGATCAGCCCGACCTCACCGCCCTGCTCCGCCACCAACTCGCGCAATCGCGCGTGCATGGCATCGAGAGTAGTGAGGTCGTAATAGCCGCGAGCAATGCCCGACTGGTTGGTGGCGACTGCCACCGTCCAGCCGGCCTTGCTCAACTGCGCAATCGCCTCGATCGAGCCGGGCAACGGCATCCACTCCGCCACGGACTTGATGTAAGCGTCGGAGTCGTAATTGATCACTCCGTCCCGATCGAGAATCAGCAGTTTCAACAGCAATCCCTCAACCCAGCAGCGAAATGTCGGCAACACCGAGGAACAGGCCACGCAGACGCGCCAGCAGCGCGTAACGGTTGGCTCGTACATTGGCATCGTCGGCATTGACCATCACCGCGTCGAAGAATGCATCCACCGGCTCGCGCAAGGCGGCCAGGCGTGCCAGCGATTCGTTGTACTGACGCGCCGCAGCCATTGGCTGTACCGCTTGATCCGCTTGCTGGATCGCCGAGTACAGCGAGAACTCGTTGGCGTTGTCGAAGTACTTCGCTTGTACCTCAGTCGGTACCGCGCCTTCGAGTTTGCTCAACAGGTTCGACACACGCTTGTTCACTGCCGCCAGCGCTGCCGCTTCCGGCAGTTTGCGGAACGCTTGCACCGCTTGCACACGCTGATCGAAGTCCAGCGCCGAACCCGGCTTCAGCGCACGTACCGACAGGTAAGTGGCGACTTCAACGCCTTCGTCTTCATAACGCGCACGCAGACGGTCGAAGATGAATTCCAGCACGGACTCGTTGAGGCCGGCAGCCTTGACCTTGGCACCGAATGCGGCCACGGCGAACGCCACGGCATCGTTCAGGTCCAGATCAAGTTTCTTCTCGATGAGGATACGCAGAACACCCAGAGCCGCACGGCGCAGGGCGTACGGGTCTTTGCTGCCGGTTGGCAGCATGCCGATACCAAAGATACCGACCAGGGTGTCGAGCTTGTCAGCGATCGCGACGGCCGCACCGGTCAGGGTCGCCGGCAGTTCTGCACCGGCACCGCGTGGCATGTATTGCTCGTTCAGCGCCAGCGCGACGTCTTCCGGCTCGCCGTCATTGAGGGCGTAGTAGTAACCGGCGACACCTTGCATCTCCGGGAACTCGCCAACCATTTCAGTGGCCAGGTCGCACTTCGACAGCAGGCCCGCGCGAGCAGCCCACGACGCGTTGCCGCCAATGCGTGCGGCGATGTACGCAGCCAGTTTTGATACGCGCTCGGCCTTGTCGTAGACACTGCCGAGTTTTTCCTGGAACACCACGTTCTTCAGGCGATCATTGAAAGCTTCGAGTTTCTGCTTCTTGTCTTGCTTGAAGAAGAACTCGGCGTCGGTCAGGCGTGGGCGAACCACTTTTTCGTTACCGGCGATGATCTGCTGCGGGTCTTTGCTTTCGATGTTGGCCACAGTGATGAAACGTGGCAGCAACTTGCCGTCGGCATCCAGCAGGCAGAAGTACTTCTGGTTGTCCTGCATGGTGGTGATCAGCGCTTCCTGCGGCACGTCGAGGAAACGTTCTTCGAACGAGCACACCAGCGGCACCGGCCATTCAACCAGCGCGGTCACTTCGTCGAGCAATGCCGGCGGAACGATTGCCGTGCCTTCCTGACGGGTGGCCAGCTCTTCGGTGCGCTTGCTGATGATCTCGCGACGCTCGTTGGCATCGGCCAGCACATAAGCGGCACGCAGGTCGGCGAGGTAGCTCGACGGCGAACCGATGCGCACGCTTTCCGGGTGATGGAAGCGGTGACCACGGGAATCACGGCCAGCCTTTTGCGCGAGGATGGTGCAGTCGATGACCTGGTCACCGAGCAGCATCACCAGCCATTGGGTCGGACGCACGAACTCTTCCTTGCGCGCACCCCAACGCATGCGTTTCGGGATCGGCAGGTCGTTCAGCGAATCTTCGACGATGGTCGGCAGCAGGCTCGCGGTCGGCTTGCCGGCGATGCTCTGGCTGTAACGCAGTTTCGGGCCGCTCTGATCGATTTCGCTCAGATCGACGCCGCATTTCTTGGCAAAACCCAAGGCTGCCTGAGTCGGATTGCCTTCAGCGTCGAACGCCGCCTGACGAGGCGGGCCGTCGAGGTTGATGCTGCGATCCGGTTGCTGGGTAGCCAGCGCAGTGATCAGCACAGCCAGACGGCGCGGCGCGGCGTAGACGGTTTTGGTCTCGTAGCTCAGGCCAGCGGCTTGCAGGCCCTTGTCGATACCGGCGAGGAACGCTTCAGCCAAGGTATTCAGGGCTTTCGGTGGCAGTTCTTCGGTGCCCAGTTCAACCAGAAAATCTTGCGCACTCATTGTGCTGCCTCCAGCTTGGCCAGTACTTCGTCACGCAGGTCCGGGGTCGCCATCGGGAAGCCCAGCTTGGCGCGTGCCAGCAGGTAGGCTTGCGCAACGGAACGCGCCAGGGTGCGCACGCGCAGAATGTATTGCTGACGGGCAGTCACCGAGATCGCCCGGCGCGCATCCAGCAGGTTGAAGGTGTGCGAGGCCTTCAAGACCATTTCGTAGCTCGGCAACGGCAGCGGCTGGTCGAGTTCGATCAGGCGCTTGGCTTCGCTTTCATAGAAGTCGAACAGTTCGAACAGCTTGTCGACGTTGGCGTGTTCGAAGTTGTAAGTGGACTGCTCCACTTCGTTCTGGTGGAACACGTCGCCGTAGGTGACTTTGCCCATCGGACCGTCAGCCCAGACCAGGTCGTAGACCGAATCCACGCCTTGCAGGTACATGGCCAGACGCTCGAGACCGTAAGTGATCTCGCCGGTCACCGGGTAGCACTCGATGCCGCCCGCTTGCTGGAAGTAAGTGAACTGAGTCACTTCCATGCCGTTCAGCCAGACTTCCCAGCCCAGACCCCAGGCGCCGAGGGTCGGCGATTCCCAGTTGTCTTCGACGAAGCGAATGTCGTGAACCAGTGGGTCCAGGCCGACATGCTTGAGCGAGCCCAGGTACAGTTCCTGGAAGTTATCCGGGTTCGGCTTGAGCACGACCTGGAACTGATAGTAGTGCTGCAGACGGTTCGGGTTTTCGCCGTAACGGCCGTCAGTCGGACGGCGGCTTGGCTGCACGTAAGCGGCGTTCCAGGTTTCCGGGCCGATGGCACGGAGGAAGGTCGCGGTGTGGAAAGTGCCGGCGCCTACTTCCATATCGTAGGGCTGAAGTACCACGCAACCTTGCTCGGCCCAGTATTGCTGGAGCGCGAGGATCAAGTCTTGGAAGGTACGCACGGCTGGCGTAGGCTGGCTCACGAAATTCACCTGTTTCTTGGGCTGCGATTTAAAGAGCGGGAGTATACCCGATTCAGTCGCACCTCCACCCCCTGGAGCCTTATGCCACGCTGCTTTTGGTGTACCGAAGATCCGCTGTACATGGCTTATCACGATCAGGAGTGGGGCACGCCGCTACGCGATGCGCAGGGTTTGTTCGAGTTGCTTTTGCTCGAAGGGTTCCAGGCCGGGCTGTCGTGGATCACCGTGTTGCGCAAACGCGAGCGTTATCGCGAGGTGTTGTTCGGCTTCGACGTACAGCGCGTGGCGCAAATGAGCGACGCTGAAATCGACGAGTTGATGCTCGATCCGGGGATCATCCGCAACCGCCTCAAACTCAATGCCGCCCGCCGCAATGCCCAGGCCTGGCTGGCGCTGGAGGATCCAGTGGGGTTCCTCTGGTCGTTCGTCGGCGACCAACCGATCATCAATCATTTCAAGGATCGCAGCGAAGTCCCGGCGATCGCCCCCGAAGCGCTGGCGATGAGCAAAGGCCTGAAAAAGGCCGGGTTCACGTTCGTCGGCCCGACCATTTGCTACGCACTGATGCAGGCCTCGGGCATGGTCATGGACCACACCCAAGACTGCGACCGCTACGCGCAGCTCGCCAACGGCGGTTAGAATGGCCGCCTCGCGCACCGCACAAGATCAGGAGTGACCTGTGGAAAAGTTTAAAGGCGCCTTGCTGGTAGGCGCTCTGCGGCTGTTTGCCCTGCTGCCATGGCGGGCCGTACAGGCCGTGGGTTCGGCGATCGGCTGGATCATGTGGAAAACCCCCAACCGCTCCCGCGACGTGGTGCGGATCAACCTCGCCAAATGTTTTCCACAGATGGATGCGACCGAACGTGAGCGTCTGGTCGGCCAAAGCCTGAAAGACATCGGCAAGTCGCTGACTGAAAGCGCCTGCGCGTGGATTTGGCCGGCGCAGCGTTCGATTGATCTGGTGCGCGAAGTCGAAGGCCTCGACGTGCTGAAAGACGCCTTGGCCTCGGGCAAAGGCGTGGTCGGCATCACCAGCCACCTGGGCAACTGGGAAGTGCTCAATCACTTCTATTGCAGCCAGTGCAAACCAATCATTTTCTACCGCCCGCCAAAGCTCAAGGCTGTGGACGATTTGCTACGCAAACAGCGCGTGCAACTGGGCAACAAAGTCGCCGCCTCCACCAAGGAAGGCATCCTCAGCGTCATCAAAGAAGTGCGCAAAGGTGGTGCAGTGGGCATCCCCGCTGACCCGGAACCAGCCGAATCCGCCGGGATCTTCGTGCCGTTCTTCGCCACTCAAGCGCTGACCAGCAAATTCGTGCCGAACATGTTGGCCGGTGGCAAAGCCGTCGGCGTATTCCTGCATGCGCTGCGCTTGCCCGACGGTTCTGGCTACAAAGTGATCCTCGAAGCCGCGCCCGAAGCCATGTACAGCACCGACACCGCCGAATCCTGTGCGGCAATGAGCAAAGTCGTCGAACGCTACGTCGCCGCCTATCCAAGTCAGTACATGTGGAGCATGAAGCGCTTCAAAAAGCGTCCACCCGGCGAAGAGCGCTGGTATTAACGAAGTTGGCACACTCTGTGGATAACTTGTAGGAGCTGCCGCAGGCTGCGATCTTTTGATCTTGCTCCTTCAGTTATCCACAACTCGTTCAAAAAAGGGCGCACCAAGATGTCCGAACACCGCAAATCCTTCCGCATCAAGATCACCCACGACAGCTTCGGCGAATGCCTCGGGCAAACCCGCAACCTGTCCCCGACTGGCGTGTACGTCCAGCACCCGCGCCTGGCTTCATTGCCCAAAGGCGCGGTGGTTTATGGCCAGGTGCAGGACTTACCCACAGGCGCGCCGCGAGTGCGGATGGAAGTGGTGACGGTCGACGCCGAAGGCATCGGCCTGCGGTATTTGTAAAACCCTACTGCGCCTGTCGATCGAGCTTCTTGAGAAACACGGTCATTTCTTTCTCGGCCTGTTTGTCGCCATGGGCGCGGGCCGCTTCCAGACCTTGCTCCCACGCCTGACGCGCAGCGGCGTGATCGTCCAGCGCGAGTTGCGCCTTGCCTAACAGTTTCCAAGCGGCGGAATACTTCGGATCAAAGCCGACACAACGCTGGAAATGCTCGGCGGCTTTGGCATTTTCGCCCAGATCCAGATAGCCCTTGCCCAAGCCGAAGCGCAGCAGAGAGTTATCCACACCCTTGGCGAGCATTTTTTCCAGGGATTCGAGCATGGGTGGATTCCTTATCGGCGGAGTGTCAGGTATTGATCTTGTTTAGTGAGGCCGCTTTCGCGAGCAGGCTCGCTCCCACATTTTGGAATGCGTTTCCCCTGTGGGAGCGAGCCTGCTCGCGAAGGCGCCAGTGCCGTCAGCGCAAGCCTCAGAAAAAGCTCAACCCCACATGAAACAGCTTCTCCACATCGCGAATATGCTTTTTATCCACAAGGAACAGAATCACATGGTCGCCCGCTTCGATCACCGTATCGTCGTGGGCGATGATCACTTGTTCGTTGCGGATCACCGCACCGATCGTGGTGCCCGGCGGCAGGCCGATTTTCTCGATCGGCTTGCCAATCACCTTGCTCGATTTCGCATCACCGTGGGCAATCGCCTCGATCGCCTCCGCCGCGCCGCGCCGCAATGAGTGCACGCTGACGATATCGCCACGGCGCACGTGGGCCAGCAAGGTGCCGATGGTCGCCAGTTGCGGGCTGATGGCGATGTCGATGTCGCCGCCCTGAATCAAATCGACGTAGGCCGGGTTGTTGATGATCGTCATGACCTTCTTCGCCCCCAGCCGTTTCGCCAGCAGCGACGACATGATGTTGGCTTCGTCATCGTTGGTCAGCGCGAGGAAGATGTCGGCGTCGGCAATGTTCTCTTCCAGCAGCAAATCGCGGTCGGACGCGCTGCCCTGCAACACCACGGTGCTGTCGAGGGTATCGGAGAGATAACGGCAACGCGCCGGGTTCATCTCGATGATCTTCACCTGATAACGGCTTTCGATGGCCTCGGCCAGACGCTCGCCGATCTGCCCGCCGCCCGCAATGACGATGCGTTTGTAGGTTTCATCGAGACGGCGCATTTCACTCATCACCGCGCGAATATTCTCACGCGCGGCGATGAAGAAGACTTCATCGTCGGCCTCGATCACCGTATCGCCCTGCGGCAGGATCGGCCGGTCACGGCGGAAAATCGCCGCGACGCGGGTTTCGACGTTCGGCATGTGCTCGCGCAACTGGCGCAGTTGCTGACCCACCAACGGCCCGCCGTAATAGGCACGCACCGCCACCAGTTGCGCCGCACCTTCGGCGAAATCGATGACCTGCAAGGCACCCGGATGCTGGATCAGGCGCTTGATGTAGTTGGTCACCACTTGCTCGGGGCTGATCAGCACGTCGACCGGGATCGCTTCGTTCTGGAACAGTTGTTCCTCGCGATTGAGGTAGGACGCTTCACGCACCCGGGCGATCTTGGTCGGGGTGTGGAACAGCGTGTGGGCGACCTGGCAGGCGACCATGTTGGTTTCGTCGCTGTTGGTCACCGCCACCAGCATGTCGGCGTCATCGGCACCGGCCTGACGCAACACCGACGGCAGCGAGCCACGGCCCTGCACGGTACGGATGTCGAGGCGATCGCCGAGGTCGCGCAGGCGTTCGCCGTCGGTATCGACCACGGTAATGTCGTTGGCCTCGCTGGCCAGGTGTTCCGCCAGCGAACCGCCGACCTGTCCCGCACCGAGAATGATGATTTTCATCCAGTCACTCCGTTGAATCCGTTTAGCCGCGCGCGGCAGCGATCTTGATCAGCTTGGCGTAGTAGAAACCGTCATGCCCACCCTGCTGGGCCAGCAATTGGCGGCCGTGGGGCTGTTTTATCCCTGCCGTGGTGGCCAGATCCAGTTCGCGGGCGCCAGGCGTGCGCTCAAGGAACGCGGCGATGACTTCGGTGTTTTCGGTCGGCAAGGTCGAGCAGGTCGCGTAGAGCAGGATGCCGCCGACTTCGAGGGTTTTCCACATCGCCTCGAGCAGCTCGCCTTGCAGTTGCGCGAGGGCGACGATGTCGTCGGGCTGACGGGTCAGCTTGATGTCCGGATGGCGACGAATCACGCCGGTGGCCGAGCATGGTGCATCGAGCAGGATGCGCTGGAACGGTTTGCCGTCCCACCATTTGTCGATATCACGGCCATCGGCAGCGATCAATTCGGCGTCCAGACCCAGGCGTTCGAGGTTTTCTTTGACTCGCACCAGACGCTTGGCTTCCAGATCCACCGCCACCACGCCGGCCAGTGCCGGTTCGGCTTCGAGGATGTGGCAGGTCTTGCCGCCCGGCGCGCAGCAGGCGTCGAGCACGCGTTGGTCCGGCGCCAGGTCGAGCAGGTCAGCGGCCAGTTGCGCGGCTTCGTCCTGCACGCTGATCCAGCCTTCGGCGAAACCCGGCAGGCTGCGCACGTCGGCGGCGGCTTCGAGGATGATGCCGTCGCGGCTGTACACGCACGGTGTCGCAGCAATGCCGGCCTCAGTCAGCAGACCGAGGTAAGCGTCGCGGCTGTGATGGCGGCGATTGACCCGCAGGATCATCGGCGGATGCGCGTTGTTCGCCTCACAGATGGCTTCCCACTGTTCCGGCCAGAAGGCTTTCAGGGACTTTTGCAACCAGCGCGGGTGAGCAGTGCGCACCACTGGATCGCGCTCCAGTTCGGCGAAAATCGTCTCGCTTTCGCGCTGGGCATTGCGCAGCACGGCGTTGAGCAGGCCCTTCGCCCAAGGCTTTTTCAGCTTGTCGGCGCAACCGACGGTTTCGCCGATGGCGGCGTGGGCCGGCACGCGGGTGTAGAGCAACTGATAGAGACCGACCAGCAGCAGCGCTTCGACATCGGCATCCGCAGCTTTGAACGGTTTCTGCAGCAGCTTCTCGGCCAGCGCCGACAGACGTGGCTGCCAGCGCGCGGTGCCAAAGGCCAGATCCTGAGTGAAACCGCGATCGCGATCCTCGACCTTGTCCAGTTGCGTCGGCAGTGAGCTGTTCAACGAAGCTTTGCCACTGAGGACGGCGGCGAGTGCCTTGGCGGCGGCCAGACGCGGATTCATTGCGCGTCCACCACTGCGCCGAGCACGGTGCCGACGGCGAATTTCTCGCGACGGCTGTTGAACAGATCGCTGAAGTTCAGCGCCTTGCCGCCGGGCAATTGCAGGCGGGTCAGGCTCAGCGCCTGTTCACCGCAGGCGATGATCAGCCCGTCCTTGCTGGCGCTGAGGATTTCACCCGGCGCGCCTTTGCCGTCGGCAATGGTTGCTGCCAGTACTTTAAGCGCTTCACCGTTGAGGGTGCTGTGGGTAATCGGCCATGGATTGAAGGCGCGCACCAGGCGCTCCAACTCAACCGCCGGACGGCTCCAGTCGATGCGTGCTTCGTCTTTGTTGAGTTTGTGCGCGTAAGTGGCGAGTTCATCGTTCTGCACTTCGCCTTCAAGGGTGCCAGCAGCCAGACCGGCAATCGCCTGCACCACGGCCGGCGGGCCCATCTCGGCGAGACGGTCGTGCAGGCTGCCGCCCGTGTCTTCAGCGCTGATCGGGGTGGTGACCTTGAGCAGCATCGGCCCGGTGTCGAGGCCGGCTTCCATGCGCATCACGGTCACGCCGCTTTCGGCATCACCGTGTTCGACGGCGCGCTGAATCGGTGCCGCACCGCGCCAGCGTGGCAGCAACGAGGCGTGGCTGTTGATGCAGCCCAGACGCGGAATATCCAGCACCACTTGCGGCAGGATCAGGCCGTAGGCGACCACCACCAGCAAATCCGGCTTCAGTGCGGCCAGTTCAGCCTGCGCATCGGCGTTGCGCAACGTTGGCGGCTGCAACACCTGGATATTGTTTTCCAGCGCGAGCTGTTTGACCGGGCTCGGCATCAGTTTTTGCCCGCGACCGGCCGGACGATCCGGTTGGGTGTAGACCGCAACGATCTCGTAAGGGCTGCTCAGCAGGGCCTTGAGGTGTTCGGCGGCGAATTCCGGGGTGCCGGCAAAAACGATGCGCAGTGGCTCAGTCATGAAGGGAGTCTCATAAAAAGAAAAAGGCTTGCCGCAGCAAGCCTTTGAAGAGGGGCATCAAGCGTTCTGGCGGTGCTGCTTTTCCAGTTTCTTCTTGATCCGGTCGCGTTTGAGCGTGGACAGGTAATCGACGAACAATTTGCCGTTGAGGTGGTCGCATTCGTGCTGGATGCACACCGCGAGCAGGCCTTCGGCGATCAGTTCATAGGGCTTGCCGTCGCGGTCCAGCGCCTTGATCCTGACCTTCTGCGGGCGATCGACGTTTTCGTAGAAACCCGGGACCGACAGGCAACCTTCCTGGTATTGCTCCATTTCGTCGGTCAGCGATTCGAACTCAGGGTTGATGAACACCCGGGGTTCGGTGCGGTCTTCGGAAAGGTCCATCACGACGATACGTTTGTGCACGTTGACCTGGGTCGCGGCAAGGCCGATGCCCGGCGCTTCATACATTGTTTCAAACATGTCGTCGACCAACTGACGCACTTCGTCGTCCACTACAGCCACTGGTTTGGCGATAGTGCGCAGACGCGGGTCCGGAAATTCGAGGATGTCTAAAATGGCCATAGGCTTTGATTGCTGCACGTATTGAGTAAAGTCGGGCGATGGCCTGGCAGGTCCGAAGATGCAGGCTACCGTTGTGAAGCGTAGCTTGTGCAATTTGCTCAAGCGAGCCACGGGGGCTCTGACGGTTCACGCGAACGCACATGATAAAGGGATTCACTGCATGAGGAAAACACTACTCGCCCTGCTGTTGCTGGCTTCGGCCGGCGTGGCGCAAGGGCAGGTGCAACTCAGGGATGATTTTCCACAGCAATACACGGTGGTTGCGGGTGACACACTCTGGGACATTTCCGGCAAATACCTGCGCGAACCCTGGCAATGGCCGCAGCTGTGGCGGGCCAATCCGCAGATTGAAAACCCCAACCTGATCTACCCTGGCGACACGCTGACGCTCAGTTACGTCAACGGTCAGCCCCGCCTGATGCTCAATCGCGGTGAGTCGCGCGGCACCATCAAGCTTTCGCCACGGATCCGCACCAGCCCGGTGGCCGAGGCGATTCCGAGCATTCCGCTCAAGTCGATCAACAGTTTTCTGCTGAGCAACCGCATCGTCGACAAGGTCGAGGAGTTCGACAAGGCGCCATATATCGTTGCCGGCGATGCCGAACGCGTGCTCAGCGGTACCGGTGACCGTATCTTTGCGCGCGGCCATTTCGACCCGAATCAGCCGGTGTACGGCATCTTCCGTCAGGGCAAGGTCTACACCGATCCGCAGACCAAGGAGTTTCTCGGGATCAACGCCGATGACATCGGCGGTGGCGAAATCGTTGCCACCGAAGGCGACGTCGCTACCCTCGCGCTGCAACGCACCACCCAGGAAGTGCGCCTCGGTGACCGCTTGTTCAGCGGTGAAGAGCGTTCTATTAATTCGACCTTCATGCCCAGCGCGCCGACCAGCGCCATCAACGGCGTGATCATCGACGTGCCGCGCGGCGTCACGCAGATCGGCGTGATGGACGTGGTCACCCTGAACAAGGGCAAGCGTGACGGTCTGGCCGAAGGCAATGTGCTGGTGGTGATGAAAACCGGCGAGACCGTGCGTGACCGCATTACCGGCCAGCCGCTGAAAATTCCCGACGAACGCGCCGGGTTGCTGATGGTGTTCCGCACTTACGACAAGCTCAGCTATGGCCTTGTCCTCAATGCTTCACGCTCGCTGGCGGTGCTCGACAAGGTGCGAAATCCGTAAGCTTGCTTCACAAGTTACCAACAGAGTTATCCACAGCTTGTTCCGAATGGTTCGGGACTTATAACGATCAAGGATGATCCACGATGCTCTCTGTCTGCACGCCGGTTTCGCCGGCGGAACTGGAAGCGCGCCTGCGCCTGCACCGCTTGCCGGAAATCGGTCCGAAGCGCTTTGCCAAATTGCTCGAAGCCTTCGGCTCGGCGTCCAAAGCCATCAGCGCGCCAGCGAGTGCCTGGCGCTCGCTGGGAATGCCGGCGGCCTGCGCCGAAGCGCGGCGCAGTCCTGAGGTGCGCGATGGCGCCAGCCATGCAATGCGCTGGCTAGAGCGCCCGGAGCATCATTTGCTGATGTCCGATCAGGCGGATTATCCGGCGCTGCTGGCGCAGATTCCCGATCCGCCGCCGCTGCTGTTTGTTGCTGGCGACCCACTGATTCTGGAAAAACCACAACTGGCGATGGTCGGCAGCCGTCGTGCCTCACGCCCGGGGATGGATACGGCGGCGGCGTTCTCGCGCAGCCTTGCCGGGGCTGGTTTTGTCATCACCAGTGGTCTCGCACTGGGTATTGATGCCGCCGCGCATCAGGCGGCACTGGATGTCGGTGGCTTGACCGTGGGTGTGTTGGGCACCGGCCTGGAAAATTTTTATCCACAGCGCAATCGGCGCCTGGCTGACGCGATGATTGCGTCTGGCAGCGCGGTGGTTTCGGAGTTTCCGCTGGACGCCGGGCCGACGCCTAGCAACTTCCCGCGGCGTAACCGGATCATCAGCGGCTTGTCGCTCGGTGTGCTGGTGGTCGAGGCCAGCGTCGCCAGTGGTTCATTGATCACTGCGCGGCTGGCGGCGGAACAGGGGCGCGAGGTGTATGCAATCCCCGGCTCGATCCATCACCCCGGTGCGCGCGGTTGTCACCAATTGATTCGCGACGGTGCGGTGCTGGTGGAAACCATCGAACACATTCTCGAAGCGCTGCGCGGCTGGCAGCATTTGCCGTTGTCCACAGACACAGCGAAAGTCGATCACCCGTTGCTCGCCCTACTCCACGCCGCGCCGCATACCAGCGAAGGTCTGGCCGACAGCATCGGCTGGGCGTTACCGAAAGTGCTGGCAGCCCTGACCGAACTGGAAATGGATGGCCGCGCGGTATGCGAAAACGGCCGCTGGTTTGCGCGGGTGAGCTAGGTTTTACAAGGAAGATCGGTAAACTGCGCGAAACCTGTTTGCGGAGAGTTTTTTCATGGTCAACAGTTGGCGTGTGCAACAAGCCGCACGAGAGATTCGCGCCGGGGCGGTGATTGCCTATCCAACCGAAGCCGTCTGGGGGCTGGGTTGCGACCCGTGGAATGAAGAGGCGGTGGATCGGCTGCTGGCGATCAAGAATCGCTCGGTCGACAAGGGCCTGATTCTGGTGGCCGACAACATTCGCCAGTTCGATTTCCTGTTCGAAGACTTCCCGCAAGAATGGATCGACCGCATGGCCAGTACCTGGCCGGGGCCAAACACCTGGCTGGTGCCGCATCAGGGCTTGTTGCCGGAATGGGTGACGGGCGTGCACGACACTGTGGCGTTGCGCGTTAGTGATCATCCACAAGTGCGCGATTTGTGTTCGATGGTCGGGCCGTTGATTTCGACCTCGGCCAACCCGCAAGGACGCCCGGCGGCGCGCACGCGGTTGCGCGTCGAGCAGTATTTCCGGGGGCAGATTGATCTGGTGCTGGGCGGGGAATTGGGTGGGCGCAAGAACCCGAGCCTGATTCGTGATCTGGCCACGGGCAACGTCGTACGCCCGGCTTAGAACCGAGTTGCTCCCATCGCGAGCAGGCTCACTCCTACATTTGGAATGCGTTCCCCTGTAGGAGTGAGCCTGCTCGCGATGGGGCCGGTCAAGGCAACAGAATGGTTGAACCTGTCGTCCGTCGAGCCGACAGCTCAGTCTGCGCTTTGGCCGCATCCGCCAACGAATAGCGCTGACTGATATCCACCTTGATCTTGCCGCTGATGATCATCTCAAACAGCTCATCCGCCATCCGCTGCAAATTCTCAGCGTTATTGGCATAAGTCGCCAACGTCGGCCGCGTCACGTACAGCGAACCCTTCGCCGAAAGAATCCCCAGGTTCACCCCGTCCACCGCACCCGACGCATTGCCGAAGCTCACCACCAGACCACGCGGTGCAACGCTGTCCAGCGAAGTCAGCCAAGTGTCCTTGCCCACACCGTCGTACACCACCGGGACTTTCTTGCCATCGGTCAGCGCCAGCACGCGCTCGGCAACGTTCTCATGGCTGTAATCAATGGTCGCCCACGCACCATTGGCCTTGGCCAGTTCGGCCTTCTCTTTCGAACTGACCGTGCCGATCAGCTTCACGCCCAGGGCCTTGGCCCATTGGCAGGCCAGCGAACCGACACCACCGGCAGCGGCGTGGAACAGAATGGTTTCGCCACCTTTCAGTTCATAAGTCTGACGCAGCAGATACTGCACGGTCAGGCCCTTGAGCATTACCCCAGCGGCCGTTTCGAAGCTGATTTCATCCGGCAGTTTCACCAGATTGGCTTCGGGCAACACGTGCAACTCGCTGTAAGCGCCCAACGGGCCACTGCCATACGCCACACGATCACCGACCTTGAAGCGGGTGACGCCGCTGCCAACCGCGTCAACCACGCCTGCACCTTCCGCACCGAGACCGGACGGCAAGGCTGGCGGCGCGTACAGACCGCTGCGGAAATAGGTGTCGATGAAGTTCAGGCCGATCGCCTTGTTCTCCACGCGCACTTGATTGGGGCCGGGCGCGGCGGGTTCGTAGTCAACAAATTCGAGCACTTCGGGGCCGCCGTGGGCGCGGAACTGGATACGCTTTGCCATCTGCCTGCTCTCCTTGGGTCTGTCGTGAACCCCCTATCCAACTCCCATGCTTGATCTTCGTCAACTGCGGCGCGCCAGTCTGCGGTGGTATGCTACGCGCCCATTTGCGTCGCCCGCCTGCGGGGCGCCGCCCGATTCAAGGTGAAGCCATGACGACCCGCACCGACGCCGTAAAGGCCTATCTGCTCGACCTGCAAGACCGTATCTGCGCTGCACTCGAAACCGAAGACGGTGGCACGCGCTTCGTCGAAGACGCCTGGACCCGGCCGGCGGGCGGTGGCGGTCGCACCCGCGTGATCGAGAACGGCACGCTGATCGAAAAGGGCGGCGTCAACTTTTCCCACGTCTACGGCAACGGTCTGCCACCGTCGGCCAGCGCCCATCGCCCGGAATTGGCCGGTCGCGGTTTTGAAGCCCTCGGTGTGTCGCTGGTGATTCACCCGCACAACCCGCATGTGCCGACGTCCCACGCCAACGTGCGCTTTTTCATCGCCGAGAAGGAAGGTGAAGAGCCGGTCTGGTGGTTCGGTGGTGGCTTCGACCTGACCCCGTATTACGGCAACGAAGAAGACTGCATCCATTGGCATCGCGTTGCTCAACAGGCTTGCGCGCCATTCGGACCGGACATCTACCCGCGCTACAAAGCCTGGTGCGACACCTACTTCCACATCAAGCATCGCCACGAACCGCGCGGTATCGGCGGGCTGTTCTTCGATGATTTGAACGAGTGGGACTTCGACACCAGCTTCGCCTTCATGCGCGCCATTGGCGACGCCTACATCGATGCGTATTTGCCGATCGTGCAGCGCCGGAAAAACGATGCCTTCACCGCCCAGCAGCGTGAATTCCAGGAGTTTCGCCGTGGCCGCTACGTCGAATTCAATCTGGTTTACGACCGGGGCACGCTGTTCGGCCTGCAATCGGGCGGGCGTACCGAGTCGATTCTGATGTCGCTGCCGCCGCAAGTGCGCTGGGGCTACGACTGGAAAGCCGAGCCCGGCAGCGAAGAAGCGCGCCTGACCGAGTACTTCCTGCAAGACCGCGACTGGCTGACCCAGGCCTGAGGATTACTGATGGATCGTTACGTCGTTTTCGGTAATCCGATCGGCCACAGCAAATCGCCGATGATTCACAAGTTGTTCGCCGAGCAAACCGCACAGCAGCTCGACTACAGCACCTTGCTGGCGCCGCTGGACGACTTCTCCGGCTGCGCCAAGGCGTTTTTCGTAAGCGGTCGCGGCGCCAACGTGACCGTGCCGTTCAAGGAAGACGCCTACCGTCTGGCCGACAGCCTGACCGCCCGCGCAGAGCGCGCCGGCGCGGTGAACACCTTGAGCAAACTGGCCGACGGTTCGCTGCTCGGCGATAACACCGATGGCGCCGGGCTGGTGCGTGACCTGACGGTGAACGCCGGGTTCAGCCTGAGCGGCAAACGCATCCTGCTGCTCGGCGCTGGCGGCGCGGTGCGTGGGGCGCTGGAGCCATTGCTGGCGGAGAAACCGGCGTCGGTGATCATCGCCAATCGCACGGTCGACAAGGCTGAGTTGCTGGCGGAGTTGTTCTGCGATCTGGGGCCGGTGTCGGCCAGTGGTTTTGACTGGCTGCGCGAGCCGGTGGACGTGATCATCAACGCTACATCGGCGAGCCTGACCGGCGATGTACCGCCGATTGCGCCGAGCCTGATCGAGCCGGGCAAGACCCTGTGCTACGACATGATGTACGGCAAGGAACCGACGGCGTTCTGCCGCTGGGCCAGCGAGCATGGCGCGGCGGTGGCGATGGATGGTTTGGGGATGTTGGCGGAGCAGGCCGCTGAGGCGTTCTTTTTGTGGCGGGGTGTGCGGCCTGATACGGCGCCAGTATTGGCCGAACTGCGCCGCCAACTGGCGCAATAATCCTTGTAGGAGTGAGCCTGCTCGCGATAGCGGAGTGTCAGTTGATAAGGTTTTATCTGACACTCCGCTATCGCGAGCAGGCTCACTCCTACAGTGTTATGCGGTGCTATCAGATCAATCCTCAAACCGGATCGGACATTTCTCCGGCCCTTCAAGCTTCCTCAACTCCTCCACCACCTGCGGCCGCGCCCGGCGCAAGGTCAAACTGCGATTCTGGCTCAACAACCGCCGCGCCTCCTGATGCAGCATCGCCACCCCCGAATAATCGATGAAGTTGATCTGCTGCGCCTCGATCACCACCCGCGCGCCGTGCATGCGCTGCAGGCGCACTTGCAGGTAATGGCTGGCGCCGAAAAAGATCGAGCCGCCGACGCGTAAAACATCGTCCTCACCGTCGCGCCAATGCTGCACACGCGGTTGCGAAGTGCGCTTGAGGTAGAAAAACAGCGACGCCAGCACCCCGGCATAAATCGCCGTCTGCAACTCCAGCAGCAAGGTCGCGAGACACGTCAGCGCCATTACCACGAATTCGGCGCGGCTGACTCGCAGCAACGAGCGAATGCCGCGATGATCCACCAGCCCCCAGGCAATCAGCAGAATGCTGCCCGCCATCGCCGGAATTGGAATGTGTGAAATCAATCCCGCGCCGAAGATCGCAAACAACGCCACCCAGATCGCTGAAAAAATCCCGGCCAGAGGCGAGCAGGCGCCCGCCTCGTAACTCAATCCTGAGCGGGTAAATGATCCGGCCGACAACGATCCGGAAAAGAACGCCCCGACAATGTTCGATAAACCTTGCGCACGCACTTCCTGATTGGCATCGAGTAATTGCTGCGACCGCGCCGAAATCGAGCGCGCGATCGACAGGCTGGTGACCAGCCCGAGCATGCCCACCGCCACAGCGCTCGGCAGCAGGCGCAAAATCAAATCCAGATCCAGCGGCAAGCCACTGAACGGTGGCAATCGTCCAACGAACGCACTGACCAGATGCACATGGCCGAACATCGCCGGCCACAACCACACCAGCAGGCTGGCCAGGATCAACGTTATCAACAGCGTCGGCCAGCGCGGCAGCAGTTGTTTCAGGACCATACCGACCACCACCGTGGTCAAGCCGAGCACCAGCGAAGGTTTATCCACAGCCCTGAGGTGTTGCAGCAGATCCATCAGACTCGCCAGCGCCGTGGCTTTAGCCGACAATTCCAGACCCAGCAGATTCGGCAATTGCCCGATAGCAATCACCACCGCCGCGCCAAGGGTGAAACCCAGCACCACCGAATGCGAGACGAAATTCACCAGCGCGCCGAAGCGCAGCAAACCGAGCAGCCACTGGAAAACTCCGGCGAGGAAAGTCAGCAGCAGGATCAGGGTGATGTAGTCCTGCGATGCCGGCACCGCTAAAGGGCTGACGCTGGCGTACAGCACAATCGAAATCGCTGCGGTCGGGCCGCAAATCAGATGCCACGATGAACCCCACAGGCAAGCGATCAATACCGGGATGATCGCGGCATACAGACCGTACTCAGGTGGCAGACCGGCGATCAGCGCGTAGGCAATCGACTGGGGTAACGCGAGAATCGCACCGCTGAGGCCGACGATCAGGTCCCGTCCGACGCTGGCGCGGGTTTGCCGCGGTAGCCAGGTCAGGAAAGGGAAGAGAGAGTGGCGGCTGGGAAAGGCCATGGGTCCTCGCGGTTGGGGTTTTATGCAAGGTTATCAGCCCTTACGCCGATCGTTCCCACGCTCTGCGTGGGAATGCAGCCCGGGACGCTCTGCGTCCCATTCAAAGCCGAACGCGGAGCGTCCGTTGCGGCATTCCCACGCGGAGCGTGGGAACGATCTGTGCGCGCTAAATCAGAGCTTGGCTTTGACCGCCGCCAACGCATCCTTCCCGTCAACCGTCTTCACCCCATCCAGCCACTTATCCAGCACCGCCGGGTTCGCCTTGATCCACGCCTTCGCCGCCTCGGCATTAGTGACCTTCTTGTTCACCACCTCAGCCATGATGCTGTTCTCCATCGCCTGAGTGAACGAAAGATTGGTCAGCAATTTACCCACATTCGGACAGGCCTCGGCGTAACCCTTGCGCGTCAGCGTAAACACGCTGCCGGTGTCGCCGAAGTACTTCTCGCCGCCCTTCAGGTAATGCATCTTCAACTGCACGTTCATCGGGTGCGGGGTCCAGCCGAGGAAGGTGACGAATTTCTGTTTCTTCACCGCCCGCGACACTTCGGCGAGCATCGCCTGTTCGCTGGACTCGATCAGCTTCCACTGGCCCATGTCGAAGTCGTTCTTCTTGATGATTTCCTGCAGCGAGATATTCGCTGGCGCACCCGAACCAATGCCGTAGATCTTGCGCTCGAATTTGTCGGCGTATTTGTTCAGGTCGGCGAAGTTATGCACACCCGCGTCCCACACGTAGTCGGGTACGGCGAGGGTGAACTCGGTGCCGTCGAGGTTCTTCGCCAGTTGCGTGACGTCACCGGTGGCGACGAACTTGTCGTAGAAGCCCTGCTGCGCCGGCATCCAGTTGCCGAGAAACACATCCACCTGGCCATCCTTCAAACCGCCAAAGGTGATCGGCACCGCGAGGGTGTCGACCTTGGCCTTGTAGCCCATGCCGTCCAGCAGAAGCCCGGTGATGGCGTTGGTCGCGGCGATGTCGCTCCAGCCCGGGTCGGCCATTTTCACCGTCTCGCAACTTTGCTCGGCGAAGGCCGAAGCGCTGCTCAGCGCGAGCAGGCCGACCGTCACTACTGTGGATAACTTGCGCATGGACTTCCCCTTAACATTATTGGTTTTGGCAGGGTTGTGGATAACGTGCTTTGCGTTCCAGATCGTCGAGATCGATGTGGTTGCGCATGTACTGCTGACTGGCGTCCACCAGCGGCTGGTGATCCCAGCTCTTCAGCTTGCCGATGGTTAACGCCTCGGCAACAAAACGGCGGCGGCGCTGGCTGGCGAGGACCTCCCGGTGAATCGCCGGAATGTCCCACTTGGCCCGCGCTTCAGCGAGAAAATCGTCGAACAGCGGGCGATATTGCGGCGATTGACTGAGTTCTTCTAGTTCGCGCGGGTCGTTGCTTACATCGAAGAGTAGGCAAGGGTCGCTTTCACTGTAGATAAATTTGTAGGCGCCGCGACGGATCATCATCAGCGGGCTGACGGTGCCTTCGGCCATGTATTCGCCGAACGCTTCGTCATGGCCGCCCTGCCCTTGCAGGTGTGAGACCAGCGAACGGCCATCCAATGGCAGGCCCGGTTCCAGCGTTCCGCCGGCCATTTCCACGAAAGTTGGCAGCAGGTCGGCAGTGGATACGGCAGCACTGACACGACCTGAATTGAACTGCCCTGGCGCACTGATCAACAGCGGCACGCGGGCAGCCATTTCGTACCAATGCATTTTGTACCAGAGGCCTTTCTCGCCGAGCATGTCGCCGTGGTCGCCGGAGAACACGATGATGGTGTCATCGATCAGCCCGGTTTCTTCGAGGGTTTGCAGAAGTTTGCCGACGTTGGCGTCGATATAGCTGCACGCACCGAAGTACGCCCGGCGCGCATCACGGATCTTATCCACAGGCAGCGGTTTATCCCACAGGTCGTAAACCTTGAGCAGGCGCTGCGAGTGCGGATCGAGTTCGTGTTGATCCGGGGACGTAGGCAAAGGGATATCGGCATCGTCGTACAAATCCCAGAACGCCTTGGGAATGGTGTACGGGTCGTGTGGGTGCGTCATTGAAACAGTCAGGCAGAACGGCTGATCGCCATCCTCGCGGATGTGATCAAACAAATACTGCTGCGCTTTGAACACCACCTCTTCATCGAAATCGAGTTGGTTGGTGCGCACGCACGGCCCGGCCTGCAATACCGAGGACATGTTGTGATACCAGCTCGGCCGTACGTCCGGCTCATCCCAGTTCACTGCCCAGCCGTAATCGGCCGGGTAGATGTCGCTGGTCAGGCGCTCTTCGTAACCGTGTAACTGATCGGGGCCGCAGAAATGCATCTTGCCCGACAGCGCGGTGCGGTAGCCGAGACGGCGCAAGTAATGGGCGTAAGTAGGCACATCGGCAGGGAAATCGGCGGCGTTGTCATAGGCGCCGATTTTGCTCGGCAACTGGCCGCTGACCAGGGTGAAACGCGACGGCGCGCACAACGGGCTGTTGCAATAAGCGGCATCGAACACCACGCCTTGGGCGGCGAGGCGGGAAAGATTCGGCAGTTTGATCGGCGACGGGCCGTAGAACGGCAACATTGGCGCGGCCATCTGATCGGCCATGATGAAAAGAATATTCTTGCGCTTCATGTGATCGCGGCATTCCATAGTGAATATTTATGCGACATTGCTGCGTTCGAGCATGGAGTCCATGCTGTATCCGGTAAAGCCCGCGCGGAACAATGACTAGGATAAGCACTGCTTATGTATGAAGCCTTGGGTGATCTGTCCCTCGACCTGTTGCGCGCATTCGAAGCGGCGGCGCGACATCGCAGTTTTACCGCCGCTTCGGTAGAGCTGGGCACTACGCAACCGGCGATCAGCCAGCAGATCAAACGCCTGGAAGAGCAACTCGGCACGCGCTTGTTTGATCGCATTTACCGCGGGATCGAATTGACCGAAGTCGGCGCCATCCTGTTCGAGCAGGTTTCCCTCGGTTTGCAGAATATCGACGCTGGATTGAGCGCAATCAGTGCACAGCAGCAACATGAAGTGCTGCAGGTCGCCACCGATTTCGCTTTCGCTGCGTATTGGCTGATGCCGCGCCTGCACCGCTTCCATGAAGCCAATCCGCATGTCGATGTCAGCTTGGTGACCAGCGAACGCAACCACAACATGCTGCGCACCGATATCGACGTGGCAATCCTGTTCGGCGACGGGCGTTTTAAGCAGGGCGAAAGTCATTGGCTGTTCAGCGAAGAAGTGTTCCCGGTGTGCAGCCCGCAATTGCTCAAGGAGCGCGCCCTGCCCTTGCCCGCTCAGGCGCTGCTGGAGTTGCCGTTGTTGCATCTGCGTGGCGAAAACAGCAGCAACTGGTTTGACTGGAGCGGCTTGTTTCGCGAGTTAGGCATCAACACGCCGCCGGCGCCGGGGCAATTGCGCTTCGACAATTACACGCTGTTGATCCAGGCGGCGATTGGCGGGCAGGGTGTGGCGATCGGTTGGCGCCACCTTGTGGACAACTTGCTGACCCAGGGTTTGTTGTGTCGGCCGATTGCTGAAACAACGCTGTCGCGGTTGGGGTATTACGTAGTGTTGCCGCAGCGCAAACGGCGTGGGGCGTTGATTCAGCAGTTTGTCGATTGGTTGATGGTCGAGCAGGCGAACAGCGCCGAATCGTTGGCCGGGTTGGCGTTGCCTTCGATTGCGGTTTGAAGGTCAAAAGATCGCAGCCTGCGGCAGCTCCTACGAGGGATCTGTGGCGGCGATGAAATTTACGTGTTCGCCCACATGCAGATTCAGCCGCAGCTCATCGGCAATGCCGACCGCCACGCGATTCAGGCGTTCCAGCGGTTCGGCCAGGCCCGGTTCCAGGTTGCCGCCGACCTGACTGAAATGCTCGATGGTCAGTCCGGCCACGCCGTGCGGGGCATTCACCAGCGTCCAGCGCAGCGGGCTGCTTTGCACGGCTTCGCGGATTTCCTCGGCAGCGTGACGTTGCAGGCGATCATCCAGATCCGGCTCGTCGAGTACGGCAAAATCGCCCACCAGAAACAGTCGCGAGACGTTGGCCAGTTGCAGGCCATCGACCAGCGCATCGACAGCCAGCACCTGTTCCACCGGCCCCAGCACCACAGATCTTTCCACGTGATCACTGTTGAACGGCAAACCCGGCGCATCCAGCAGGCAAATCACCGCCGAACTCCCCGCTACGCTTTGATTGACCCGCTCGACATCGAACAGATCGCCGCTTTTGGTACGCAAACCCGGACGCGGCGCAAGTGCGGTCAGATCGTCGAGAATGGCGATGACTTCATGCTGGCGGCGCAGCAATTCAGCCATCAACGCACCGCCCAGGCTGGCCATGGCACCATAGAGCACCACTTTCACCGTCGGGGTTTCGGCATTTTTCATGGCTGATCCCTTTTGTTATCCCTTGTATGGCGTGTGACATACGGGCAACGCCGAGGGTTCGAACCGATTGAGGCTTTCCAATGCAAGTGATCAAGGGCTACCACGCCCACGTCTATTTCGACGCCGTCACCATCAGTCAGGCGCGCGCGTTATGTGAGCAAGCTGCGCAGTTATTCCCGTTGAAGATGGGCCGCGTCCACGAACGCCCGGTCGGCCCGCACCCGGACTGGAGCTGCCAATTGGCCTTCGGCCCCGAGCTGATTGGCGAGGTGCTGCCGTGGCTGGCGCTGAACCGCAAAGGTCTGGTGGTGTTCCTGCACCCGGACACCGGCGATGACTTGCTCGACCATACCGAGCACGCGATCTGGATGGGCGCGATGCGGCCGCTGGACCTGTCTATTTTTTAATCACAGCGTTTCTTCGGCTTCGCCCGGCAGATGCTCATCCAGGTGCAGCCAAGGTAATTGGCTGTCGGTCCAGATGTGTCGTTCAGCCGGCGCCCGCTCCGGGCGATCAAGGGTGGCGATGGTCACGTCGATGCTCTCGGGGCTGAGCATTGTCAGCAACGCCAGTTGCGCGCCGCAGTTCGGGCAGAAGAATCGCGCGCAGCTGCTGGACGAGTCATAGCGCGAAGGCGCCCCCGCCAGCCATTGGAAATTCGCTGCCGCCACGCTGATCCACGTCGTGACTATTCCGCCGCTGACCTTGCGGCAGATCGAACAATGGCAGTGGGCGATGTCCTGCAACGCCCCGCTGAACTGATAACGAATGTGTCCGCAATGACAGCCGCCGCTGTGCAATTGGCTCATGGCCACAGCCCTCCTTCCCGGGTTTATTGACTCTAGCCGTATCCGACGGCCGGTTGACCGTTCATTCAAAGCTTTCTTCAGCGAAAGGTAGCTGAAAGCTTCCGCGATTAGGATCGCCTCCACTTCCGGCAACAGACCGGTTGGCCAACGCGTGTGATACCTCGCACGAACGGCCCAATTAACAACAACAATGGTGATTCTGATGTCCTCTGTAGCCCGCCTCCCCGCTTCAACTCCGCCCGTACGCCTCGTGCTTCGCGTTCTGCGCTGATCCCGCCCGATCCGCTCACTCAACTAGCCGCGCTACGCCTGGAGTATTCCCATGCTGACTTTCCTTGGCTTCGCCATGGTCATCACGTTCATGTTTTTGATCATGACCAAGCGCCTGTCCGCGCTGATCGCTCTGATCATCATCCCGATTCTGTTCGCGCTGTTCGGTGGTTTCGCACCGAAGATCGGCCCGATGATGCTTGAAGGCATCACCAAGCTCGCGCCGACCGGCGTGATGCTGATGTTTGCCATTCTCTATTTCGCCCTGATGATCGACTCCGGCCTGTTCGACCCGGCCGTGCGCAAGATCCTCAAACTGGTCAAGGGCGACCCGCTGAAAGTTTCGGTCGGTACCGCCGTACTGGCGCTCGTCGTCTCCCTCGATGGTGACGGCGCGACCACTTATATGATCTGCGTGGCCGCGATGCTGCCGCTGTACAGCCGCATCGGCATGAGCCCGCGAATCATGGCCGGCCTGATCATTCTCGCCGGTGGCGTGATGAACATGACCCCGTGGGGCGGCCCGACCGCACGTGCGGCGAGTGCGCTGCATGTCGATCCTTCGGACATTTTCGTACCGATGATTCCAGCGATGGCCGCCGGTGTGGTGGCGATCCTGATCATTGCCTACTTCTACGGCAAACGTGAACGTGCACGCCTGGGTGAATTGCACCTGATCGGCGACGAGATCGATCACAGCGAAATCAGCGTGTCGCAATTCCCGGATGCGCGCCGTCCGAAACTGATCTGGTTCAACGGCCTGCTGACCCTGGCGCTGATGTGCACGCTGATCGCCGGCCTGCTGCCGCTGCCGGTGCTGTTCATGGTCGCGTTCAGTATCGCGATGATCGTTAACTACCCGTGCCTGCAAATGCAGAAGGATCGGGTCGCAGCCCACGCCGGCAGCGTGCTGTCGGTGGTCAGTCTGATTTTCGCCGCGGGTATCTTCACCGGTATCCTGTCCGGAACCGGCATGGTCGACGCCATGTCGAAAAGCCTGTTGGCAGTGATTCCGGACTTCCTCGGCCCGTACCTGGCGGTGATCACGGCGCTGGTGAGCATGCCGTTCACATTCTTCATGTCGAACGACGCGTTTTACTACGGTGTGTTGCCGGTATTGTCCGAAGCGGCCAGCCATTACGGCATCACCGCAGTGGAAATGGCGCGTGCCTCGATCGTCGGTCAGCCCGTCCACTTGCTCAGCCCGCTGGTGCCGTCGACGTACCTGCTGGTGGCGCTGGCCGGTATCGAGTTCGGTGACCATCAACGTTTCACCCTGAAGTGGGCAGTACTGGTCTGCCTGTGCATACTGGTGGCTGCATTGCTGTTGGGGACTTTCCCGCTGTTCAGCACTTTGTAACGGCATCAACTCACCAACACGCCAGCTGCTTGCTGGCGTCTTGGTTTAACACACGCTCAAAGGAATACACATGGAATGGCTGACCAACCCCGAAATCTGGGTTGCCTTCTTCACCCTGACCGCCCTGGAAATCGTCCTCGGCATCGATAACATCATCATGATTTCGATCCTGGTCAGCCGCATGCCCAAACACATGCAGCAGCGCACCCGGATCTTCGGTCTTGGCCTGGCCATGATCACCCGTATCCTGTTGCTGCTGTCGATCACTTGGGTCATGCGCCTCACCGCCGACCTGTTCGAAGTGTTCGGCCAAGGCATTTCCGGCCGCGACCTGATCCTGTTCTTCGGTGGTCTGTTCCTGCTGTGGAAGAGCTCGCAAGAGATGTACCACGCGCTGGAAGGTGAAGACGAAAGCGACGACACCCCCGGCGGCAAGGGCGGCAACTTCCTCTACACGATCATCCAGATCGCGATCATCGACATCGTCTTCTCGCTGGATTCGGTGATCACCGCTGTCGGCATGGTTTCCCACGTGCCAGTGATGGTCGCGGCGATCGTTGTGGCAGTGCTGGTGATGATGCTGGCGTCGGGCAAGATCAGCGAGTTCATCGACAAGCACCCGTCGCTGAAAATGCTCGCGCTGTCGTTCCTGCTGGTGGTCGGTACCGTGCTGATTGCCGAGTCGTTCGATGTGCATGTGCCGAAAGGCTACGTCTACTTCGCCATGGGCTTCTCGCTGGCGGTTGAGGCGATCAACATCAAGCTGCGCGGCGCAATGGCCAAGAAGAAACAGCAACAAGACCCGGTGAAACTGCGCAAGGACGTACCGGGCCAGTAAAACGCAACACCCTACACCCCTGTGGGAGCGAGCCTGCTCGCGAAGACGGAGTGTCAGCCGACAGCAATGTTGGCTGACCCACCGCTTTCGCGAGCAGGCTCGCTCCCACATTTGTTTAGGGCAACATCCAGACTTTTTTGTACCCGCAAAAACCTGTGGCGAGGGGATTTATCCCCGATGGACTGCGCAGCAGTCCCCTGATTTTGGGTTAAACAACGGGGGCCGCTGCGCGACCCATCGGGGATAAATCCCCTCGCCACAGGATCATTGGCGGATTCGAAATCTGAGAGGTGCATGAAGCGCTTTTCATGACACTTTTGTTTCAATCCACACTTTAGCTGTGCAATGCTGGCGCCCAGTCCGTTAGCCAACTACAGCTTAAGTATCAAAAACGTAGAAACCGCGCGGTACCGTCAACTTGCTCCTCTGGGGCGCTGCTAATACAGGGGGTTTGCATGCTCACCCTGCTCAATCTGCTTTCTGCCGTGGCCTTGTTGATCTGGGGCACGCACATCGTTCGAACCGGCATCTTGCGGGTGTACGGCACCAATCTGCGCCATGTGATTGGCCAGAACATGTCCAAGCGCTGGCTCGCGTTCGTGGCTGGCATCGTCGTCACCGCGATGGTGCAAAGCAGCAACGCTACAGCCATGCTCGTCACTTCCTTCGTCGGCCAGGGGCTGATGGCGCTGACCCCGGCGCTGGCGACCATGCTCGGCGCTGACGTCGGTACCGCGCTGATGGCGCGGGTGCTGACGTTTGACTTGTCGTGGCTGTCGCCGCTGCTGATTTTTCTCGGGGTGATTTTCTTTCTGTCGCGCAAACAGACGCGGCTCGGGCAGATGGGCCGCGTGGCCATCGGATTGGGGCTGATCATTCTCGCGCTGCAATTGATTGTCGAGGCCGCCGCGCCGATCACCCACGCCCAAGGGGTGAAGGTGATTTTCGCCTCGCTGACCGGCGACATCCTCCTCGACGCCTTGGTCGGCGCGCTATTCGCGATGATTTCCTACTCCAGCCTCGCCGCCGTGCTGCTCACCGCGACCCTCGCCGGCGCCAGTGTGATCAGTTTGCCGGTAGCGATCGGTCTGGTGATCGGCGCCAATATCGGCAGCGGCATTCTTGCGTTCATGAGCACCAGCATGCAGAACGCCGCCGGCCGGCAAGTGGCGCTGGGCAGTCTGTTGTACAAACTGATCGGCCTGCTGCTGATCATCCCGGTGCTCGACCCGCTGGTGCACTGGATCGACAGCCTCGATTTCAGCCCGCAGGAAATGGTCATCGGCTTCCACCTGCTCTACAACACTGCGCGTTGCCTGATTCTGCTGCCAAGCGTCGGGCCTATGGCGCGCTTGTGTGCGTGGCTGCTGCCGGAGCGCCCGGAGGTCAACGGCACCGCCAAACCACGGCATCTGGACGCTACTGCGCTGGTCACGCCGAGTCTGGCGCTGGCCAACGCCGCGCGGGAAACCCTGCGCATGGGCGATCTGCTCGACAACATGCTCGACGCCACGCTCGATGTGTTGCGCGGCAAGCAGACCGCTGTCACCCAGGAAATGCGCCGGCTCACCGACGACGTCGAAGCGCTGTACAGCGCGATCAAGCTGTACCTGGCGCAGATGCCCCGCGAGGATCTTGGCGAGCAGGACAGTCGGCGCTGGGCCGAGATCATCGAACTGGCGATCAACCTGAAACTGGCCGCCGACCTGATCGAACGCATGCTGCGCAAGATTCAGCAGCAGAAGACTTCGCAGCGCCGCTCGTTTTCCGAGGAAGGTCTGGAAGACCTGGCTGGTTTGCAGCAGCAACTGATTGCCAATTTGCGCTTGGGCCTGTCGGTGTTTCTCAGCGGCGACCGCGAAAGTGCCCGGCAATTGCTGCGCGAGAAACGCCGTTTTCGCGCGCAGGAGCGTCGTTTGGCCCATGCGCATGTCAGCCGTTTGCAACGCAAGATCGTGCAGAGTATTGAAACCAGTTCGCTGCACCTGGAGTTGATTGCCGACATGAAACGGTTGAATTCACTGTTCTGCGGCAGTGCCTATGTGGTGCTGGAGACGGCGGACACCGGGGCGCTGGAGTCGGATGATATTGCCGACATCACGCATTCGCCTTGAACGTCTGTGGTCAGTGTTAGTCAGTTACATTGATTCAGCCTTCAGGTCGCTATCGCGAGCAGGCTCACTCCTACAGGGGAACGCATTCCAAATGTAGGAGTGAGCCTGCTCGCGATGGGGCCCTGACTGACGACACGGATCTCCAAATCAGCCGTATGGAAGCCTGTTATGCGTTGCCTGTTGTTCGCCTGTCTGTTGCTCGGTTCCTTGCCCGCCTTTGCCCTGGATCGTTTTCAGGTCGAAGGCTATGCGCTGCCCAACGGTTTGCAGTTGTTGCTCAAGCCCGGCACCGAGCGCGGGCATGTGGCGATCCGACTGGTGGTTGGCGTCGGCCTCGACGATTTCGACTGCAATGACAAAGAGCTGCCGCACCTGCTCGAACATCTGCTGTTCAGCGGCATCGACGCCACTGGCGAAGGTGGGCTGGAGGAACGCATGCAGGCGCTGGGTGGCGACTGGAATGCCTTTACCAGCAACGCCGACACCACGTTCGTCATCGAAGCCCCGGCGAAAAACCAGCGCAAGGTCCTCGACCTGCTGCTCGACCTGCTCACGCAAACGCGCATCGACGACAACGCCATCAATGCGGCCAAACGCGTGGTCGAGCGCGAGGACGGCGGCCATTACACGCGTCTGCAACGCTTTCTCGACCGTCAGGATCTCGGCCACACCGCAAGCAATCAGCTCGCCGTCGAACTGGGCCTGAAATGCCCGCAGCGCGCCGAGGTCGGCCACCTGACTCAAGAGCAACTGGAGAAGGTGCGCAAGGCCTGGTACGCGCCGAACAACATGACGCTGATCGTCGTCGGTGAACTCGACAAATTGCTGCCGGCTTATCTGGAACGCACCTGGGGCGCCCTCGAAGCGGTGGATCCGAGTGAACATCGGCCGCTGCCGGACATTCGCACCAGCGCTGCGCATGAGCGCACCCTCACCCGTGGTTTTATCGGCGACAGCGCCAAGTTGCACTGGCTGGTGCCGGAACCGGTGCTGGACGATCAGTACGACGAGACCTTCGACATCCTCAAGGATTACCTCGACTGGGCACTATATCGGCAGATCCGCCTCAATCACGGCTTGTCGTACGGGCCGTGGGCCGAGCGCGAAGTGTTTGGTGGCGTCGGCTTCATGAGCCTGAATGCCGATCTGGATCGCGATGATGTCGACGAAGCCATCCAGGTACTCGAAGACCTCAAGGCTGATCTGCTGAAAAACGGCCTCGATGCCGACACCTTCGCGCGGATCAAACAGGCGGCGATCGCCCATCAGGCGTGGGCGGTGCAGGGCAACAGCGCGATGGCCGATTATTACTGGAGTGCGCTGGGCGATTACGAAGATGGCCGCTTTGCCAACCCCGCGCGCGAGCTGCAAGGAGTGACGCTGGCGGCGGCGAACAAGGCCATGCGTGAGTTGCTGCTGCAACCGGGGTATTTGCGGATCGAGAAGCCGTTGATCAGTGATGATCAGGTGTTGTGGCTGAGTGCGGGCGGGTTGGTTCTGGTGTTGCTGATCCTGATCGGCTGGCGTTTGCATCGTAAGCGGGGTTGAAGATCAAAAGATCGCAGCCTGCGGCAGCTCCTACAGGGGATTGCGTTCCAAATGTAGGAGCTGCCGCAGGCTGCGATCTTTTGAGGCCCTGAAATACACCGAATAAGTGACCGGCAGCCTCGCCACAGCGCCCGGCGGGCGCTACTCTGTCGAGGTTTTTTCCTACAGCGTTGTGAACCGCCCAAATGCCGAAAATACAGCTCCTGATCCAGCGCATTCTCGAACTGATGAAGCGCTATCCCGGGGTCATTGCGCTCGGCGGTTTCATCTCCGGGGTCGGCAGTTTCATCATGGTCGATCGTCAGCAGGGACTGGCGAGCTGGATCACCGTGATCATGCTGCTCAGCTGGATCTGGCTGATGCTGGAAAACACCCTCACCGGCCTCTTCACCCGTGTGTTCAAACGCGAGATTCCCCAGCCGCTGCTGCGTTACGCGACGCAGATGATCCATCAGGAAAGCCTGTTTTTCGTTCTGCCGTTCTTCTTCATCACCACGACCTGGAACAGCGGCCAGTTGTTCTTCACCGGCCTGCTCAGCGTCGCGGCGCTGATCTCGATCGTCGATCCGCTCTATTACAAATGGCTGGCACCACGGCGCTGGGCATTTCTCGCGCTACACACCCTGACCCTGTTCGCCGCCCTGCTTACCGCGTTGCCGGTGATCATGCACCTGACCACTTCGCAGAGCTTCAAATGGGCGCTGGGGATTGCCGTGCTGTTGTCGTTCCCGAGCCTGGCGTCGATCTTCCCGATCCGCACGCTGCGTAATGCGCTGGCGATCCTGTGCATCACCGTCGGTATCGGCGCTGTCGGCTGGACCCTGCGTTCATGGGTGCCGCCGGCGACGTTGTGGATGACCGACGTGGCGATCAGCACGCAAATGCAGGATCGCACCCCCGGCGCGAGCCTCGACACGGTCAGCGCCGAGCAGATTCGTGGCGATGGCCTGTACGCCTACACCGCGATCAACGCGCCGCGCGGGCTCGATGAGCGGATTTACCACGTCTGGCAGTTCAACGGCAAAGAGGTCGACCGCATCCCTCTCGACATCCACGGCGGGCGCAAGGAAGGCTACCGGGCGTGGACGCACAAGCAGAATTTCCCCGGCAACCCGGCGGGCAAATGGCAGGTGCGGGTGCTGACCGAGGATGGCCAGGTCATCGGCGTGCTGCGCTTTGAAGTCACCGACAGCACAGCGATCAAAGAAAAGTAATCCGGTTCGTGCTATTACGTATGCCAGCGTATTTAGCCGAAAAGCACGGAGCTTATGACCAGCAGCTCGATCAGCGGCAATGCCCACCTGGACACGTCGAACAGCCCTGCCCGCCTGCGGGTGACCGGGGACTGGACGCTTGCCCATTACGCCGAGCTGAAGACCCTGAGCGAAAAGCTCCACGGCCAGTACGACGGCAACACTCCGATCGACCTCAACAGCCTCGGCGCCCTCGACACCGCTGGCGCTTCGTTGCTGGTCGAGTTGCTCGGTTCCGAGCGCCTCGGTAAATCTGCCGAGCATCCTGATTGCACGATTTCCACCGCCGACCGCGCGCTGCTGCAAACGGTGTATCGCTCGATGACCGATTTCTGTGTGCCGATCAAGGAGCCGGAAATCAGCGTCAGCGTGCAGTTGCTGACGCGCATCGGCCGCGCCGTCGACACGGTCTGGCAAGACACCCTGCAACTGCTCGGCTTCGTCGGCCTGATCCTCGAAACCATCGCTCGCAGTTTGTTCCGGCCCAAGCGCTGGCGCATCACGCCAATGATTGCGCACATCGAACAGACCGGCCTCGACGCCGCGCCGATCGTGGCCTTGCTGACTTTCCTGGTCGGCGCGGTGGTAGCGTTCCTCGGCGCGACGGTGCTGGCCAGTTTTGGCGCGACGATTTTTACCGTCGATCTGGTCGGTTTCTCGTTTTTGCGTGAATTCGGCGTGCTGCTCACGGCGATCCTGATGGCGGGCCGCACTGCCAGTGCCTTCACCGCACAGATCGGCTCAATGAAGGCCAACGAAGAAATCGACGCGATCCGCACCCTCGGCCTCGACCCGATGGAGCTGCTGGTGGTGCCGCGCGTGCTGGCGATGCTGGTGGCGCTGCCGATGCTGACGTTTCTGGCGATGCTCTGCGGGATCATTGGCGGCGGCGTGGTCTGCGCGGTGTCGCTGGATATCTCGCCGGCGATGTTCCTGACGCTGTTGCAGTCGGACATCGGCGTGCAGCACTTTCTGGTCGGCTTGGTCAAAGCGCCGATCTTCGCCTTCATCATTGCCGCGATTGGCTGCCTGGAAGGCTTCAAGGTCAGCGGCAGCGCCGAGTCGGTCGGCGCCCACACCACCTCCGCCGTGGTCCAATCGATTTTCGTGGTGATCGTGCTCGACGCGGTGGCCGCACTGTTCTTCATGGAGATGGGCTGGTGAGTCGTCTACCCCGCGCGCCCTCGGAGGCGGTGATCGAAGTCCGTGGCCTGTGCAATCGCTTCGGCAGCCAGAGCGTGCACGAGAACCTCGATCTGGATTTGTACAAAGGCGAAATCCTCGCGGTGGTCGGCGGCTCCGGCAGCGGCAAATCGGTGCTGCTGCGCAGCATTGTCGGCTTGCGCCGGCCCAGCGAAGGCATGGTCAAAGTGTTCGGCAAGAACCTGCCGAGCCTGTCCGAGCACGAACGCTCGCTGGTCGAACGACGTTTCGGCGTGCTGTTCCAGAAAGGCGCGCTGTTTTCCTCGCTGACGGTGACCGAGAATGTCGCCCTGCCCCTCATCGAACACGCTGGACTGAGCCGCAACGATGCCGAGCATCTGGCCGCAGTCAAATTGGCGCTGGCCGGGCTGCCGCTGTCGGCGGCGGACAAATACCCGGCGTCGCTGTCCGGCGGCATGATCAAGCGCGCCGCGCTGGCGCGGGCGTTGGCGCTGGATCCGGATATCCTGTTTCTCGACGAACCCACCGCCGGCCTCGATCCGATTGGCGCGGCACAGTTCGATCAATTGATCCTGACCCTGCGCGATGCGCTCGGCCTCAGCGTGTTTCTGGTGACCCACGACCTCGACACGCTCTACACGATCACCGACCGCGTGGCGGTGCTGGCGCAGAAGAAGGTGCTGGTCGCAGGACCCATCGATGTCGTTTCGGAAACCGATGACGCGTGGATTCACGAATACTTCCACGGCCCGCGCGGCCGCTCGGCGCTGGACGCCGCCAAATTGCTTAACGAGGTCTGACATGGAAACCCGAGCGCATCATGTGTTGATCGGCCTGTTCACCGTGATTGTGGTGGCAGGCGCCCTGCTCTTCGGTCTGTTCCTGGCCAAGTCCAGCGTCGACACCGAGTTCAAGGATTACGAGATTGTCTTCAGCGAGGCGGTCAGCGGGCTGTCCAAGGGCAGCCCGGTGCAGTACAGCGGGATCAAGGTCGGCGATGTGATCAATTTGCGCCTTGATCCGAAAGACCCACGGCGGGTGCTGGCGCGGATTCGTCTGGCCGGTGACACGCCGGTCAAGGAAGACACCCAGGCCAAACTGGCGCTGGCCGGGATCACTGGTACGTCGATCATCCAGCTCAGCGGCGGTACCCCCGAGAGCCCGAAACTGACCGGCCATGACGGCAAACTGCCGCTGATTGTCGCCTCGCCCTCGCCTATTTCGCGCCTGCTCAATGACTCCAACGATTTGATGAGCGGAATCACCGCGCTGCTGCAGAACGCCAACCAGATGTTCTCCTCCGAGAACGTCGAGCGCGTCAGCAAGACCCTCGCCCATCTGGAGCAAACCACCGGCACCATCAACGATCAGCGCGGCGACATCAAACAGGCGATGCAGCAACTGGCGACCGTCGGCAAACAGGCCGGCAGCATGCTCGAACAGACCTCGCTGCTGATGCGCAACGCCAACGGCTTGATCAACGATCAAGGCAAACAAGCGCTGGGCAGCGCCGAGCAGGCGATGAAGTCGCTGGAGCAAAGCACCACGACGATCAGCACCTTGCTCAGCAAAAATGAAAACTCCCTCGACAACGGCATGCAGGGCCTCAATGGCCTGGCCCCGGCGATCCGCGAATTGCGTGAGACGCTGACTTCGCTGCGGGCCATCTCGCAACGCCTTGAGGCCAACCCCAGCGGCTACCTGCTGGGCCGTGACAAGAACAAGGAATTCACGCCATGAAGCTGACTCGCCTCGCCCTTCTCGCTGCTGGCATTTCGCTGATCAGCGCGTGTTCGATTCTGCCCAAGGCCGAGCCGTCGGATGTCTATCGCCTGCCGACGGCACAGGCGCCCGCCTCGGCCAGTTCGGCGGCAACGCAGCATTGGTCGTTGCGACTTAACAAGTTGCAGGCCAGTGAAGCATTGAACCGGCCGACGATTGCGGTGATTCCTCAGGGGGATGTGATCAGCAGCTACAAAGGCTCGCGCTGGAGCGATCCGGCACCGGTGCTGGTGCGCAATCGCTTGTTGGATGGATTTCAGCGGGATGGTCGGGTGACGTTGCTCAGTACCGATGACAGCAACTTTGCTGCGGATCTGGAATTGGGCGGGAGTTTGCAGGCGTTTCAGACTGAATATCAGGGCACGCAGGCCAGCGTCGTGGTGCGGGTCGATGCGTTGCTGGTGCGCGGTTATGACCAGCGGATTCTGGCCAGCCGGCGCTTTGAAGAACGCCAGCCGCTGAGTGATGTGCAGGTGCCGGCGGTGGTCGCAGGCTTTGGCCAGGCCAGTGATCGCCTGACCGCGAAAGTCGTCGCGTGGGCCGTCGACCAAGGCCAGAAACTCGCTCCCCCAAAACCCTAAGCCCAACACAAAACCCCTGTAGGAGTGAGCCTGCTCGCGATAGCGGTGTATCAGTCATCAATGAAGGCGATTGATAAACCGCTATCGCGAGCAGGCTCACTCCTACAGTTTTGATCTGTGGTTATCCGAAGAACCAGTAGCAGACCGTGATCGCGCCAACCACACCGGCAAACTCCGCCAGCAACGCACACCCCACCGCGTGCCGCGCCCGCTGGATCCCCACCGCGCCGAAATACACCGCCAACACATAGAACGTCGTTTCAGTACTGCCCTGCACCGTCGCCGCGACCAGCGCCGGGAAGCTGTCGACCCCCGAGGTCTGCATCGTCTCGATCAACATCGCCCTTGCCGCGCTGCCGGAAAACGGTTTGACCATCGCCGTCGGCAAGGCATCGACAAACCGTGTGTCCCAACCGGCCCACTCGACCAGATGACGAATCCCGTCCAGCCCGAAGTCCAGCGCCCCGGAGGCACGCAGTACGCCGACCGCGCAGAGCATCGCTACCAGATACGGCAGCAGATTCTTCGCGACATCGAAGCCTTCCTTCGCGCCTTCGACAAACGCCTCGTAGACCTTCACTTTCTTTAACGCGCCGATGATCAGAAACAGCATGATCAACCCGAACAACGTCAGATTACCGAGGATCGACGACAATCCCGCCAAAGCCGTCGCCGACAGCGTGCCCAACAGCGCCATGAATCCACCAAGGATCAGCGCACCGGGAATCAGATACGCCAACACCACCGGATCCCAGATCCGCAGGCGTTGCATGAACGCCACCGAGAGGAAGCCGACAATCGTCGAGCAACTGGTCGCCAGCAGAATCGGCAGGAACACCAGCGTCGGGTCCGGCGCGCCTTGTTGGGCGCGGTACATGAAGATCGTCACCGGCAGCAAGGTCAGCGAGGAGGCGTTGAGCACCAGGAAGAGGATTTGCGCGTTACTGGCGATGGTGGCGCTGGGATTGAGTTCCTGCAGCGCCTTCATGGCTTTCAGGCCGATTGGCGTCGCGGCGTTGTCGAGACCCAGGCCGTTGGCAGCAAAGTTGAGGGTGATCAGGCCAAGGGCAGGGTGGCCGGCCGGGACTTCCGGCATCAGCCGCAGAAACAGCGGCCCAAGCACCTTCGCCAGCCATTCGACGATCCCGGCCTTCTCGGCAATGCGCAGAAAACCCAGCCACAGAGTGAGGGTGCCGAACAGCAGCACCATGACTTCGACCGAGAGCTTGGCCATGGCGAAAATGCTCTCCACCATCGCCGCAAAGATCCCGGCGTTGCCGCCGATCAGCCACTGCGCCAGCGCCGATACGGCTGCGACGATGAAGAAGCCAAGCCACAGGCCATTAAGCATCAGTCAAATCCCCCGAAGAATGCCGCGAATGATAGCGGGGTCGCCAGAAACGACAAACCCCGGATTTCTCCGGGGTTTGTATGTACCTGCTGCCACCCCATTTCCCGGGTTGACCTCAATCTACTGTAGGAGCTGCCGAAGGCTGCGATCTGTTGATCTTGCCTTTAAAAACAGAATCAACAGATCGCAGCCTGCGGCAGCTCCTACAGGTGTATCAGTTTTTCGAGATTTCGCCTGCTGGCAGTTTTTCCTTGCTGCGCCAGTGTGGCAGGGAATTCCAGTAGCGCTCGCCCTTGGCGTCGTCGTACATGCCTTCCCAGCGCGAGATAACCAGTACGGCCAGCGCGTTACCGATCACGTTCAGTGCGGTACGGGCCATGTCCATGACGCGGTCGACACCGGCAATGAACGCCAGGCCTTCCAACGGAATGCCGACGCTACCCAGAGTGGCCAGCAGCACCACGAAGGACACGCCCGGTACACCGGCGATGCCTTTGGAGGTGACCATCAGGGTCAGCACCAGCAACAGTTGCTGGCTGATCGAAAGGTCAATGCCGTACAGCTGGGCAATGAAGATCGCGGCGATCGACTGGTACAGGGTCGAACCGTCGAGGTTGAACGAATAACCGGTCGGTACCACGAAGCTGCAGATGGCTTTCGGCGCGCCGTAGGCTTCCATCTTCTCGATCACGCGTGGCAGCACGGTTTCCGACGAAGCGGTGGAGTAGGCCAGCACCAGCTCATCCTTGAAGATGCGCATCAGCTTGATCACCGAGAAACCGAACAGCTTGGCGATCAGGCCCAGTACCACGAAGGCGAAGAAGGCGATGGCGACGTACACCAGGATCACCAGTTTGGCCAGCGGCACCAGCGAAGCGAAACCGAAGTTGGCCACGGTCACCGCGATCAGTGCGAACACGCCGATCGGCGCATAGTTCATGATCATGTGGGTGACTTTGAACATGCTTTCCGAGACGCCCTGGAACATCTTCACCAGCGGCTCGCGCAGGTCCGATTGCAGGCTCGACAGACCGAGACCGAACAATACGGAGAAGAAGATGATCGGCAGCATTTCGCCGCGGGCCATGGCCGCGAAGATGTTCGACGGGATCAGGTTGAGGATGGTCTCGATGAACGCGTGTTCATGTTGTACTTCGGCGGCGGTCGCCTGGTACTTGGAGATGTCCACGGTGCCGAGGGTACTCATGTCGATGCCGGCACCCGGATGGAACAGGTTGGCCAGCAACAGACCGACAACGATGGCGATGGTGGTGACGATTTCGAAGTAGATGATCGTCTTCAGGCCGATGCGCCCGAGTTTCTTGGCGTCACCGACACCGGCAATGCCGACGATCAGCGAGGAGATGACGATCGGGATCACGATCATCTTGATCAGACGGATAAAGATATCGCCTGCTGGTTGCAGGACGTTGCTGATCCACCAGGCCTTCTCGGCACTGAAGTGGTTGAGCAACGCACCAATTGCAATACCCAAAACCAGACCGATGAGGATCTGCCAGGCGAGGCTAATTTTTGCCTTCTTCATTATCTTTACCCTTACTTGCGTTTGACTCAGGCACATGCAGGAACTGGAACGCTTTTTAGCGGAAAAGTCTGTGCATCTGCCTCCGTATAAGGTGCCCCGAAGCGCGTGTTTACGGCTCTTCGGCAGGCGAAAAAAGGCGCAACTATTCCGATGCAAGGTTGCGCCGTCTAATGCCGTAAACGCCTACCCTATGCCGAATCGGCATGAGCTTTTTTAAATGAAACTGGCGTCCCAACCGGTTCGATTGTGACATTTCGGCCGGCATAAGTGCCGTGAACCGGCCATCACAGCGTAGATTGATTATTTTTTGAACGAGAAAATTCGTCGAGAATTTTAGGAAAAAGCCTACGCGGGAAGACTAGAAGTCCCACTGTTTAAAAGGTTTTTTTCTCGATATACGGTCGCCATGAAACACCGCGTAATGTTTTCGCGCGCAGTGTCGACGATAAAAAGGAAGGACTGGACGCTCTGGATCAACGTTTTGATCGATTGAAAGCTCAGCGCAAGTCCGTCGAACCACTGTGGGCCGGCGAACCTGCGGCGCAGCTTTTACTTACCCTGACCCGGCCCTTGCGCAGGCACTCCATGTCCCCGTAGGTCACTCCGACCCTGTAACAGTCAGAACGTCCCGGCCCCTTGGTCATGCGCCGGCCCTCCTCGGGTGGGCGCAATGGAAAGCAGCAGGGCTGCTGCCTTCATGTTCAAATCAGTACCACTGCGGATCTTTTTTCAGCGTTTCCATCAACAGATCCTGCATGCCCTGATCGGGTTTGCCGAGGAAGCGGTAGGTGGCATGTCGCGTTGGCGACTTGTCGGCCGGCAGTCCCTCTGGCACATCGACGAGCATGGCGTAGGCATCTTTCTTGTCGAAACTGAACGCGACGATCAAGCGGTGATTCAGGCACTTGTCTGCGGATTCGCAGAGCGGGCCGACCAGATACTTGTCGCCATCTTCAGTCACGGCATTCATTTGCTGGTCCGGCGTGCCGGACAGGTTCATCACCCATTCCGGCAGGCGTTCTTCCTTCTTCACCACGCCTTCCCACGTTTCGCGATATTGCGGGTCGGAACTCAACAGTTCGTTGACCCGCGCCTGGCCATCGTTGGCCGCCATCGCCATGGCACTACCGCCCAGAAGCAGGGCGGCTGCCAGTGTCTTTAAAACAGTCATCGTTAACCTCGGCCGCGACGGCCAAAGAAGAAGGAAGCGATGAACATCACCAGGAACACGACAAAGAGAATCTTGGCGATACCCGTGGCGGTGCCCGCGATACCACCGAAGCCCAGTACTGCGGCGATGATGGCAATGATCAAGAATGTAATTGCCCAGCTCAACATGGTGATTCTCCTTACTTCTCTATTTAGGGGTGTTACGTGTTCCGGCGCATCGCGCCTGAATTCATTTTTCAATCAGTCAGAAAACCCAACGCTCTTCACGTGGCATTTGATCCAGTGGCTGCGCCTGATCGACCGCCATCATGTGCATCGCCGCGTTGTCGTCCTGGGTGCTGCTGACAGCGCTGAAATGACTCTGGGTGCTGTGCTGCATCGAGATCAGCGGTGCCTCTGGCTGCTGGCTGTTTTCCCAGCGCAGGTATTGCTGGCAAGCAATCAGGGTGATAAGCAGCGCAAGTACGCCAAACAGACCTTGCTGGATGTGCAGTGGCGAGATGCGTACTTGGGCGGCGCGTTGGCGAGTCATCCTGGGTTCCTCACTCTTATTCGGTTGGGGCAGTTCTGATCTGCCCGGGCTGAATGAGGTATTGCAGCCTGCGTGCCAATTTTTTAATTGAAAAATAATCAATAAAATCAAAGGCTTATATAGATGTAAAAAATGAATAGCGACGCATCCTGCACGATGGGTCATCTGCGATCGTGCGCAATGCACGATTATTTCGTAGGAGAATTCATTCTTATGGAATTGCGAGCCGGTCGCAGATGTCAGAAAAGGACGCAGGCAACGCCCTGCAAACCGGTGATTGTTTAAAAAACCAACAAAATCAACGTATTGGCCGTAATGGAAGGAGAGAGCTACCCTCCTATGGCTGGCATCGTTCAGAATCAACCATGCAACTTGCCCGATTTTTCCGGGACTAACCCAAGACCAATCACTATGGAGCGTAGGAAAAATGGAATCTGCCACTGAGCATCAAGGCCGCATTCTGCTGGTGGATGATGAATCCGCCATCCTGCGTACCTTCCGTTATTGCCTCGAAGACGAAGGCTATACGGTCGCCACTGCCAACAGCGCGGCCCAGGCCGACGCTTTGCTGCAACGCCAGGTTTTCGACCTGTGCTTCCTTGATTTGCGTCTGGGCGAAGACAACGGTCTCGACGTGCTGGCGCAAATGCGCGTGCAGGCGCCGTGGATGCGCGTGGTGATCGTCACCGCTCACTCGGCAGTCGATACTGCGGTGGATGCGATTCAGGCGGGCGCTGCTGATTATCTGGTGAAACCGTGCAGCCCCGATCAATTGCGTCTGGCGACCGCCAAGCAACTTGAGGTGCGCCAGTTGTCGGCGCGTCTCGAAGCACTCGAAGGCGAGATGCGCAAACCGAAGGACGGTCTCGATTCCCACAGCCCGGCCATGAAAGTCGTACTGGAGACTGCGCGCCAGGTGGCGAGCACCGATGCCAACATCCTTATCCTCGGTGAGTCCGGTACCGGTAAAGGCGAGCTGGCCCGGGCAATTCACGGCTGGAGCAAGCGTGAGAAAAAATCCTGCGTGACCATCAACTGCCCGTCGCTGACTGCCGAATTGATGGAAAGTGAATTGTTCGGTCACAGTCGCGGGGCATTTACCGGCGCTAGCGAAAGTACGTTGGGTCGAGTCAATCAGGCTGACGGTGGCACGCTGTTTCTCGACGAGATCGGCGATTTTCCCTTGACGTTGCAACCGAAGTTGCTGCGTTTCATTCAGGACAAGGAATACGAGCGGGTAGGGGATCCAGTCACCCGTCGCGCCGATGTGCGCATTCTGGCGGCGACCAACCTTAATCTGGAAGACATGGTCCGCGACGGGCGCTTCCGTGAAGACCTGCTCTACCGCCTCAATGTCATTACCCTGCATCTGCCACCGTTGCGCGAACGTGCCGAGGACATTCTCACCCTCGCTGATCGCTTCCTCGCACGCTTCGTCAAAGAGTACGCACGCCCGGCACGCGGTTTCAGTGACGAGGCCCGTGAAGCGCTGCTCGGCTACCGTTGGCCGGGCAACATTCGTGAGCTGCGCAACGTGGTTGAGCGGGCGAGCATCATCTGCCCACAGGAGCGCGTAGAAATCAGCCACCTCGGCATGGCCGAACAACCCGCCAACAATGCGCCGCGCGTTGGCGCCGCGTTGAGTCTCGATGAATTGGAAAAGGCCCATATCGGCGCCGTCCTCGCCACCGCTGGAACCTTGGATCAAGCGGCAAAAACCCTCGGAATCGACGCCTCGACGCTGTATCGCAAGCGCAAGCAGTACAACTTGTGAGTGTCTGGCGATGAAACTGGCGATGAAGTTGCGGACCCGCTTGTTCCTGAGCATTTCCGCCTTGATCACGGTGGCCTTGCTCGGGTTGTTGCTCGGGCTGGTCAGCGTGATGCAAATGGCCGGATCGCAGGAAGCGCTGGTGCGCAATAACTTCGTCACCCTCGACCTGGGGCTAAAGCTTCGGCAGACGCTCGGTGATCAACTGATCATCATGCTCGCGGAAAAGCCTGACCCGGCGGCCTTTGAAGCCTCCAAACAGCATTACTTCGAGTTGCTTGACGAGGGCATCGCCCAAGAGCAGGTGGGCGACGGTCGCCAGTATGGTTTCAGCCAGGCCAAGGCCGATTACCTGAGTTTCCTGCAAGCCTTCGATCTGTCCCGCGACCCCGCCACCGCACTGAGCAGCGACGCCGATTTCCGGGAACGCTTCAATACTTTGCGCAACGGCCTGATCACCGAACACAAGCATGCACTGGACAACATCAATGCGGTGCAGCATGACGCCCGCGACCGCGCGTTGTTGGTCGCCGGCCTGCTCGGGCTGGTCGGGCTGGCGGTGTTGATCATCGGTTTCGTCACGGCTCACGGCATCGCCCGGCGTTTCGGTGCGCCGATCGAGGCGCTGGCGCAGGCGGCGGACAACATCGGCCAAGGCAATTTCGAAGTGACCCTGCCGATTTCCTCGGCCATGGAAATGAACCAGCTGACCAAGCGCTTCGGGCTGATGGCCGAAGCGCTGCGTGAGCATCAGGCGACCAACGTCGACGAACTGCTGGCCGGCCAGCAGCGCTTGCAGGCGGTGCTCGACAGCATCGATGACGGTTTATTGATGATCGACCGCCAGGGCCAGCTGGAGCACCTCAACCCGGTCGCTCAACGCCAATTGGGCTGGGACGATGATCGCCTCGGTCAAGGTTTGGGCTCGGCGCTGCAACGGCCGGAGCTGGATTCGCAGCTGCAACTGGTCTTGCGCGGTGGCACGCTTGAGCGAGCGCCGGAAGATTTGAGCATTGAGGTCGATGGCGAATCACGCCTGCTGACCTACAGCCTGACGCCGGTCAGCCACACCCAGGGTCACATCCTCGGTGCGGTGATGGTGCTGCACGATGTCACCGAGCAGCGCGCGTTCGAGCGGGTCCGTAGCGAGTTCGTTCTGCGCGCCTCCCACGAACTGCGCACACCGGTCACCGGCATGCACATGGCCTTCGGCCTGTTCCGTGAGCGGGCGAAGTTTCCGGCGGATTCACGCGAGGCGGATCTGCTCGATACCGTGAATGAAGAAATGCAGCGCCTGATGCAGTTGATCAACGATCTGCTCAATTTCTCACGCTACCAGAACGGTTTGCAGAAACTGTCGCTGGCGCCGTGCTCCATTGAAGATCTGCTGGAGCAGGCGCAATTGCGGTTTGCCGACTTTGCGGCGGGCAAAGGCATTGCGCTGACTGTCGAAGTGCAGGGACCTTTGCCGCGCTTGCAGGCCGATCAGGCGCAGTTGGATCGGGTGCTCGACAACTTGATCGACAATGCCCTGCGCCATACCGCCCGCGACGGCCAGATCCGTTTGCAGGCGCGGCGCCATGGCGAGCGGGTGATCATCAGTGTCGAAGACAACGGCGAAGGCATTGCCTATGGCCAGCAGGGACGCATTTTCGAGCCGTTCGTGCAGGTCGGACGCAAGAAGGGCGGCGCCGGTCTCGGCCTGGCGCTGTGCAAGGAAATTGTCCAGTTGCACGGCGGGCGCATGGGCGTTTATTCGCGGCCGGGGCAGGGCACGCAGTTCTATATGGCGCTGACGGTTTAAGCTTCGTCGTCCATGCGTCGCGCGGCAAGGCGCCGGCCCCGGGTGATCAGCTCAATGAACTGCACCGCGCTCAGGGCATGGGCGAACAGCCAGCCCTGGCCGAACTTGACGCCTTCGCTGCTGAGCAATTCGGCTTGCGACTCCAGCTCGATGCCTTCGGCAATCACCTTCAGATCCAGTGCCTGCGCCATGTGAATGATGTGCGGGGCGACGCCACTGCTGGCCGCGTCATGGCCGAGCGCGTCGATGAAAGCCTTGTCGATCTTCAGGCAATCCACCGGCAGGGTTTGCAGGTAGGCGAGGCTGCAATAGCCGGTACCGAAGTCGTCGATCAGCACTTGGTGGCCGACATCACGCAACGCTTGCAGGTTCTCCCGCGCCACCACCACATCGATCAGGCCGCGTTCGGTGACTTCGAAAGCAATCTGCCGCGCCGCCACCCGGTGCAACGTCAGCAGCCGTGCCATGACCTGGCCGATGCGCGGCACCATGACGTCGCAAGCGGCGAGGTTCACCGAAATATACAGTTGCGGGTTGGCACGCAGCAGTTGGCCCAGTTGTTCGAGCAGACGCTGGAGGACGAAATCGGTCATCTGGCGAATCTGTCCGGTGTTTTCCGCCATTGGAATGAACAGGTCAGGGCTGGTCAGCGTGCCGTCCGGGCGGCGCCAGCGCAGCAGAGCTTCAGCGCCGACGCAGTTGCGACTGTCGAGGTCGAAGATCGGTTGATAGAGCACCTGCAACTCGCCACGACGGATCGCGCCGTGCAATTCGGCGTCGAGTGACTGGCGTTGGCGCACCAGCAGGAATACCAGAAAGCCCGCCAGTGCGCCGAGCAACAGGCAGGCGGGCACCATCCACCACCAGACGGCAGGAATGTGCATGCCGGTGCGCGGCGAGATCAGCACCAATTGATATTCCGGGTTGTCGGTGGGCATGCGGTAGACAAGGCGCGTTTGTGTGACTTGCAGGGCCTCGCGGCTTTTCGGCGGCCAGTGTTCGGTGGGTGGCCAGGCTTGCTCTGTACCCAGTACCGGGATGGCGCGGGTGCCGTGATCCAGCACGACCAACAGGCTACTGCCGGGCGAGAGGTCGACCATGTCGGTCAGATGCCCGCGAGACGTGGCCACGCGAAAATTGCCGCGTCCGAGCATCAGCGCGGCGCGGTTTTCATCGGGTTCAGTGGTGGTGTTCAGCCAATAACTGTAGGTCGGGCCTTTGATGTCGGGCTGGCGGACGACTGGCAGAGCTTCCTGGCGCGGACGATTGGAGCAGGTTCGCGTGCCATCGCTGTAAGCCGCCTCATAGACGAAGCGGTAATTGAAGGTGACTTGCTGCAGGGTGGCGATCATCTCGTCGTCGCAGCTGCGCAACGGTTGTGCTTCCAGATCATCGAGACTTTCGCGCAACTGGCCGAATAATTGTTCGAGACGGGCGAGGAAGCGTTCGCCCTGCGCGTTCATTTCCTGGCTTTCGTTCTGCTCGACCTGATGCATCGCGACGAACATTGCGCCGGCGATCAGCAGGCTGGCACTGAGGACGGCCGCGATCATCGCCAAAAACCAGGGGCGATAAAACCAGCTACGCAGCGTCTCTCGGGTAGCAACCATCATGGAATATCCGAAGAATTACCAATGAGTTATAGCTGCTGATTGCAATTTCGCCCTGACCGTCGGGCGGGCGTCATTATTTTGTCTGATTCAGTACGAGCAATAGGGCGGCCGTTTGCGCATCTGGCGTGCCATCGAAACGTGCTGGACGGAAATGCATCTGGAACGCGGCGAGGACATGGCGAGTGGCGACGTCCAGTTCACCGGTCTGCGGTGTGTCGTAGCCCATGTGCGCCAATTGCGCCTGGAACCAGCTGATGCTCGGTAATTCGCTGCTGCTCAATAGCGCTTGTTGGCGTGCCACCGCTTGCTCGTTGGGCCACAGGCCAAGGCCTTCAGCAGCAAGGCGTTTCCATGGAAACAGCGGCCCCGGATCAAGCTTGCGCAGCGGCGCGATGTCGCTGTGACCGATGATGTGGCGCGGGCTGATGCCATTGCGTTTGCTGATGTCCTTGAGCAGGGCGATCAGCGCTTGAATCTGCGCCTCGCTGTACGGATACCACAGGCGTCCGGTCGGCGTGTCCTTGAAGCCCGGATTGACGATTTCGATGCCGATCGAACTGGAATTGAGCCACGTGCGGCCCTGCCATTGGCTTTCGCCGGCGTGCCAGGCGCGCTGGTTTTCATCCATCAGTTTGTAGACGGTGCCAGCCTTGTCGTCACCGATCAGGTAATGGCTGCTGACTTCGCCGTGGGTCAGCAGTTGCAGCGAGCGCTCCAGCGAGGCCGAGGTGTAATGCACGATCACGAACTGGATGCGGCTGTCGTAATTGGCCGAAGGATGGCTGGTGTCGTAACGCGGGCCGCTGGCACAACCGGCCAGAACGAGCAGCGACGCGAGGAAAGTAAAAAATTTCATGGCAGAAGGCAGTACACGCAAGACAGTAATGCAACAGTGTAACGTACTGCCTTGCGTCCCGACGGTCAGCGGGCGGAATTAAACAAAATGGAACAATTGGCTCAGCCCAGCTCGACGCGGTTGCGCCCGGCATTTTTCGCCCGGTACAGCGCCTGATCGGCTCTTTTCAGCACCAGATCACTGTGCTCTCCCGGCTTGAATGACGCCAGGCCCATGGAAATGGTGATCGTCACACGCTCGCCCTTGAAGTGGAACGGGCAGGCTTCGATTGCCGCGCGCAGCGTTTCCAGCAGTTTTGCGCCGACCGCTGGCGGAGTGGCGGGTAGCAGCAGGACGAATTCTTCGCCACCAAAACGGGCTATGAAATCCGCGCCGCGCAGGCGTTTGCGCAGCACGCTGGCAATGATTTTCAGGACTTTATCGCCGGCCAGGTGACCGTAGTTGTCGTTGATCCGCTTGAAGTGATCAAGGTCGAGCATGGCCAGGCTCAAGGTATTGCCATGCTGCTGCCACTGCTTGATCTCGTGTTCGAGACGCTCGCTCCACGCGGCGCGGTTGGGCAGGCCGGTGAGCGGGTCGATCAGGGCTTTCTGCCGTTGCACTTCAAGGTGTTCCCGGAAACCCTGGGCTTCCTGCTCCATGTGCGCCACGCGTTCGGACAGGCTTTTAAGCCGCGTCGCGACTTCCTGCTCGCGGGCATCACGCTGTTTCTGGTGTTGATCCATGGTGCCGAGCAGGCCTTCGAGATGGTTCTCCAGCACTTGCTTGAGGTCGTCGAGATCCGCCGCTTCCTGCATGCTGGTCTGCAGGCCGTCGACCTGCTCACGAATCTGCGTGTCCATCGCTCGCGCCGCCGAGCTGTTGTCGGCATGGCCCTCGCTGGCGGCTTGCAGGTTGCTCTGAAACGCCTCGAGGCGTTCGTTGAGCTGCTGCAAGTAGGCTTCGAATTCGTGCTGGCCGCTGTCAGTGATCGCCAGCATCAACGTCGCGAGATCGTCGAGGATCGGGATCAGTTCGTACCAGTTCAGGCCATGTTGCAGTCGCTCACGCATGGCTTCGGCTTGCGGCCGGTGGCGCTCGGGCAGGGTCAGGTCGTCGAGCAGGCCAATCAGGGTTTCTTCGATGTGCTTGGCCACGGAGCTGTAGGACGGCTCGGGAGAATCCGGCAGGGCGAAAAGGATGTCTTGCTCGGATTGCTCCGGGTCGATGGCTGCCAGAGCCTGTGCGATCGGCTCGGGCAGCGGCAGGCTGTCGAGGATCAGCGGGTGCGGATCGCCGGGGTGGATCAGTTCATCGGGATTGAAGGCGTCGATTGTGGCCGAAGCGTGCACGGGCGTGGGCGTGATGACGACTTCGGGTTCGGGCTTGACCGGTTCAGCTGCGACCGGAGCATGCGCCGCTTCGGGGACGACAGTGGGCGGTACGAAGGCAAACACTTCAGGCACTGCCGGCGTCTGCGGCGAGGGCGTCGGTGTTGCGATCACGGGTGCGGGTGCTTTGACCGCAGGAGCGGTAATCGGCGGCTCAGCAGCGACGGTGGGGGCAGTTTGCACTGCCGCTGCCGCTGGCTCCGAGGCGACGGGCGCTTGTACCTGTGGCGCTAGCGGCGCCGGCGCGTGCGTGTCGGCTGCTGGCGCAAGCGTCTCCTCGTTGTCACGACTGCCGAACAAACGTTGCAGCAACCCCGGGCGTCCCGGCTCGGCAGGCGTTTCCAGCTGGGTCAAGGCCTTGCCTTGCAAACCACTGAGTTCACTCAGCAGCAGCGGCATTTCCCGCGCCGAGCCAACGCGACTATCCAGTTGTTTGGCAAATTTCTTCAGGGGTTGCGCGACTTCTCGCGGCAGCGGCAGCGACTGCAATTGAGTGACCAATGCTGTCAGTGCGGTGCTGACCTGATCGATCCGGGTTTCGCGGCGCTGCTCGGAATCGAGCACGGCTTTTTCCAGGCGTGGCAGGAGGGCAGCGAGGCCGGCGTCCATGTCGTCGGTGCGCACCACGTCGCGCATCTCTTTCATGCACTGATCAACGACCTTGTCGGTGCCCTCAGCCGCGAGCGTGCTGCGCACCAGGCCACGCCGCAGCAGGTCGAGCCTTGCGGCCCAGCGGCGTTCGAGTTTGTCCTGTTGTTCGATGCTTTTGAGGTACTTCTCTTTCCAGCGCTGGGCTTCGTCGCTCATTCAGGGGTTCCGCGAGGGGCAGGACTCAACGCGGGCAATGCATCGGCCGTGAGCGAACCCGGCAGACGAATCTCTACCGCGACCGGCAGGTGATCGGAAATCGGTTGTGCCAGCACTTCGACCTTTTCCAGGGTCAGGGTCGGGCTGAGCAAAATATGATCAAGGCAACGCTGAGGACGCCAGCTGGGGAATGTCGCTTCCACCTGCGGGGCCAGCAGGCCGAGATCGCGTAACGGAGAATGTTGCAGCAGGTCGCTGGCGTGGGTATTCATGTCGCCCATCAATACCTGATGTTTGTAGCCACCGATCAGTTCACGAATATAGGCCAGTTGCAGGCTGCGGGTTCGTGCGCCAAGCGCCAGGTGCATCATCACCACTACCAGCGCTTCCGGGCCTTCGCCGAAACGCAGCAGAATCGCGCCGCGACCTTTCGGGCCGGGCAACGGGTGATCCTCGATCGCCGATGGTTTCAGGCGACTGAGTACGCCATTGCTGTGCTGGGCCAGTCGACCAAGGTTGCGATTGAGTTGTTGATACCAGTAAGGGAAGGCGCCGAGCTGGGCGAGGTGTTCGACCTGATTGACGTAGCCTGAGCGCAGGCTGCCGCCATCGGCTTCCTGCAGGGCGACCAGATCGAAGTCGCCAAGCAGGTCGCCGATCTTTTGCAGATTGCCTGAACGGCCGTTGTGCGGCAGCAGATGCTGCCAGCTGCGCGTCAGGTAATGCCGATAGCGCTCGGTACTTATACCGACCTGAATGTTGAAACTGAGCAGGCGCAGACGCTGGTCCGCGGGCAAGCCCGTGGACGCCAGGTGATGCTCGTTGACCTGCGGGTCATGCAGGCCAACGATGCGTTCAGACTTCCAGCGGCGCATGGCGGTGGCGGCGCTTAGTTGGCAGCAGCCTTGGTTGCCGCTCGCTCTTTGGCGACCAGTTGGTCAGCCAGTTTCAATGCTTCTTCGGCACCACCGGCAGAGCCGATGTCAAAGCGGTACTTGCCGTTGACGATCATGGTTGGCACGCCAGTGATTTCATACTTCTTGGCCAGTTCACGGGCCTTGACGATCTGCCCTTTGATGGCGAACGAGTCGAAGGTGGCGAGGAACTTGTCCTTGTCCACGCCTTGGGTGGCGAGGAAGTCAGCCATGTCGTTCTTGTCGGTCAGTTTCTTGTGTTCTTTCTGGATGGCGTTGAACACGGCGTTATGCACCTTGTGCTCGACACCCATGGCTTCCAGGGTCAGGAACATTTGGCCGTGAGCGTCCCACGGGCCGCCGAACATGGCAGGAATACGCACGAAGTTGACGTCCGATGGCAGCTTCTCGACCCATGGGTTGATCACCGGTTCAAAGGCGTAGCAGTGCGGGCAGCCGTACCAGAACAGCTCGACCACTTCGATCTTGCCAGGCTCTGCAACCGGTACCGGGTTGGCCAGCTCGACGTAAGGGGCGGCTGGGGCTTCGGCGGCTTGAGCGGTCACGCCGAACAGGCTGGCAGCGACGAGAGCGGCGCTGATGATCAGATTACGCATGCTTTACTCCTGGACAATTTTGGTCGCCTCGCGCGACCTGTTTTCAGACAGATCCTGGCGGGCATGAGTTCTGTAGTGTAACGGCAGCGGCCACAAAAAAGGGCGGCCAAAGCCACCCTTTTTATACTTGCTGTGACGGATTAATCGAGCGTTAACATTGCACTCCTGCATTGGGTCACGTAACCCCCCTGTAGGAGCTGCCGAAGGCTGCGATCTTTTGATCTTCGGCCTTCATCCAACGCTCGACCCGGCGCGCTTAGTGCAGACCCTGAATGTAGCTGGAGACCGCAGCGATGTCTTCGTCGCTCAGGCGCTTGGCAATGGTCTGCATGGTCATGGTGTCACCATCGTTGGTGCGCCCACCTTCTTCCTTGCGGAAATCGGTCAGCTGTTTAGTGATGTACTGAGCGTGTTGGCCACCTAGATGCGGGAAGCCGGCAGCCGCGTTACCGGCGCCGTTCGGCGAGTGGCAACCGGTACAGGCGGGCAGGCCCTTGGCGAGGTTGCCGCCACGGAACAGCGCTTCACCGCGTGCGACGATCTTCGGATCGGCTGCGCCGACGCTGCCTTTCTGGCTGGCGAAGTACGCCGCGATGTCGGAAAGATCCTGATCGCTCAGGTTGGTCAGCAGACCAGTCATTTCCAGCACGGTGCGCTTGCCCGACTTGATGTCGTGCAACTGCTTGGTCAGGTAGCGTTCACCTTGACCGGCCAGTTTCGGAAAGTTTGGCGCCATGCTGTTCCCGTCCGGGCCATGGCAGGCTCCGCATACGGCAGCTTTCGCCTGGCCTGCTGCGGCATCACCGGCAGCATGGGCGAAGCCTGAAATTCCCACGGTCAACAGCAGACTCACGATCAATTTGTTCATCAGCTAATCCAACTACGGCTAAGGGTTAAGTTATGGACCGGGCTTACTCGCGCTCATCCAAAGGATGATGGCTTGGTAATCCTCGGCACTGCAGTCCATGCACAAACCACGCGGCGGCATCGCCTTGAAACCCTGGGTCACGTGTTGCACCAGCGTCCCCATACCTTTCGCCAACCTCGGCGTCCAAGCTTCCTGATCGCCTCTTTCGGGCGCCATGGGTAGTTGGCCGGAATGACAGGCACCACAAACACGGTTGTACACGGCTTCCGGATCCTGTGTAGCCTGTGCGCTGTAAAGCGGCATCAAGACTCCGGCAGCCAGCAGCCATTTCGTCATAAAACGACCTTTTCAGGGTTGAGAGCGTTCTGCGTTCTAATGCGCAATCAAGGTCTGTCGCTCTCGTGAACTTCATCCTACGCTGGGACAAAGCACACACAAAATCTGCGGCATTATATACTGGCGTCACTGAAACGGAAGCGACACCGCGTTCCGCGCCCAATCCCGGCGCCGCCCACATCGGAAATCCCATGCAACTCAAGAATCCCATCCTCGGCCTGTGCCAACAGTCCACGTTCATGCTCAGTGCCGCCAAAGTCGATCAATGCCCTGACGACGAAGGCTTCGAAGTGGCGTTTGCCGGCCGTTCCAACGCCGGCAAATCCAGCGCGCTGAACACTTTGACTCACGCCAGCCTTGCGCGAACCTCGAAAACCCCGGGTCGCACACAGCTGTTGAACTTCTTCAAGCTAGACGAAGATCGTCGTCTGGTCGACCTGCCGGGCTACGGTTACGCAAAAGTACCGATCCCGCTGAAGATGCACTGGCAGCGTCACCTTGAGGCTTACCTCGGTGGCCGCGAGAGTTTGAAGGGTTTGATTTTGATGATGGACATCCGTCATCCAATGACTGACTTCGACCTGTTGATGCTCGACTGGGCCGTTGCGGCCGGCATGCCGATGCACATCCTGCTGACCAAGGCCGACAAACTCACCTACGGCGCAGCCAAGAACACTCTGCTCAAAGTGCAGTCGGAAATTCGCAAGGGTTGGGGCGACCTGGTCACCATCCAGCTCTTCTCCGCGCCAAAACGCATGGGCCTGGAAGAGGCCTACACTGTACTGGCCGGCTGGATGGAACTGGCAGACAAAGGCGCCGAGGCGGCAGCCGAGTAAGTCGGGATATGGAAATTTGTTTGTAGTGTGTTCAGGCAAGGCGAAAGGGCAGTGAAAAGCGGCCGGGGTCGCGCTCGACTTTAGGGAACCTAAATGAGCATTTGAGCTGTGCTTTCAACGCAGCATGAACGCGCTACAGACAAATTTTGGGCAAAAAAAGCCCCGGATTTCATTGGGGAGGGAGAAATTCCGGGGTTCAAGTTCCGAACCGCTAGGGCGGGGTTCAGATATCTGCCAACACTTAACACAACATAGGAGCATTGAAGGGCTTCACCAGCCATTCAGTAACTCTGAGTAGTTTCCTTCCAGATTAGTTCAGATTTTTTTCAAAAAGCTTTGGAATAATCCCAAGCGCTTTTCGAAATAAGCAGGTTCTACCGGTGCTGCCGCGACGCCATGTCGCGGCAAACCGTGTTTAAAAGTTTCAGTGAGCCTCATCCCAATTGTTGCCCACACCCACTTCGACCAGCAGCGGCACATCCAGTTTCGCCGCTTCGCTCATGTGCAGGCGAATCTCGGCACTGACCTGCTCGACCAGATCCTCGCGAACCTCGAGCACCAGTTCATCGTGCACCTGCAGGATGACTTTGGCGTCCAGCCCGGACGTCGCCAGCCAGTTATCCACCGCGACCATGGCTTTTTTGATGATGTCGGCAGCCGTGCCCTGCATCGGCGCGTTGATCGCCGTGCGCTCGGCGGCAGCGCGTTCCTGCGGCTTGTTGGAGTTGATCTCCGGCAAATACAGGCGACGCCCGAAGAACGTCTCGACATAACCCTGATCCGCCGCCTGCGCGCGGGTGCGATCCATGTACTCGCGAACCCCCGGATAACGGGCGAAGTAGGTATCGATGTAAGCCTTGGCGGTCTTGGTGTCGACGCCGATGTCTTTGCCGAGCTTCTGCGCGCCCATGCCGTAGATCAGGCCGAAGTTGATCGCCTTGGCGCCACGGCGCTGATCGGAAGTCACTTCATTGAGCTCGACCTTGAACACTTCGGCAGCAGTCGCGGTGTGCACGTCCAGATTGTTGCGGAAGGCATTCATCAGGCCTTCGTCCTTGGACAGGTGCGCCATGATCCGCAACTCGATCTGCGAATAGTCCGCTGCCAGCAGTTTGTAGCCCTTTGGCGCGACGAACGCCTGGCGGATACGACGACCTTCAGCGGTACGCACCGGGATGTTCTGCAGGTTCGGATCACTGGAGGACAAGCGGCCGGTCGACGCCACGGCCTGATGATACGAAGTGTGGATACGCCCGGTACGCGGGTTGATCTGCTCCGGCAGGCGATCGGTGTAAGTGCTTTTCAGCTTGCTCATCGAGCGGTGCTCCATCAGCACCTTCGGCAAGCGGTGATCGTCCTCAGCGAGTTTCGCCAACACTTCTTCAGCAGTGGACGGCTGGCCCTTGGCAGTCTTCTTCAGCACCGGCAGACCAAGTTTCTCGTAGAGAATCACGCCCAGTTGCTTCGGCGAGCCAAGGTTGAATTCTTCCCCGGCGATCTCGAACGCTTCGCGCTCCAGCGCAACCATTTTGTTGCCCAGCTCGATGCTCTGGATGCCGAGCAGCTCAGCATCGACAAACGCACCTTGGCGCTCGATGCGCGCCAGTACCGGCACCAGCGGAATCTCGATGTCGGTCAAAACGCTGGCCAGACTCGGAATGGCGCTGAGTTTTTCGAACAGCGTCTGGTGCAGACGCAGGGTGATGTCGGCGTCTTCGGCGGCATACGGGCCGGCCTGCTCTAGCGCGATCTGGTCGAAGGTCAACTGCTTGGCGCCTTTGCCGGCGATGTCCTGGAAGCTCACGGTGGTGTGATCCAGGTACTTCTGCGCGAGGCTGTCCATGTCGTGGCGGGTGGCGGTGGAGTTGAGTACGTAGGACTCAAGCATCGTGTCGAAGGCGATACCGCGCACGGTAATGCCTTGGCTCTGATCGCCGCCGATGGCGCAGTTGGCGAGAATATTCATGTCGAACTTGGCGTGCTGGCCGACCTTGAGCTTGCTCGGGTCTTCGAGAATCGGCTTGAGCGCGCGCAGCACGGTGTCGCGATCCAGTTGCTCCGGCACGCCGATGTAGGAGTGGGTCAGCGGAATGTACGCGGCCTCGTTGGCCTGCACGGCGAACGACAGGCCGACCAGTTGCGCCTGCTGTGCATCGATGCCGGTGGTTTCGGTGTCGAAGGCGAACAGCTTGGCGTTGCTGAGTTTTTCCAGCCAGACATCGAAACGTGCCTGATCGAGGATGGTTTCGTACGCCGCTTCGGTCGGAGCAGCGGGAGTTTCGATATCTGGCGCGCTGAACAGATCGCCGGCCGGTGCAGGCTCGCTGGCCGCGCTCAATTCCAGGCGTTTGGCGTCGCGATCCAGATCATTGATCCAGCTTTTGAATTCCAGCAGCGAGTACAACTCGTAGAGCTTGGCCGGGTCTTCCGCGCCCATCTGCAAATCATCGAGTTCGACGTCCAGCGGCACGTCGATCTTGATGGTCGCCAGTTGATAGGAGAGGAATGCCATCTCCTTGTGCTCTTCGAGCTTGGCCGGCAGGGTTTTCGCCCCGCGAATCGGCAGGGTCGGGACGATGTCGAGATTGGCGTACAGCTCGGTCAAGCCGCCGTTGACGCCCACCAGCAGGCCGGAAGCGGTCTTCGGGCCGATGCCCGGAACGCCCGGAATGTTGTCGGACGAATCGCCCATCAGCGCCAGATAATCGATGATCTGCTCCGGTGCGACGCCGAATTTCTCCTTTACGCCTTCCACGTCCATCGAACTACCGGACATGGTGTTGACCAAGGTAATGTGGCCGTCGACCAGTTGCGCCATGTCCTTGTCGCCGGTGGAGATGATCACCGGGCGATCCGCCGCTGCGCTGCTGCGGGCGAGGGTGCCGATCACGTCGTCGGCCTCGACGCCTTCCACGCACAGCAGCGGGAAACCGAGGGCAATCACGCTCTGGTGCAGCGGCTCGATCTGCACGCGCATGTCGTCGGGCATGCTTGGGCGATTGGCTTTGTATTCGGCGTACATCTCATCGCGAAATGTCCCGCCCTTGGCGTCGAACACCACGGCGAACGGGCTGTCCGGGTACTGCTTGCGCAGACTCTTGAGCATGTTCAGCACGCCTTTGACCGCACCGGTCGGCAGGCCTTTGGAAGTAGTCAGTGGTGGCAGCGCGTGAAACGCGCGGTACAGGTAAGACGAACCGTCCACCAGGACGAGGGGGGCTTGGCTCATGAGCAGGATCAACCTTTTCGGCGGGTCCGGCGCTAGAATAGCGGGACCGTTGACGACAAAGGGACAAGGTTATCATGCGTACGTTAAATCGCTTGCTGCTGGTCGGTCTGATTGCTGCCTCACCGTTGGCCGCGATGGCGGCGGATGATGCGCCCGCCTCGGAGCCGGAAGTTACGATCAACACGCACACGGAAGGCGACAAGGTCATCCAGGAATACAGTCGCAGTGGCTTCGTCTATGCGATCAAGGTCACGCCGAAGGGTGGCAAACCGTATTTCCTGGTGCGCGCCGATGGTACGGACGCGAACTACATTCGCTCCGACCAGCCGGATATGCTGATTCCGTCGTGGGAAATCTTTACCTGGAAGTAAGATTCCCGACTTTTAATCGGCGTCGCCTGAGCGCGACGCCTGAACTGAGCAGTTTTTAACCATGTCTGTGTTCACTCCCCTGGCTCGGCCCGAGCTGGAAACCTTTCTCGCCCCTTACGGGCTTGGCCGCCTGCTTGATTTCCAGGGGATCGCCGCCGGCAGCGAAAACACCAACTTCTTTATCAGCCTGGAGCAGGGCGAGTTCGTCCTGACCCTGGTCGAGCGCGGGCCGGTGCAGGAGATGCCGTTCTTCATCGACCTGCTCGACGTGCTCCACGAAGCCGATCTGCCGGTGCCTTACGCACTGCGCACCACCGACGGCGTGGCGTTGCGTGATCTGAAAGGCAAACCGGCACTGCTGCAACCGCGCCTGTCCGGCAAGCACATCAAGGTCGCCAATGCTCAGCATTGCGCGCAGGTCGGCGAGTTGCAGGCGCATCTGCATCTGGCGACCCACGGCGAGCGCATGATCAAGCGCAAGACTGATCGTGGCCTCGACTGGATGCTGGAAGAGGGCACGGCGTTTCTTTCGCACCTGAGCGATGAGCCGCGTGCCTTGCTGCAAAAGGCGCTGGACGAAATCACCGAGCGCAAGGAGAAGATTCTCGCGCTGCCTCGGGCCAACATCCATGCCGACCTGTTTCGCGATAACGCGATGTTCGAAGGCACGCACCTGACCGGGCTGATCGACTTCTACAACGCCTGCTCGGGGCCGATGCTGTATGACGTGGCGATTGCCTTGAACGACTGGTGTTCGGACGAGGATGGTTTGATCGATGGGCCGCGCGCGCGCGCGTTTCTCGGCGCCTATGCGGCGCTGCGGCCGTTCACGGCGGCGGAGGCTGAGTTGTGGCCAACGATGTTGCGTGTGGCCTGTGTGCGGTTCTGGCTGTCGCGGTTGATCGCGGCGGAGCAGTTTGCCGGGCAGGATGTGTTGATTCACGATCCGCGGGAGTTTGAACAGCGGTTGGCGCAGCGGCAGCAGGTCAATACACCGCTACCTTTCGCCCTTTAAGATCAAAAGATCGCAGCCTCCGGCAGCTCCTACATGGGATCACCTGTAGGAGCTGCCGAAGGCTCGGGCCGCGTTCGGACGATCTTTTTCTATGGGATTACAACGATTCCAGGCACCCGGCCAGATCGTTACCCAACTTCTCCAACACTTGCTCATAACCCTGAGCTGTCGCCGGGGTGTACCCGCCCAACGCATCCAGTTCCGCCAGTTTCACCGGCAGCCCGGCCACCAAAGTCTCGGCCAGACGCGGGCGTAACGGAGGCTCGCTGAACACACACGTCTTGCCCACTTCCTGCAACCGCTTGCGCATCGCCGCGACATGCTGCGCGCCCGGCTGCACTTCAGCGGCCACGCTGAACACCCCGGTGTGCTTCAAGCCATAAGCCTCTTCAAAATAATCAAACGCCTCGTGAAAGACGAAGTACGGCTTGCCTTCAACACTGGCCAGACGCTGCTTCAAACGCTGATCCAGTGCATCCAGACGCTGATCAAACGCCTTGGCGTTGCTCTGATAGCGTTCGGCATTGGCCGGGTCGGCAGCGCTGAGGTCTGCGGCCATCTTGTCGGCAATCACCCGCGCATTCACCGGCGATAGCCACAAGTGTGCATCCAGCGTGCCCGGGCGGTGGTCGTGATCATGTTCGTCGGCGTCTTCGGCGTGGGAGTGGCTGTCTTCAGCGAAACGACGCAGCTTCATCCCCGGCAGATCCTGCACGGCGATGCTCGGCAGCGTCCGACCGTTGAGCACGCGCGGCAGAAAGCCTTCCATGTCCGGGCCGATCCAGTAGAGCAGATCCACCGACTGCACCTTCCGTACGTCGGATGGCCGCAGCGCGTAATTGTGCGGCGAGGCGCCTGGCGGCAGCAGCACTTCGGGAATCGCCACGCCGTCCTGCACGGCCGCTGCAATCAGCTGCAACGGTTTGATGCTGGTGAGGACTTTGACCTCGGCCTGGGCCGAACCGATCAGCAGGAAACTGGCGACAAAAGCCACAAAAACAGAAAAAAGTCGGGACACGATGACCACTCAAGGAGGCGAGAACGGGTAACATAATAACGTCTCTATCAAAACTCGTCGCCGCCCATGCCTATTACACCGATTGCCAGCCGTCCCCACGACCACTCTCATTGCGTGCACAGCGCTTTGTCCGAGGCCGATACCTTGTGCGCCCAGAAAGGCTTGCGCCTGACCGCGTTGCGCCGCCGGGTGCTGGAACTGGTGTGGCAGAGCCACAAGCCGCTGGGCGCCTACGACATTCTCGCGGTGCTGAGCGAGCAGGATGGCCGTCGCGCTGCGCCGCCAACCGTGTACCGCGCGCTGGATTTCCTCTTGGAAAACGGCCTGGTGCACCGCATCTCCTCGCTCAACGCCTTCGTCGGCTGCGTACACCCTGAACACGCGCATCAGGGCCAGTTCCTGATCTGCCGCGATTGCCACGCTGCCATCGAGCTTGAGCAAAAAGTGATCAGCGACGCGATCATCAACAGCGCCAAAGACGTTGGCTTCATCGTCGAAGCGCAGACCGTCGAAGTCGTCGGCCTGTGCTCCGGTTGCCAGGGGGCTTGATGAGCAATGCGCTGATCCGTCTGGAGCAGGTCGCCGTCACGTTTGCCGGGCAGGCTGTGCTGGACAACATCGAGCTGAGCGTTGAGCCGGGGCAGATCGTCACCCTGATCGGCCCCAACGGCGCCGGCAAGACCACGCTGGTGCGCGCCGTGCTTGGCTTGCTCAAGCCGGACAGCGGCAGCGTCTGGCGCAAGCCGAAACTGCGCGTCGGCTACATGCCGCAAAAACTCCACGTTGATCCAACGTTGCCGCTTTCGGTGCTGCGCTTTCTGCGACTGGTACCGGGCGTTGATCGTCCGCGTGCGTTGGCGGCATTGAAAGAAGTTGGCGCCGAACACGTCATCGACAGCCCGGTGCAAAGCGTTTCCGGCGGTGAAATGCAGCGCGTACTGCTCGCTCGGGCATTGCTGCGCGAGCCGGAATTGCTGGTACTCGACGAGCCGGTGCAAGGCGTCGACGTCGCCGGCCAGGCCGAGCTGTACAGCCTGATCACCCGTCTGCGCGATCGCCATGGTTGCGGCGTGTTGATGGTGTCCCACGATTTGCATCTGGTGATGAGCACCACCGATCAGGTGGTCTGCCTCAACCGTCACGTCTGCTGCTCCGGGCATCCCGAGCAGGTCAGCGGCGATCCGGCGTTTGTCGAACTGTTCGGCAAGAACGCGCAGAGCCTGGCGGTTTATCACCACCATCACGACCACGCCCACGACCTGCACGGTTCGGTGGTCAAAGGGCCGGTTATTGGCCAACCTCACGTTCATGGAGACAACTGCAAGCATGGCTGATTTTCTGTTGTATGCCCTGCTTGCAGGTCTGGCGCTGGCACTGGTGGCCGGGCCGCTCGGTTCGTTTGTGGTCTGGCGACGCATGGCTTACTTCGGCGATACCTTGTCCCACGCGGCGCTGCTTGGTGTGGCGCTGGGCTTTTTGCTGGATGTCAGCCCGACCGTTGCGGTCACCGTAGGCTGCCTGCTGCTGGCGGTGCTTTTGGTGACCCTGCAACAGCGCCAACCGCTGGCGTCTGACACGCTGTTGGGAATTCTCGCACCGAGCACGCTCTCTCTCGGCCTGGTGGTACTAAGCTTCATGCATGAAGTGCGGATCGACCTCATGGCTTATCTGTTCGGCGACCTGCTGGCGATCAGCCCGACCGACCTGGCGTGGATCCTCGGCGGCAGCGCGGCGGTGCTGGTGTTGCTGGTGACGCTGTGGCGGCCATTGCTGGCGATCACCGTGCATGAAGAGTTGGCCAAGGTCGAAGGCCTGCCGGTCGCGGGCCTGCGCATGGCACTTATGCTGTTGATTGCGGTGGTGATCGCGGTGGCGATGAAAATCGTCGGTGTGTTGCTGATTACTTCGCTGCTGATCATTCCGGCAGCTGCGGCACAGCGTCACGCCCGTTCGCCGGAGCAGATGGCGGTGGGCGCGAGCCTGCTGGGCATGCTCGCCGTGTTCGGCGGGCTGGCGCTGTCCTGGTTCAAGGACACCCCGGCCGGGCCGTCAATCGTTGTGACGGCGGCCGCACTGTTTCTGTTGAGTTTTGTTCTGCCCCGTCGTGGGGTGTAGACTTGGCCGCTTTTTGCGCAAATAGAGAGTCGCAGGAATGAAGCCGTTCGCCTCCCGTTATCTGCTCCTTGTCGCATTTTCAGTGCTGCTGGGCGCCTGCCAAAGCACGCCGCCGGAGGCCCAAGCCCCCGATGCGCGAGCTACGGCCATCGCACAGCTGGAGCAAAGTCTGGCCAGCAGCGAACTGGCCACTGCCGAAGACCAATTGGCTGCTTTGCAGAAAGACACCCCAAACGACCAATCCCTTGAGCAATACCAGCGGCAGCTTGCCGAAGCGTATCTGCGCCGCAGCCAGATTGTGTTGCAGAAGGGAGATGTGAATGCGGCCGCCACTGCATTGAGCCGCGCCCGTGCGCTGATGCCGAAAGCCCCGGCGCTGACCGGTGGCGTTAACGGTGCCATTACCGAAGCGCGCAAGGCTGAGCTGGAAAAGGCTGAAGCGGCGCTGCTGGCAGCCGAAGCCAAGCCCAAAGCCAAGGTGATCGATCCGACTGCCGAGAGCACCACGGTCGCGCTGAACATCACCGATAGCCGCAAACTTCGCCGGCAATTGGATGCCATCGCCGCCGATGTGGTGAATTATGAGTGTGGGGTGACCATTCAGGCGCCACGCACGAATGATTATCCATGGTTGGCGACGTTGCTGACCAAGCGGGTGAAGAAGCTCAATCCGGATTTTGATCTGCAGATTGACAAGCAAATCGTGCGTACGGTGGCGGCACAGATGGTGTTGAGTCCGCGTAAACCGTAAAAAAGATCGCAGCCTGCGGCAGCTCCTACATGGGATTCAGGTACACCCTGTAGGAGCTGCCGAAGGCTGCGATCTTTTGCTTTTTAAGCCGGAATGGCTTTCGCCTTAGGCTCGCGATCCCAAACCCGGTGCTGCCCGATCGCCGCAAAGAACGGTTTGGTCAACGCCGCCACGTCCTTGCCCTGCAGCAATCCAGCATCCGCTTCCAGTTTCAGCAGGTCCTGCAACTGCTTCGCCTCGCCCTGCAACGCAATCGCCTTCAAATGCTTGTACGCCTCCAGCAGGTAATGCAACGCCACGCCGTTGCCGCTCAACGCCTTGACCGACGCCGCGCCACCCGGCACAAACACCGCATCGAAAATCACCGACGGCATGCCTTCCATCGATGCATCGACAGGCAACATTTTGCCGTCCGCAGTTTTCACCGGCGCTGAAGTTGGGCCGAGCAACTTGGCATGCGCACCCTCAGCGGCCAATGCCTTCTTCATTGCATCAATCGCCGCACCATCGACGCCGTTAGCGGCAAGAATCGCCACTTTTCGCGTCTTGATGTTCTCCGGCAAAAGATTTGCCTGGCTCAATGCTGGCGAATGATCGAAAGATACTTTGCGCACATCCACCGTACCTTTGCTCGGCGCCGGCAGACCCAGATTAGCCGCCACACGCTTGGCCAGTTCCAGATCGATGTTGGCCAGAATCTCATTCACCTCACGCGCCCGAATGTGCTCGCGCTCAACCTTGCCCAGCTCGAAGCTGTAAGCAGAGATGATGTGTTCCTGCTCATGCTTGCTCATGCTCTTGAAGAACAATGTCGCCTGAGAGAAGTGATCGCTGAACGACTCGCTGCGCTGGCGAATCTTGTTGGCGTCGATGCGCTCTGGATAACTCTCGAACCCACCGTCCTGCGCGGCCGGCGGCGTTTCTTTTGGCCAGCCGCCATCAATCGAGTTCGGCTCATAAGAAGCGCGACCCTTGTCGATCACCGTGCGGTGCTGCGCATCGCGCTGGCCATTATGGAATGGCGCCACCGGACGGTTGATCGGCAGCTCATGAAAATTCGGCCCGCCAAGTCGGCTGATTTGCGTATCGGTGTAGGAAAACAGCCGACCTTGCAGCAGCGGGTCATTGGAGAAGTCGATGCCCGGCACGATGTGGCCGGGGCAGAACGCGACCTGCTCGGTCTCGGCAAAGAAGTTGTCCGGGTTGCGGTTCAACGTCATTTTGCCCAGCGGCGTGATCGGCACGATTTCTTCGGGGATCAACTTGGTCGGGTCGAGGATGTCGAAATCGAAGTCGTGCTCGTTTTCCTCCTCGATGATCTGTACGCCGAGTTCCCATTCCGGGTAATCGCCCATCTCGATCGCTTCCCAGAGGTCGCGACGGTGGTAGTCGGTGTCTTTACCGGCGAGCTTCTGCGCCTCGTCCCACACCAGCGAGCAAGTACCGGCGGTAGGGCGCCAGTGGAATTTGACGAAGCGTGATTTGCCTTCGGCGTTGATTAACCTGAAGGTGTGCACGCCGAAGCCTTGCATGCTGCGCAGGCTTTTCGGGATCGCCCGGTCGGACATCGCCCAGATGACCATGTGCGCCGACTCCGGCACCAGGGACACAAAGTCCCAGAACGTATCGTGGGCCGAGCCGCCGGTAGGAATTTCATTGTGCGGCTCGGGTTTTACCGCGTGGACGAAATCGGGAAACTTGATCGCGTCCTGAATGAAAAACACCGGCATGTTGTTGCCGACCAGGTCGAAGTTGCCTTCATCGGTGAAGAACTTCACCGCGAAACCACGCACGTCGCGTACGGTGTCGCCAGAACCACGCGGGCCCTGCACCGTGGAAAAGCGCACGAACACCGGGGTCTTTTTTCCCGGATCCTGTAGGAAACCGGCCTTGGTCAGCGTCGAATGGTTCTCGTAGGCCTGAAAGAAACCATGCGCGCCAGTGCCGCGTGCGTGGACGATGCGCTCCGGAATCCGCTCATGGTCAAAATGCGTGATCTTTTCTCGCATGATGAAGTCTTCAAGCAGCGACGGCCCGCGCGGGCCGGCCTTCAGGGTGTTCTGGTTGTCAGCAATCTTGACGCCCTGATTGGTGCGCAGGGCTTGGCCAGTGGCGTCGGAGCGGAACTTCTCCAGGCTGTCGAGTTTGGCGTTGGTGTTGGCTCGATCCGGGGCATCGGTTCCGGCCATTTGGCTTTTGTCGGACGTAGGCTTCTTGCTCATCAGTCGTAAACTCCTCGGTTGACCCCGATGCTTGCCGGGGACTCTTGAGTGGTTCCCGGGCACGGCACCCAGGGTTTTCAAGTCGCTTACTTAGTGACTGATGGGCTGCTTTGGACGTTCCTTTTTTATGACCTTTGATCTTGTTATTGCCAAATCGATGGTTAATTGAGAAATAAATGCTAAGAACCTCTATACGGACAGGCTAAAATGCGCGCCCGGCTAACCGCTGATCCTTTTCTAACGCGCCCCACAAGGTTCGCTACGTGATCGAGTTTCAAAACGTCCACAAGACTTACCGCGTCGCCGGTAAGGATATTCCCGCGCTGCACCCGACCAGTCTCTCTATCGAGAACGGGCAGGTGTTCGGCCTGATAGGCCATTCCGGCGCGGGCAAAAGTACCCTGCTGCGCCTGATCAATCGCCTGGAAAACTCCAGCGGCGGCAAGATCATCGTCGACGGCGAAGAAGTCACCGCGCTGGACGCCAACGGCCTGCGCCGTTTCCGCCAGCAAGTCGGGATGATCTTCCAGCATTTCAACCTGCTCGCCTCCAAGACCGTGGCCGACAACGTGGCGTTGCCGCTGACCCTGGCGGGCGAATTGTCGAGCAGCGACATCGACAAGCGTGTAGCCGAGTTGCTGGCGCGGGTTGGTCTGTCCGACCACGCCAAGAAGTATCCGGCGCAGTTGTCTGGTGGCCAGAAGCAGCGCGTCGGCATTGCCCGCGCCCTGGCGACCAAGCCGAAGATTCTGCTCTGCGACGAGGCCACCAGTGCCCTCGACCCGCAGACCACCGCGTCGGTCCTGCAACTGCTGGCCGAGATCAACCGCGAACTGAAGCTGACCATCGTCCTCATCACCCACGAGATGGATGTGATCCGTCGCGTCTGTGATCAAGTGGCGGTGATGGACGCTGGCGTGATTGTCGAGCAAGGTTCGGTGGCCGATGTGTTCCTGCATCCGAAGCACCCGACCACCAAGCGTTTCGTCCAGGAAAGCGAGCAGGTCGACGAGAGCGAGCAGCGTGATGACTTCGCTCACGTGCCGGGCCGCATCGTGCGTCTGACCTTCCAGGGCGAAGCGACCTACGCGCCGTTGCTCGGTACCGTCGCCCGCGAAACCGGCGTCGACTACAGCATCCTCGCCGGTCGCATCGACCGCATCAAAGACATTCCGTACGGGCAATTGACCCTCGCCGTCACCGGTGGCGACATGGAAGCGGCCTTCGCCCGCTTCACCGCCGCTGACGTTCACATGGAGGTATTGCGCTAATGGAAGACCTGATCAGTTTCTTCACCAATATCGACTGGTACGAAATCTGGCTGGCCACCGGCGACACGATGCTGATGCTCGGCGGTTCGCTGCTGTTCACCGTGTTGCTCGGCCTGCCGCTGGGCGTGTTGCTGTTCCTCTGCAGCCCGCGTCAGTTGCTGGAAAACCGTGGCCTCTACGCGTTCATGTCGTTGGCGGTGAACATCCTGCGTTCGCTGCCGTTCATTATTCTGTTGATCGTGATGATCCCGTTCACCGTGCTGATCACCGGCACGTCGCTGGGCGTGGCCGGTGCGATTCCGCCGTTGGTGGTCGGCGCGACGCCGTTCTTCGCGCGTCTGGTGGAAACCGCGCTGCGTGAAGTTGATCGCGGCATCATTGAAGCGACCCAGTCGATGGGTGCTACCACGCGGCAGATCATCGTCAACGCCTTGCTGCCAGAGGCTCGCCCGGGCATCTTCGCAGCGATTACGGTGACCGCGATTACCCTGGTGTCCTACACGGCAATGGCCGGTGTGGTCGGCGCCGGTGGTCTGGGTGACCTGGCCATCCGCTTCGGCTACCAGCGTTTCCAGACCGACGTGATGATCGTCACCGTGGTGTTGCTGTTGATTCTGGTGCAAGTGCTGCAAATGGTGGGCGACCGTTTGGTCGTGCATTTCTCGCGCAAATAAACCGGTTTTGTAAGAAGACATGAGCCGGCCATTCGCTGGCAGGCGCCAGACGGGCGCCTCAAAAGGAGTTAGCTGAATGAAAAAACTGATCGCTGCTATTGCTGCCGTTGCAGCATTCTCGGCCCACGCCGAAACCCTCACCGTTGCCGCCACTCCAGTGCCGCACGCAGAAATCCTCGAGTTCGTGAAGCCGGCACTGGCCAAAGAAGGCGTGGATCTGAAGGTCAAGGTCTTCACCGACTACGTTCAGCCGAACGTACAGGTCGCGGAAAAGCGCCTGGACGCCAACTTCTTCCAGCACCAGCCGTACCTCGATGAGTTCAACAAGGCCAAGGGCACCAACCTTGTCGCCGTGACCGGTGTGCACCTGGAGCCGCTGGGCGCTTACTCGAGCAAACTGAAGAACATCAATGATCTGCCAAGCGGCGCCAATGTGGTGATTCCGAACGACGCTACCAACGGCGGCCGTGCGCTGTTGCTGCTGGCCAAGGCTGGCGTGATCACCCTGAAGGATCCGACCAACATCCTGTCGACCGTCAAAGACATCGCGCAGAACCCGAAAGACCTGAAGATCCGTGAACTGGAAGCCGCGACCATCCCGCGCGTGCTGACCCAGGTCGATCTGGCGCTGATCAACACCAACTACGCGCTGGAAGCCAAGCTCGATCCGTCCAAGGATGCGCTGGTGATTGAAGGTAACGACTCGCCGTACGTGAACATCCTCGTGTCCCGCCCGGACAACAAGGACAGCGACGCGATGCAGAAACTGGCTGCGGCCCTGCACAGCCCGGAGGTGAAGAAATTCATCACCGAGAAGTACAAAGGCGCGGTATTGCCGGCGTTCTGATTTAGATTGTTGCAACGAAAAGGGGACGCCGCGAGCGTCCCCTTTTTTATGTCTGGTGTTTGGCTTTGGAACTGTTGTGAAGCTGCCCCTCACCCCAGCCCTCTCCCGAGGGAGAGGGGGCCGATCTTCAAGCTTTTCGAGCCTGAGTTCGACTCACAATTGCAGGTCGGCGCAACTCGAAAAAACACCTCGGTCAGTCCCCTCTTCCTCCGGGAGAGGGTTAGGGTGAGGGGCTCTTGGCTTTTGACCCGTCACTTGCGATTAAGCATCACCGGCAACTGCGCAACCAATTTGGCATTATTCAACGGCGCACGGATAAACCCCCGCTGCGTGCCATCCGGCGCGATCACCGCGAGATTGCCGCTATGGTCGACGGTGTAATTCGGCTTACTGGTATCCGCCGGAATAAACGGAATACTCACCGCGTTCGCCACCTTCTGCAGTTCTTCGATCGAAGTCGGCGTCAGGCCGATGAACTGCGGATCAAAGTAGCCCAGGTACTGCTTCAACTGTTTCGGGTTATCGCGGTTCGGGTCAACGCTGACCAGCACGATCTGCAACTTGTCCACAGCGTCCTTGGGCAATTCACTCTTGATCTGCCGCAGCTGCGCCAGCGTTGTCGGGCATATGTCCGGGCAGAAGGTGTAGCCGAAGAACAACAGGCTCCATTTACCTTTCAGATCATTGATCGCCACCGGTTTGCCGTCCTGATCGGTCATCGTCACGTCCGGCAGGTTGCGGCTCTGCGGCAGCAGGATGATGCCGGCGTCGATCAGCGCAGTCGGGTCGCCCTGGCCCTTGCCGCTCAGCACTTTGTTGACGGTCAGGCCGAGGATCAGCGCGATCACGGCGACGAGGATGAAGACGGTTTTCTGGGTTCGAGTCATAGGTTCAACAGTAAGTAGTGGTCTACGAGCAGGGCGATGAACAGCAGGAACAAGTAATAAATAGAGTACTTGAAGGTGTTGATCGCCGCGTGCGGCCGAGTGCCACGGTACAGCACCACGGCCCATTGCAGAAACCTTGCGCCGAGGGCGAGGGCGCAAATCAGGTAGAGCACGCCGCTCATGTGGATCACGTACGGCAGCAGACTCACCGCCAGCAGTGCGAAGGTGTACAGCAGAATGTGCACTTTGGTGTAGTGCTCGCCGTGGGTGACCGGCAGCATCGGGATGTCGGCCTTGGCGTATTCCTCCTTGCGATGAATCGCCAGCGCCCAGAAGTGCGGTGGCGTCCAGGCGAAGATGATCAGCACCAGCAACAACGGTTCGGCGCTGACGTGGCCGGTGGCGGCGGTCCAGCCGAGCAGCGGCGGGGCGGCGCCGGCGAGGCCACCGATGACGATGTTCTGCGGCGTCGCGCGTTTGAGGAAACCGGTGTAGATCACCGCGTAACCGAGCAGCGAAGCAAGCGTTAGCCATGCCGTCAGCGGATTGGTGAAAGTCAGCAACAAGGCCTGACCGAGCAAGGCCAACACCAGCGCAAAGGTCAGCGCCGCCGCCGGTGAAACCCGGCCCTCGGCCAGCGGCCGTTTGTGCGTGCGCGCCATCACCGCATCAATGCGCCGATCCACCACATGATTGACCGCCGCCGCACCACCAGCGCACAACGCAATCCCCAGATTGCCGAACACCAGCACCGTCCACGGCACGCCGGCGCGGGTCGCGAGAAACATGCCGACCAGCGAGGTGATCAGCATCAGCACCACGACTTTCGGTTTGGTCAGCTCCAGATAATCACGCCAGATCGCCTGATGCGGACGTTCGCCAATCAGAATCGCCACGGCGTTTCTCCTTTTATTGTGATGGGCGCTGCCGCGTGTTTGCGCGGGCTCAGGCGCCAGCGCGCAAGCACTGGTTGCTTGACCCGGACCAGACTGGTGCGCGCGTGATAGTTGACCAGCACCATCGTCAGCAACAGCACCGCACCGCCAGCGTTATGCGCCACCGCCACCGGCAGTGGCAGATGGAAAAGTACGTTGCTGATGCCGAGGGTAATTTGTGCGGCGAGGGCGATCACCACCAGGCCGGCCAGCCGCGTCATGCCGACCACTTTCAATTGCCATGCGAGGCCGAGCAACACCAACGTCACCAGCAGCGCGCCGATACGGTGGGTCAGGTGAATCGCCGTGCGCGCGTCGCTATCCAGTTGCCCGCCGAGATAATTCGGGCCGATGTGTTGAGTCAGATGAAACCCATTGGCGAAATCCGCCGGCGGCAGCCATTGCCCATGGCAGGTCGGGAAGTCGATACACGCCACCGCTGCGTAGTTGGAACTGACCCAGCCACCCAGCGCGATCTGACCAATCACCAACAACAATCCTGCCGTCGCCCAATACTGCAAACGCTTGGGCACCGTCAGCGCCGGCAGCACGCCGGACAATCGCAAGGTCAGCAAGAACAGCAGACTCAAGGTCGCAAACCCGCCGAGTAAATGCCCGGTGACCACCTGCGGCCAAAGCTTGAGCGTCACCGTCCACATGCCGAACGCCGCTTGCGCGAACACCACCGCCAGCAGAAACAGCGGCAGTTTCAACGGCTGCCCCGGATGACGCCGATTGACCCACGCGCGCCCGGCCAGAATCGAAATGAGCAGGCCGAGGGTGCCGGCAAAATAGCGATGGATCATCTCGTTCCAGCCCTTGTGCGCCACCACTGGCGAGTCGGGGTAATGCAGCTCGGCATGGGCCAGTTGCGCTTCGCTTTTCGGCACGCTGATAAAACCGTAGCAGCCCGGCCAGTCCGGACAACCGAGGCCGGCGTGTGTCAGGCGCGTATAAGCGCCGAGCAGCACCACAATCAGCGCCAGCAGGGTGGCAAACAGCGCGAGGCGAAATCCAGGTTTGGCCATGACGATGCCCTTATCCGATGTTCGACAGTTTCAGCAGGTGACGCAGGTCGTTGAGCAGATCCTTGCCTTTCACATTCGGCTCGTAACGCAGCACGAGATTGCCGTGCGGGTCGATGATCCACAGCTGCGGCGTGGCTTTGTCGCCGGTGGCCTTGCTGAAAACGCTGGCGTCCAGCGGATAGCGTTGCAGTTGCGGATATTCGCGGGTCAGCTTGTCCGCGTAATCAGCGCTGAGCGGTTGCGCGACGGCGAGCGCATGACTGGCGCGACCGGCATCGCGGCCCAGACCGACCTGGATCTGCCGCGCCAGATACACCAGTTGCTGGCAATCGACCGCGCAATCCTTCGGCGCAGTGACCAGCATCTGCCAGCGCTCTTCATCGGCTTGCACGCCGAGGTCGGCGCGGGTCTGGCCGTTGCCGATCAGTTCGCCGTGATAGCTGCGACCTTCCGGCACCCAGAACTGCAATTTGTACATGCCGGTGGCGAGCACCATCGGGCCGATCACGCCAAGCAGGATCAGCAGCAACTGAATGCGTCCGCGCCGACGGCTGGCGGCAGGTTTCGCCTCAGACATGCTGGGTGGATTCATGGCCGTTCCCATGGTGTTTCTCCTTTGCGTTGTGCAAGCCCAAATAGACGTAGAGGCCGAGCAGGGCCGTGGCCATGGCGAACCACTGCACGGCGTAACCGAGGTGTTTTTCCGGGCCCATGGCAACCACCGGCCAATCGGCCTCGTAGCTGGTCGGGCCGGGTTCGGCGCGTAATTCGTAGGCAAAGCCGTCACGATCGAGGGTTTGCCACAGCTTGGCGGGTTCGACGGCGGTGATGGTTTGCGGCCAGGTGCTGCTGACCGGATCGGCGTGGAGTTGGAAAGTGGCGCCGGGGGCGACGTAGACCCAGGCGTCGACATTCAACGCCTCTGTGGGCGTGGTGAATTGCGGCGGCACGCGGCGATCCGGCCACGGTAACCAGCCGCGATTGACCAGCAGCCACAGACCGGTGCGTTGATCCTGAAACGGTTGCAGCAGCTCGACGCCGACCTTGCCGTTACGCTGGCGGTTATCCAGCAACAGACTGTGCGCGGCATCGAACTGGCCGTGCAGATGCACACGGCGATAAGCCGGGTCGGCGCTATTAAGGAGTTCGGTGCTGGCCATCGGTTCAGCGGCGCGGCGTTCGGCGTAACTGGCGAGCAGGGCGGTTTTCTCCGCGCCCCGGCTCAGTTGCCAGAAGCCCAAAGACACCAGCAGCGGCAGCAACAGCGCCACCACCACGGTCGGAATCACGCCCGGACGAAAACGCTTCATGGCTGCGCCACAAAGTCAGTCGTTGCGCTCGCTATACTCAACTGCATCGCCTGTCCCCCGGAGTTCTTCCCATGCTCAAAACAGCGATCGTCCTGATGCTGATTGCCACGGTGATCAGCCTGTTCAGCGGCCTGTTTTTCCTGGTCAAGGACGACAGCAGTTCCAATCGCCTGGTCATCGCCTTGAGTGTTCGGGTGGCATTGGCCGCTGTCACCGTCGGCTTGATCGCCTGGGGCTTTTACAGCGGCCAATTGGTGTCGCATGCGCCTTGGTAGTGCGGATCCTCAGAGTACGTAAACGAAGATGAACAAGCCGATCCACACGACGTCGACGAAGTGCCAATACCAGCTCGCTGCTTCGAAGCCGAACTGGTGTTCGGCGTCGAAATGGCCCTTCATGATCCGCATCAGCATCACAAACAGAATGATCGTGCCGATGGTCACGTGGGCGCCGTGGAAACCGGTGAGCATGAAGAACGTCGCGCCATAGATGCCCGAACCGAGGGTCAGCCCCAGTTCGTGATAAGCGTGCATGTATTCCTCAGCCTGCAAGGCCAGGAAGCAGCAGCCCAGCAACACGGTGATCGCCAGCCAGATTTTCAGCGCGCCGCGATGGCCTTTCTTCAGTGCATGGTGGGCGATGGTGATGGTCACGCTGGAGCTGACCAGCAGGATCGTGTTGATCAGCGGCAAGCCCCACGGGCTGATGACTTCTTTCGGCGGCGGGAACAGTTTCGGATCCGGCGTGTGCAGCAGCGGCCAGGTGAACTGGAAGTTCGGCCAGAGCATATGCGCGATGCCTTTCGGCCCTTCGCCACCGAGCGCCGGGCCGGAGATGTGCCGCACGTAAAACAGCGCGCCGAAGAAGGCGACGAAGAACATCACCTCGGAGAAGATGAACCAACTCATGCCCCAGCGAAACGAGCGGTCCAGCTGCGGGCTGTAGAGTCCCGCGCGGCTTTCCTTGATCACCGCCCCGAACCAGCCGAACAGCATGTACGCCAGCAACAGGCCACCGACGAAAAAGATGTACGGGCCGTGGGATTCCGGGCGCGCCGCCTTCAGATCATTGAACCAGGTGGCGAGGCCGTACACGGTGATGGCCATGCCGAAGGTCGCAATGATCGGCCATTTGCTTTGCGGCGGAACGTAATAATGCTCATGAGTTGCCATTTATTGTTCTCCTTATCGGGCACGCTCAACCGCCAGTGTTTACAGCCACCGGCGGATGTCGGGCAGTGATATCGAACAGCGTGTAGGACAGCGTCAGGTGCTTCACATCCTTGGGCATGTCGCGGTCAACAATGAAGCGCACCGGCATCTCGATCTGCTGACCGGGCTGCAGCACCTGCTGGGTAAAGCAAAAGCATTCGGTCTTGTGGAAATACGCCGCGGCGTTGCTCGGCGCGATGCTCGGCACGGCTTGCGCACTCATCGGTTTGTCGGTGGGGTTGCGCGCGATGAAGATCATCTCGTTGACTGCGCCGGGGTTGGCGGTGAGTTCGTCATGCTTGGGATAGAAATCCCATGGCATGTCGACGTTGTTGGTCGACAGAAACTGCACGCGCACCTGGCGCGAAGTGTCGACCACTTGCTCACCCTCGTACTGCCCGGCGGTCTTGCCGTTGATGCCGAAGGCTTTGCACATCACGTCGTAGATCGGCACCAGGGCAAAACCGAAAACAAACATCGCCAGCACCACCCCTAGGAGGCGGGTGACCAGTTTCTTCATCGAAATCGAGTCAGCCATGGCTTCCACCCTCCACCGGTGACGCGTTTGTGGCGAGGGGATTTAGCGAAACGTCGCACCGCCCCGTTGGGTTGCGCAGCAGCCCTGAATCCAGCGCACACGGTTTGCCTGATAAATCTCGATTGCAGATTTTGGGGCTGCTGCGCAGCCCAACGGGGATAAATCCCCTCGCCACGGGGGCTCTATGTGCATCCAAAGAAGATTTGTGAGCATCCACCGGGGATCTGTGCCTCTGCACCAATTTCACAAAAGGCCGGGTGTTCATTTCACTTCCGGCGGTGTGGTGAAGGTGTGGTACGGCGCCGGGGACGGCACGCTCCACTCCAGACCTTCCGCGCCATCCCACGGTTTGGCCGGTGCTGGCGGGCCGCCGCGAATGGTCTTGATGACGATGAACAGGAAGAAAATCTGCGTCGCACCAAACATGAACGCGCCAATCGACGAGACCATGTTGAAGTCGGCGAACTGCAGGTTGTAGTCCGGAATCCGTCGCGGCATCCCCGCAAGACCGACGAAGTGCATCGGGAAGAAGGTCAGGTTCATGCCGACGAACGACAGCCAGAAGTGCAGCTTGCCGAGGGTTTCGTCGTACATGTGGCCGGTCCATTTCGGCAGCCAGTAATAGGTTGAGGCGAAGATCCCGAAGATCGCCCCCGGCACCAGCACGTAATGGAAGTGCGCGACCACGAAGTAGGTGTCCTGGTACTGGAAGTCCGCCGGGGCGATGGCCAGCATCAGCCCGGAGAAACCGCCGATGGAGAACAGGATCACGAACGCCACGGCAAACAGCATCGGCGTCTCGAAGGTCAGCGAGCCTTGCCACATGGTGCTGGCCCAGTTGAACACCTTCACCCCGGTCGGCACCGCGATCAGCAGCGTCGCGTACATGAAGAACAGCTCGCCCACCAGCGGAATGCCGACCACGAACATGTGGTGCGCCCAGACAATGAACGACAGGAACGCGATGCTCGCCGTCGCGTAGACCATCGAGGTGTAGCCGAACAGCGGCTTGCGCGAGAAGGTCGGGATGATCGAGCTGACGGCGCCGAAGGCCGGCAGGATCATGATGTACACCTCGGGATGGCCGAAGAACCAGAACACATGCTGGAACAACACCGGGTCACCGCCACCGGCAGCACTGAAGAAACTGGTGCCGAAGTGGATGTCCATCAACATCATCGTCACGCAGCCGGCCAGCACCGGCATCACTGCGATCAGCAGGAATGCGGTGATCAGCCAGGTCCAGACGAACAGCGGCATTTTCATCAGCGTCATGCCGGGGGCACGCAGGTTGAGGATGGTGGCGATCACGTTGATCGCGCCCATGATCGAACTGATCCCCATCAAGTGGATGGCGAAGATGAAGTAGGTAACGCTTTCCGGCGCGTACGTCGTCGACAGCGGTGCATAGAACGTCCAACCGAAGTTCGGCCCGCCACCGGGCATGAACAGGGTCGACACCAGAATCAGGAATGCCGCCGGCAACAGCCAGAAGCTGAAGTTGTTCATCCGGGGCAGGGCCATGTCCGGCGCGCCGATCATCAACGGGATCATCCAGTTGGCGAGGCCGACGAAGGCCGGCATCACCGCGCCGAAAACCATCACCAGACCGTGCATGGTGGTCATCTGGTTGAAGAACGCCGGCTCGACGATTTGCAGCCCTGGCTGGAACAGTTCGGCGCGAATCACCATCGCGAACGTACCGCCAAGCAGGAACATGCAGAACGCAAACCACAGGTACAGCGTGCCGATGTCCTTGTGGTTGGTGGTCAGCACCCAGCGCATCAGGCCTTTGGCGGGACCGTGGGCGTGGTCGGCATGACCGTGGTCATCGATTACAGCGCTCATGGCCGGTCTCCTTTACGTGAACAGGCGGGGTGGCTCGCGGCAGTGAGCCGCGAACCGTGGCGGGTAGATGCGATAGGCCGGCTCATTTGTCCCCCGCCTGTTTCATCTCCAGCACTTCTTTTGGCGTGACCATGTCGCCCTTGTTGTTGCCCCAGGCGTTACGTTCGTAGGTCACCACCGCTGCGATATCGACTTCCGACAGCTGCTTGCCGAACGCCGCCATGGCCGTGCCCGGTTTGCCGAAGACCACGCGATGCAGGTGATCGGCCTTGCTGCCTTTCATGATCAGTTCCGAGCCCTTGAGCGCCGGGAACATCGGCGGCAGGCCCTGACCTTCCGCCTGGTGACAGGACACGCAGGTGGTGTGATAGATCTTGTCGCCGCGTTCCTTGAGTTCGTCGAGCGTCCAGTCCTTGCTGGTCAGCTCTTTGAGTTGCGCGGCTTCGGCTTTACGGTCAGCGAGCCACTTGTCGTAGTCGGCCTTCTCCTTGACCTCGACCACGATCGGCATGAAGCCGTGATCCTTGCCGCACAGTTCGGCGCACTGGCCACGGTAAATGCCGGGCTTGTCGATGCGCGTCCACGCCTCGTTGACGAACCCCGGGATCGCATCGCGCTTGACCGCGAAGGCCGGCACCCACCAAGAGTGGATGACGTCGGCGGAGGTCACCAGAAAGCGCACCTTGGCCCCGGTCGGCAGCACCAACGGCTTGTCGACTTCGAGCAAGTAATGCTCGCCCTTGGTTTCCTTGTTGTGGATCTGCTCGGCGGGGGTGGCCAGGTTGCTGAAGAACTCGACGTCCTGGCCCAGGTACTTGTAGTGCCACTTCCACTGATAACCGGTGATCTGGATATCGATATCCGGCTCACTGGTGTCGTACATCCTGATCAGGGTGGCGGTCGCCGGCACGGCCATCGCCACCAGAATCAGGAAAGGTACGATGGTCCAGAGAATCTCGACGGTGGTGCTTTCGTGGAATTTTGCGGCGACCTGCCCGGTAGAACGGCGGTGCACCATCATCGACCAGAACATGGCGCCGAAGACGATGATCCCGATCACCACACATATCCAGAAAATGGTCATGTGCAGGTCGAATACTGCGTGACTGATTTCAGTCGCTCCAGGCGCCATATTCACAGTCCATGCGGCGTGTGCCGGACTGAAAATCGACCACAACAGGAGGCCCATCCAGACGTGTGGATGTCGCATCATTGCGGGTTCCCCTTATCGTTCTTGTTATCCCGCCGGCTTTCGCCTGCGGCAAGGGAGCGGCTGCATCAGACTACGAACTTGAATCGCCGGGCCTTGCTGCGGGTGCAGTCGGGCGTCATCAGCTAACTCCATTCACTGGCGAGTATAGACAGCGACTGAGAATTGCAATGTGCCGACGTAAATCATCTGAAACAGCGGGTGCTTGCATTCGAGGGCACGAATGGAGAAGGATGCAGACGAGTGGTGGCAAATCGATATAACGCAGGTGCATCAAGGATGAAATAATTATGACAAATGCGTCTTAGCATTTTTCGTAAGCCAGCTAAGTTATGTCTTCCCTATTTCATTGCCTTGTTTCCTGGAGTTTTCATGAACACCGCCGCATTGCGCGAGCAGATCCAAAAAGCCCAACAACACGAAAAAGACACCGGCCTGCTGACTCGTCAGCTGGAAAGCAAGCTGCCTCATTTACACCCGGCCATTCAATTGCCGGAAGCCGACGCCCAAGGCGTGCTGACGCGTTTTGTCGCCGCCTATATCGATGAAGTGCCTGACCTGCTGGACGCAGCCAATGAAGTCGCCAGGGAAGCGGGAATCGAATCGCAGATCAAACCGGTGCTGAAAATCGCCGAGCAGTATTTCCTCCAGCCTCCCGCCATCATGGCAGGGCACGTTGGCCTGGACAGCCTGCTCGACGAAGCCTATCTGGCGCACCGTTTTGTCGAAGAGGTCAACGACCTGTACATCAAGCATTTCGGCCAGCCACTGATCCCCTTGGACATGACGGTCGCCAACTTGATTGCTCACCAATTGATCGGTGAGGAATTTGCCAACCAACTGGACGAAGCGGTGCATCACGCGATCGACGAGATGCTCAACGACGAGAGTTTTGCGCTGGAGTCGGTAGAAGCCTACCGCGACAAACTCAGCAGCCCGGACACCGGCGCGGCGTGGAAACGCTGGCCGTGCATGGGCCGCCGACTGGGCGTGGGCCTGGAACTCGACCAGCCTGCCGCCTGAGTTCACACGATCCAATGTAGGAGCTGCCGCAGGCTGCGATCTTTTGATCTTGATTGTTAAAAACAACATCAAAAGATCGCAGCCTGCGGCAGCTCCTACAGGGGTTGAGTTCAACCGGGAGATTTAGCCGGCTGCACCGATGCCTGTTGTTGTGCGAATCCGTCCCTCAAGCCTGCGCTTCAACCCACGCGACTCGATCAACAGCTTCGAGCCCTTCGCCGCATTCGCCCGGCCCCACTCTTCCAGCAACTCCAGACACGAATGGTCGATGTAGCTCAGATTGTTGAGCGGCACATGCACCGTCGTGCCCGCCGCAATACTGCCCAGCACCTGGGTCAGCGCCGGCACCTTGAGGAAGGTCGCCGCGCCGACCAGACGCAGCTCCATCTCACCGTCCTGCGGCAGATCGATCAGGCTGATCTTCAAGCGCGAAGCCTTGAACGCCAGCTTCAACATCGTCAGACCGAAACCGATCAATACACCGGTCAGCAGGTCAGTGAAGATGATTGCCAGCGCTGTCGCCACATAGGTGAACATCGGCATCCGCCCATAGCGACTCAGACCGCGAAAGGCTTTCAGGTCGACCAGTTTGAATCCGGTATAGACCAGCACGCCCGCCAGGCTCGCCACCGGAATGCTTTGCAGCACGCTCGACAGCAACAGCACAAACGCCAGCAGCCACAGGCCATGGAAGATCGTCGAGTAACGCGTGGTCGCGCCGGCCTGAACGTTGGCCGAACTGCGCACGATCACCCCGGTCATCGGCAGCGCGCCGACCAGACCGCAGAGCATGTTGCCGACACCTTGCGCCGACAGTTCGCGGTCGAAGTCCGACCGTACGCCGTTGTGCATGCGATCCACCGCAGCGGCGGACAACAGGGTTTCGGCGCTGGCGATAAACGCCACCGCGAACGCCGCGATCAACAGCGTCGGGTCAGCCAGACTGAGCAAGTCCGCAGGCTTCAGCCAATCAATAGCTTCCGCCAGATTCGCCGGCACCTCGACGCGTTTCACCTGCAACGCCAGCAACAGACTCGCCCCGGTCGCCAGCCCGACACCGAGCAATGCACCGGGAACGAAGCGCAGCGAATGCGGGCGAAACTTCTCCCACAGCCACATCACAGCAATCGTCGACAGCCCAAGCAGACCCGCCTGCCAGCCGAACGACGGCAAGGCCTGTGCCACTGCTGCCGGGAATGCCGTGAGGTTATCCAGCCCTGAAGGTTTAGGCGACGCATCCAGCATCACATGCACCTGCGACAGCACGATCAACACGCCGATCCCCGCCAGCATCCCGTAGACCACCGCTGGCGCCGTGACCCGAAACCAGCAACCCAGTTTCAATCGGCCGGCGACCAGTTGCAGAAAACCGGCAAGTAACAGAATTGGCCCAAGCATCTCGATGCCGTGCTGGCGCACCAGCTCGAACACCAACACCGCCAGACCCGCCGCCGGCCCACTGACCTGCAACGGCGAACCCGCCAGCCAACCGACCACCAGACCCCCGATGATCCCGGTGATCAGGCCCTTGGCCGGCGGCAACCCTGACGCAATCGCAATACCCATGCACAGCGGCAGGGCGACCAGAAACACAACCACTGAAGCGAGCAACTCCCGTGGCAACACCGCTTTCAATTGAGCCGCACGCATGGCGATTCTCCCGAAGTTTTCTTCAGGCATGGCTTCGCCGAACCGCTGAAACAGCGGCCGGCGTCAAACCACACAGATTTTTAGGAAGATTTAGAAGCGCGCTTTCGGCGTCGCCACCGGAATCGGATGGCTACCATCGAGCGGCAGGAAACGTCCCTGATCCGCGTCGTAAGCTTTGATTTCGCTGGTTTCGATGTCGTAGACCCAACCATGGATGAACAGATGACCGTTCGCCATGCGCGAGGCTACCGAAGGATGGGTGCGCAAGTGCTGCAGTTGGGCGATGACGTTTTCCTCGGTGAGGATCGGCATGCTTTCTTTTTCGTCGGCGCAGTTACAGTTCTCATGCACCATGGTTTTTGCCACTTCCGCGTGGCGCAGCCAGGCTTTGACCGTCGGCATTTTTTCCAGGCTGTCCGGGTTGAGCACTGCACGCATGGCGCCGCAATCGGAGTGGCCGCAGATGATGATGTGCTGCACGCCGAGCGCCAGTACCGCGTATTCGATTGCGGTGGAAACGCCGCCGTTCATCTGCCCGTAAGGCGGGACAACGTTGCCGACGTTACGGGTCACGAACAGATCGCCGGGCGAGCTGTGCGTAATCAGCTCGGGAACGATGCGCGAATCAGCGCAGGTGATGAACATCGCTTTCGGCGCCTGGGCCGTGGCGAGTTTCTTGAAGAGTTCTTCCTGCTGCGGAAAAATCTCATGATGAAAATGCAAAAAGCCGTCTACGATCTGGCGCAGCGCTGCATCGGCGGATTCCGCTTCAGGGGTTTGCGCCGACGCAGCCAACGGCTGTTTATCCTTGTCACTCATGATTCATCCTCTTAGGCGGATTCAGGGAGTCTTCCCCGGTATTCCGGTATGAAGCCAGTGGCTGTTTAAAACTATCCGGGTCATCCCGACCCGTCAGTCACTCGATGAACAAGGTAGCCGCCGAAACTTAACTCAAACTGAATCAAACGCTCTAGAACGTGTGTTCCAGGTCACAAAAAACGTGACTGCGGGTTTCGGCGGAAGGACTCCAACCCCTCAACCATAGGCCAATTGTCGCTAAATCAACGACATCTGGCGACCCGGCGGACAGAAGGCGCTGCAATCAAGGTTGTAGCCTTCGCGGTGATTCAAACCCAGACGCTTGATGGCTTTGGCAAAACGTTGCGCGAGCAGGTCGGCAAACACCCCTTCGCCGCGCATGCGCGCGCCGAAACGACTGTCATAGAGCTCGCCGCCACGGCTCTGGCGGATCAGGCTCAGCACGTGCGTGGCGCGCTGCGGATAGTGCGCCGCCAGCCATTCCTCAAACAGCGGCGCCACTTCCAGTGGCAGGCGCAGCATCATGTAGGCAGCGCTTTGTGCGCCGGCGGCGTGGGCTTCGGTGAGCAGGCTCTCGATTTCGCTGTCGTTGATCATCGGAATCATCGGCGAACACAGTACGCCGACCGGAATCCCCGCTTCGCGCATCACCCGGATCGCGCGTAAGCGCGCCTTGGGCGCCGCCGCGCGCGGTTCGAGGATGCGTTTGAGTTCGTCGTCCAGCGTGGTCAGGCTGATCATCACCGCCACCAGCCGTTGCTGCGCCAGTTCGGTAAGCAGGTCGAGATCGCGCAGGATCAGCGAACCTTTGGTGACAATGGTCACTGGATGCCGATAGCGCAGCAGCACCTCGAGGATTTGCCGGGTGATCTTGTGTTCGCGTTCGATCGGCTGATACGGGTCGGTATTTGAACCCAGATTGATCGGTGCGCATTGATAGCCGCGTTTGCTCAGCTGTTCTTCCAGCACCTGCGCAGCATTGGTCTTGGCGATCAGCTTCGTTTCGAAATCCAGCCCTGGCGACATGTCCCAATAGGCGTGGCTCGGCCGCGCGTAGCAATAGATGCAGCCATGTTCGCAGCCGCGATAGGGATTGATCGAACGGTCGAAGGGCAGGTCCGGCGAGGTGTTGCGGGTAATGATGGTTTTTGCGGTTTCGATCATCACCTCGGTGTTCTGCGTCTCGGGCACTTCCTGAAACCAGCCGTCATCTTCGGCCACCGAACGATTCGGCGCGAAACGGTTGTGCGGGTTGGTCGCGGTGCCGCGTCCGCGAGGTGGCAAAGGCGTGTGCATCGCAGGCATCCTGATCGCTGTATGTGCATACAGTATCGCTGGTGCGAAGAAACAGCTAGTGCCGTTCGGCGATTTACATGATTCAACAGTACCCTTGCAAATGCGGGATCTTCTTTGATCAATGCTGTTACTGCAACCCAGAGACACATCTTTGAACTGGCAGTGTAAAACGCCAAGTCGTTAGTATTGGTTTTGTTGTCATTCTGCTATTCAATATTTAAAAGGAATTAATCATGTCTAACTTCAATCATCGTGGCATCTTTCTGCAGAAGCTTGGGCCGACTCCGGTTGATCCGGATGAGGTACTGGTGTCCATGCAATTTGCGTTGAAAGAGTCGGGTTGGGATGCAGAGAACGGCGTGCCGACCGAGTCATTGCTGGATTCGCGGATTATCATCGCCTCTTCTTATGACGCCGGTAAAACCTTTGATGTACGTAATGAAAAAGATGTCGATGGTGATGGGGATATTGATGCAGATGACAAGGCCAAGTTGCTCGCGCTGGCCAAGGCTTACGTAAACATCATGAACCCATAAGATGGGTTGAATGCTGGATTAGTTGCGATGTAAAAATAAAAGCCCTGCCCGAATGAATGCGAGCAGGGCTTTTTATTAGTTGTTGTTGGTTACTTGGCCGAGATCATCTGCCGAAGTGTTTTTCATTTCGCTGGTGCGCAAACGACTGACGTCGTCAGCGCCGACCGCCGCCCCCTTGTTGCCCCAACTGCCACGAATAAAACTCACCACATCCGCCACTTCCTGATCCGACAGGCGCCAAGCGAAACCCGGCATGGTGAAGGTCGACGGTGCGGTGTGCGTCGCCGGCAACGTACCGCCCTTGAGCACGATGTGAATCAACGAGGTCGGGTCTGCCGATTGCAGCACCGGATTGCCTGCCAGCGCCGGGAACACTCGCGTGTAACCATGGCCGTCGGTGCGGTGGCACGCCGCGCAGTTGTCGATGTACACCGACGCGCCGCGTTGACTGTCGTCACCGTTCCACAAGGCCTTGGCCGCTTTCTCGTCGTACTGATGCGGCTGATCGGCAGGATCACTGGCCGGCAACGACTTGAGGTAGCGGGCAATCGCGGTCAGGTCGGCGTCGGTCATGTATTGCATGCTGTGGGTGACCACATCGCTCATGCCGCCGAACACCGCACTGCGATCGCTGCGCCCGGTCTTGAGGAACTGCACCAGTTGCTCTTCGCGCCAGCCGCCGAGGCCATCCTTGTGATCGCCGCGCAGGCTCTTGGCGATCCAGCCTTCCAGCGGTGCACTGCCGGCGAGGAAGTTGCTGCCATCCGCCGCACTGAGGGATTTTTCCTGCATGGTCAGCGCCCGTGGCGTGTGGCAGGCGCCGCAGTGGCCGAGGCCTTCAACCAGATAGGCGCCACGGTCGATCACCGGGTCGGTACTCGTTGCTTTGTAGTCCTCGACCTTCGGCGCAAACATCCAGCGCCAGCCCATCAGCGGCCAGCGCATGCTCAACGGCCACGGAATGTCGCTGGCCTTGTTCTCTTGCGCGACCGGTTGTACGCCGTGCATGAAGTACGCATACAACGCTTGCATGTCGGTTTCGCTGACACGCGCGTAGGACGGATACGGCATCGCCGGGTACAACGTGCTGCCGTTTTTGGCGACGCCATGGCGCACGGCTTGATCGAAGTCTTCGAAGCTGTAATCACCGACGCCGGTTTTATCCGGGGTGATGTTGGTCGAGTAGATCGTGCCGATCGGGGTTTCCATTGGCAGGCCACCGGCGAACGGCTTGCCGCCCTTGGCGGTGTGGCAGGCCACGCAGTCACCGGCACGGGCGAGGTATTCGCCTTGTTTGATCAATGCTTGATCAACGTCAGCCGCATGAATTGAGGCGCTGCCGAGCAGCGCCAGGGTCGCGATAACGAGATTTTTCATGGTCATCGCTCCTTAAGCCTGAACCAGCGGGCCGGGTTTTTTCAGGTATTGCTCGCGGATCGCCTTCGCCGACCAATAGGTCAGTGCGGCAACCAGCCCGGTCGGGTTGTAACCCAGGCCCTGCGGGAACGCCGAGGCGCCCGGGACGAAGACGTTGTGCACGTCCCAGCTCTGCAAGTAGCGGTTCAGCGCGCTGGTCTTCGGATCGGTGCCCATGATCGCGCCGCCGTTGAGGTGGGTGGTCTGATACGCCGCGGTGTTGAAGTGATCGCCGACTTGCTTGCCGATCACCGCAATGGCTTTCGGCCCCATCGCTTCGGCGACCTTGCCCATTTTTTCGACCATGAAGCGGTTCATCTTGATGTCGTTTTCCTGCCAGTCGAAGGTCATCCGCAGCAGCGGCAAACCGTAGGCATCGCGGTACACCGGATCGAGGTCGAGGTAGTTGCCACGGTAGGACTGATGCGCGCCGTGGGCGTCCATCGACACCTGGTGGGTGTAGTAATCGGCGGTCGCGCGTTTCCAGTCACTGCCCCAGGCCGGGGTGCCCGGCGGGTTCGAGGTGCCGGCAATCGGCCGGCTGCCGGCCTGGTTGACCCACATCGGCGAACCGCCGACGAAGCCGTGCGGGCCGTGGTCGAAGTTGTCGGCATTGAAGTCATCCAGCGCCACGCCGTTGCCGCCGGCGCCGATGAAGTTGTTGGTGTGGGTGTCCTTGTCGAAGAACGCCTTGATGGTCGCCATGTTCTGGTAGGCGAAGTTACGCCCGACCACGCCTTCGCCAGTCTTCGGGTCGTACGGTTTGCCGATGCCGGACAGCAGCATCAGCCGCACGTTATGCAACTGGAAGGCGCCGAGGATCACCAGATCCGCCGGTTGCTCGATCTCGCGGCCCTGGCCGTCGACGTAGGTGACGCCGGTGGCTTTGCTCTTGGTGCTGTCGAGGTTGATCCGCAGCACGTGGGCGTTGGCGCGCAGCTCGAAATTCGGCAGCGGTTTCAGCGCCGGCAGAATGTTCACGTTCGGCGAAGCCTTGGAGTACATGTAGCAAACATAACCGCTGCAAAAACCGCAGAAGTTGCACGGACCCATCTGCGCGCCGTAAGGGTTGGTGTACGGCCCGGAGGTGTTTGCCGAAGGCAGGTTGTAAGGTTTGTAACCGACCTCTGTAGCCGCTTTGCCGAACAGCTGTGCGGAAACCGTATTCTTCTGCGCTTCCAACGGGAACGGGTTGGAGCGATCCGGCGCGTACGGGTTGCCGCCCTTGCCCTGACCGACCAATTGACCTTTCACCGTCCACGCCTGGCCCGAGGTGCCGAAGACTTTTTCGGCGAAATCGAAAAACGGCTCCAGCTCTTCATAGCTGACGCCGAAGTCCTGGATGGTCATGTCCTTGGGGATGAAGCTTTTGCCGTAGCGCTCTTCGTAGTGGCTGCGCATGCGCAACTCGATCGGGTCGACCCGGAAGTGCACGCCCGACCAGTGCAGGCCGGCACCGCCGACGCCGTTGCCCGGCAGGAACGCGCCCAACTGGCGGTTCGGCAGGGCGATGTCGTTAACGCTGTGGCGAATGGTGACGGTCTCTTTGGAGATGTCTTGAAAGAGTTTTTTGCGCACGCTGTAGGTGAGTTCGTCGATCACCTGCGGATAGTTACCGTCGGGGTAGGTGTCCTGCATCGGCCCGCGCTCCAGCGCCAGCACGTTCAAACCTGCTTCGGTGAGTTCCTTGGCCATGATTGCGCCGGTCCAGCCGAAACCGATGATGACTGCGTCAACCTTCTTCATTACCGTTGCCATGCTTACGCCCTCTCGCCGCGAATCGAAACTGCCGGGAAGGGGTATTGCTCGTTGCGTTCCACCCAATCCATGAAATCGGCGCGGGCGCCGGGGAAGCCGATCATGGTCCAGCCGACCATGCCTTTGTTGCCGCCGTGGATCGGGTCGCAGAAGAACCCTTCCTTGGTGTTTTGCAGCAGCAGATTGAAGAACATCTTCGCCGGAACCGCTTCGAACTGCGGTTTTCCAGCTTCGAGTTGCTTGAGCAAATCTTCTCGGGTAGCGCTGTCTTGCTCAGCAAATACTTTACCGTTGAGGGATTTTGCCCACTGATCCGTGGCAGCGATGCCGAGGCGATAGATCTCTTTGGGCACCAGTTTGCTCTGCCAGCCCATTTCAGGAGCAGCGTCGGCGTTGAACGGGCCTTGCATGTACCACAGGGCACCCGCGGCGTACGGCGTGTTCATCTGCCGGTCGATGTATTCCGGCACGCCGGCTTCGAGCGCGCCCGGGCCTTGAGCATCGTTGGGGATCAATTGCGCGACGGCGGCATTGATGAACGCCCATTCTTCGGCGGTGAAGTAGCTCGGCTGATAAACGCCAGCATCCGCTCGAACCGGCTGCGGCGCGGGTGCTGCCGGCGCTGCTTCAGGCGCGGCTTGCAGGACGCTGCTGCCCAGACCGGTGCCGGCCAGGGTGACGACGGGGATCAGGGTCAGGGATTTGCGCAAAAAATCACGCCGCGGGTTGTCTCGACTTTCATCAGACATGGGGTGCACCTCATCAGGCATCAGGGGTAGCCGTTTCTGCGAACGGCTCGAGGATTTTTTCGTCGCGACGTGGCCGGGATGACCCGGAAAAGGGGGACGCGTCTGCAACATCGTGTGACAAATGGTAGCAGGCTAAGCTTCCGGGTGAACCGATTCAGTCGAAAAAAGAGCGGTTTTTATTGGCTGAACCCGATGAAACAGCGCTGATTCACGATTCTTTTACAAATGGCTCACGGGGCTTTGACCGCCCAACATCGAAGCTGTGGCTCCTTTCATCGATGAATCCCGACACGGTCACCCAGCATGTCCCGAGTGCGTTTGTTCTCTGCTTTGTGTTTATCGCTTGTAGTGCTGTTGCTGTGGATGCCGGCCCACGCCGCGTCGGCAACGGCTGTTCGCCTGACTGAATGGGCGCAGCCGGTCGAGGTGCAATACAACCTGTTCCAGATGTCGCCAACGCTCTACCGCAGCGCGTTGCCGGATGGCGGCGCAGTCCCGTTGCTGAAAAATCTCAAAGTCGCCACGGTGATCAACTTCCTGCCGGAAGCCGACAGCAGCTGGCTGGCCGAGCCAGGCATCAATCAAGTGCAACTGCCGTATCGCACCAACCACGTCGACGACGCCGATGTGCTGAAGACGTTGCGCGCCATTCAGGCCGCCGAAGCCAATGGCCCGGTGCTGATGCATTGCAAACACGGCTCTGACCGCACCGGCCTGATGGCGGCGATGTATCGGGTGGTGGTGCAGGGCTGGAGCAAAGAGGATGCCTTGAGCGAAATGACCCAGGGCGGTTTTGGTGAAAGCGGCCACTTTCGCGACAGCGTGCGCTACGTGATGCAGGCTGATGCCGACAAGTTGCGCACGGCGCTGGCCAATGGTGATTGCAGCACCAGCGCGTTCGCTACTTGCTCGATGAAGAGCTGGTTTCAGTCAGTCAATCTGAAGTGAAGACTACCTCCCACGGCATTGCGCTGTGGGAGGTCATGTCGCGGCTCAGTCTTCAGTCTTCTTCTTCAGCTTCGGATTCGGAAAGAACTGCACCGCTTGCACGGTCTTGTCTGGCGCAGCTTTGCTGATAGCGCTGGTATTAACCCGCGTGCCCAGCTCTTTCGGTACCGAAAGCCCTTGCTCGTTGAGCGTGTCGGAGTAACCGCAAGCCACGCACTCACGATGCGGGACGAGGTCTTCGTTCCACATCATCAACTTGTCCGGCTCGCTGCACGCCGGGCAGACTGCCCCGGCGATAAAGCGTTTTTTGGTAATCACAGGCCCCTCACTCATGCTGCCGCGTCCTCACTCAGGCCGCTGTGGCGCAACAATGCGTCAATCGATGGCTCACGACCACGGAAGTCGACGAACAGCACCATCGGTGCCTGCGAACCGCCGCGCGCCAGAATCGCTTCGCGAAAGGCCCGACCGGTTTCTGCGTTGAGTACGCCGTCCTCTTCGAATTTCGAGAAAGCATCGGCCGACAACACTTCAGCCCACTTGTAGCTGTAGTAACCCGCCGCGTAACCGCCGGCGAAGATGTGCGCGAAGCTGTTCGGGAAGCGGTTGTAGACCGGCGGACGCATGACCGACACCTCGTCACGCACACCTTCGAGCACCTGCGCGACACTGCGGCCATCACCGTGGGTGGCGTGCAGTTCGAAGTCGAACAGCGAGAATTCCAGCTGACGGACCATCATCAGGCCGGACTGGAAGTTCTTCGCCGCGAGCATTTTTTCCAGCAGGTCCTGTGGCAGTGGCTCGCCGCTTTCGTAGTGTCCGGAAATCAGCGCGAGGCCTTCCGGCTCCCAGCACCAGTTTTCCATGAACTGACTCGGCAGCTCGACCGCGTCCCACGCCACGCCGTTAATGCCGGAAACACCGGCGTGATCAACGCGGGTCAGCAGGTGATGCAGGCCATGACCGAATTCGTGGAACAGCGTGGTCACTTCATCGTGGGTCAGCAGCGCAGGTTTGCCGCTGTCGGCCGGGGTGAAGTTGCACACCAGATTGGCGACTGGGCTTTGCAGCACGCCGTCGATGGTGCGACGACGATCGCGGGCGCCGTCCATCCAGGCACCGCCACGCTTGTTGGCGCGGGCATAGAGATCGAAGAAGAAGCGGCCGACGTGCTGGCCGTTTTCCTTGATTTCGAATAGGCGCACGTCCGGGTGCCAGGTGTCGAAGCCTTTCTGCTCGGCGATTTCGATGCCGTACAGGCGCTGAACGATGGCAAACAGACCGCCCAGCACTTTGTCGATGGGGAAGTAGGCGCGCAGGGTTTCCTGAGCGACGCTGTAGCGTTGTTCACGCAGCTTCTCGCCGTAGAAACCGCTGTCCCAGCTTTGCAGGTCGGCGCAGCCCTGTTCGGCGGCGTAGGCGCGCAGCTGTTGTAAATCCTGCGCGGCGAACGGCTTGCTGCGCTTGGCCAGATCGCGCAGGAAGCTCAGCACCTGATCGCTGGAGTCGGCCATTTTGGTCGCCAGGCTCAGCTCGGAGAAGCTGCTGAAACCGAGCAGCTTGGCCAGTTCCTGACGCAGGTCGAGGATATCTTCCATCACCGGGCCGTTGTCGTTCTGGCCGGCGTTCGGTCCTTGGTCCGAGGCGCGGGTGCAGTAGGCGGCGTAGACTTCTTCACGCAGCGCACGATCCTGCGCGTAGGTCATCACCGCGTAGTAGCTCGGGAATTCCAGGGTGATCAGCCAGCCGTCGAGGCCTTTGGCCTGTGCGGCGGCAGCCATTTGCGCCTTGGCCGAATCGGTCAGGCCGGCGAGTGCGGCTTCGTCGGTGACGTGCTTGGTCCACGCCTGAGTGGCATCGAGCAATTGATTGGAGAAGCGGCTGCCCAGCTCGGACAGTTTGCTCTGCACTTCGGCATAACGTTTCTGTTCGGCTTCCGGCAGGTCGATACCCGACAGACGGAAGTCACGCAGGGCGTGTTCCAGAATAGTCTTCTGCGCCACGTCGAAACCGCCGGCTTGCGGGCTGTTGGCCAGTGCTTCATAAGCCTGGAACAGCTCGCGGTTCTGGCCCATCTCGGTGGAATAGGCGCTCAGGGCTGGCAGGCACGACTCGTAGGCTTCACGCAGTTCGGCGCTGTTGCACACGGCATTAAGGTGGCTGACCGGGCTCCAGGCAGCGCCGAGGCGATCATTGAGTTCGTCCATCGCCAGCACCAGGCCGGCCCAGGTAGGGTTCTCGACCTGAGTCTTGAGGATTTCGGCAATGGCGGCGCGGTTGTCGGCCAGGATCGTTTCGATGGCGGGCAGGACATGTTCGGCACGGATCGTGGAGAACGGTGGCAGGTCATAGGACTGCAGCAGAGGGTTGTTCACGCTCACGGTTGGCACCTTGGCTGGGGAAACATGCAACCATCTTAATTACAATCGGCATTCACCGCAGCTATCGGCGACAGAGAGAGAAATTATCGTGTCCGTTCGCAAGTACCAGAATCACACCCCGCGCTTGAGCAAAGGCGCGTTTGTCGACGGCTCGGCGGTGGTGATCGGCGACGTCGAAATCGGCGCAGACAGCTCCGTATGGCCGCTGACCGTGATCCGCGGCGACATGCACCGCATCCGCATCGGTGCGCGCACCAGCGTGCAGGACGGCTGCGTGTTGCACATCACCCACGCCGGCCCGTTCAACCCCGACGGCTTCCCGCTGCTGATCGGCGATGACGTGACCATCGCCCACAAAGTCATGCTGCATGGCTGCAGCGTCGGCAGCCGCGTATTGATCGGCATGGGCAGCATCGTCATGGACGGCGCGGTGGTTGAAGACGACGTGATCATTGGCGCCGGCAGCCTGGTGCCGCCGGGCAAGCGCCTTGCAAGTGGCTTCCTTTATGTCGGCAGTCCGGTGAAGCAGGTGCGTCCGCTCTCCGACAAGGAAAAAGCCTTCTTCACCTACAGCGCCGCCAATTACGTAAAGCTCAAGAACCTGCATCTCGCCGAAGGCTACGACACACTCTGAATCGAATTTGCGCCTACCCAGGAATTTCCATGCATTACCAAACCGTATTGTTTGACCTCGATGGCACCCTCACCGACCCGCGTGAGGGCATCACCCGCTCCATCCAGTTCGCCCTCGCCAAGCTCGGCATCGATGAGCCGGATCTGAGCAAACTCGAACACTTCATTGGCCCGCCGCTGTTGCAGGCGTTCATGCAGTTTTATGAATTTGACGAGGCGAAAGCGTGGCAGGCGGTGAATTTCTATCGCGAGCGTTTCAAGGTCACTGGCCTGTATGAAAACCGCGTGTTTGATGGCGTCACGCCGTTGTTGGAAACCCTCAGTGGCCAAGGCCGGCAGCTGTATATCGCCACGTCGAAACCGTGGGAATTTGCCCGCGAGATTGCCCGGCATTTTGATTTCGCCCGGCACTTCAAAGTGATTTACGGCAGCGAACTGGATGGCACGCGGACCAACAAGGTCGAGTTGATTGCGCATCTGATGAAAGAAGAAGGGCTGGATCCGGCGAACACGCTGATGATCGGCGACCGCAAGCATGACCTGATCGGTGCGCGCAGCAATGGGTTGGATGCGGCGGCGGTGGGGTATGGGTTTGGCAGTTTTGAAGAGTTGAATGCCGAGGCGCCGGCTTATCACTTTGAAACACTGGAAGAGTTGCATCAGGCGTTTCTGCGGCGCTGATCAGATTGCTATCGCGAGCAGGCTCACTCCTACATTTGGAACGCATTCCCCTGTAGGAGTGAGCCTGCTCGCGATGACGCCCTTTCAGCCACCTCAGCCTTCCGGATCTGCCAACGCTCTTAGTGCCGCCTTGCGCTCAGCCGCCGGCAACCCACCCAACCGCTCAACCTCAGCGTAAAACCTCAGCCAATCCCCCCCGACCTTTTTAAACAACGCCGCAAACGCCGGCACCCACTGGTCATACAGCCCAAACGGCAGCAACCGCGCATTGTTCAACGGCGTATTCACCCAAGCGTCATAACGCATGTCCCCGGCCCACTGGCTGTCCCTCATCAGCCGATAATCCCGGCGGAACTGCTCGAACTCGGCCGCTTTGCGCTCGCGCATTTGCTCTGCCGGCAAAGGTTGGGCATACAACTTCTCCAACCGTGATCGGGTAGCGAGGACCAATTCGATGAACTGATCACGCTGCTGCAATCGCGCGTCGGTGTCCGCCGGCAACCCACGAAATGCTTGCCACTGCCGCGTGCCTTCCTGCTCGACAAACGTGGCAAAGGATTCGTTGAATTCGGTGTCGTCCTTCACATAAAAACGCTGATGCGCCAGTTCGTGAAAGATCAGCGTGGCCAGGCGTTCATCGCCCCAGCCCAGCATCGAGTTGAGGATCGGGTCGTTGAACCAGCCCAGCGTCGAATAGGCTTCGACACCGCCAATCGACACGTCCATGCCTTGCAAGCGCTGGATCGCCGCTTCACCGCGCGCCGCGCTCTGGCTGTAGTAACCCCGATAGGCCACGCAACCGGCAATCGGGAAGCAATGGTTTTGCGGCGTCAGGGAAAATTCTGCGGTGGCGAACACGTTCCACACCACGAACGGCCGGCCAATGTCGGCGTACAGGCGATAGCTCTGGTTATCCGGCAAGTGCAGTTGCTCGCTGGCGAACGCACGGGCCTTTTGTGACTGAGCCAGGTGCGCGCGCAATTTCGCATCGCGGTGTGGGTCGGCGATGACTTTTTCCACCGGCTCACGCGCGCGCAGCAATTGCAGCTGACCGCTGGCCAACTGGCTGTAATAGCTCACGCTGACGCAACCGTTGAGCAACAAAAACATCACACCCGGAAACAAAACCCGAAAAACGCGATCAAGTAACCCAAGGCTTGGAAACGGCCTGATCAAAATAAGAAATCCCCGGAGAGTCTTTTCGCAAGACTATCTCGCCTAAAGGAGCACCGCTATGCGCACGTTGATGCTGACAGGGGGCCTGCTGACACTGGCCGGTTGTGCCAATTTCGGAATCCCCGATCCTGACCCTTCGCAAGCCTGGATCGATCTCGATGCACGGCAACAGGACACGGCGCTGCAAGCGCTGCAAGTCGATACCCAGGTGACCAGCGATAAACGCTACTTCGAAGTGCAGCCCGGCAGCCATGAGCTGAAGGTTCGTTATCAATTTCCCGTCGAGGCGACCAACATCGGTCCCGATGCCGAGCCGCTGTGGCGCGATTGCCAGTTGAGTGTGAAATTCAAGGACTTCAATGCCGGCCAGCGTTATCAATTGCAGGCTGGCAGTATCGGTTTCCGACCGTGGGCCAAGCTTTATGACGAGCAGCGCAAAGTGGTCGGTCAGGGCACGCCGGCAGGCTGTCAGCGCACTTGATCGGCGCTATGCTGAGTATCCGGATCTGTGGATATTCATCATGCGCAAGTTGCTGTTGTTGCTCGTTGCCAGTCTTGTAGCGGGTTGTCAGACGCCGCTGCCCCCGGTCGATCCGCAAATGGCCTGGGTCGACTTTGCGACACCGACACCCGGCGGCAAATTACTGATGGCTGAGCGCCTCGACAATCAACGACTGAATGACGGGCGCTACTTTCAGGTCACCCCCGGCAGTCATGAGTTGCGGGTGCGCTTCGATTTTGAGGTGTTTGGCGGTGGCGGCAGTTTGATGACCGGGCCGGTAGAGCGCCTGTGCTACCTGTACATTCGCTACGACCATTTCGAGGCGGGGCAGCGTTATGTGCTGGAAGGGCGTTCGCTGGCGTTCACCCCGAGTGCCCGGCTGTACAACGGCAAGCGTGAAATCGTCGCCGAGGATCATGACTACAACTGCATCAACTGAGATGGCTCAGCTGTCGTTCTTTTGATAGATGATCGCTTTAGTGCCGTATTCGCAGGTGCCCACTACCATCGCCACGTCGTGCTTGTCGGCCTCTTCCTTGCTGACGATTTCCAGCGTGTAGGACGGCACGGCGTTGGCCTGGATCTTGATCTCGATTTCTTTTTTCAGTTCTTCGCAGTCTTTGGGTGCCGCCATAACCGAGGTGGCCAGTGCACTGCAGAGGATCGCCAAGCCAATACGTTTCATGAGTGAAGCTCCCTGAGGCAGCGCGCACGGGCGTGCGCTGAAGCTGCTGTCACTTATTCGACCATATTTTTACAGCGAGGGTTCTGACTTCGCTCACAAGTTGTGCTGAAGGTTTCAAACCTTGGGCGATCTGCAGATGGCTATCGCGAGCAGGCTCACTCCTAAAGGGGATCTTCGTTGTTCACAAAAATTGTGACCGCTGGAGATCAATTGTAGGAGTGAGCCTGCTCGCGATAGCGTCAGACCGCTCAGCGTCGAATCAACTGGCCAGCGAAGCCTCAAGCGTAATCTTCGCATTCAGCACCTTCGACACCGGGCATCCTTCCTTGGCCTTGTTGCTCAACTCTTCAAACTGCGCCTGAGTCGCCCCAGGGATTTTCGCCTTGAGGATCAGCTTCACTGCGGTAATCGCGAAGCCGCCGTCAACCTGGTCAAGCGTGACTTCAGCCTGGGTATCAATGCTGTCGGCCTTGAGCCCCGCATCGCCCAGAATCATCGAAAACGCCATGGAGAAACAGCCGGCATGCGCCGCGCCGATCAGTTCTTCCGGGTTGGTGCCCTTGCCGCCTTCGAAGCGGGCTTTGAAGCCGTAGGGTGCTTCTCTGAGGACACCGGTTTCGGTGGAGATCGAGCCGATGCCGGTTTTCAGATCGCCTGCCCAATGTGCGGATGCTTTCTTCACGATAGCCATGTCTGCCTCCTCAAGATCTGGCGCGGAAACGCCGCACCGTCGTGGTTTTTGCTTGCAAGGCTTCTGAGGATAGACGGCGGAACAAAGTTCAGCCGGACTGAATCGTTGACTTTTTTAGTAGGAAATTTCGCCGCCACTATTGAAACTCGGGTATATGCCCTCATTGCACAAAACACGCTTATGGATTTGGCAGGTTTTCGTTCGCAAGAAAAACCTGCCTCCTCACTCGGAGACGCAGGTTTATGAAGCAATTGTCCGACGTAAAGTTTTCCACCCTCGATCTGGTGCCGGTGCGCGAAAACGGCAGCCCGGCGCAGTCGCTGCGCAATTCGCTGGACCTGGCACAACACGTCGAGAAGTTCGGCTACACGCGGTTCTGGGTGGCGGAACACCACAACATGGACGGTATCGCCAGTTCGGCGACCTCGGTTTTGCTGGGTTATCTGGCGGGCGGCACGTCGACCATTCGTGTCGGCTCCGGTGGCGTTATGTTGCCTAACCATGCGCCGCTGGTGATTGCCGAGCAGTTCGGTACGCTGGAAAGTCTTTATCCGGGACGGATTGATCTGGGTCTTGGCCGCGCGCCGGGCTCCGATCAGATGACCGCTCGTGCGCTGCGCCGCGAACGCTCCGGCAGCGCTGACGATTTCCCCGAAGACGTCGCCGAACTGGTGCGCTTCCTCGGCCCGCGTACCCCGGATCAGCGTGTGATCGCGATGCCGGGCACGGGCACCAATGTGCCGATCTGGTTGCTCGGTTCCAGTCTGTTCAGTGCGCAGTTGGCCGGTGAACGCGGTTTGCCCTACGCCTTTGCCTCGCATTTCGCCCCGCGTTTCATGCATGAGGCGATCCGCGTCTATCGCAATCACTTCAAACCGTCGGCGGTGCTCGACAAGCCGTACGTGATGCTCGGTGTTCCGTTGGTGGCAGCGGATACCGATGAACACGCCGATTACCTGGCGACGTCGGTGTATCAGCGCATTTTGGCGCTGATGCGTGGACAGAGCCTGGTGCAGCGTCCGCCAGTGAAAACCATGGACGGCCTGTGGTTGCCGCATGAACGCGAGGCGGTGGGCGATTTCCTCGGTCTGGCGATGGTTGGCAGCCCGCAGAAGATCCGCGCCAAGCTGGAAGTTTTGGTTGAACAAACACAGCCAGACGAGCTGATCTTCACCTGCGACCTTTATGAACACGCTGATCGCGTGCACTCCTACGAACTGCTCGCGCAGGTCATGAAGGGCTGAAAAGCCGAAAGGCACCCTCACCCTAGCCCTCTCCCGGAGGGAGAGGGGACTGATCGGGTTGAATGTTCGAGATACATCGAACTGAAAAATCGAGTCGAACTCACGGTCTGAACAGCCCCCGATCTGCTCCCTTTCCCCTCGCCCCCTTGGGGGAGAGGGCTGGGGTGAGGGGGATTCGATTTCATAACCACCAAAAATCTCAAATCCCGGACACAAAAAAGCCGACGCCTTCACGTCGGCTTTTTGTATTTCACACGCGATCAACCGCGCTTGTAGACGATTTCCTTGGAGCCACCTTCGCAGGTGCCGACGACTTTGCCGCCATTGGCGCCCTTGTCGACAATCTCCAGCGAATACCCGGAAACGCCCTTGGCATCCAGCTTCGCCGCAATCTCGCTTTTCAGCTCTTCACATGGCTTGCCGGCAGCAAACGCACCACCCGCAAGGCTCAACAAACCTACTGCCAACATGAACTTCTTCATCGGTCGCACTCCCTGGTCGGATTAAAAGAGGCGGGCACCGGGGATTGACCCGATGCAGCCACCCTGTAGCGCTTTGCCATTCCTATGGCACTCGGCCAGCGCGCAAGTTCAGAAGCGTAGACCAAACTCAGCTACTGGCAATGCGAAAACCGACTTTCAACGTCACTTGAAAGTGCGCGGCCTTGCCGTCCTTGATGTGGCCACGGGTGTCGACCACTTCAAACCACTCAAGATGCTTGATGCTCTTGTGGGCTTCGGCCAGCGCGTTGTTGATGGCGTCTTCAATGCTGCTGGGCGACGAACCGACCAGCTCGACTTTCTTGTACGTGTGATGGTCACTCATGGCGATCTCCTTGGCGTGTGGAATTGAGACTAGCAGTGAATCTGCACTGTTGATTTCGGTGACGCTGCGCAGGCGAAGTTCAGATTTTCTGCACTTTCTCAAACCGCTGAAGTCCCAACCAACACACGCCACTCATCACCAATGCAGGAGAGCCACCATGGCCAACACCTCTTTACGTAAAGCCTCGTTGCAAAGCATGGAAGCCGAGATCGAGAGTCTGCTCAAGTCGTTGGAAAGCCTGAAGGACGACGCTTCGGACGAGTCGCGCAAGACCCTCAAGGCGCTGAAAAGCAATGCTGAAAGCGCGCTGAAACATTCGCGTCATCTGCTGACCGATGCCTATGAAGAAGTCAAAGTCAAAACCCGCGAAACCGGCATCGCCACCCGTGATTACGCGCAGGAACACCCGTGGACGACGGCCGGTGTGGCAGTCGGTGCACTGGGTCTGCTCGCGGCTTATCTGCTGTTCAAACGCGGCGAGTAATTGCTCTGGCGTAGCTCGTTCTTGAGCCATTGCGCCAGTTGCCGGGCGCGCCCGTCTGCGGCGCGTTTGGGTAGCCACAACGCCAGTTGCGCCGGGGTTTCACAGAAACCCCATGGCGCAACCAGGCGACCGGCCTTCAAATCTTCAGCCACCAGCGGCTCTGGCGCGATTGCCACGCCGAGGCCTGCGACTGCTGCTTCAAGCAAATAATACAAATGCTCGAAACCTTGGCCCAACTTCAATGCTTTGGCATCGAGGTCATTCTGCTGCGCCCAACTTGGCCAAGCTTGGGGGCGTGAAGTGGTATGCAATAAAGGCTCATTGAGCAGCGCTGAGGCTGGCGCGATTTGCAGGCGCTGATAGCCGCTGAACAATGGGCTCATGACCGGGCCGATGCGTTCTGCGGCCAGTTCGTAAACCTGCATGTCCGCTGGCCACGGCGGCTCGGCGAACAGTAGTAAAGCATCCAGCCCCGGTCGCCGAGGATCAAGATCGCCTTCTCCGGCCGACAGATGCAGGCGCAAGTCCGGCAGATCTGCATTCAATCGCCCCAAACGCGGAATGAACCAGCGCGCCAGCAAGCTGCCGGAGCAACCAAGTACAAACGGGGCGTCCGCCGTACTTTGCGTGAGTTCTGCGCAAACGCTGCGCAACCGATCAAACGCCTCGCCACTGGCATCGCGCAAACGCAGGCCGGCATCTGTGAGTTTCAAGCCGCGCCCATCCTTGACGAAAAGGCTGACGCCGAGGTGCTCCTCCAGCACTTTGAGCTGCCGGCTGACCGCGCCATGGGTGACGTGCAGCTGTTCGGCGGCCTGACTGACGCTGTTCAGCCGGGCGGTGGCTTCGAACGCACGCAAGGCGTTCAGCGGGGGAAGGTCGTGGCTCATGATATCTGTGAGTTTTCCTGACAGGTTGTGGCGATCTTATCGGTTTTCAGCCTGGAAGGTCAGGGGTAGAGTGATCGTCATTGTCTTTTGACCCGAATTCACCTGGAGCGACTCATGACCCAGACTTCGAACACTTCAAATCTGCGCAACGGCCCGGACGATAATGGCCTGTTCGGCTCGTTCGGTGGCCGCTACGTGGCAGAAACCCTGATGCCGTTGATCCTCGATCTGGCCCGCGAATACGAAGCGGCCAAGGAAGATCCGGCGTTCAAAGAAGAATTGGCCTACTTCCAGCGCGACTACGTCGGACGTCCGAGCCCACTGTATTTCGCCGAACGCCTGACCGAGTTCTGCGGCGGCGCGAAGATTTATCTCAAGCGCGAAGAGCTCAACCACACCGGCGCGCACAAGATCAACAACTGCATCGGCCAGATCCTGCTGGCGCGGCGTATGGGCAAGAAACGCATCATCGCCGAGACCGGCGCCGGCATGCACGGCGTGGCGACTGCCACCGTCGCCGCACGTTTCGGTCTGGATTGCGTGATCTACATGGGCACCACTGACATCGAACGTCAGCAGGCCAACGTCTTCCGCATGAAACTGCTGGGCGCTGAAGTGATTCCGGTGGTTGCCGGTACCGGCACCCTGAAAGACGCGATGAACGAAGCGCTGCGTGACTGGGTGACCAACGTCGACAGCACGTTCTACCTGATCGGCACCGTGGCCGGCCCGCACCCTTATCCAGCGATGGTTCGCGACTTCCAGGCCGTTATCGGCAAGGAAACCCGCGATCAGTTGCAGGCTCAGGAAGGTCGTCTGCCGGACAGCCTGGTGGCGTGCATCGGTGGCGGTTCCAACGCGATGGGCCTGTTCCACCCGTTCCTTGACGACAAGAGCGTTGAAATCATCGGTGTTGAAGCGGCCGGTTACGGCATTGAAACCGGCAAGCATGCGGCGAGCCTGAATGGCGGCGTTCCGGGTGTGTTGCACGGCAACCGTACTTTCCTGCTGCAGGACGACGATGGCCAGATCATCGACGCCCACTCGATTTCCGCCGGCCTCGACTACCCGGGCATCGGCCCGGAACACGCCTGGTTGCATGACATCGGCCGCGTTCAGTACACCTCGGTGACAGACGACGAAGCGCTGGACGCGTTCCACAAATGCTGCCGCCTGGAAGGGATCATTCCTGCACTGGAAAGCGCCCACGCTCTGGCTGAAGTGTTCAAACGTGCACCGAAGCTGCCGAAGGATCACCTGATGGTGGTCAACCTCTCGGGCCGTGGCGACAAAGACATGCAGACCGTCATGCATCACATGGAACAGTCTAAGCAGGAGAAACACTGATGAGCCGCCTGCAAACGCGTTTTGCCGACCTAAAAGAACAGAACCGCGCCGCGCTGGTGACCTTCGTCACCGCCGGTGATCCGGACTACGACACCTCGCTGGCGATTCTCAAAGGTTTGCCGGGTGCCGGCGCCGACGTGATCGAGCTGGGCATGCCCTTCACCGACCCGATGGCCGACGGCCCGGCGATCCAGTTGGCGAACATCCGTGCCTTGGGCGCCAAACAGAACCTGGTGAAAACCCTGCAAATGGTTCGCGAATTCCGCGAAGGCAACAGCGACACGCCGCTGGTGCTGATGGGCTACTTCAATCCGATCCACATGTACGGTGTGCCACGTTTCATCGCTGACGCGAAAGAGGCCGGCGTTGACGGTCTGATCGTGGTCGACATGCCGCCTGAGCACAATGCTGAGTTGTGCGACCCGGCGCAGGCTGCCGGTCTGGACTTCATCCGTCTGACCACGCCGACCACTGACGATGCACGCCTGCCGAAAGTGCTCAATGGCAGTTCCGGTTTCGTTTACTACGTGTCGGTGGCCGGTGTGACCGGTGCTGGCGCCGCAACGCTGGAGCATGTCGAAGAGGCGGTCACTCGTCTGCGTCGTCATACCGATCTGCCGATCAGCATCGGTTTCGGCATCCGTACGCCGGAGCAGGCAGCGGCCATCGCGCGTCTGGCCGACGGTGTGGTGGTGGGCTCGGCGCTGATCGATCACATCGCCAATGCAGCGACGCCAGCTCAGGCCATCGACGGCGTGTTGAGCCTGTGCTCGGCACTCTCCGAAGGCGTGCGTAAGGCCCGTGTCAGCTGAAGGTAAAGTTCCTGATACAGAGGAATTAGCGCCTCGCGGCACAGACTAAATGAGCAAGACCGAGGGCTTCAGAACATCGTTCTGAGGCCCTTTTTGCTGTTTGTGCCGTGAGGAAAGACCCGATGAAAATGCCGAAACGTCTGATGGCCGGATTGGGCGTGCTGTTGATCAGTGCGACACCGCTGCTGGCCAGCGCCGATCAGCGCGATGATCACGACCACGGCGGCCCGCAGCAGGGCCAGTACGACAATCATGGTAATGACCATCGCGACGATCACCGTGGCCCGCCAAACGATCACCGTGGCGGCCCGCCACCGCACGACTTCGGGCCGGTGCGCCAGACCATTCGCGACAATCATGGCTACTTTGTCCGCGGGGCGCCGCCGCCTCCGGGGATTCATCTGGAGCGTGGCCGACCGTTGCCGCACGGGTATTACGGCGAGCGTCTGGACAATCGCGCGTTGGGTCGTTTGCCGGTGTATCCGGGTTACGAGTGGCGCCGGGCTGGGGGCGATATCGTGCTGATCGCGGTGGGCACCGGGATCGTCTACGAAATTCTGGATGGTGTCCTCTATTGATCTGACACATATCACCTGTGGCGAGGGGATTTATCCCCGTTCGGCTGCGCAGCAGTCGCAGTTCAGCGGACGCGGTTTATCTGATTGACCGGGTTCGCTGATTTTGGGGCCGCTTCGCGACCCAACGGGGATGAATCCCCTCGCCACAAGGTATGCACTCAGGCTCAGTCTCAGGGCAGTTCCAGGCCGCCCGAGGCTTTGTGCAATTTGCGCAAGTGCGCGCCAATCTGCTTCACGTTCTCCTCACTGGCGGCAATCTCCGCAGCGCGCTTGGGCTCCAGCAACTTACGCACTTCTGCGTCCAGATCCCCGGAAAGCACCAGCAACTTCTTCTGCCGCTGGCTGCTTTCATCTTCCAGTCGCTTGAATTCGCTCGGTTGCGGTAAACCGTAACCACGGCTATCGAGCAACTCTGCCGGGCGACTGAGGAACCCACTGTTGGCGAGGATTTCCTGCAGGGTCGCGTTGGCCTTGTCCATGCCGCCGTTTTCCAGCTCGCGCGCGCCGAGGTAGCGTTGCTTGACCTCGTCCTGTGCCAGCAGCAATTGGCGCCTGTAACTGGCCTGCTCCAGCAACAGCAATGCCGCACTGGTGCGCAGATCCGCACGTTCGAACCACTCGCGGCGCTCTTCGGCCTTCAGCGATAGCCATTCCTCGACGGTGGTCTGTTTGATCGGCAGTTGCTTCTTCAACACATCGAACATTGCTTGATAGCGATCGCGGAACGAGTCGAAGCGATAACCCAGGCGCAGCGCTTCTTTCGGATCATCCAACACGCTGGTGTCCGCCAGACCACGGCCCTTCATAACTTCCAGCAAGCCGTTGGGCATGATGCTATCCAGTCCGACGAACTGGCTGTTGTCACTGCCGCTGCGCAACAGCTTCAGACCTTCTACCGCGCAGTTGTTGGAGAGGAAGAAGTAGTTGCCGTCGTAGCTCCAGTGCATCTCTGCCGCGTGCTCGACCACGCCTTCGATCTCATCGCGTGACAGGTTCAGCGGCACCGAGGCAAGGCTGCGCAGTTCGGTCTTGGTGTATTCGTCGATGACTTGAGCCAATGGCAGGACGAACAGCCGCGACGGGTATTTGCCGACCAGTCCGTCCCAACTCGACAACTGCACATCGCCGACAAACGCGCGATACGACAACACCAGATGCTGATCCAGGTCGAGACGGCAATCCGGGCCACGCGGACGTCCCGGCGCGCAGATCACCAGGCGCAACATGCTGTGGCCCCAACGGCTGACCCAGTTCTGATTGGCCTCGGCCAGCAGGTAATCAACGGCGTAGACCCGCTCCGGATCGACTTGTCCCAAGGGTTGCTTGGCAAAGTCGTTGCCCGCGTTCAAAAACGCGAAGGTCTTGCTGCAAGTGTCCTTGGCCGTCGGCGCCCAGCCAAAGTGTTGCTGGTAATAGCGATACAGCGCCGGACGTCGGCAGGCGTAGCTCGGGTCGAGGAGGAAATACTCCATGTTGACCGCGACGAACTCCTTCGGGCTGGAGATCTCGTACAAATCCGGGCTGCGGGCGATCTGTCGGTTGTGTTGCTCGCGCTCGCCCCGGCGACCGACGTATTGCTGCCAACCGGCGAGGTCGAGCAGGCGCGGGTCATCGCTGAGGGTGAAGCGCCGGCCGTTCTGGCCACGGCATTCATCGGGGATGCCAATCAGCCCGGCGCTGTTGAAGCGGCGTGTGCAGCGCTGGATCAGCGTGCGCTCGGCGTCCGGCCACAAGCGCGCGCGGTCATAAATGTGGGTGATTTCGTGCAGCACCGTGGCCAGCAGTTCTTGCCGAACCGTGCCGTGGGGGCGATTGGTTTTTTCTTTGGCGGCGCTGCCGTCGGTAAGACCGGCGAGCAGTTTGCGGTTCAGATCGAGTTCAGAGACCAGCGTGGCCTGACCGTAGGCATTGCCCGGCATGTCGTCGGTCCAGCCGACATCGATGCGCCGATCCAGCCGCTCGATGAAACTCGGCGGCAGCTTCTGCATGGCCTCATCGATCAACGCCTGACTGGCCTGTTGTTGGGCGGGGCTCAGACCGGCGGTCTTGAGCCGCAATTGCAGGCTGGCGTGGGCGCTGTTGCCAAGCAGCAACAGTATCCCGGCCAGCAGCCAGGCGCCGAGTGACTTCACAGTGCGAGAATGGCTTCGGCGAGTACCTGATCACTGGCGTCGCGCGCTTCCGGCACGCGCGTGCGCAAGGTGTTGAGTGCGGCTTCAAGATGCGCGCCACGGATATCGCCGTTGGTGGCGACGAAACTGGCGGCGTCGTCGTGGGCTTCGCGGATGATCTTCGAGTCGCGAATCGAGGTGGTGGTGTCGGAAGTGAAATCGATGGTGCGCTGGGAGGCACGAACGATGATGTTACTGGTGGCTACCAGGGTGTGCGCCTGGGCGACGTCGGCCAACAAAAACAGGCCAAGGGCGGCAGCAATCAGCGGGCTACGCATGGAACGACTCCGGAGGGAAAGATGACCAGGGACTGGGATAACTATTGGACGAGAATTGCCTCTGCCAGTTCAAGGTCGCTGACATGAAGTTTCGGCCGGGTTTTGCGCAGGTAATGCAGCGCCGATTCCAGCCGGGCGCCTCGCCATTCACCCTCCGTGGCCACAAATGCTGCCGCGTCATCATGGGCGGCGAGCAACAGTTTACGGTCGAAAGGCGCTGAAGACACCATGCTGGTGGCGTAGACGCTGACGACAGTGCCTTGTGTCGACGCATTGAAAGCATCAAAGGCAGCGACCGACGTCGCCCAGCAGGCGGTGAACAATAAGGAAGGGATCAGCAGATTTGGAAGAAAGCGCATTGGACTCGGTAACTGTTGGCGAACCCAAAGGCTAGCGCAATGCCCGGGCCAGAGCCAGCGCCGAAACATCGGGACACGCCCGGCGTGTCCCGCAATGCCTTGCAGCGTTTAGATCGTCAGGATGGCCTGAGCCAGCTGTGCGTCAGTCGCTTGCAGCTGTGGTGCCTGGTGACGGATATGGTCCAGTGCGCTTTCCAGCTTCACGCCACGAATCTCGCCTTCGCTGGCAACGAAGCTGGCGGCGTCATCACGGGCAGCCAAAACGATTTTGTCGTCACGGAAGGACGAGGTGACGTCGGAAGTAGCGTCAGACGAAGACTTCAATGCGCCAACCACGGCATCGGTGGTGACGATGAAACTGGTGGCGCTGGCGTTGGCAGCCACGGCCAGCAGGGCGGCAGCGCTGAGCAGACGAAGACGGGACATAGGGTAACTCCTGTGGATAAACCGTATTGAGAGGTGGCTCGGTATCTGAGGAGTCAGACGCCTGTTGCGCAACATTCGCCACGTTCTGTGTGGATACTAGGCTCAGATCCGTTCGCCAAACCAGCATCCAGACGAAAAACCCTGCCGAAGGCTGCGATCTTTTGGTCTGGATTTTCAAGATCAAAAGATCGCAGCCTTCGGCAGCTCCTACAATTGTTATGGTCTAATTTCAATTTATGTGAACTGTACTTGTTTGGCTTTTTAAGGGCCAAACGACAAAACCCGTCGTGGTTTCCCACGACGGGTTTTGTTTGTTCAATTCGGGTTGCTGGCGGTGGGTCTAACGACCAGAGCCAGCGACGCTACTTAGCGCCAGAACGGCTTGCTCAGCTCTTCGTAGCGTTGTGCTTCGCTGATACCGGCATCAGCCAGCAGACGCGAATCCAGACGAGCCAGTTGATGGCGGCTGGAGATGCGGCGCTGCCACAACATCAGGTTGGCGAGAACGCGCAGAGGCATGGAAGCCTGGTTTTTTGCAGCTTTGTCTTCGAAGAACAGTTCGGAACTGAGTGTACGTTCCATGGTTGACATCCTTCCGCTTGTGGCGGGATCAGGTAGTGGTTTGACTGGTGCCCATGATCCTCTCGTTTGCCTAGTCTCTCTAGATACAGTTCAACTGTATTGTGAGTGACCAGTTAACTGTTTATACGGGGTGTACGGGTCGAAATTGGGCAAACTGTACCTGTCTGCACTAACGTGGTGCGTTTTGGCGTGATTAGTCCGAAAAGGTAGGCAAATACCGTAGGAAGTGACCAGTACAGCAGTACAGTTTTTGTCGTTCTGAAGGCTTGCGAGATTCCGCTGACGCAAACTGTGTTTGCATCAGCGGTTTATCTGTGTGAATTACACCGCCAGCATGCGCCCGGTTTCTTCCAGATTCATGTGCCAGCTCAACGCTTCACGCAGGATGTGCGGGGTGTGGCCACCAATCGCACAGGCCGCCGTGAAGTAATCGTTGAGTGCCTGACGGAAGTCCGGGTGCACACAGTTATCAATGATCACCCGCGCGCGCTCCCGTGGCGCCAGACCACGCAAGTCGGCCAGACCGACTTCGGTTACCAGAATGTCGACATCATGCTCGGTGTGATCGACGTGGCTGACCATCGGCACCACGCTGGAAATCGCCCCGCCCTTGGCGATCGACTTGGTCACGAACACCGCCAGATGCGCGTTGCGGGCGAAATCGCCGGAGCCGCCGATGCCGTTCATCATCCGCGTGCCGCAGACGTGGGTGGAGTTGACGTTGCCGTAGATGTCGAATTCCAGCGCCGTGTTGATGCCGATGATGCCCAAGCGACGTACCACTTCCGGGTGGTTGGAGATCTCCTGCGGACGCAGCACCAGTTTGTCCTTGTACTTCTCCAGATTACCGAACACGTCGCTGTTGCGGCGCTCCGACAAAGTGATCGAGCTGCCCGAAGCAAAACTCAGCTTGCCGGCGTCGATCAGGTCGAAGGTCGAGTCCTGCAGCACTTCGGAGTACATGGTCAGGTCTTCGAACGGCGAATCGATCAGGCCGCACATCACTGCATTGGCAATATTGCCGATCCCCGCCTGCAACGGGCCGAGCTTGTTGGTCATGCGCCCGGCGTCGACTTCCTGCTTGAAGAACGTGATCAAGTGATCGGCGATGGCATTGGTGTCGACGTCAGGCGACGACACGGTGGATGGCGAATCCGGCTGCTGGGTGATGACGATGGCGACAATCTTCTCCGGCGGAATCGGAATCGCCGTGCTGCCAATGCGGTCGTCGACTTTTACCAGCGGGATCGGCGTACGCGTCGGACGATAAGTCGGGATATAGATGTCGTGCAGGCCTTCGAGGTTGGCGTTGTGCGCCAGATTGATCTCGACGATCACCTGTTTGGCGAAGATCGCGAAGCTCGCCGAGTTGCCCACCGACGTGGTCGGTACGATGTGGCCTTGCTCGGTAATGGCCACGGCTTCGATGACCGCGATGTCCGGCAGCTTCAGTTGCTGGTTGCGCAGTTGCTCAACGGTTTCCGACAGATGCTGGTCGATGAACATGACCTGGCCGGCGTTGATCGCCTTGCGCAAAGTGCTGTCGACCTGGAATGGCATGCGTCGCGACAGTACGCCGGCTTCGGTCAATTGCTTGTCGAGGTCGTTGCCCAGGCTGGCGCCGGTCATCAGGCTGATCTTCAGCGGCGTGACCTTGGCGCGCTCGGCCAGTGCGTGAGGGACGGCTTTGGCTTCGCCGGCACGGGTGAAACCGCTCATGCCGACGGTCATGCCGTCCTCAATCAGAGCGGCGGCGTCGGCGGCGCTCATCACTTTATCCAACAACGAAGGCAGGCGAATACGGTCACGGTACATGGATTATTATCTCGGGAAGCGAGTAGCAGGATGCGCAGTCTAGTGAATTTGACGGGCGCCTGTCCCGCTACCAAGGTCGCAAACGAGGCGTCTATTCAGCGGGTTTCAAGTAAAACACCGTTACCGGATCTGCAACAACGCGGCAAATTGTCCGACTGTTTGCGCAAACAAAAACGCCCCGACAAGTCGGGGCGTTCGGTGTTGCAGCGGGGAATTATTCGACCGCTTTGACCATGTCTTCGATGACTTTCTTCGCGTCGCCGAACACCATCATGGTCTTGTCCAGGTAGAACAGTTCGTTGTCCAGGCCGGCATAGCCGCTGGCCATCGAGCGCTTGTTGACGATGATGGTCTTGGCCTTGAACGCTTCGAGAATCGGCATGCCGGCAATCGGCGACTTCGGATCGTTCTTCGCGGCCGGGTTGACCACGTCGTTCGCGCCGAGCACCAGCACCACGTCGGCCTGGCCGAACTCGGAGTTGATGTCCTCCATCTCGAACACCTGGTCGTAAGGCACTTCGGCCTCGGCAAGCAGAACGTTCATATGCCCTGGCATACGGCCCGCTACCGGGTGAATCGCATACTTCACGGTCACGCCACGGTGGGTCAGCTTCTCGGTCAGCTCTTTCAGCGCATGTTGTGCACGCGCTACTGCCAAGCCATAACCCGGCACGATGATCACGGTGTCGGCGTTGGTCAGCAGGAAAGTCGCGTCGTCAGCGGAACCGGATTTCACCGGACGGGCTTCTTTCGCACCGGCAGGGCCAGCATCTGCCGTGTTGCCGAAACCGCCGAGCAGTACATTAAAGAAGGAACGGTTCATCGCCTTGCACATGATGTACGAGAGGATCGCACCGCTCGAACCCACCAGGGAACCGGCAATGATCAGCATCGAGTTGTTCAGCGAGAAGCCGATACCTGCCGCCGCCCAGCCCGAGTAGCTGTTAAGCATCGACACCACCACCGGCATGTCGGCGCCACCGATCGGGATGATGATCAGCACACCCATCACGAACGCCAGCGCCAGCATCAGCGCGAACGCAGTGAGGTTACCGGTGAACATGAAGGTCAGGCCGAGAGCGAGCGTGGCCAGACCCAATACTGCGTTGAGCTTGTGCTGACCAGCAAACTGTACGGGTGCGCCCTGGAACAGCCGGAACTTGTACTTGCCCGAGAGCTTACCGAACGCAATCACCGAACCGGAGAAGGTGATCGCACCGATGGCTGCGCCGAGGAACAGCTCCAGACGGTTGCCCGTCGGGATCGAGTCGCCGAGCTGTTTAACGATACCCAGCGATTGCGGTTCAACGACTGCGGCGATAGCGATGAACACTGCCGCAAGGCCGATCATGCTGTGCATGAAGGCGACGAGTTCCGGCATCTTGGTCATTTCAACGCGCTTGGCCATGATCGAACCGGCCGTGCCGCCGACCAACAGGCCGACGATGACGTAACCGATGCCGGCAGTGGCCAACTCGGCGCCCAACTTATAGATGAGGCCGACGGTGGTAAGAATTGCCAACGCCATGCCGAGCATGCCGAACAGGTTGCCGCGCCGCGAGGTGGTCGGGTGCGACAGGCCTTTGAGGGCCTGGATAAAACAGATCGACGCGATCAGGTAGAGCGTCGTGACGAGATTCATGCTCATTACTTCGGCGCCTCTTCTTTTACTTTCGGGGCTTTCTTCTTGAACATCTCAAGCATGCGGCGGGTGACCAGGAAGCCACCGAACACGTTGACCGCAGCCAGCGCCACGGCGAGGGTGCCCATGGTTTTGCCCAGCGGCGTGACGGTCAGTGCGGCCGCGAGCATGGCGCCGACGATCACGATTGCCGAGATGGCGTTAGTCACTGCCATCAATGGCGTGTGCAGCGCAGGTGTAACGTTCCAGACCACGTGGTAACCGACATAAATCGCCAGCACGAAGATGATCAGGTTGTAGATACCGGGGGAGATAAGCTCTTCCATCGTCTGAATCCCTGCTTAGGCGTTTTTGCGGATGACTTGGCCGTCGCGGCACATCAGGCACGCGGCGACGATGTCGTCTTCGAGGTTGACGTCGAACTGGCCTTCTTTGGTGAACACCAGCTTGAGGAAGTCCAGCAGGTTGCGTGCGTACAGTGCCGAAGCGTCTGCAGCGACTTCACCGGCCAGATTGGTCGGGCCGCAAATGGTCACGCCATTCTCGATCACGACTTGATCAGCCACGGTCAGCGGGCAGTTGCCACCCTGAGCCGCGGCGAGGTCGATGACTACCGAGCCTGGTTTCATCTGCGCCACGGTGTCGGCGCTCAACAGCGTCGGCGCCTTGCGGCCCGGAATCAGCGCGGTGGTGATGACGATGTCAGCCTGCTTGGCGCGCTCATGCACAGCCTGGGCCTGACGCTGCATCCAGCTCGCCGGCATTGGCCGCGCGTAACCGCCGACACCGACGGCGCATTCACGCTCTTCATCGGTCTCGTAAGGCACGTCGACGAACTTGGCGCCGAGGGATTCGATCTGCTCTTTCACCGCCGGACGCACGTCGGACGCTTCGATCACTGCACCAAGGCGTTTCGCCGTGGCAATCGCCTGCAATCCAGCCACGCCGGCGCCGAGAATCAGCACGCGCGCCGCTTTCACGGTGCCCGCAGCGGTCATCAGCATCGGCATGAATCGCGGATAGTGGTGAGCGGCCAGCAACACAGCCTTATAGCCGGCAATGTTCGCCTGCGACGACAACACATCGAGACTCTGCGCGCGCGAGGTGCGCGGCGCCGCTTCGAGGGCGAACGCGGTAATGCCGCATTCGGCCATCTTCGCGATGGTTTCGTTGTTGAACGGGTTGAGCATGCCCACCAGCACCGTACCGCGCTTGATCAGCGTCAGTTCGGCATCGCTTGGGGCGACCACTTTGAGAATCAGCTCGGCGGCAAACGCGTCATTGGCACTGCCAATGGTTGCGCCTGCCGCTTCATAGGCACTGTCGACCACACTGGCTTTAACGCCGGCGCCGGTTTGCACAGTGACCTTATGACCTTGGCTGATCAGCTTTTTAATGGTTTCCGGGGTTGCAGCAACCCGTGTTTCACCGGTCTGGGTTTCGAGAGGAACACCAATGTGCACGTCAAATCTCCTGCGTGATCTTATTGAGTAAACCCATGCACTACGGATGGTGCGACTGGGGCGGCCGATCAGCACGATCCCGCCAAATCAGGGCGGGGCGCGGCATTTTGCAGGCGAACTTTATGCCCTTCAAGGGATTATGACGGGTGACGGAAAATTAACTACAAGTCATGCCGTGACCGAATGTCGCACATGGCTGGTCGAATCCCTTACAGGCCGTGCCCTGCAAGGATTCTGGCTGAATAACGAAAAATTTCTTATCGGTGGCGTGAATAGGCAGTAATGAGTCGTTGATGAAGGCTCAAAGCCACGTAGTCAGGCGCTTGTGGGACGTCTGTACGACTTTTGGGTACAGTCAGTGAAATTGCGACAAATAGTTATATCTGTAGGGCTTCGACTTTCCTGACTACGGGGTTAGTTATCGCTGTAAGCCTTTATCCTTCTAGGCTGTAGCTCTGCGCCTGATTCACCAACCAGTCACGAAATGCCTTTAACGACGCCGATTCGACTTTTCGTTCGGGAATCATCAGGTAATAGGCCTTGATGCTGGAGAGTGCCTGCGGGTTGGCAATCACCAGGCGCTTCTCGGCCAGCTCGCGCTGAATCAGGAACGGCGGAATCAGCGCAATGCCCATATCGTGCATGGCCGCTTGGGCGAGCATGGAGAATAGCTCGTAGCGCGGGCCTGTCATGTCGCGGGGGATATTCAGCTGTTGCGAGTTGAACCACTGGCGCCAGGCATAAGGCCGCGTGGTCTGCTGCAGCAGTGGCAATTCAGCGATGGCTTCGGCTGTCAGATGTGTCTTGTTGCCGAGTAGGGCAGGGCTGCACACCGGCATCGGATTCTCGCCCATCAGCCTGTGGGATTCGGTACCGGACCAATCGGCATCGCCGAAGTAGATCGCTGCATCGAATTCGGTATCGGCAAACAGAAAGGGCCGGGTGCGGTTGGTCAGGTTGACCGTGACTTCCGGGTGCTTGAGCTGGAAATCCTTGAGGCGCGGCAGCAGCCATTGCGTGCCGAATGTCGGCACCACCGCGAGTTCGATCACATTGGTGCCTTGCTGGCCCATCACCGACAACGTGTCGCGCTCCACTGCATCCAGTTGCGTGGCGACCCGGCGACTGTAGGAAAGTCCCGCCTCGGTCAGCTTCACCCCGCGTCGCGAACGGCGGAACAGTTCGACGCTGAGGAACTCCTCAAGGCTGGCGATCTGTCGGCAAATCGCGCCCTGGGTGAGGGAAAGCTCTTCAGCAGCCCGGGTAAAACTCTCGTGGCGCGCGGCAGCCTCGAAACTGATCAGGGCGGTGGTGCTGGGGATCTTTCTGCGCATGTACATCAACCTCACTAATGCGCCGCATAAAAGGCATCTCGCGACGTTTCGGAGTGAGAAATTAGCACAACAGAATGCGAAATCCTCGTTTGCCGCGACGGCGAACCACGCCTAGGATCAATGCCACGTTAATTCACCCGATTTGCGAGGACACACTCATGGGCGGTAAAGCTAGCTTCAACTGGATCGATCCCCTGCTGCTGGATCAACAGCTCACCGAAGAAGAGCGCATGATCCGCGACACCGCCGAGCAATTCGCTCAACAGAGCCTCGCACCGCGTGTTCTCGAAGCTTTCCGTCATGAGAAGACTGACCCGGCGATCTTTCGCGAAATGGGTGAAGTCGGCCTGTTGGGTGCGACCATCCCCGAGCAGTACGGTGGCAGCGGCCTCAACTATGTCAGCTACGGCCTGATTGCTCGCGAAGTGGAGCGTGTCGACTCCGGCTACCGCTCGATGATGAGCGTGCAGTCGTCGCTGGTAATGGTGCCGATCAACGAATTCGGTACCGAAGCACAGAAACAGAAATACCTGCCGAAACTGGCTTCCGGCGAATGGATCGGCTGCTTCGGTCTGACCGAGCCGAACCACGGTTCCGACCCGGGCGCGATGATCACCCGCGCGCGCAAAGTCGAAGGCGGCTACAGCCTGACCGGCGCGAAAATGTGGATCACCAACAGCCCGATCGCTGATGTGTTCGTGGTCTGGGGTAAGGACGATGCCGGCGACATCCGTGGTTTTGTACTGGAGAAGGGCTGGAAAGGTCTGAGCGCTCCGGCGATTCACGGCAAGGTTGGCCTGCGCGCGTCGATTACCGGTGAGATCGTCATGGACAACGTGTTCGTGCCGGAAGAGAACATCTTCCCGGACGTGCGCGGTCTGAAAGGCCCGTTCACCTGCCTCAACTCTGCGCGCTACGGCATTTCCTGGGGCGCACTGGGCGCTGCCGAGTTCTGCTGGCACACCGCTCGCCAGTACACACTGGATCGTCAGCAGTTCGGTCGTCCATTGGCCGCTACTCAGTTGATCCAGAAAAAGCTGGCCGACATGCAGACCGAGATCACGCTGGCCCTCCAAGGCTGCCTGCGTCTGGGTCGTATGAAGGATGAAGGCACTGCCGCAGTCGAGATTACTTCGATCATGAAGCGCAACTCGTGCGGCAAGTCGCTGGACATCGCCCGTATGGCGCGCGACATGTTGGGTGGTAACGGAATCTCCGACGAGTTCGGCGTGGCACGCCACCTGGTTAACCTGGAAGTGGTGAATACCTATGAAGGTACTCATGACGTTCACGCGCTGATCCTCGGGCGTGCGCAAACCGGTCTGCAGGCGTTCTATTAATAGGAGAGCGACCATGGGCGCGCTGTCGCATCTGCGGGTACTGGATTTATCGCGAGTGCTGGCCGGGCCATGGGCCGGGCAGATTCTCGCCGACCTTGGCGCCGAAGTGATCAAGGTCGAGCGCCCGGGCAATGGTGACGACACGCGCGCCTGGGGGCCGCCGTTCCTCAAGGACGCTTATGGCGAGAACACCTCGGAAGCGGCTTATTACCTGTCGGCCAATCGCAACAAGCAATCGGTGACCATCGACTTCACCCGCCCCGAGGGTCAGAAGCTGGTGCGCGAGTTGGCGGCCAAGTCGGACATCCTTATCGAGAACTTCAAGGTCGGTGGTCTCGCGGCTTATGGGCTGGACTATGAGTCGCTGAAGGCGATCAATCCGAACCTGATCTATTGCTCGATTACCGGGTTCGGCCAGACCGGGCCTTATGCCAAGCGTGCTGGCTATGACTTCATGATTCAGGGGCTGGGCGGGCTGATGAGTCTGACCGGTCGTCCCGAGGGTGATGAAGGTGCTGGGCCGGTAAAGGTTGGCGTAGCGTTGACGGATATCC